>NZ_JBEYIL010000008.1:0-528028 GCF_040635845.1 Streptomyces sp. NPDC006872
GAGAGCTACCTCGCCGGACTCCACCTCCGCGCAGCGACCATCTGGATCAGCAGCCTCCTCAAAGCCCAATGATCACAACTAGAGACAGCCCCTAGAGGACCGAGCGGGGCCCGACACCTTCCGGCCGACCGGCGAGATCGTCCCGTACGGCCGTGGGCACGGCGTCGAAGTCACTCATGGCCGCCTGCCTCACGCGCGATCTCGTCGAACCTGGCGCCCATCGCGGCGGCCAGCGCGTTCGCGCCAGAGAGCGGGCGGACCATGACCATGAAGTCGTCGATCTTGCCCTCCTCGTCGAAGTGGAGGAAGTCGCAGCCCGTGAGCTGCTTGCCGTTCACGGTGGCGGTGAAGACGAAGGCGTGGTCACGGCCGTCCGGGTTGGCGATCTCCCGGATGTAGGTGAAGTCCTCGAAGACCTCCGACACGGCGTTCAGGATCGCGGCGGTGATCGCCTTGCCCGGATACGGCTTGAAGGCCACGGGGCTGGTGAAGACGACGTTGTCGGCCAACAGGGCGGCGACGGCTTCCTTGTCGCCTGCTTCGACGGCCTTGCGGAAGGGGTGCACGAGATCGCCTCTCATAGTCAACGATTTGAATAGGTGCATCGCAGATTAGAAGCGAGGGCGCGAGAAGTCCATACCATAGTCACTTTTTTGACTATTCAACCTGGTGCTAGCTTGGAGTCATGGCTCTACGTCACGCGGTGATGGCCGCTCTCTTGCAGGGCGAGGCGTCCGGGTACGACCTCGCGAAGGGGTTCGACGCCTATGTCGCCAACTTCTGGATGGCCACCCCCCAGCAGCTCTACCGGGAACTGGAACGCATGGAGGCCGACGGGCTCATCACGGCCCGCGTCGTGGAACAGGAGCGCCGCCCCAACAAGCGGCTGTTCTCCCTCACCGAGGCCGGACTGGAGGCGGTGTGGGCCTACACCGCCGAGCCGCCGGGCAGGCCGACGGCCATCAGGGACGAGCTGATGGTCAAGGTCCAGAGCGTCGACGCCGGCGACATCGAGGCCGTGCGCTCCGCGATCGCCGAGCGCATGGAGTGGGCCACGGCCAAGCTGGCCCGCTACACGCGCCTGCAGCAGCGCCTGCTGAACGGGCGCACGGAGGACGAGTACGTCGCCGGCGGCGAGCCCATCGGCCCCTACCTCACCCTGCTGCGCGGCATGGCCTTCGAAAGGGACGACCTCCGTTGGGGGGAGATGGCCCTGAAGCGGCTGGAACAGCGCGCCTCGGCCTCCAGCGCCGGACGGGGCTGACCGCCGCGCGGCAACAGGGCCCGGTCCGCCGACCAGCGAAGCCACGCCCCTCTCAGGCCCCGTGCCCCTGCGGTTTCCAGCCCTTCTCGGTCGTGACCAGCAGCCGCTGCCCGGCGAGGCCGCGGTCGCCGGCGATCTCGACGAGGGCGCGCGCGACGTTCGCGAACGGGAGGGTGGGCAGGCCGGGGACCTTGGCGACCCGGTCGAGGCGCTCGACCGCGGCGGAGGGTGCGGCAGGGGCCTCCTTGAGGTTGACCGGGTGGACGATCGTCCAGTTCAGACCGCTCGCGGGCAGGCTCTGCTCCGAGAGCTCCTTGTCCTTGAAGATCGCGGCGACGACCGTCTTGTAGACCAGCCGCGCGAGGAACGACGCCTTCGCCGCCGTGTCCCCGACACCGAACGCGGAGACGAGCACGAACCGCTCGACACCGGCGTCCCGCGCCGCGTCGGTGACGACCGGCAGGGTGCGCTGCATCAGGTCTACGGGCTTCTTCGCCCGCAGGGCGACCCCGATCGCCGAGATCACCGCGTCGCTGCCGACGAAGGCCTTCGCCAGCGCGGCCTGGTCGTCGAGGGAACCCTGCACGACGGTCACCCCGGCCTGCCGCTGCACCGCGTCGGGGTTGCGGACGTAGGCCACGACCTCATGCCCCTGGGACAGCGCTTCCTTCACCACGTGTGAGCCGATGTTGCCGGTGGCGCCCAGCACGACGATCTTCATGGTTCTGCTCCTTGACTCGCGCCGGAGGGCACGCGTTTGACAGTACTTATGTCGTAAGTCTAGCTTGAATCGAAATTGATATACACCATAAGTCTTATGACCTGTAGAGGACGCCCACCATGAAGGTCCACCATCTGAACTGCGGCACCATGCATCCGCCCGGCACCCACCTCGTCTGCCACGTCCTGCTGATCGAGACCGCGAACGGCCTGGTCCTCGTCGACTCCGGCTACGGCCTCGACGACATCGCCGACCCCAAGCGGCGCGTCGGTCCGGCGCGCCGCTTCGTCCGGCCGGTGTTCGACCCCGAGGAGACCGCCGCCCGCCAGGTCGAGAAGCTCGGCTTCCGCCGGGACGACGTCCGCCACATCGTGCTCACCCACTTCGACGCCGACCACATCGGCGGCCTCTCCGACTTCCCCCACGCCCAGGTCCACCTCACCGCGGACGAGGCGCGCGGAGCCGTCCACTCCCCCACCTGGCGGGAGCGGATCCGCTACAGCTCGGCGCAGTGGGCGCACGGCCCGAAGCTCGTCGAACACCGTCCCGACGGCGAGAAGTGGCGCGGGTTCGCCGCGGCCAGGGAACTCGACACGATCGCGCCCGGCATCGTCCTGATCGCCCTCCCCGGCCACACCCGCGGCCACGCCGCCGTGGCGGTCGACACCGGCACCCGCTGGATCCTGCACGCCGGTGACGCCTTCTACCACCACGGCACCCTCGACGGCCGCTCCCCCGTCCCCGCCTCCCTGCGCGGCATGGAGACCGTCGTCGGGTTCGACCTGAAGAAGGTCCGCGACAACCACGCCCGTCTGGCCGAGCTGTACCGGCGCGCCGATACTGACCTCACCATCGTCAGCGCCCACGACCCCGTCCTGTACGAGAAGGCGCGCGAGAGCGCGTAACGAGGAGTCCCGTGCGGGCCCCCACCCACCGCGTCCCAGAACACGACGGAGAACCATGACCTCCGACGCCACGCCTCCCGGCGCCACGCCTCCCGGCACCGGCCCACAGGCACGCGCCACCGCACTCCTGCGCCGCCCCAAGCTGTGGCTGGCGCCCACGATCCTCACCGGACTGCTCGCCCTGCTGCTGTCCCTGCTCTACATGGGCGGCATCGTCAACCCGCAGGGCGACCTGCACGACCTGCCGATCGCGCTCGTCAACGCGGACACGGGCAAGCCGCTGCCCGGCCAGCAGCAGAACCTGGGCACCCAGATCAGCGCGGCCATCACCGCCGACTCCGCCGGCGGCAAGGCCGAGTGGCGCACGCTCACCCGTGCGCAGGCCCAGGACGAACTGGACTCCGGCAAGGTCTACGGCGCCCTGGTGATCCCCTCCGACTTCACGGACTCCGTCGCCGCGCTCACCACGGCCAAGGCCACCGAGCGTCCGGTCATCACCGTGCTCACCAACCCGGGCAAGGGTAGCCTCGGCTCCTCCCTGGCGAGCCAGATCACCACGGCGGCCGGCCACCAGGCCTCGCAGACCATCGGCAAACAGCTCACGACGGCCACCGCGGACTCGAGGACGAAACTGCTCCTCGCCGATCCGGTCGCCGTCACCACCCAGGTCGGCCACCCCCTCGGCAACCACAGCGGACTGGGACTGACCGCGTTCTACTACACCCTGCTGCTCGTCCTGGCCGGATTCATGGGCGGCAACGTCATCAGCAACGGCGTGGACACCGCCCTCGGCTACGCCGACAACGAGATCGGCCCCTGGCACACCCGACTGCCCACGGTCCCGATCAACCGCACCCAGACCCTGCTGCTGAAGATGGCCATGACGGCGGGCATCACACTCATCAGCGTCTCCCTCGTGCTGCTCGCCTGCGTCAGCATCCTCGACATGGACGCGACCCACATCCCCCTGCTGTGGATCTACTCCTACTGCGCGTCCCTCGCGGTCGGCCTCGGCGTCCAGGCCATCAACGCCGCCTTCGGCGGGATCGGCCAGCTGGTGTCCATGTTCGTGTTCATCGTCCTGGGGCTGCCGTCCTCGGGTGCCACCGTGCCGCTCCAAGCAGTACCCGGCTTCTACGACTTCCTGTCCCACTTCGAGCCCATGCGCCAGCTCAGCGACGGCGTCCGCGCGATCCTCTACTTCGACGCGCGGGGCGACGCCGGCCTCACCCGCGCCTGGATCATGATCGCGATCGGCGCGGCCATCGCGCTGCTCTTCGGCTTCGCGATGACCGCGTACTACGACCGCAAGGGCCACAAGCGCCTGACCCCACAGCCCGCTTGATCCGACGCGCTCGGTCAGCTCTTGCCGAGCAGCCGCCAGATCTGGTTCCTCTTGGTGCTCAGCACGCTCGCCGCGTCACAGGTCCACTGGTGGACCAGCGCGCCGGCCGTCGTCGAGACGTTGCTGACGTCGACGCACTTGCCGCTGTGCACGGCGACCAGCTGGTAGTCGTGGCTGTTGCCGAGCGCGGTGACGGGGTTGAGGGTGAACTGCTGGTTGGTGGTGCCGTTGCAGGTGTACTGGATGACGGCGGCGCCGTCGGCGGAGGAGGCCCCGGACACGTCCAGGCACTTGCCGCTGTACTCGTTCACCACGGTGTACGTGTTGGTCTTGCCGCTCACCGGCTTGAAGTCCAGCATCTGCTGATACCCGCCCTCGCAGTGGTACTGCTGGTACTGCGTGCCGTTGGCGGTGCTGCGGCCGGTGTCGTCCAGGCACTGTCCGCTGTTCTGGCTCACGGCGACCGTGGCGACGGTGGTGTCGGACGGCGGGAGCAGGGTGAGGGTGTAGCCGTCGGAGGCGCTCGTCCAGGGGACGGTGACGGAGGCGGCGTTGCCGCTGACGGTCAGGGTCTGGTCGGAGACGGTGACCGGGCCGGTCACGGCTGCGCCGCCGTTGCTGGGGATGCGCTGGAGGACCGCGCGTACCTTGCCGTTCTCGACGACGGACGTGGTGTCGAGGCGGTTCAGGTTGACCGTGACGGTGCCGGTGTTGCCGTTGCTGCCGAGCAGGATCTTCGCGTTCTTCGCGGTGTTGTCCTTGGTCGCGAGCCCGTCGGTGTTGGTGCCGGGGATGAAGTTGACGATGTTGCCGGACTGCGAGCCGTAGTAGCGGTACATGAACCACTCGCCGAGCGGCAGGTACTGGCTGCCGGTCTTGGTGAGCAGGTTCGCCTCGAAGTCGTGCAGGTTGCCGGCCGAGGCCCAGTTGGCACGCAGGCCGTCCGCTCCGGCCCGCTCCAGACGGGAGATGTACCAGGCGCCGCGGCCGGGGTTCTGCTCGTCGGTGTTGCCGTACTCGTTGACCTGGAACGGACGGCTCGTCGTCATCGATCGGGCCGACAGCTTGGACCGCAGGGAGCTGCCGTCGGCGACTGGGTCACCCGGGAGGTCGTGCCAGCTGTAGACGTTCGGCTCGACGTTGTTGGCCTTCACGTAGTCGAGGTAGGTGTTCCACCAGGTGTTCGAACTCGTGGGCCTGCCGCAGGTGCTCGCCCCCACGACGACCGCGCCCGGGATGGCGGCCCGGATCTTCTGGTAGGCCCGCTTCCACATCTCCAGGTACTGGGTCTGCCCGGAGCCCCAGAAGAGCGAGCAGTCCGGCTCGTTCCAGATGTCCCACTGGATGTCCGTCATGCCCGCCGCCACCACGTCGGACAGCAGCCGTGTGTAGAACGCGTCGAAGTTCGTCCAGTCCCCGCCGTCACCGGGGTAGGTGGGGGTGGTGGTACCGTCCGCGCCCCACAGGTCGTGCGGCAGGATGACGAAGGTCCCGCCGAGCGCCTTGGTCCGGTTGTACTGGGCGAGGGTGGAGTTCCAGCGGCGGTCGTACTTGCCCGCGACCCAGCCGCCGGGGCTGTCCAGCTGGGCGCCGCCGGCCCGCATGAACTTCCACTTGATGTCCGTGTAGAAGTGCTCCTGCGGCAGCGAACCGTTCTCGGACATCCCGTAGATGGTGCCCGAGGCACGATAGGCGGGGGCGCCCCCGGCGGTGGAGAAGTCGACGGTGACGGAGGTGTCGGCGGCCTGCGCGCTGGTGCCGGGGAGCGTGACGGCGGCGAGCGAGGCCAGCAGGACGGCGAGCGCGGTGGGCACGCGGAGGCGGCGGGCCCCTGTACGGCCCTGTCTGCGCCCCCGTCCGATCGGGGAAGGTACGCGAGGTGTACGCACTGCGGGTCTCCCGAGTGTCGGTGTGGTGCCTGGGCGCGGCTCGGCCCAGGCGGTCTTCAGTCGCCGGTGGCCGCGAGGGACTCCGCGGTACGGAGTTCGTGGGCTTCGGCGAGGAGGAGGTAGCTGCTGGCGGTCCAGGTGTAGGCGCGGTCGCGCAGGCCCTTGCCGGTCAGGGCGTCGAAGTTCTCCGCGAAGCCGTGGGTCTCGCACAGGGCGCGGAAGCGGGCGCTGATCTCGTCCGCGAGACGGTGGTGGCCGGCCCGGCGCAGGCCGTCCTCGATGAGGACGGTGGCGGGGGCCCAGATCGGGCCGCGCCAGTAGCCGTCGGAGAGGTAGTGCGGTGAGGCGGGCAGTTCGGTGGCCAGGCCGTGATCGGTCAGGTGGGTCTCGATGCGTTCGGCCAGCACGGCGCTGATGTCCTCCGGCAGGTGCTCGCCGAGCGCGATGGGCATCAGGTCGAGCAGACTGGAGCTGCTCCAGGAGTGGTCACCGTGGGCGGAACGGGCGACGAACCGGTCCCCCGTCCACAGTTGGTCGAGTATGGCCGCCTGGGTCGCGTCGGCTGTACGCGTCCAGTGGTGGGCGTCGTCGGAGCGGCCCAACTCACTGGCCAGATCGGCGAGTTCACGCATCTGCAGGACGAGGAACGCGGCCAGGTCGGCGCTGACGAGCACCCGCTCGGGGTCGAAGGTCGTGGCGTTGTCCCAGCCGCTGTCGTTGCCGTGCTGGTAGTGGGGCAGGGCGCTGTCGGCGGCTCGGCGGGCGGTGAGCCAGAAGTCCGTCCAGCGCTTCAACATGCCGTACGCCTGGGCGAGTTCCGGTCGGCCGAGTGGCTCGGGCAGCCGTCGGCGAAGGTGACCGAAGGCCCAGCCGTGGATGGGCGGCTTGACGAAGTTGTAGAGGACCTCGGAGTGGGTGACCGAGTCGGGCAGGGCCCCGCTCTCGTCCTGGTGGTCGAAGGGCAGCGCGAACTGGTCCCCGGCCAGCTCGGGCGAACCGGGGGCCAGGGCAAGGGCGTTGAAGCAGTGGTCCCAGCTCCACACCTTGTCCATCCAGTGCTTGGACATCAGCACCGCCGGTCGCGTGACCAGGCCGGCGGGGCGCACGGTCGCGGACCACACCACGTACGCGGCGAGTTCGGCGGCCGGGGTGCCCGACGAGCGCCAGGGGGCGACCGTGTCGACGAACGCGGCGAAGGAGCGCCGCGCGACGGCCACCACCTCGTCGAACGGCGCCGAGGAGACGTACGGCGGTCGCGCGGTGTCGAGTTCCTCGACGGCGGCCTCCCAGCGACCGTCGGCATCGGCGCAGATCGTGAGACCGCGGTCCCCTCGCCCCAGCGCCTGGGCGCCGGACACCTCGGCCACGACGCCGGCCAGCACGGTGATGCGGTAGCGGCGCCCGGTCTCGTACGAGGTGAACACGTGGGCGTCGGCTGCCGGGTCGTGGAAGAAGTACGTACCGCTGAACGGGGTCAGTGCCTGCGCCGCCGCGCTGACGCTGAACCCGAGTCCGGTGCCGCGCAGGCGCACGGTGTCCGGCGACTCGTAGGCGAGGTCGACGCGCCCGCCCCCACCGGTCCAGCCGAGCAGACTCGGCGACGCCTGTATGCGGGTCTCCGCCCGGTCGCCCGTCGCCGGGTCGAGGGGGACGAACCGTAGGACGGCGTGCATGCCGTTCTGGTGCGAGACGAGGTGGAGGTCCTCGGCGCGGGTCTTCTCCGCGAGCACGGGAGAGATCCCGAACCAGGATCCGTGCATGCTGAACGGGATGTCGTGGACGGAGAAGGCAGGGCCGGACGAGGCGGCGGTCATGGCGGCGTGACTCGTTTCTTCAACGGGGTGTCTACGGCACGAAAAGGGGGGAGCGTCAGTCCTTGACGGCGCCGGCCGTCACACCGGCGGCGACGTACCGCTGGGCGAGGACGAGGATGACCGCGGCGGGCAGCGAGGCCACGACGGCGGTGGCCATGATGGCGTTCCACTCCTGGTTGTTGTTGCCGATGTACTGGTAGATGCCGAGGGTGATCGGCTGATGGGCGCCGCCGGCCGCGAGGGTGCTCGCGAAGACGAAGTCGGACCAGGACCACAGGAACGCGAACAGCGACACCGTGACGATCGCGTTGCGGCTCATCGGCAGCACGATGGACCAGAAGGTGCGCAGCGGGCCGGCGCCGTCGGTCTTCGCGGCCTGGAGCAGTTCGCCGGGGATGCCGGACATGAACGCGGTGAAGATCAGTACGGCGAAGGGCACCGCCAGCGTCGAGTCCGCGACGATCAGGCCGGGCACGGACTGGAGCAGGCCGAGGCTGAGGTAGACGGCGTAGAAGCCCATCGCCATGATGATGCCGGGGATCATCTGGGCGGCCAGGAGGACGAAGTTCAGGACTCCGCCGCCGCGCGGGCGCAGCTTGGCCAGCGCGTAACCGGCGGGCGCGGCCAGCGCCACGGTCAGCACGACGGTGCCCAGACCGATGACGAGACTGGTGCCGAGATACGGCAACTGCTGGTCCACGACGGCCCGGTAGCCCTCCAGGGTGCCGTTGACCGGGAACAGGTCCGGCGGGCTCTTGCGCATGTCCTGGTCGCGGGTGAAGGACACGTTCAGCATCCAGTAGACCGGGAAGAGCATGAGCGCGGTCAGCAGGAGACCGATGCCGGTCTTCCACCACGTGCGGCCGCGTCGGGCGGGGAGGTTCATGACACCGTCTGCTTTCGCTGGACCCTCATGTACACCAGCCCGAAGACCAGGGCGGCGACGACAAGCAGGTTGCCGACGGCCGCGCCGGGGCCGAAGGCGG
This sequence comes from Streptomyces sp. NPDC006872, assembly GCF_040635845.1. NCBI lineage: Bacteria > Bacillati > Actinomycetota > Actinomycetes > Kitasatosporales > Streptomycetaceae > Streptomyces > Streptomyces sp. NPDC006872. The sequence goes on from NZ_JBEYIL010000008.1 coordinate 8,925, forward strand.
GCAGCAGGTTGCCGAAACCGAGCTGGTAGGACCAGGTGGCGAAGGTGGTGGACGAGTCCGCCGGACCGCCCTTGCTCATGATCCAGATGATGTCGAAGACCTTGAGCGTGTAGACGAGGCCCAGCAGCAAGGTGATGGCGGACACCGGGCGCAGCAGGGGGAACGTGATGCGCCAGAACCGCTGCCAGGCGTTCGCGCCGTCCAGGGCCGCGGCCTCGTACAGGCTGGTGGGGATGGACTGGAGGCCGCTGTAGAGCACCACCAGGTTGAACGGGACGCCGATCCAGATGTTCGCGATGATCACCGAGGTGAGCGACCAGTCCGGCGAGGTCAGCCAGTTCACCGGCCCGACGCCGACGGCGTGCAGGGCTGCGTTGACGACACCCGAGTCGCTGTTGAGCATCCACGACCAGGTGGACGCCGACACGATGAGCGGCAGCAGCCACGGCACGAGGAACAGCGCGCGCAGGGTGGCGGAGAGCCGGAAGTGCTGGTTGAAGAAGACCGCGAGGGCCAGGCCGATCGCGTATTGGAAGACCAGGCACACGGCGGTGAACACCGCGGTGTGCAGGAGCGCTGGGGCGAAGGTCGGATCGTCGAGGACGGCTCGGTAGTTGCTCAGGCCCGTGAACGGGGCGTCGCCCTGGACGAAGGAGCGGACGGTGTAGTTCCGCAGGCTCAGATCGATGTTGCGGTAGAGCGGATAGGCGTAGAAGAGGACGAGGTAGAGGGTGACCGGGGCGAGGAACGCCCAGGCCGCCCACTGCGGGGAGGCGGGACGGCGACGGGTCGTCGCGCGGGCCGGGGGCGGGGCGGCGGTGGCCGCCCCGGTCCCCCCGCGCACCGGCTGCGGGTCCGGCGGGTGTGTCGTGCGGTTCATCAACGGGCCTCTGACATCGGCTACTTGACGGCGGACTGGGCGGCCGTGAGCGCGTCCTCGGGCGACTCGGAACCGCTGAGGGCGGCCTGGACCGCCTTCCACATCTGCTCCGAGATCTTGGGGTACTTGGTGCCCAGGCCGTCGCTCGTGCGCCCCTTGGCCGCCTTCACCGCGTCGACCCATGGCTGCAGCTGGGCGTCGGCCGCCACCTGCTTGTCCTGGACCTCGGTGGTGGGCGCGATGTAGGACAACGTGGTGTCGGTGGCGAGGAGGTTCTCGGTGCTGGTCAGGCACGACACGAGCTTCTGCGAGGTGGCGTAGCGGCCGGTGTCGCCCTGCACGGGGACGGTGACGAACTCGCCGCCCGTCGGAGCCGCGGCGTTGCCTCCGGAGGCGGCGGGCACCGGGACGACCCCGTACTCGAAGCCCGCCTTCTCGGCGTTCGCGAGCTGCCAGGTGCCGTTCTCGCTGAACGCGTAGTCGCCGGTCGCGAACTCCTGCCAGCTGGTGGTCTGGGTGTTGTTGATGACCGAGTTGGGGGCGTAGCCCTTGTCCAGCCAGCCCTTCCACAGCGACAGCGCGGACACGGCCCCGGTCGAGGCGACGTCGGTGAGCTGCGCGCCCGAGCCCCAGAACCAGGGCAGGAACTGGAAGCTGCCCTCCTCGGTCCCGATCGCGGAGAACGTGATGCCCTTCTTGCCGGACTTCTTGACCTTCTCCAGCGCCGCCGTCAGCGAATCCCAGTCCTTGACCGAGGCGATGTCCACCCCGGCCGCCTTCAGCACCTCCTTGTTGTAGTAGAGCGCCAGGGTGTTGGCCCCGATCGGGGTGCCGTACGTCTTCCCGCCCACCTGGCCGGCGCCGAGCAGGTTGGCGTCGACGGCCGCGGTGTCGATCTTGTTGTCGTCGGTCGTGGTGAGCACACCTGCCTCGGCCAGCGTCGACACCACGGGGTTGTCGACGATGAGCAGGTCCGCGGAGTTGTCCTGCTGCGCGGCCAGCAGCGCCTTGTTCGACAGGTCGCTGGTGTCGAAGGCGGTCCGCTTGATCTTCACGCCGGCCTCGGCACCGCAGCCGTCCAGCAGCTTCGCCCACGCCGAGGTCTTGTCGAACTGCGGGTACGGGTCCCAGATGGTGTACGTGCCGCTGTCCTCGGCCTTCGTGGAACCGCTTCCACCGGAGGAGCACGCGGTGGTGCCGGTGGCGAGGGCGACGACGGTCAGGGCTGCGGCGGTGAAGCGCCGTCTGGCGGGTGTGTTCATTGCGGGTTCCTCTTGGTTCTTGGCACAGGGGTGCCCGGGAAGGGGTGGCCTGGGGGTGTCGGGGCCTGCCGAACCGGGCCACCGGGTTGATCGGGCGGCCCTGACGGAAGGGGAAAGACGCGCGGGGGGGGAGGCGCGCTGGAAAGAAGGAAGCGTGCTGGAGGGGACGAGAAGTGTCGGTGGGGACGAGGAGTGTCGGTGGGGACGAGGTTGGGTTCGGAGGGTCAGGAGGTCGCGTCGAGGCCCGCGTCCGCTGCCTGGCCGGCGGGCGGGGTACCGGCGGGCCCCGTGCTGGAGCGCAGCGAGATCGGCGGGGCGAGAAGCTGGTGCCGGGGCGGCGCGTCGGGGTGGTCGAGTCGCTCCACGAGCAGGTTGACGGCGAGGCGGCCCATCTCGGCCGCCGGTACATCCGCCGCGGTGAGCTGCGGGGTCACCGTCTCCGCCCAGCGGCCGGCGACGACCCCGGTGACGGAGAAGTCGCGCGGCACATGGCGGCCGGCCTGGGCCAGCCCCCGGTAGAGGCCGCCGAGCGCGGCCTCGTTCAGCGTGACCAGGGCGGTGGTGGCCGGGTCGTCGTACAGGATCCGCTCCAGACAGGCCTGGCCCGAGGCGGCGTCGTCCCCGCAGCAGTAGGTCCGGACGGTGAGCCCGCGCTCCGCCGCGGCCTTGGTGAACCCGTCCAGTCCCCGCTGGGCGGACTCGTACCCGGCCCGTAGCAGCTGCTCGGGCCGGTTGACGAAGGCGACCCGGCGGTGGCCGAGGTCGGCGAGGTGGTGGACGCATGCCTGCGCCAGCGCGGTGTGGTCCAGTCCGACCCACCAGCCGCGTTCCGGGTGTGCGGTACGGCCGATGGCCACCGAGGGGAAGTCCAGCGCGTCGAGGTGGTCGACCCGGTCGTCCTCCAGTCTGATCTCCATCAGGATCGCGCCGTCGACCCGGCGCTCACCCAGCAGCCGCTGGAACAAGCGGTCGCTGTCCATGCCGCTCGGCGAGAGCAGTACGTCGTAGTCGTGGGCGGCGGCGGCTTCCACGACACTGCCGATGAAATCCAGCTGCATTCCGGTGTAGTGGTTGCCGGCCGGCGGGAAGACCAGGCCGATGGTGCTGGTCCTGCCGTTGGCCAGCGCCCGCGCACTGGCGTTGGGCCGGTAGCCCAGCTCGTCGATGACCCGCTGGATCTTCTGGCGGGTGTCGTCCGACACCGGGCGCTTGCCGCTCAGCGCGTACGACACGGTGCTCCGCGAGACACCGGCCCGCTTGGCGATCTCACCGATGTTCACGGCGCTCCTTCGTCGAACCGGTTCGAGTGGCGAGCCGAGCGTCGAACCGGTTCGCGTGAAGTGAAGTTAGGAGCGTCCGCGAACAGGTGTCAACGCCTGCAACAGAACTTTCCCGACGAGCCGGAAACTCGGTCCGGAGTATTGCTGGCCGTTTTGCTCGGTGCTAGCTTCCCCGAACCGGTTCGACAACCGCTCCGGGGTTCTCTGGCATGCCTGCCACAAGTAGTCGCCGCCACACAGGGGCCACGCCTGCCCCCATGTCGAACCGGTTCGACCGTGAAGCTCTTCTCCACCACCCCGCACGGACACGACGGACACGACGGACACGATGGACACCACATGGACACCACGGAGACCTCAGTGCGACGAAAGAGAACGACAGCCATCGGCGCCACGGTGGCGGCGGTGATGGCCGGCCTGCTCGCCCTGCCCACCGCCGGCCCGGCCCGGGCAGCCGAGCCGGACAGGCTGGTCATCGATCTCGGCACCGACACCGGCGCCTTCCACGGCGGCGCGAGCGGCACGCTCTACGGGATCTACGGCGACGGAGTGCCGAGCCGCAATCTGGTCGAGGGCATGCACGTCCGCACGGTGTCGACCAAGGCCCAGGACGGTCCGCAGCACCCCGGGGCGGACGCGCTGGAGATCCTGCCCTCGTTCGTGGACTCGGGCGGCAAGGACGTCTACATCTATATGACCGACATCTACCGGGGCTTCCCGTACGAGTGGCCGGGTGCGGACGGCCCCGCACGGATGGCCGACTTCAAGGAGAAGCTCAAGAAGCAGGTCCAGCAGGTCCTGACGATGGGCGACTACAAGGACCACGTCGTCTACGTCCCCTTCAACGAGCCCGAAGGGAACATGTTCGGCACCGGCAACTGGAGCTACAACAAGGTCTCCTGGCTGAACGACCCCCGGTACTACTTCGCGGCCTGGAAGGAGGCGTACCACCTCATCAAGGGCCTGGACCCGGACGCGCGCATCGCGGGCCCGAACACCAGCGTCCTCTACGACCAGGTCAGGGGCTTCCTGGAGTACGCCAAGGCCAATGACGTCGTCCCCGACGTGATGACCTGGCACGAGCTGTCGTCCCCCGCCGCGGTCCGCACGAACGTGGCGAAGTACCGGCAGATGGAGAAGGACGTCGGCGTCGGACCGCTGCAGATCAACGTCAACGAGTACGGCCACAACTACCACCTGTCCGTGCCAGGCCAGGTCGTCCAGTGGGTCTCCGCCATCGAGGAGTCCAAGATCGACGCCGATCTGGCGTACTGGAACATCGACGGCAACCTCAACGACTCGGCCGTCGAGGCCAACAAGGGCAACGGCCAGTGGTGGCTGTTCAACGCCTACGGTCAGATGTCCGGCCACACGGTCGAGGTGAACGCCCCGCACCCCAACCAGCAGTACACCCTCCAGGGTGTCGCCACGCTCGACGAGAGCAAGAAGCAGTCCCGGGTGCTCTTCGGCGGCCAGAGCGGCGACGCGGACATCGTCTTCGCGAACGTCGACCCGGCCGTGTTCGGGACGACGGTCCACGCCACCGTCCAGGAGATCCCGTGGACCGGACAGGTCGGTGACTCGGCGCAGCCCATACGACTGGCCGACCAGGAGATCGCGGTCGGCTCGGACGGCTCGGTGAAGCTGCCGATGACGGGGATGAACGCGATGTCCGCGTACCAGGTCATCCTCTCCCCGGGCGGCAACGGCGGTGAGTCGGCCACGCCTTCGGTGAGCTGGCGCGCGTCGTACGAGGCGGAGAACGCCGCCTACACCGGCGGCGGCTACTCCAGGAACGGCCCCGAGGGCACGCCCTCCGACGTCGGCAAGTTCGCCACGTCCGGCAACTACAACGTCGGCGGACTGCGCACCGGTTCGGACGGGGTCCTCGCCTTCGACGTCGACGTTCCCACGACCGGGACGTACGACCTGAGCGTGTTCGCCAACTCGTACAACTTGTACGGCCTGGTGAAGGAGCAGGGACCCACCAATGTCTTCCTTCGCGTAGACGGCGTGGACCCGCAGGAGCTGCGGCTGCCGCTCGGCTACAAGTGGGTGGTCTGGGGGCACACCGACACCACGGTGAAGCTGACCGCCGGCAGGCACACCCTCACGCTCGCCGCCAAGGACGCGGACCTGGGCGTCACCAAGGGCGACGCCATCATCGACAAGATCGACCTGTCCCTGCGCGATGCACAGGTGACCCGACCGGCGATCTACGAGGCCGAGTACGCCACCCTTGCCGGAGCCCGGACCGACTACACCCGCCCCGGCGCGTCCGGCCCCGGCACCCTGAGGCTGCCGAAGCGCGCCTCGGCGACCTTCTGGGTGTACTCGCCCACCGACGGTGAGTCGACCGTTTCCGTCGACCACCTCGGCGGAGGACGGGCGAGCCTGTCGCTCAACGGCGAAGAACTCGACGTTCCGGCGATCGGAGGCGGCCGGAAGGGAACCGACACGGTCAAGGTGTTCCTCTCCGGCGGCATCAACAAGCTGACCGTCACGGGGACTTCGGGTCAGACCGTGCTCGACCGGCTGCGGGTCGCGCCGTCGAAGGGCACCCTGATCCCGACCGTGTACCAGGCCGAGAACGGAACGCTCTCCGGAGCGGCGACGACGACCGACGCGTACACCTTCGCCACGAACGGCAAGTCCGTCACAGGCATCGGCGACGGGACCGCCAACGCCCTCACCCTCGACGTGGTGGCCGCCAGAGCGGGACGGCACGCGGTGACGATCCGCTATTCCAACGCCGAGCAGGCGCCCGCCACCCACTACAACCCCGACCCGATCGCCCGGCACGCCGATCTCTCGGTGAACGGCGGACCGGCCCGCCGAGTGCTGTTCCCGACCACCTTCCACTTCAACGACTTCCGCGAGCTGACCGTCCCGGTCACCCTCAAGAAGGGCACGAACCGGCTCACCTTCACGGCGGAGGAACTGCCCGACTTCGACGGCGACACCTACAACGCGTACGACCAGCGTTCCGCGTACGCCCCGGTCATCGACCAGCTCACCGTCACACCGCTGACGAAGCGGTGAGCCTCGTCGCTCCGGGCTCGGTGTGACCCGCCACTGAGGACCGGACGGGCCGGCGCCGGCTGAACCGCCTGAGGTCGGTTCAGTCGGCGCCGCGCACGGGCGCGCGACCGGCTGCCCCGGCGCCGCTTCCGGTGGGCGATCTCCTCGCGCAGCCAGTGCTCCAGCGCGTCCAGTGTCAGCCGGCCCTCCCGCCGCTCGCGCAGGGCGGTCCCGTGGCCCGTCAGTCACTGACGCCTTCGTCGTCCGGATGACCCTGGTGCCCGCCGCCATGGCCCTGCTCGGCCGCCCCGCCTGGACCCTGCCCGACGTGGGCATCGAGGGCGCCGACCTCCCCGACCGCACACAGCAGAAGGACGCCGAGCGGACCGAGGTGCCGGTGGGTGACGCGGGTGTGCCCGAGCTGTCGGCGGCATGGCTCCCGACAGCTCGGGCCCACCGCGGCTACGAAAGCGCAGCGGCCCTGCGGCGCACCGCGTCGAGAAGGAGCTCCAGGCCGAACTCCATCTCCGCCTCGTGGTCGATCACGGCCAGTTCGGCGGCCGCGGCGGCCACGGCGGGCAGCCCGCCTTCGACGAGTTCCTCCTCACGCATGGTGGTCACACCCGGGATGGCGCCGGCGTACGTCGGCGCGAACCCCACCTCTCGCGAGAGCGTCCCGATCAGGAAGGCGATGAAGGCCCGCAGGACATGCACGGCGTCGGCGCCTTCCAGGCCGGCGCGGTTCAGGAAACGCAGCGCGGCCTCCACCACCGGCATCGCGGCGGGCGCGTTGAGTCGGCGGGTCAGCACCAGGGACGAGGAACGGGGATACCCCAGGGCGGCGGCACGGAAGGAGTGAGCGAGGGAGCGCAGTCCGTCCTCCCACGACATCTCGTCAGCCTCGGGAATCCGGATCCCGCTCAGGATCACGTCCGCCATGGCGTCCAGCACGTCGGCCTTGTCGTCGACATGGTTGTACAGCGACATGGTCCGCACCCCGACCGCCGCCGCGATCTTGTGGAGCGACAGCTTCTCCATGCCCTCCGTCTCGGCCACCACCAAGGCCTGGCGCACGATCTCCTCCCTGGTCAGCGGCCCACGGCGGGTCATCCTCTGCGCCATCGCCCATCCCTTTCGCTCAGCGGCGCACCCCTGCGCCACATAACAACTTATCTCATAAGTTTCAAGCGCCACGAGGAATCGCGGCAGGTCGAGGCCTGGAAGACACCCAGAATCGCCGCCCGCGTCCACACGAGGACGACGGTCCGCGCATCGGGGTCGTCACATCGGAGAGCGACCGCGACGCCCTGGACGAGGAAGCGGGTCGCGAGCTCGCCGGCCACACTCCCGTGCGGGCTCTTGACGTGACTTATTCCGTAAGTCTAGCTTGAGGAAACGGCGGACATACACCGTAAGTTTTTCGGAATCCTTTCCATGTAGTAACGGAGAACCACTGATGACCAGCACCATGCGGGCGCTCATGGGCGGCGCCGGACCCGAATGGGACGTACGGAACGTCGACGTACCGACGCCGGGACCGGGGCAGATCCGCGTTCGTGTGCGGGCCGCGGCCGTCAACCGGGCGGACCTGTACATGCTGCAAGGCACGTACAACCCGCGAGCGAAGACGAGCGACCTGTTCACCGCCGGTCTCGAATTCGCCGGCGAGGTCGACGCGATCGGCGCCGACGTGCGGCACCGGTCCGTCGGCGACCGGGTCATGGGCGTCACCCTGGGCGCCTTCGCCCCCTACGCGCTGGTCGACCACCGGCATGTGATCACGGTGCCGGAATCCCTGTCGTGGACCGACGCCGCGGCCCTGCCCGTGGCGCTGGCGACCGAGCACGACGCCCTCGCCCAGGGCGGCTTCGGCCTGCGGCAGAGCGTCCTCGTCGTCGGCGCCACCTCCTCGGTCGGCCTGATCGGCGTCCAGTTGGCCAAGGCGCTCGGCGCGGCCCAGGTCATCGCGACCACCACCTCCGGCAGCAAGGCCGAGGCCCTGAAGTCCGTCGGTGCGGACGTCGTCGTCGACACGGCGTCCGAGAACCTCGCCGAGGCCGTGGCCAACGTCACCGGCGGCGCCGGGGTGGACCTCGCCCTCGACCACGTAGGCGGGCAGCTGTTCGCCGACACCTTCCTGGCCACGCGCGTCGGCGGCACCGTCGTCAACGTCGGGCGGCTGGCCGGGGCCGAGTCCACCATCGACCTCAACCAGCTGTCGTTCCGCCGCCTCCGGGTTCTCGGCACGACGTTCAGCGTGCGCACGCCCGACGAACTCGCCGAAGCCTGTGCCGCCCTCGCCACCGATGTCGTACCCGCCGTGGAGGAGGGCCGGGTCCGAGCTGTCGTCGACCGCGTCTTCGCCTTCGACGACGCCAAGGCGGCGGCGGACCACATGCGTTCGAACACAGCCGTAGGAAAGATCGTTCTGGAGGTCACTTCATGAGCCGCGTCTTCGGACAGATCGCGCAGATCGGATACGTCGTCCGCGACCTGCACTCCGCGATGGAGTTCTGGGTCGCCCAGGGCGTCGGTCCCTGGTTCTACCAGGACCCGGTGCAGACGGACTGGTTCAAGTACCGGGGCGTCGCATCCGGCATGCAGATGGCCGCCGCGGTCGCCAACTCCGGTGATGTGCAGATCGAGTTGATCCAGCCGCTCAACGACGAGCCCTCCCTCTACAAGGACTTCCTGGACGCCGGCCACGAGGGCGCACAGCACGTCGCCTACTGGACGAAGGACTACCAGGAGCTCTACGACCGCGCTCTGTCCCTCGGCTACGCCGTCGCCCAGGAGGGCGCGATCCAGGGCGGCCGCTTCGCCTACCTCGACACCGAGACGCACCCCGGCACGGTCATCGAGATCTCCGACATCGGCGGAGCCAAGGGCGAACTCTTCGCGGCACTGCGGGAGATGGCGGCCGCGTGGGACGGCACCAACCCCATCAACAAGGTCGGCTGACACCGCCGTACGAACACGAAAGAGAAGACCATGGAATATCCCGACCTGACCGAACTCCCCGCCGACCTGCAGAAGATCGCCGCCGAGCGGTCCGCCGTGAACATCTACCGCATGGTGTTCCACTCCCCCGCCCTGGCACCCGCCTTCCTGCAGATGGCCGACGCGATCTTCCAGGGAGCCCTCCCGCACCCCTTGCGCGAACTCGCCATCCTCCGGGTCGGACACGCCTACCGGGCGCCGTACGAGATCCACCACCACGAGAACATCGGCCGGCTCCTCGGGCTCGACGAGGCCGGCATCGCCGCCGCCGGAAGTGGTTCCGCCGAGGGGCTGACCGCAGAGCAGACGGCGGTCCTCTCCCTGACCGACCGGTTGCTGGAACAGCACACGCTCACCGAGGCCGACCGTGCCGAGGCGCTCTCGTTCCTCACCGCCGGGCAGCTCTCCGACCTGGTCCTGACGGTCGGCTTCTACCAGTTGGTCTGCAACTTCCTGAACACCTTCGAAGTGACGACCGAGGGCGAGAAGGCCCCCTACTGAAGCCTGCCGAGGCCCCTCCACAAAGCCCCTGTTCACATCGTCCAGGAGGATCGATGAAGCTCGCCTGGCAGGACTCCGACGTCCTCGACATGCCCACCCTGGACACCCGTGTCACCGCCTTCGACGGACTGACCGAGGTGCCCGGCGGCTACGGCGCCAAACTCGCCTGGGCCCGCGAACAGGCCAAGGTCTTCCGCACCGAGTTCGCCGCGACCGGCACCCCGGACAGCGTCACGACCTGCGACCTGATCACACTGCCGTACCCGACCAAGTTCGGCCTGTTCCGGGCCAGTCGGGCGATCGCCCCGTTCCTGTCGATCACCAACCGCATGCTGGTGGTGCGGTGGACGGAGAGCGACGGACGCAAACGCGTGCTGCTGTTCGAGCCCAGCGACCACGAACTGGGCCAGAACACGCCGTACTTCGCCGCACTGATCCGCCGCACGCCGGGTCCGCTGCAGTCACTGCTCACCACCGAACACGGCACAGTCCTGGGGCACCTGGCCCGTCTCGGCATCAGGCCGGAGGACGTCGACTATCTCCTCTTCGACCATCTGCACACCCAGGACCTGCGCCGCTGGGTCGGCACCACGAGCCCCCAGGCCGACCTCGGCGGCACCGTGCGGCCGGCCTTCCCCAACGCCAAGGTCATCGTGCAGCGCCACGAGTTGCTGGCCATGTCCCAGCTGCACCCACTCCAACAGCCCTGGTACCAGCCGGAGACCTATCGGGACGTACGGCCGGACGCGTTCCTCCCCGTCGACGGCTCCCTGATCCTCGGCCCGGGCGTCGCCGTGGTCGAGACGCCGGGGCACGTGCTCGGCAACCAGACCATCGTCCTCAACACCTCCACCGGCATCTGGGCGAGCAGCGAGAACGTCATCGCCGCCGAGTGCCTGACCCCCGAGCACTCCCGGATGCCGGGCATCGCCCGCTGGGCCCGCACCTGGGGCCAGGAGGTCGTCCTCAACGCCAACACCATCGAGACGACCGCCGACCAGTACAACTCGCTGATCGTCGAGAAGACCCTGGTCGACCGCTCCCAGGCCGACCCCCGCTTCCTCCAGTTCTTCCCCTCCAGCGAACTGACCGCCTCCTGGGCCAACCCGGGAACGTCCCCCACCTTCACCCACAAGGCGATCGCACACTCGTGAGGGGGTGTGCCTTGCACCCCCAGAGAGCGCATCGGGTCGAGCATGCGCGATCATGACCCGATGGACGCTCGTTTCCTCGGCATCGCCGAGCTGGTCGAAGCCCCGGCCGTGGCCGTCGTAGTCGACGTCATGCGCGCTTTCACGGTGGCCGCCTGGGCCTTTGCCCAAGGGGCGGAAAAGATCGTTCTTGCCGAGTCGCTGGACGAAGCCCTGGCCCTCAAGGCTCGTCACCCGGAGTGGGTGGCGCTCAAGGACGGTCCGCCCGCCCCCGGGTTCGACACCGTCAACTCGCCGGGCCTGCTGCGGGCCATTGCCCTCGGCGGACGGACCGTTGTGCAGAAGACCACGGCAGGGACCGTAGGCGCCCTCGCGGTCAAGGAGGCGTCGCTGGTGCTGTGCGCCAGCTTCGTGGTGGCGGAGGCGACGGCTCAGCTCTTGCGGTCACGCGGGTGCGACAGTGTCACGTTCGTGGTCACCGGCGAAGACGGGCACGCCGACGAAGATCTGGCGTGCGCTCAGTACATCGCTCGGCGGGCCACCGAGGCCGAGACGGATGCGGCCGAGTTCCTCCGCCGCGCCGGCGAGTCCCGCGCCGCGTCCGAGCTGGCGGAGGGTGTGCGACAGGGAGTCCATCCTGACGACGTCGCGCTCTGTCTCGAGCTCGACCGGTTCCCCTTTGCGATGGCGGCGACCTTGGAGGGCTCACTGATGGTTCTCCGTCCGGTCGGGCGTGCGGCGTAGGCTCGGCTACCGACTGAACGCCTCGATACGGCAACGCCTCTGGAGTTCCTGCAGGTCGGGCACGTCGACCCCGCCGGAGGGCTGCTGCAGCAGCACGTCATCGACGACCTGCAGGATCTCGTCGCCGCCGATGCGGGCACCCTGCGGGTGTACTCGGAACCGGTCCTGGCGGCGGCCGTCCTGAGGCATGTGGCGTCGGCGCACCGAGCCACGGCGGAGAAGGCGGAGGTCACGCTGCTGGTCCACGACCCGGGCGAGTTGGAGCTGTGGGGCGATCCGCTGCGGCTGCGTCAGGTCGTCGGCAACCTCGTGTCCAACGCCGTCCGCCACACGCCGCCCGACGGCCGGGTCACCCTTGAGGCGCACGGGGCGGCGTCCTGACGGCTTCCAGCGCACCCGGACGCGGCGCCGCCTTCACCGTCAGGCTTCCCCGGTGCGAGGGGCGCAAGGCCGACAGAGAACGCCGATAGAGATCGCCGGATAAAGCCGACCGGAAAGCTGGCAAAGGCCGACCGAGAGCATCTCTTAAAGCGCTTTAAGTACTCGTACTATCAGCGCCCACGCAGTCGCGTGTCAAGGGCCCTGGCGCAAGTCGACCAGAGACAGTGCGGACGACGTCGACCGCCCGCCGCCCTGAGGCGCTCCGAGACACCCCGAGGCGGCGGCATGGTTTCGATTGAGTACAGGTGAGCACAAGCCCTTGACACCCTCCCGAAACAGAAGGATGCTCTGCGCACCGCTTAAAGCGCTTTAAAAAGGCGCGCATATTACCGAGAAGTTTCCCAAGAGCAATTGCTCAGAATTGCGTTGACGCGACCGGTGCCGCGATACCCGTGCGGTAAGCCCTCGTCGCCGAGACCGCTCTCACCTGGACGTCCCGCCTGCCACTCCCCCGCGATTCGCGGGTCCTCGGCTCACGCGGGACCCATCTCGCTCGACCCTCCGAGGCACTCCTGGTCCGCCCAGGCAGCCGCCCGGATTCACTTGAAGGAGCACCCAGCACATGGAACGCATACAGACCCGTCGACCGCTGGTCGGCCGTCGCCTCTCCCGCAGAGTCCTGACGGCGGTCAGCGTGCTCACCGTGGCGGCGACCGCACTGACCGGGTGCAGCAGCGGCAAGGCCACGGGCGACACGGCACAGGCGACGGCGAGCGCCGACGGGTCTGGCACCACCCCGGCGAAGAGCAACGGCAAGGTCTCGATCTACGTCATCGGCGGCAAGGCCGACGACCCGTTCTGGTCCGCGATCAAGCGCGGTGGCGAGGACGCGGCGAAGCTGGTCAGCGCCGACGGCGGCAAGGTGACCTTCCTGGGCCCGCAGAACTACGACAACCTCGGCCCGGACGCCGCCAAGCTGACGCTCACCGCACTGTCGCAGAACCCGTCGGCCATCCTCGTGCCGGACTGGGTTCCCGACAACCAGGACGCGGCCATCAAGCAGGCCGTGGCCAAGGGCGTCCCGGTGTTCATCTACAACTCGGGCGGCGCGGACGCGGCCGAGCGCGTCGGCGGTGTCAAGTACATCGGGTCGGACGACTACGAGGCGGGCAAGGCCGGCGGCGTCAAGTTCGCCGAGTCGGGCGCCAAGAACATCCTGTGCGTCAACACCGTGCCCGGTTCGGCCAATCAGGAGGCACGCTGCAAGGGCATCGCCGACGGCGCCAAGAGCAAGGGCTCGGCGTCCAAGCAACTGCCCCTGGCGTCCTCCAACTTCGGCAACCCGTCCGCGGTCACCCAGGCGATCAAGGGTGCGCTGCTGAAGGACGACAGCATCGACGCCCTGGTGACGATCGGCGTGCAGGACGCGGACAGCGCCGCCGCCGCGATCGAGCAGGCCAAGGCCGTTGACAAGGTCAAGCTGGGCACCTTCGACCTCTCGCAGAGCCAACTGGACCGGATCAAGGCCGGCAAGCAGCTCTTCGCGATCGACCAGCAGCCGTACCTCCAGGGCTTCTACGCCGTGTCCATCGCCAACCAGTACCTGTCCTACGGCGTGCTCCCGCCGCAGAACCCCCTCCTGACCGGCCCCCTTCTGGTCACGTCCGAGAACGTCGCCGCCGCGATCGCCGGCACCAAGGCCGGCGTCCGCTGATGCATCAGAGGTGCCGGGCCCGGACCGGACCCGACGGGACCCCGTCCGACGGGACCCCATTCGACGGGACCGGGCCGGGCCGGCGCCTCTGACCGGCGCTCCGCTTCTTGCAGCACTCCAAGATCCACAAAGGTGGTACCAGACCCGATGACAACCTCACTCCCCCAGTCGACGGCCGAGCCCGAGACCGCCGTCACCCCAGCAAAGGAGTCCGAAAGCCGACTGGGCCGACTGTGGCATCGGCCCGAGGCCGGCGCGCTCATCGGAACGATCAGCGTCTTCGTCTTCTTCGCGATCTTCGGCGGAGAGAAGTTCCTGGCCCCCGCGGGTGCGGCGAGCTGGCTGAACATCGCCGCCGAGCTCGGCATCATCGCCATCCCCGTCGGACTGCTGATGATCGCCGGCGAACTCGACGTCTCCGTGGGCTCGGTGCTCGCGGGCAGTTCGATGACGCTGGCCATCGTGTCCGGGCACTGGGGCGCCCCGATGATCGTCGGCATCGTCCTCGCCCTCGGCCTCGGCCTGTTGACCGGGCTGCTCAACGGGATCATCGTCACGCGGACCAACGTCCCGTCCCTGGTCGTCACTCTCGCCACGATGGCCGGCATGGCCGGTCTCACCCTGGGCCTGTCCCGCGCCACGACCGGCACCACCAGCGTGGCCATCGCCCCCGACCCCCTGTCGAAGTCGCTCTTCGGGCAGCTGATCGACGGCCAGTTCGAGGTGGCGATCTTCTGGTGGCTCGCGGCGGCGGTCGTCGTCGCGGTGCTGCTGCAGATGACGAAGTACGGAAACTGGATCTTCGCCATCGGCGGTGACAAGGAGAGCGCCCGCGCCACCGGCATCCCGGTCTCCAAGGTGAAGATCGCCCTGTACATGGCGAGCGGGTTCGGGGCGGCCCTGGTCGGCGTGATCCAGACGATCCTCTACAACGGCGCGCAGGTCGCCAACGGCCAGTCCTTCGTCTTCAACTCCATCATCGCCGTCGTCGTGGGCGGCGTCCTGCTCACCGGCGGCTACGGCTCCGTCTTCGGCGTGGCGCTGGGGACGCTGACCTTCGCCATCGTCAACCAGGGCATCTACTACACCGGTTGGAACTCCGACTGGGCCAGCCTGATCCTCGGCATCCTCATCCTCACCGCCGTGTTGATGAACAACACCTTCCGCCGGCTCGCCCTGTCCTACACCCCTCGCAACGCTAAGAAGGCCTGACCATGACCGCGCCCCTTCTGCGCCTGACCGACGTCAGCAAGTCGTTCGTCGGCACCAACGCCCTGCAGGACATCTCCCTCGAGGTGGATCCCGGGAAGGTGCTGTGTCTGCTCGGCGACAACGGCGCCGGCAAGTCGACCCTCATCAAGATCCTCTCCGGGTTCCACAAGCCCACCACCGGCACGATCGAGGTCAACGGCGAGCCGGTCGTCTTCGACAGCCCCCGGGACGCCAGCTCTCGGGGCATCGCCACCGTCCACCAGTTCGGCGGGACGTTCCCGTTGATGGGCGTCGGCCGCTGCTTCTTCGTCGGGGCCGAGCCCACCAAGGGATGGGGCCCGTTCAAGCTGTTCGACAAGAAGATGGCCGGTGAGATCGCCGTCCGCGAGATGCAGTCCCTGGGCATCACCCGGGTCACCGACGGCGCCCGTCTGGTGGGCAGCCTGTCCGGGGGTGAGCGCCAGGCCCTCGCGATCGCCCGCGCCGTGTACTTCGGGGCCAACGTCCTCATCCTCGACGAGCCCACCGCAGCCCTCGGCGTCAAGGAGGCCGCACACGTCCTGCGGATCATCATGCAGGCCCGGGCCAAGGGCGTCGCGGTCATCCTCGTCACCCACAACGTCCGCCACGCCATGATGGTCGGCGACCACTTCGCCGTCCTGATCCGCGGTCAGAAGGCCGACGACTTCCGCAAGGGCGAGCGCACTCGCGAAGAGATCACCGACCTCATGGCCGGCGGCGAAGCCATGGCTCACCTCGAGGCCGAGCTGGCGCAGCTCCAGGCCGAGGCCTGACGACTGCCGCGAGCCGGCGGCCCAGAGCAGCAGCGCGCGCGGTGGAAGGCCCGCGCTGCCCTCCGCCCGTACCGAGCGGAGCTCACTCTCCGCTCGGTACGGGCTCAAGGAGGACCCACGTCTACGCCGCCCGGGGAGACGACTTCCTGGCATTCGTCGAAGCGCATCGACACCGAGCACCACCCTGCTGGACCGTCAATACAGCAGAACAAAGAGCCATTCCCTTGATTCCTCCTATTGTTTCGTCGGAAACATGTCGCTAGCTTCGCTGTCAGGTGAAGCGCTTCGACGACGAAAGGACGCAGGGGATGCCCCACCAGCACCGGGCGGACGACGCCCTCGCCAACCCCGTGATCCCCGGTTTCCACCCCGACCCCAGCGTCTGCCGCGTCGGCGACGACTACTACCTCGCGTGCTCCAGCTTCGAGTACTTCCCCGGCGTCCCCCTCTTCCACAGCCGCGACCTGGTGCACTGGACGCAGATCGGCAACGTCCTGGACCGGCCGAGCCAACTGCGTCTGCCCGTCGGCGTGCCGTCCTCCGGCGGGATCTACGCCCCCACCCTGCGCCACCACGACGGCCGTTTCTGGCTGATCGTCACCAATGTGAGCGAAGGCGGCGGCAACCTGCTCGTCACCGCCACCGACCCCGCCGGCCCCTGGTCGGATCCCCTCCCGCTGCCCGACATCCCCGGCATCGACCCGGACCTCGCCTGGGACGAGGACGGCACCTGCTGGTGCACCTTCGCGGGGGTCGGACAGATCCGCGTCGACCCGTACACCGGCGAGACCTACGGCCCACCGAGGCGACTCTGGTCGGGCGGCCCCGGCGCCAAGGCTCCGGAGGCGCCGCATCTGTACCGGATCGGCGACCACTGGTATCTGCTCATCGCCGAGGGCGGCACCGAGCGCGGCCACGGCGTCTCCATCGCCCGCGGCAGCGCACCCACCGGCCCGTTCGAGCCGTGCCCGGCCAACCCGATCCTCACCCACCGCGGCACCGATCACCCCGTCCAGAACACCGGCCACGCGGATCTGGTGCAGGCCCCCGACGGTTCCTGGTGGATGCTGCTGCTCGGCGTACGGCCGGGCGGTGGCACACCGGGCTGGCACGTGCTCGGCCGTGAGACGTTCCTGGCCCCCGTGACCTGGGTGGACGGCTGGCCGGTCGTCGGCGAGGTGGAACTGCACCTGCCCACTCCCCCATGGCCGCTCGCTCCCCACCCCGGTGAGGCGCCCCGGGACGACTTCGACCTCGGCGAACTACGGCCGTCCTGGATCTCCCTGCGTGACCGACCCGCCGAGCACTGCACCACCGAGAAGCGCTCCGGATGGCTGACCCTCCGCGCGCGGGGCGGCTCCCTGGACGAGCCCGACGTCGTCTTCGTCGGCCGGCGCCAGCAGCACCTGGCGTGCCGGGCGCGTGCCCTCGTCGACCCGGCGGAGGGACGCGGCGGTCTCGCCGTCCGCCTCGACGAGCAGCACCACTACGAGATCGAGGCGTCCGCCACGCAGGTGCGGGTGCTCGCACGCGTCGGCCCGCTGCGCACCCTCGTGGCCGAGCGGCCCGTGCCCGGCCTGCCGCTGGTCCTCGGCATCGCGGTCGGCGCCCCGCCGGCTCCGCACGACGCGCGCACCGGACCCGACGTAGTCTCCCTCGGCGTCGAGGAGCCCGACGGCACGTTCACCGTGCTCGCGACACTCGACGGCCGCTACCTGTCGACCGAGGTGGCCGGCGGCTTCACCGGTCGCGTCATCGGCATGTACGCGGCCGAAGGCACGCTCCACTTCGACTGGTTCGAGTACGAGCCGCAGGCCGCCTGACTGCAGACCATCTGCAGCGGCGTCCAGGCCGGGCAGCCCGAAGTTGGGGCCGCCGACCGGACCGGAGTCGAGCGCGGTGCCGACCGCGTCGCCCAGCGTGGCGAGCCTGCGCGGCGCGCTGCGCGGTCCGGGCGGCCGGCTCCCGGTCTCTTCGGCGTCGAGCTCGGCCAGGAGGCGGGGTCATGCTGGAGTCGACCCAGCCTGCCCTACGCTCTCGATGACGAGATCGACCGCTGAGCGAGCATCGCGGACAACCACGGGGAGCAGTGTGCCGCCTTTCGTCCACCGGATCACCAAGTACGATCCCGCCGACCGCGACGAGCACGGCCACTACATCGGCAGTGAGGAGCCGACCAGCGACCACGGGGCGGTCGAGTCGGCCTACCTGCAGGCTGTCGCTGCCTTCGCCGCGGCCGCAGGCGTCGACCATCTGGCCATTCGCGAGCCCCAGATCACCGGCCTTGCCCACTTCGGCCTGGAGCCGGCCGTAGAGGGCCACGGTCTGGGCGGGCTCTTCCCACCCGATCTCAGCGGATTCCACGACGGCGCAGAGATCCCTCTTTCCGTCGGTCTGGAGCTGGTACGCGCCATGCTCCGCGACAACGGCGCCTGGTGCCGTCTGGAAGTCGAGGACACGTTCGCCGTGCACGTCGGGTGGGACCAATACGTCTACGTCCGTACCGACAAGCCGAGCGAGAACGCCCTTGCACATACCCGGGCACTCGGCCTCTTCCCGGAACGATTGCAGGCGTCGCCCTACGAGGCCGACTTCGACGAGCCCGGCGTACAACGACCCGCCGACGACGACTTCTGGGCCCGTCTGCGCCGGTCCGTCGCGGTGCGACAGGCAGCCGTACTGGAGGAGGGCTACGTCGACAATGCCTCCCGCTGGCACCGCCTCACGGAGGACACCCTGGATGCGGTGCGCGCGAGGCTCAGCCCGCGTGCCAAGTTGACCGTCTGGCCGGACCTGTCCGCCGACATCGATGCAGTTCTCGCCACGCTCCCCGAGAAAGGCCCGGTGGAACTCGTCTGGGAAGACGGGAACGGGGTGATCACCAGCACGATCGCGGACGAAAGCGAGTACCGGGCGCCGGCTGCTCGGATCGCGGGTGCTCGCGCCGCTGCCGCCCTGCCCCTGGACGTCGACTCACGGCACCCTCTATTCACCGCTGTGATGACCGACAGCGACGGCGTCCTGCGGGCCCGATGGAGGACCGAGCCGACCCTCAGCGACCTGAACTGGGCCTTTCTGAAGACTCTTCGCCGCGGACAGATCGTCACCGGCAAGGGAAAGGGGCCGGGCGACGATGCAGGCGTCTGAGTTTCCGCGTGCGGTGGCCGCGGCCATGTCGATCGCCTCATCGCTTGGCCTGACGGTCGACGACGCGCTCGTTCTTCATGACTCGAACAAGCTCACTCTGCGTCTGCTGCCTTGTGACGTCCTGGCCCGGGTGGCACCCGTGGCGCATCAGGTCGCGCAGTTCGAAGTCGAGCTTGCTCAGCGGCTCGTCGAATCCGGGTGTCCCGTGGCTGCTCTCGAGCCTCGAGTGGAGCCACGCGTCCATGAGCGTGATGGCTTCGTGGTCACGCTATGGACCTACTACGAACCCGTGACACCTCACGAGGTCTCACCGGCCGACTACGCCCATGCGCTCGAACGGCTGCACGCCGGCATGCGCAGGCTCGACGTCCCGACCCCGCATTTCACGGATCGAGTCGAACAGGCACAACAGCTCGTGGCGAACCGCGACCGCACTCCGGCACTCGCCGAGGCGGACCGGGAGCTTCTCGGCGACACGCTACGAAGCCTGAGACGAGTGATCGGCGAGCGCGGCGGCGCCGAGCAGCTGCTGCACGGCGAGCCGCACCCGGGCAACCTGCTCACCACGGAGAACGGGCTGCTGTTCATCGACCTTGAGACGTGTTGCCGTGGGCCGGTCGAATTCGACCTCGCCCATGCGCCCGAAGAAGTCAGCGAGCACTGTCCCGGTGTCGATCAAGACTTGCTGCGCGAGTGCCGGATCCTCGTGCTGGCGATCATCACGACGTGGCGCTGGGATCGAGACGACCAACTCCCGAACGGGCGCCGGCTGGGCGCAGAGTGGCTCGGCCAGATCCGAGCAGCACTCGGTCACAACGGCCTGGATGTCCGTGGCTGATCGCGGACCTTCGAGGGCCTGGTCGGCAGGCTGTCGACGTCGGGATCCACCGTGATCCTGGCGTTGGCCGATCGTGGGATCCCGAACAGGCGCGTCGCCGAGGCCTAGGGGGCGAAGTGCCACCTCTGGTCGTCGTACTCCTCGCCGCAGGACGTCTGCGCCGCGGGCCGGGCCGCCTCGCGGCCCTGAACCACGAGGCACTTGGCGTTGCCGACGCTGCGCAGCATGAAGTGCCCGGCCCGGTCACCGGTCCCCCACAGCTGCTCCCAGTGCTGCCCGTCGGGCCGGGCGGTGCAGGCGAGCCGGCGGGCCGGCGGGTCGGCGGGCCGGGGAGAAGTTCTCCGCGCCCGCCACGGCCAGGCATCGGCCGCTGTGCGCGTTGCGTAGCGTGCGGATGGCGCCGCCGGTCGACGCGGCCAGCGTCCAGGAGCGGTCAGCAGCGCCGGTGCAGGTGTCCTGCACCGGCACGAGCCCGTCCCCGGTGCCGGGGACCCGCAGGCAGAGCCCGCTGCCGTCGTTGAGCGGTAGAAGGTGAGACGCCGGGCGGCGGTCGGCTCAAGCTTGTCAAGACCGGTGGAGGGGAGCCCCACCGATCCAGCGGTGATAGGCGTCCACGTCGACGTTGCTGCCGCACACGATGGTGACTACGTGTCGACCGGCGAAGCGGTCACGGTCTTCGAGGATCGCAGCGATGCCGAGCGCGGCCGACGGTTCGACCACCAGGCCGGCATGGTCGAAAAGCATCCGCATACCGGCGATGATCGACGCCTCCTGCACCAGGACGGCGTCGTCAGCGACGAGGAGGAGGTCGTCCAGGACGGCCGGGATGGGACGTCGGCCGGCGACGCCGTCGGCGATGGTGTCGGTCGCGTCAGTGGTGACGACACGTCGCCTGCGCCACGAGAGTGTCAACGCCGGTGCGCCCAGCGGCTGGACGCAGATCACCTCGACTTCGGGTGCCAGCGCCTTCAGCACATGGCCCACGCCGGTGGCCAGCGCCCCGCCGCCGAGAGCGATCAGGACCGTGTCGAACGACGGTGCGGCGTCCGCCAGTTCCAGGCCGATGGTCGCCGCGCCCTCACAGGTCTCGATGTCCAGACTGTCTTCGACCAGCCGGATGCCGTCATACCGCGCGATGGCCGCCGCCCGCTCGCGAGCCAGCTCGTGGTCGCCGTCCACCAGCTCCAGCCTGGCGCCCAACGCGCGGATGCGGTCGAGCTTGGCCACAGTCGCGAAGCGGGACGCCACGACGCTCACCTCGAGCCCCCGGCCGCGACCGGACCAGGCGAGGGCCTGGCCGAGATTGCCCGCGCTGGCGCACACCGCGGCTCGCGAGCCGTTGTCGGCCAGCAGGTTCGCGATCACCTCGGTGCCGCGGCCCTTGAAGCTGCGCACCGGGTTCGCCGTTTCGAGCTTGACGCTCACCGCACACCCGAGCTCGGGCTCCAGCGCCTCACAGCGGTACAGCGGGGTGTCGAGAAAGACCGGGTCGATCACCCGGCGAGCCGCCCGGATCCGGGCAATGTCGAGGCGTGTCTCCTGCACGAAGCAGCAGCCTAGTGCGGGTCATGGTTCAAATCCCATGGATCGACGGGATGGTTCAGGCGCTGCCCGAGGTTCGCGTGGGTCAGCCCGGCGCTACTGCGGGATTCCGTTGGCGGCGAGACGGGCGCTCATCCCCTCGTAGGCGAGTTGCGAGTGGGCGTTGGCCGGGTCGTGGATGAGCCGGAGGTAGTCGTAGAGGACCTGCACGCACTTGTCCCGGCTGGGGTAGGCCGCGTCGGAGGCCAGCTCGAGGTTCTTGGTGACCTCCATCAGCTTGCCGTCGGCAGCGGCGTACACCGGGTGCCAGATGAGCTGCACCGCAGGGTTGAGCGCCATGACCACGCGGAGCTGCGGGACTTCCTGCGCGATGAGGACGCTGTCGGGGTTGTACGCCCGCAGAAAGATATGGACGGGGCCGCGAGCCCGGCTCACGAACGCCTTGGACAGGACGTTCCACATCGGCGTCTTCAGCATCCAGTCCGAGGTCAGGGTCAGCTTGTCGACCACGCCGCCGAAGGGGCTGGCCTCCAGAGGGGTGTGGCCCTTGGCCCGGGCGTAGTCGCTGACCGCCCTGCCGCCCGACCAGAGTGCCAGCGTCGGCGTGTCGATCGCCAGATAGTCGCCGACGAGCTTCACCAGCTCCTGATACCAGCTGTTCGACGCGCGGTGGTCGCGTTGCTTCTGGCGTTCGCTGAACTTCGCCATGGCGTCGTCGTTGAGCTGTCCCTGTTCGGCGATGCCGCCGAGGATGAGCTGCCAGGCGATGTCCGTGACGTCGTCGGGGAAGCCGGCCCGAGCCATCATGGCGCGGAAGGTGCCCCACTCCCCGTGCACGGTGGGATCAGCGGCGTGCCGCTGTGCGTCCTCCCTTGCCTCGGGGTTTTCCTGGCGCTGCAGCCAGCGCGTCACAGCCGCGTTGCCTGCCGTCCGCTGGAGGACGGCGAGCCCGGCAGGGTGCGGCACCTGCTGCCCAACGGCTCGCTCCGGGGCCGCGTCCTGTACCCGCTTCCTCGGTCCCGCCGCAGGGGTGGGCAGCACCGAGGGTGTCACTGTCTCTCGCACGCTCCGCGGTCCTCCAGGTTTCCTCTTCGGCCCCCAAGGGTTTGACCCTAGGGCCTCGGCACGGCCCCTGCCAGGGCCGCATGCGTCCAAGTGTCCGTCGAGCAGAGGCAGTTACTGTTCAGTGGGGTCGGATTGGGCGAACGCTTCCCGGCTGTGCTTGAGCAACTCGCGCACCGCCGGGTTGTGCGTGCTTTGCATGCTTTTCCAGATCAGGGCCAGCAGCGCCGGTGCTTCGACGTCATCGATGATGCGGGCGGTGAGCCGGTCACGGTAGCTCACGGCCATCGAACTGCTGAGGATGGCGACGCCGAGTCCGCGGGTCGCGAGGTCGGCGATGGCGTCCGCGGCGCTGGCTTGCAAGGCGATCGTGGGTTGGAGGCTCTGTGCAGCGCAGGCCCGGTCGAACACCGTGCGCAGGCCGGTGCCGGGTGGCATGCATACGATTGGGTGGGCGGTCAGGTCGCGCAGAGTGACCCGCCGTCGTTTCGCCAAGGGGTGCTCGGCCGGAACCGCTGCGA
Organism: Streptomyces sp. NPDC006872; assembly: GCF_040635845.1. Classification (NCBI taxonomy): domain Bacteria; kingdom Bacillati; phylum Actinomycetota; class Actinomycetes; order Kitasatosporales; family Streptomycetaceae; genus Streptomyces; species Streptomyces sp. NPDC006872. The sequence continues at coordinate 31,975 of NZ_JBEYIL010000008.1, forward strand.
CGAGCCGCTCGCTGACGATGGTCAGGGCGTCCAGCCCGTCGGGGGTGGCGGTCGCGGTGCCGATGAGAGCCAGGTCGATGGCGCCGGCGCGCACCTCCTCGACGAGCCGGTCGGAGTTGTCCTCCAGCAGGGAGATCTCGACACCGGGATGCGCCCGGTGAAAAGCGGCCAGGGCGTCGAACAGCGGGGTGAGGGTGCAGCCCATGACCATCCCGACCGTGAGCCGACCCCGGATCAGATCGGTCACCTGCCCCACTGCCTGGCCGACCGCTTCAGCTGCGGCAAGTGCGGCGCGGGCGTGTTCGAGCGCGGCCTTTCCGGCGACCGTGAGGGTGGCGGTGCGCGCCGAGCGGTCGAACAGCTCGGCGCCGAGTTCACGTTCCAGCTGCCGGATCTGGGCGCTGACGCCGGACTGGCTGATGTGCACACGCTCGGCCGCCCGGGTGAAGTTCCGCTCTTCGGCGACTGCGACGAAGTATTCCAGCTGCCTCAGTTCCATGACTGCTCCATGACTGCAGATTCTAGCTTCCAGCAAATCCATCTGTTGGACTTCTGATCGGCGGGCGACCAGGCTGGGGAGCACCGAAGCCAGACGTCAGGAGGAACCCATGCCGGAGTACGAGAAGGCCCTGCGGCCCGAGGACATCACGCGCTTGTTCGTCGAGCGATCCAACGCCGGTGACGCGGCCGGAGTCGCCGCGCTCTACGAAGAGGAAGCGGTGTTGGCCTACCCGCCTGGGGAGCTGACGGTGGGGCGGGAGGCGATCCGTGCGCTGTGGGAGAAAGTACTGACCAACCGTCCTCGTTTCGAACCGGAACAACCGCTGCCGACGTTGATCAGCGGCGGTATCGCCCTCACATCGACCCCGCCGAAGGACGGGGCCGGCGCCCGGGCGCAGGTCGTCCGGCGCCAGCCTGACGGAAGCTGGCTGCGCCTGCTCGACCAGCCCGAGTTCGTCCCGCCGACCCGCTGAACTCCTCGACTTCCGTGACTCCGCGCAGCGCATCGCATCGCATCGCAGCGCATCGCGGAGCCGGTCCGGCATGAAGCACACCCCGCCGAGCCCGCCCGTCCCGTCCCGCCTGCTTCGAGCACCGGGACGACGCGCTCGGCGTCGGCACCCCCGCTCCCGGCCTCGACGTGCAGGTGCCGACCGGACGTGGTGGGGTACGTCGCAGTCGCCGCAGACGTCCGGTGCAGTCGCTCGACATCAGCTCCAGGAGATCGCGCTGCACACCTACGACGCCCAGATCACCGTGGGCGCCCCGCAGCCGCTGCCGGACGAGGCGGCACTCGACGGTGCCGACGAGTTCCTGTCCACCTGCTGCGCAACGACGAGCCCCTGGCCGCACAAGCCCGCCGCGGTGAACTCCGTGAAGCTCGACGGCGACCAATGCCTCTTCGACCTGCTCCAGGCCTGGGAGCCGGAGGAGTGGTGGGGTGATCCCCCCGCGGTTCGAGCCGGGCCTGGAGGCGATCCGGCTGCCCCGGGTCGTCCTCCTCGGCCCCGCGGACTCTCGGCCCGAGCGTCCGAGCGCGCGAAATCGTCGACATCGAGCAGTTGGAACAGGACGCGGCGCTACTCGGGCCGGTCGGTCGCGTGATCCGCGGTTACGAACGCGGCGACTTCGTCGGCGAATCGCCCGGGCTCTTCCAGATGGCCGAAGTGGCCGCTGCGTTCCAGGATCACCAGCTGCGAGGCGGGGATCAGTTTGTGCAGTTCCTCGGCCCATCGCGCCCCGCATACGACGTCGTACCGTCCCGCGACCACCAGCGCGGGCAGGGAAAGAGCGGCAAGCGGCACGCGGTCGTCGACCTGATCGGGTGCGTCGTGCTCGTCCAGCCCCGAGATGTAGGTCGCCCGTAGGGACTCCCGCAGCGGCGCCCACCGCTGCGGTTCGGCCCAGTAACCGGCGATGTAGGCCGGCAGCACGCCTCTCGCGGCGGCCAGCATGGCCGCGTCGTCGGCTATGGCCGGGATGGCCGCGAAGGCCTTCAGCACGGCCGGCAGCTCCGGGTGGTCGGCCTGCCGGGCGGCGAACTCCTGCACTGAGCGCATCACTTCGGCCGCGTGCTCGTCCCCGGTGACCGGCGCACTGTCGTACAGCACGATTCCCGCGAGTTGGTCGGGACGGTGCAGCGCGTGGTACTGGGCGACGAAACCGCCGTGGGAATGGCCCAGCAGATGCACACGCGGCACGGCGAGGTGATCGATCACTGCGGCCAGATGCCTGCTGTATAGGGCCCTGGTGTAGCCGTGGGGATGGCTGGGCAGCCGATCGGAGCCGCCGGTGCCGACCGGCTCGACATACACCAGGGTGAGCTTCTTCTCCAGCTCCGGTGCACGCAGGTACTCCCATGCGATACCCGGCCCGCCGGGGTGCGCCACGCACAGCGGCCCGGTGCCGTGGACGTGGTAGCGCAGGACTGCGCCCTCCACCTCGACGGTGTGGACTCCCGCGGCCAGAGGGTCAGTGCCAGGTAGGACCATCACAGCTCCCGATCTTGAGGGTCGTTCGATGAACACCGACAAGATGCGGGAGCAGGGAGGAAGTTCGATCCCGTTGGCATGATCTGGGTCACGCTGGGGTGTTGCCATGCTCACGGCGTCGGCTCGGGGAAGACCACCCGGAGGGTGCGAACCCTCCTGTCGCTGCGGATCATGAGCCAGGCCAGGGTCGGCGGGCAGGGGTTGACGGCGCCTGCGGGGTTGGTGACGTCCATCTCCCAGATCGTGATGTCCCGGCTGGCCACGACATGGCGCAGATGCTGGCGCACCCCGGCTTCCCGGTTCTGTCGCATGGCCGGGACGGGATGGGTGCGTTCTCCCGGTCGGCTGAGCACGCCGAGCAGTTCGGTCTCCGCGGGCCACAACTCGGCTATCTCCCGGGACAGGCTGCCACGCGCAGCGCCCTCCAAAGTCACCAGGGCCTCCTGTCTGCTGTCCTCGGTGAGGGCGGCAGCGTCGTCGTGCGCTTGTGTCGCGGTCGACAGCAGCACCTGGGACAGCTTCGCCCGGGCCTGGTTGAGCCGGCTGCGCACCGTGCCGACCGGTATCTCGCACGTGGCGGCGATCTCCTGGTACGAGGTGATGCCGCTGAAATGCCGCAGCATCAGCACCAGCCGCTGCTGCTCGGGCAGTTCCTCCACCGCGTCCCAGAGCCAGTCCCGCATCGCATGCTGCTCGACGACGCGCTCGGGGTGCGACGGCTCGTGGTCACACGGGTACAGGTGGTCGAGGCCGTCCAGCCCGGGCATCTCCCGTGTGGCGCGCAGCCGCATCCGGGCGCTGTTGCGCACGATCGCCCGCAGCCACGCCCCCACGGCCGCGGGATCCCGTACGTCGCCGATACGTCGCAGCGCGGTCAGCGCCGCATCCTGCATCGCGTCCTCCGCGTCGGGGCCGTAGCCGAGCAGGCTCAGCGCCACCGCGCGCATCGGCGCCTGATGCCGGGCCAGCAGCAGCCCGAGGGATCCGGTCTCACCGGCTTGCGCCCGGCGGGTGAGTTCCTCGTCGGTGGGCGGGTCGAGGGGTGCCATAGGTCAACGCCTCCGTGGCGATGCGTCACGGTGAAACTCCGGCAGCCAGCTTCCGTGGAACCCGGCCGGCACGGGGTGAGGCAATTCCACCACGGCCTGGACGGAGAGTTCCGCGGCGTCCAGCACAAGGAGTTCGCCCGCCTCGCCGTTGTCGTCCGAGACGAGCGTCAGGAGCCAGCCGTCGTCCTCGCCGGTGCCGTCCGCCGCCGGTACGAAGACCGCCTCCCCGGCATGACGGCTGCCTGGCGTCTCATGGATGCTCCTGGTGCCGTGGGTGAGGTCGTGCTTAGCGATGCCGTCACCGGAGACGGTGTACAGGTAGCGGTGGGGGCGCCCGGTGCGGGTCTCGTTGTGCGTGGGGAACTCGGCCGCCCGGTCGTCCAGTCGGGATTCGGTGACGCGGCCGGTGGCCGGGTCCAGCAGCCAGCGGTGCAGAACGGCCGGGGTCGGCGAGTCGCCCGGCGGGGGCATCGCCAGACCGCTCGGCCCGGTGGGACCGCCGATGTCCGACCAGCTCCGCTGGAATCCGGTGTGGTCGTAGCGCACCGCGTCCAGCACGATGCACCCCTGCGCGTCCTCGTAGGCGTTGCCCACATGGAAGACGTAGCAGGGATCGATCTCGTACCACCGCACCTCGGTGCTGCCGGGTGTGCGGGGCATGACCCCGAGCCGTGCGCCGTACGCCTCGTCCCACCGGTAGGGCATACCGCCGCGCCCGGCCAGATCGGGATCGAAGACGACCGGCAGGTCCATCCAGACGATATGGCGCTCGGTTATGGCGAAGTCGTGCATCATCGTCGGGCCCGGCACGTCGATCGGCCGGCTGTCCAGCAGGGCCCCTTCCGCCGTGACTCGGTGATAGGTGAGGTAGGGCGGGGCGAACCCGGTCCCGAACAGGTGGAGTTCGCCGGTGACCGGGTCCTCCTTGGGGTGGGCGGTCATCGCGGTGCGCAGCCGGCCGCCGAAGTCGTACGGCCCGACGGTCTCCAGCTCCGGAGTGACCCAGTAGGGCAGACCGACCTCGCACAGCGCCAGCACGGTGCCGGCATGCCGGATGACGTGGGTGTTGGCGGGCGTCGCGGCCAGGTCGACGGTGAAGTCCTCGCGGATGAGGGGATGTCCCTCCAACTCCCGGGTGCGCACCCATCGGTTGCGGTACCACTCGGCGTGTCCGTCTCGCAGTCGGACGCCGTGGAGCATGCCGGGACCGGTGAACCAGTGCCCCTTCTCCTCGCCGGGCAGGGGATTGGGGCCGTTGCGCAGATAGCGGCCGTCCAACTCGGGCGGCAGCGAGCCCCGTACGGTGAGATCGGCCGCGCTGTGCTCCTCGGGGACCGGGGCGAAGCGGCCCCGCAGATACAGGGGAAGGGTCGTCTCGTCGGTCATCCGGCTGCCACCGACGCCTGGGCCTCCATTCGGGCCTGGACCCGGGCGGGGTAGACCTTCGTGAAGACGGCGGGGCCGACGAGCCCGAGCACATGGGCGGTGATACCCACCCAGGCCGGGGCCTCCACCGCGCCGCAGATGAGCAGGCTGACGCCGATGAAGCTGAAGCCGACTCCCCACGCACTGGTGATGTGGTTGTTGACCTGGACGAACTCCGGCATGTCCCAGTACTCGCGCGGAGTCTGCCGCTTGGCGATGCCCAGCGTGAAGGCGCGGCCCATCGCCAGGCTCCCCCAGGCGGTGGCGGCCAGCCAGGCAAAGGAGACGACGTCGGTGTGGTCTGCCAGAGCCGAGTTCGGGCTGACGACAGCCACCGCGCCGACCACGACGAAGTAGGCGATGGTGGCGATGTCCAGGACCAGAGCGTCGAGGGCCACTCCTCGCCTGCGGTCCTGCAACAGAAGCAGCAGACCCGAGACGAGGCCCCCGATCGCACCCCAACGCCAGTCGAAGGACGAGACGACGCCCGAGACGATCCAGGGGATGAAGCCGCGCAGATAACCCATTGTTCGTTCCTTGGTGAAGGGCCAGATGTCAGACGCGGACTAGATGCACGGCGCATGCCGAAGTTCGAACCTTCGATGGTGACGCTCGTCACAGGAGCTACGGGGCTACGGGGCTAGCACGCCAATCACTTCGCAGCGCAGCACTTCACAGCGCAGCAATATCTCCTGGCGCTTAACTGCGTGACGCAGTTAATGTTCCACGCAGCGAACGAAGTGCCCTTACCAGTCTGGAGAATCCATGCTCACCGTCGCCGTCACCGGAGCCACCGGAGCCCAGGGCGGAGCCACCGCCCGCGCCCTGCTGGCCGCAGGCCACCATGTGCGCGCACTCACCCGCCGCCTCGACTCGCCCACCGCCGACGCCCTGCGCGGCCTGGGAGCCGACGTGCGCCACGCCGACTTCGACGACCGCGCCTCCCTCGACGCCGCCCTCGCCGGGACGGACTCACTCTTCGCGGTCACCACCCCCTTCGGCGCCGACACCGCCATCGAAACGCGGCAGGGCAAGGCCCTCGTCGACGCCGCGGCAGCTGCCCGCCTCGGGCACATCGTGCTCACCTCCGTCGCCCACGCGGACCGCGGCACCGAAGTCCCGCACTACGAGAGCAAGCACCTGGTCGAGCGGCACCTTCGCGCAGCCGGTGTGCCCTGGACCGTGATCGCCCCGGCGGCCTTCATGGACAACTACGCCGGCGGCTGGGCCCTCGACGGGCTGCGCGACGACACGTTCGCCTGGCCCATGCCCGCCGACCGGCCGCTCACGCTCATCCCCGCCGTCGACATCGGCGCGTTCGCGGCGCTCGCGCTCCAGCGCCGCGACGAGTTCGCCGGCCGCCGCATCGACATCGCCTCCGACGAGCGCACCCCCGGCCAGATCGCCGAGATCCTCGCTGCGGCCGCCGACCGGCCGATCACCCACCAAGAGGTCCCGCTGGCCCACGTCCGGACGCGATCCGCCGATCTGGCGGCCATGTTCGAGTACTTCACCACCGTCGGGCTCGACGTCGACGTCGTCGGGCTGCGACGGGACTACCCCGAAGTCGGCTGGCACAGTTTCGCCGACTGGGCAGCCGCCCAGGACTGGCACACACTCCTGTCCCCCTGATGTGCGGCGTTGTCGGTCCCTGACAAGTGCGGGCCCGGCGACTGCGGGCCCGGCGACCGCGGTTGTCAGTGGTTCCGCGTACGGTCTGCGCATGGCTGATCAAGGGCCCTCCGTGGCATCGATACGCGACTTCTCGACCTGGGAGCCCGTGCTGCGGCTCCTGCTGGCCGACCACCCGCACAGGCATGCCGCCCCGTCTGTCCGGGTGGCGGGGCGTATCGGGCGGCATGGCTGGAGCCTGGCCCTCAAACGACGGCCGCCCGCGCCGGGCCTGGCCGCCCAGGTGGAGGACATCACGCCCGTCGCCTGACCGACCCGGGCAGCCAACGGGTCGGGGGCGTCAGGGCTCCGCGTCGGGACGGCGTCAGGACGGGGCGAGGACGCAGAATTCGTGGCCCTCCGGGTCGGTCAGGCACGTCCATGGGACGTCGCCCTGGCCGAGGTCGAGGTCGGTGGCACCGAGGGCCCGCAGTCGGGCCACCTCCGCGTCTTTGTCGTCACCGGGGTACGGCAGCAGGTCGAGATGGACGCGGTCCGGCACGGTCTTCACGTCGGGCGTGCGGAGGAACTCGAGATACGGGCCGACACCTTTGGCGGAGCGCAACGTCGCATGATCGTCGGTCACTTCGTGCAGGGTCCAGTCGATCGCCTCACCCCAGAACCGGGCCATGGCCCGCGGATCCGCGCAGTCGACCACCACCGCGGCGATCGGCCCGGTGTCCCGGTAGATCTCCCGCGGCTCCAGCACACAGAACTCGTTGCCCTCCGGGTCGGCGAGGACCGTCCACGGCACTTCGCCCTGGCCCACATGGGCGGGCGTGGCACCGAGAGCCTTCAGGCGTGCGACCAACTCCGCCTGATGGGCCGCGGAGGTGGTGGTGAGATCGAGGTGCACACGGTTCTTGGTCGTTGTCTTGGGTTCCGGGACGGGAACGACGTCGATGCAGACGGCGACCGGGTCCGGCCAGACGAGGTCGCCGCCGGGTCCGACGTAGGTGGTCACACCGGGTCGGAAAACACTCCAGCCGAGCGCCTCCGCCCAGAACCGGCCGACCGCCGAGCCGTCAAGAGCCTTTATGTTCACCTGAACAGGTCGCAGCGCCATGCCGGCGATCCTATGCACCCGCTCTGCGACTGCCTCACTCCGCCAGGGCGCGGCGCAGGACGGCGCCGAGTTCGGCGAGTTGCCGCTGTGAGACGTCGGCGGACTGGATCGCCAGCGACCCGTGGAAAGTGCCGGGCCACTGGTGCAGCTCGACCGACACACCCGCCTGGAGCAGGCGCAGCGCGTAGGCGATGTCATCGTCGCGATTCGGATCGAACTCCGCGGTGGCGATGTAGGCCGGCGGAAGGCCGGACAGGTCGTCGGCGCGCGCCGGTGCGGCGTAGGGCGTGGCGGGCTGGGAGCCCAGATAGTGCCGCCACGATGCGGCGACCACGTCGCGATCGATCCAGGGCGTATCGGTGAAGTTCCGCTGCGACCACGTCTCCTGCCGGTCGTCGAGCTCGGCCTCGTTGAGCAGTTGGAAGCGGATCGGCGGCCCCTGCCGGTCACGGGCGCGCAACGCCACCTGGGCCGCGAGCCCCGCGCCGGCGCTGTGGCCTGCGACCGCGATCCGGTCCGGGTCGATGCCGAGTTCGGCCGCGTGGTCGTGCGTCCAGGTCAGCACGGCGTAGACGTCGTCGAGGGCGGCCGGGAACCGGTGCTCGGGCGACAGGCGGAAGTCGACGGTGATCACGACCGCGCCGGAGAGGTCCGCCATCGGGGCGGCCCACAGGTGCTCGGTGTCCAGGGAGCCGACGACCCATCCGCCGCCGTGCAGCCAGATGACGGCGCCCTGGGGCTGCTGCGGGCGGTAGATCCGCACCGGCACGTCCGGATCGGCGGGCACCGTACGGTCCTCTATCTCCAGCCCCGAGGTGTCCGGCGCAGGCCTCGACGCGGCCAGGTCTGCGTAGATCTTGCGGTAGCCGACCAGGTCGGTCAGGTCGGTGCGGGGGAGGAGGGGGATGAATGCTTCGAGTTCGGGATCCATGACGGCCATCCTCACCGCCGGCCGCCCCGGAATCGTCCGCCGACTGTCGGGTATCCCGCCCTGATCGCGCGCCGATCGGCGCTTCTCCTCCCCACCAGGGGGCCCTATCCTCCTGCCATGGAGGCACTGGCGTTACGGCTGTCGGGACTGGACTCGGAAGCTGAAGGCGTGGTCCGGATCGTCATGTTCTACGACACGCTGATGCGCCGACGGGTGGACCTCCCGGCGCTCGCCCGGGCCTCGGCGGGCCTGGCCGAGTGCGTGGCCGGGATACGGCTCCACGGCACCGGGCGGGTGGTCCGTGTCGCGCCCGACGGCAGGCAGACCTCCGGCCCGCCGCCACCGGCGTCCACCACGGCGCCGATCACCCTCGACGACGAGGAGATCGGCACGGTGTGGCTGGAGCGCCCCGGCCCGCCGAATCCGCTCGACGAAGCTCTCCTCGACCGGCTCGCCATCGCCGCCGCGACGGCCGTCGAGCGGTACGGCCCGGCCCGCACCACGATGGCCGACCCCGCCCTCGTCGAACTGGCGATCAGCTCCGACAGCGACGAGGCGGCCCGAGCCCGGGCGTTACGGCTCCTGGGGTTCGCCGCCGACCTTCCGGTCCGCGTCATCGCCGTCCGGTCGCAGGTTCCGCTCGACCAGGTCGGCGGCCTGGTCTGTCCGGCCCGCCCGGTGAAGGCGGCGCCGCTCGCCGACGTGGGCGCCATCCTGGCCACCACCGTGGACCCGGCCCGGTTTCCGGCAGGTGTACGTGCGGGCATCGGCGCCGCCGAAACCCCCGACCGGTCCTGGCAGCAGGCCCGCACGGCCCTCCGCTTCACCACCCCACGCGAACCTGTCATCGGCTACGACCAGCTGGGCGCGCTGGCGCTGCTGGCCGAGACACCTCAGGACGCCGCGCGGGACAACGCCGACGTAGCGGCGATCGCTCGCATCGCCGGCAACCCGGAACACCTGGAGACGCTGGACGCCTACTGCGCCACGGCCTCCCTGCGCCGGGCCGCCGACCTCCTCCACCTGCACCACAGCAGCGTCGCCCGCCGACTCGATCGGACCGGAAAGGCCCTGGGCATCGAACTCACCGAACCCACCGGGCTGATACGGGCCAAGCTCGCCCTGACCGCATGGCGGCTGCTCGACGACTGAGGAGCCGGGGACACGCCGAGCGCGTCAGTGCTCTTGCTCGGCGATACGTGTGGCGAGGTCCTCGTCCGTGATGGGGCGGAGCACCCGGCAAGGGGTTCCGACCGCGACGCTCATCGGGGGAATGCTGCGGCTGACGACGCTGCCGGCGCCGATGACCGACCCGTAGCCGATGCGAACACCCGGCAGGACCACGGCGTTGCTGCCGATCCACACCTTGTCCTCGATCACGATCGGCTCCGAGAACCGTGCGAAGTCGACGCGTCGTGAGGGATGCACCGGGTGCCCCGTCGTGGTCAGTGTCACGCTGGGCGCGATCATGACACCGTTGCCTATGCGGATGTCCACGTCGTCGACGAACGTGAGGTTCACGTTCCCGAAGAAGTCGTCGCCGATATGGACGTTGCTGCCGAACCCGGCGTGGAACGGAGGCAGCAGCACCGTGCGTTCGCCGACCGAGCCGAAGATCGCGTCGAGTAGCGAGCGACGCTTCTGCGGTTCGCTCGGTGGTGTGTGGTTGTATTCGAAGATCTGATCGGTGCGGCGCCGCGGGGCCTGGAACGCCGCTTCCGTCTCGTTGTAGACGAGCCCCTTGGCGATCCGGGCCAGAACTTCTTCCTCGTGAGCATGCGCCACAGTGGAACGCTCCCTTCGTCCAATCTCTCGGGCACCGGCCCGGCACACCCTGGTCGACCGCGCGTCCAGAGCCTACGTGCACCGCGAAGACACCATGATCCCTTTTCGGACCGCGGATCCTGGTCCGCGGCCGCAGCCGTAGCCGTAGCCGGGAGCAGTCCTTGTGGTGGGTACCTGGGGTTATCCCCACCATCGATCCGGCAGCCGCCGTCATGGTCCCGGCACCGCCCGAGATCGTACGTTCGAGACACCACCGAAAACGGACGTACGGCGAAAGGAACGGACCCCGCCATGGGCCTGCGGAGGAAGCAGAAGAAGGACGGCGACACCTCGCGGATCGGCGCGGAGCCGGCGCAGGACCGGGCCATCGAGCTGCGGGGAGTGCGCAGGCAGTACGGCCGCGGCAACTCGGCCGTGCACGCCCTGCGCGGTATCGATCTCACCCTCGCACGCGGCGGCTTCACTGCGGTGATGGGCCCCTCCGGCTCCGGTAAGTCCACGTTCCTGCAGTGCGCGGCGGGCCTGGACCGCCCGAGCGCCGGCACGGTCCACCTGGGCGGCACGGAGATCACAAGCCTGAGCGAGAACAAGCTGACCGCGCTGCGCCGCACCCGTCTCGGCTTCGTCTTCCAGGCCTTCAACCTGCTGCCGTCCCTGACCGTCGAGCAGAACGTGCTGCTGCCGATGCGCCTGGCCGGCCACCGCGCCGACCGACGCCACGCCGCCCAGGTCCTCGCCCAGGTCGGTCTGGACGGGCTGGCCCGGCGCCGGCCCGGCCAGCTCTCCGGCGGCCAGCAGCAGCGCGTCGCCATCGCCCGTGCGCTGGTGACCCGGCCCGACGTCGTCTTCGCGGACGAGCCGACCGGCGCGCTCGACACGACCACGGCCACCGAGATCCTCGGTCTGCTGCGCCGCGCGGTGGACGTCCCGCACTTCGGTCTTCGCTCTGGCCAAAGCGCCCCCACCGGCGCCACGGTCGTCATGGTCACGCACGACCCGGCGGCAGCGGCCTGGGCCGACCGTGTGCTGTTCCTGGCCGACGGCTCGATCGTCGACCGTCTGGAGGGGGCCTCGGCCCAGCAGATCGCGGCCCGTATGACGGCGCTCACCAGGCCGTCCCGTGTGGGAGCGGCAGCCTGATGTTCGTGCCCAACGGCCTGGCCCGCGCCGCCGTCCGCTTCAAGCCCGCCGCCTTCGTGGGCACATTCGTCGCACTGGCGATGGCCGCGGCGATCGTGTCGGCGTGCGGCATCCTCCTGTGCGCGCCTTCGTCCCGCCGCAGCGCTACGCCGACGCTCCCGTGGTCGCCGCCGCCGACCAGCGCGCCCACTGGATCACCGGCCACGGTGAGGATCGCGAAGACGACTCCACACCGGTGCCCGACACCGCCCGCCTCGACGACTCCCTGGTGGCGAAGGCCGCTTCGGTTCCCGGCGCCCGCACGGCGGTGGCGGACGTGACCTTCCCGATCCAGCTGCGCAAGAGCGCCCTCACGGCGCACGGCTGGGGCTCCACGGCGTTCACGGGCGAGCAGCCGACCGCAGGGCGGGCGCCGCGCACCGGCGAGGTCGTCCTCACCGAGGGCGCCGCCGACGTCGGCGACCGCATCGCCCTCACCACCGCCGACGGCCCCCGTGACTTCCGCGTCTCCGGCATCACCGCCTCCGCCGGCCGGCCGCCGACGGCCTGGTTCACGGACTCCGAAGCCGTACGCCTCTCCGGCCGTCCGGGCCGGATCGACGCCATCGCCGTACTCCCCGAGCAAGGGGTGTCTGCGGCCGAGCTCAAGTCGCAGGTGGCACACGCCCTCGGCGACCGAGCCCAGGTCTACACCGGCGACGACCGCGGCGCCGCGGAGGACACCTCACTGGCCGAGGCCAAGGAACTGCTCATCGCGCTCGGCGGCTCCTTCGGCGGCGTCGCCACGATGGTCGCGGTGTTCACGGCGGCCGGCACGGTCGCGCTCTCCGTGGGCCAGCGTGCCCGGGAGTTCGCCCTGCTCAGGGCGATCGGCGCCACCCCGCGCCAGATCCGCCGGACCATCGCCACCGAGACGCTGCTGGTGGCCCCGCTCGCGGGCGCGCTCGGCTGTCTGCCCGGCATCGCCCTGGCCCGCTGGTGGTTCGGCCAGCTCAAGGACAGGGGGGCCGTCCCGCAGGAGGTGACTCTCTCCGTCTCCGGGATCCCGCTCCTCTCCGCGGTGGGCGCCGTCCTGTTGACCGCGCTGCTCGCCGGATACACGGCGGCCCGCCGCCCGGCCCGGATCAAGCCCGGCCGGGCGTTGGCCGAGGTCTCGGTGGAACGACTGCGCGTCGGCTGGATCCGCACTCCGCTGGGGATCGCCGCGGCGGTCGGCGGCTTCGTCTGCGCGGGTCTGGCCACCTCGCTCAGCGGCGAGGACGCGGCCAACGCGGCACTCGGCATCGTGTTCCTCTTCATGCTCGCGGTGGCCCTGCTCGGCCCGCTGGTGGCCCGGGCCTGCGCCGCGCTCTTCGGCCTCCCGCTGCGCGGCGCCGGCGCTCCGGCCTCGCTGGCGGCGGCCAACTCCCAGACCAACGCCCGCCGACTGGCTTCGGCGATCACACCCATCGTGCTGGCCATGGCGTTCTCCTGCACGCTCGTCTTCATGCACACCAGCGAGGAGCGGGCCATCGCATCCCAGCAGCAGGCGGGCATCGTCGCCGACCACATCGTCACCTCCCCCGCGGGGCTGGCCCCGGACGCGGTGGACAGGGCGGCCCGCACACCCGGCGTCACCGCCGCCGTCGGCCTGTTGAGGACCTCCGTGCTGGTCCCGGCCTCGGGCTCCCTGGAGTCGGTCTCCGCCCAGGGCGTCACCGGCTCCCCGCACGCGCTCGCCCGTGTCCAGGACCTCGACGTGCGGACCGGCGCCGTCTCCCTGCAGCCGGGGCAGGTCGCGCTCGACGCGACGCTGGCCGACACCACCCATGTGCGGGTCGGCGACCGGCTCCCCCTGCGCCTGCCCGACGGCACCAAGGCGGAGCCGACGGTCGTGGCGACGTACGGACGAGGCCTGGGCCTGTCCCAGGTGACACTGAGCCGCTCCGACCTGGCGGCCCACGTCACCTCGGCGTTCGACACCGAGGTCTGGACGAAGGGCGGCACCGCCGAGGCCCTCACCCCGCTCGGCAGGGTCCTCGACGCCGGCGACTACACCGCCGCGCGGTCCCTGGACCGAGAGCTCAACGCCTGGGCGAACACGGTGATGGCAGCGGTGCTCGGCGGCTTCGCGGCCGTGGCCGCCGTCAACACCCTGGTGATGACCGTCCTCGACCGCCGCCGCGAACTCGCCACCCTGCGCCTCATCGGCACCACGCGCCGCCAGACTCTGCGGATGATCCGCTGGGAGGCCCTGCTGGTCACCCTGACCGGGATCGGGCTCGGCACCGCGATCGCCCTGGCGACTCTCGTACCGATGATGAAGGGACTGACGGGCGAAGCGCCCTACATTCCCCCGCTGTTGTACGGCTCCTTCGCCGCGACGATCCTCGCCCTGGGGATGACGGCGACTGCACTCCCGGCCCGAGCAGCCCTGCGCACCCGGCGCAACGCCGGCTGATGCCGATGCGGGACCACCTCGACTCGACGGGGCTGCGCCGCCCGAGAAACCGCGTTCGTCGACGTTGACCGCCGCAGCGTGGCCTGCTATCCACGCAGGAACGAAAGGGGGAGCCGCGTTGTCGACGCTGCCGAGGAAGTACCGGATCCCACCCAGCATGATCAGGTACACGATCTTCGCTGCGGTCGTGTTCCTCGGGATCATGTCCGCGATCCCCTGGGGCATCGGCTTACCCGGCTCGACAACGGCCCTGCTGGCGCTCGCGGGTCTGGCGGTCATCCTCATCGTCGTCGTCCGGATTCTACGGCTCGGCACGGTCGTGTCCGCGGACGGCGTCACACGCCGGGGCTTTCTGACGGACCGACAGCACCCGTGGGCGGACGTCCACGCGCTCGAGCTGGTCGACCGGGAGGTCGTCCACATGGCGTACGGCTTCCAGGTCAGCTCGCGCTATGTGGTGACCGTCGCCATCGGTCAGCAGCACCGGCGCAAGACCCTGCTGTTCCTCGACGAGCGCGGCTTCACCACCGCCGGCCAGTTCCGCGCGGAACTCGACACCGTCGCCGCCTTGTGGGATCAAGGGCGCGGCGCGAGGCATGAGTGACGGTGGCGATGTGGTGAGCCGTCATGCGGTGAGCAACGGCCCTTCCGGGACAGGTGCGTTGCGCACCTTCGCCTCCGGCGCCCCGGCCGCGAGCGCCGTCTGCGACCTGGCGGTCGGCTGCGAGGACCTCAGCTACCACAGCAGCGGGGCGTCCGGCTGGACCTACGGCGAGTCCGTGATCTGGAACGTCAGCGAGTACCCCGACCAGCGCTACGTCTACGCGGTCCGCGCGGACGGCTCGTAGCGTCGGCCCTCTTCCCGCTCCACGGGAAGCCACAGTTCGGCGTCGGCTTCGGTCTTGTCCGGGGACAGGCGGGTGTGCAGGATCTCGGGGCCGGGGCGGCTGCGGTACGGGTTGGACGGGAACCACTCCGTGAACACGTCCCGCCACAGGTTCTGGATGGCCTGCGGCACCGGCCCCGAGACGGTGAAGACCGCCCACGAACCCGCCGGGACAGACAGGACGGTCGTGCCGTCGAGGGCGTCCGCGGACGTGATCACCCCTTGGTAGTAGTCGAGTTCGGTGCCTTCGGCGCGGCTCGGGTCCAGGTCGTCGCAGACCGCGACGATGCCCCGTGGCTCCTGGTCCGACAGCTTCTCCAGGCGCTCCAGGGTCCGCGGTTCGATCCCGCGGACGAAGTCGATGATCGCCTGGTTCGGTCCCGCGTGCACCAGTGGCACCCGGGCCTTGAGGCCGACGACGGTGAAAGCCGGCCTGTCCACTACGCGATAGCGCATGCTGCTGCTCCCTTCGACGGTGAGGCGGAAGGTCAACCGGGACTGGGAGACGAGCGCGGCACCGGTGCGCCGGGCCTCGCCCGGCCCGACGCCGTGCATGGCACGGAACGCCCGGGCGAACGCCTCGCCCGATCCGTAGCCATAGCGCACCGCGATCTCCAACAACGGCTCACGGGCCGCGAGCACTTCGGCGCCCGCGACGGTGAGCCGCCGGCGCCGGACGTACTCCGACAGCGGCGTGCCCGCCAGCGCCGAGAACATCCGGCGCAGGTGGTACTCCGAGGTGGCCGCGATGCGCGCCAGCTCCGCCACGTCGATGGTCTCGTCGAGGTGGGCCTCGATGTGATCCATGGCCTGGTTGAGCCGCTCCAGCATTCCGGGGTCCCCTTCCTTTGTGATCACCACGTTAGGCAGCCGCTCCCCCTCCTGGCCCGACATCCTGTGCCCGATCAAGTCGGGTGGCCGCGCTCATCGCGCTGCTTCGCTCCAGCGGCTGAGCGTCTCGCTGCTGCCGTCGTAGGTGAGCCAGGTCCCGTCGCCGAGCGGGCGCACATAACTGTCGACCCGGCCGGTGGGATACGCGACCGACCCACGTATCTCCAGGGTGTGGGCGTCGAGCAGCCAGTGGTGGGCCTGTTCGGGGTCCTCGTCGGATTCGAGCGTCGAGGCGATGACGGTGTCGGCGTCGACGAAACCGCAGCCGTCGTCCCAGTAGGGCGGGTACTCGTCCGCCCACTCGGGCTCCCCGTGCGCGAGCACGACGCCGTCCAGGGCGTGGAGTTGCAGGTCCGCTCCGTCCTGCTCGACCGTCAGAAAGCCCGCATGTCCCGTGTGGACGTCCGTCAGGATGCGGTCGCGGTCGGTCGTCTCGTCGAGGTCCCGGGCGGTCAGCTCTTCGCCGTCCCAGCGTGCCCAGTACAGCAGGATGCCGTCCTGGCCCATGCCGATGCACAGCCCCATGTGGATACCGTCCGGGTGGGAGAGGTGGAACGAACCGGCGGCCGCGCTGTCCAGCGGCAGCCGGGCCAACTCCCGCCCGTCCCAGGCGTCCAGGACGACCCAGCACTCCCGCCCGCCGCGCTCCTGCGGCTCGACCACATGCGCCCAGACGAAGCGCCCGTCGTCGGAGACGCGGCAGGAACCGTGCTCGATGCCCCTGCACACCTCCTGGTCGTCCCCCGTGTGCGGGTGCCCGAGCTGCGGCCCCCAACAGCCGTGCCGGTACTCCCACAGCGTCTCTCCGCCGTTGCCCACGGCCCGCACCGCGCGCTGACCCGAGAACACCGCGACCAGGCCGTCGGGGCTCACCGAGTGGACGCCTCGGTCCCATCCGGGCCAGGGCAGAGGGAAGACGGCAGCCGGGGCGCGCTCCCCCGCGAAGACCTCGTGCAGGTCGTAGACCTCCAGCTCGTGCCCGTTCTGGAGCAGGGCGCGGCGCGGGGCTTCCCCACGGCTCTCGAAGGCGAAGCCGTTGACCAGCGCGTGTCCTCCCGGCAGCCTGACCGAGTCACGCAGTTGTGCGGTGATCGACATGGCCCGAAGGTAACGGACCCCACTGACATCGGGGACCGGCGCAGAGCAACCTGCCGTGGCCGGCGCCCTCTCACCGAACGTGCTGGCCCGCCGTCTCCTGCGTCCGCCCAGCCGTCGGCCGCTCCCGTCCCCAGGCGGCCAGCGGCTGGAGTGCCTCGTTGAGGCGCGTGCCGTCCTCGGTCAGCGAGTACTCGACGCGGGGCGGCACCTCGTCGTAGGACACGCGGCGCACCACGCCGGCCGCCTCCATCTCTCGCAGGTGAGAGGCCAGCACCTTCTCGGTGATCCCCGGGAGCAGTCGGCGCAGCTCGCCGAAGCGGCGGCAGGGGTGCTCGTGGAGCGCCCAGAGGATCAGCACCTTCCACTTGCCGCCGATCACCTCCATCGCGGCGTCGATCCCGCAGGTGTGTCCGTCCGGTGCGCCCGGCCGGTTCAGCGTCGTCATGCCCCCACCCTTCTGACGTGCTCGCTCACTTCAGGGTAACCACCCACTCCCAAGTGCGTACTTGATCGCTTTCGGAGCTGCGACCAGCCTGATCGGCATGACACACAACACTGTTGAGAAGACCCCCGTCACACTGCTGGGCCTCGGCGCGATGGGCACCGCGCTGGCGCGCGCCTGGCTTGCCGCAGGCCACCCGCTCACCGTCTGGAACCGCACTCCGGCCCGCGCAGCGGCGCTCGCCGCCGAGGGTGCTCGGGTCGCGGACAGCGCCGCCGAGGCGGTCGCGGCGAGCACACTGGTCGTCGTCTGTCTGTTGGACGACGCCTCGGTCGACGAGGTGCTGGCCGGCGCCGACCTCGCCGGGAAGGACCTGGTCAACCTCACCACCAGCACCCCGGCCGAGGCCCGCGCCCGCGCCGAACCGGCCCGCGAGCGCGGTGCCCGATACCTGGACGGCGGGATCATGGCCGTCCCTCCGATGATCGGCGTCCCGGGAGCCGGCGGTTACGTCTTCTACAGCGGCTCGCGGGAACTGTTCGAACGGCACCGGGACACACTGAGCGTCCCGGCCGGCACTGCCTACGTCGGCCTGGACGCGGGCTTCGCCGCCCTGCACGACGTGGCCCTGCTCAGCGCCATGTACGGGATGTTCGCCGGTGCCGCGCACGCCTTCGCCCTGATCCGCAAGGAGGACATCGACCCCGCGTCGCTCGCCCCGCTCCTCGCCGACTGGCTCGTCGCGATGGCCCCGGCGGTTCACCAGACCGCCGCCCAACTGCGCAGCGGCGACTACACCGAGGGCGTCGTCTCCAACCTGGCCATGCAGGTGGCCGGCACACCGACCTTCCTGAACACCGCCGAGGAGCAGGGCGTCAGTCCGGAACTGCTGCGTCCCTACTTCGACCTGATGCGCCGCCGCCTGGCCGAGGGCAGCGGCGCGGAGGACCTGACCGGCGTCGTCGACCTGCTCGTACGCTGACCGGTCGTTGCCGGGGCGTGGCCTCCAGGCGGGTGACGCCCCGTCCGACTCACCAGGTCTTGCCGGCCTGTTCGCGGATCGTGTGGTTGATCCGATTGAAGAAGTTGGTGATCGAGATGTTCAGGATGATCGCGGACAACTGCTTCTCGTCGAAGTGGTCGGCGGCGGCGTCCCAGATCTCGTCGGTCACGCCCGGTGCGCCGTCCTGGATCCGGGTGGCGGCTTCGGCCAGTGCGAGGGCCGCCCGCTCCTCCTCCGTGAAGAAGGGCGTCTCGCGCCAGGTGCCCACGCTGTGGAGCCGCTCATCGGTCTCTCCATGCTTCTTCGCCGACCGGACCCCGGCGAACACACACGGGCCGCAGCCGTTGATCTGGCTGGCCCGCAGGTGGACCAGTTCGAGCACGAGCGGGTCGACGCCGGCGGCTTGAATCGCCTTGTTGAGCTGCTGGATCGCCGCGATCACCTGGGGATCTGCCGGGCTCTTCATACGTGTTTCCATCGGTGCTGCTCCTTCATCGGTTACCTGTGGTCGTTCGGGTCCGTCATCACCCATGACGGAGCAGCACCGAGGAAGGTAACAACATGTCCGACAGCAGCCCCACGAACCCGGTGGCCGAGGCGTTCGACGCCCAGCGCGACCGGCTGTGCGCGGTCGCCTACCGCATGCTCGGATCACACGCCGACGCCGAGGACGTGGTCCAGGAGGCGTGGCTGCGGCTGTCCCGCCAGGACACGGCGAGCATCCACAACCTCGCCGGCTGGCTGACCACGGTGGTCGGCCGGATCAGTCTCGACGTGCTGCGATCGCGCCAGTCCCACCCCGAGGCGTCCTACGACGCCCGGCTGCCCGAGCTCGTCGTGGCGGTCGACGACGGTCCTGCGCCGGAGGACGACGTGGCGCTCGCCGACTCGGTCGGGCTCGCGCTGCTGGTCGTCCTCGAGTCGCTCGGGCCGAGCGAGCGGCTCGCGTTCGTGCTGCACGACCTGTTCGCGGTGCCGTTCGAGGAGATCGGCCAGATCCTCGGCAAGTCCACCGACGCCACCAAGATGCTCGCCAGCCGAGCCCGCAGGAAGGTACAGGCGGCGGACCGGCCGACGGCCGTCGGACAGGAGCAGCGAGAGGTCGTCCAGGCATTCCTGGCGGCCGCTCGCGGCGGCGACTTCGACGGGCTGCTGCGGGTGCTCGACCCCGAGGTGCGGCTGACCGCCGACACTCCCGACGGCGTGGTCGTCACCATCGGCGCGACCCGGGTCGCCGCCGGCGCGCAGTTGGCCGCCCGCGCCGCCACGCGGGGGCGGGCGGTGCTCGTCAACGGCCTTCCCGGGGTGGTGTCTTGGCATGCGGACGGCACCCCGCTCTCGGTCCTCGCCTTCACCGTCGCCGACGGCCGGATCACCGACCTCACGGCCGTGACCCACCCGGCCAGGCTCGCGTCGATGGAGCTGCCCGATCCTGAGTGAGTCACCGCACCGGCGGTCGCCGACCGGGCAGGGACATCGGGCGGGCCGGCGTCGTCCGCAGGCGTCAGCCCTCGGGCGATTCCTCGGGCGATTCCTCGAGCATGGCGCGGGTCAGGACGTTGCCGCCGATGCCCCAGCCGCCGTCGGTGACCTCCTCGACCAGGACCATGGTGTTGGCGCGGGCCCGCTCCCCGTAGATCTCGACGTACAGCTCGGTGGTGCGCGTGACGATCTTCTCCTTCTGCTTCTCGTCGAGGGTGCCGGCGGGGACCTTGAAGTTGGCGAACGGCATGACGGATCTCGTTTCTGACATGAGCATGGACATGGGAATGGGGTGGAGATGGGATGAGGGGCCACACGGCGCAGGCGCCGTGGTCGCTCAGATGATGCCGCCGTTGGCCCGGACGACCTGGCCGTTGACCCAGTGGCCGGCCGGGGAGGCGAGGAAGGCGACGACTTCGGCGATGTCGGCGGGGGTGCCGAGCCGTTCCAGCGGGGGCTGGGCGGCCAACCGGGCGATGGTCTGCTCGTCCTTGCCTTCGAGGAACAGGTCGGTGGCGGTGGGGCCGGGCGCGACGGCGTTGACGGTGACGTCCCGGCCGCGCAGCTCGCGAGCGAGGATCATCGTGAGCGCTTCGACTGCGCCCTTGCTGGCGCTGTAGGCGCCGTAGCCGGGAAACGCCAGGCCCACCACGGACGTGGAGAACATGATCACTGCCCCGCCGCTGCGGAGCCTGCGGGCGGCCTGCTGGGCGACGACGAAACTCCCTCGGATGTTGGTGCGGTACACCGCGTCCAGCTGCGCCAGGTCCAGGTCGACGACCGGGGAGAGATGCATCCGGCCGGCTGCGTGGACGACGACGTCGACGCCGCCGAACTTCGACTCGGCCGTGTCGAACAGTGCGGCCACCTGCTGCTCGTCCGCGACGTCCGCCTGGACGGCGACCGCCCGGCCGCCGTCGGCCGCGACCGCCTCTACGGCGGCTTCGGCCTGCTCACGGTTGCCCGCGTAACCCACCACGACGGCGAACCCGTCGGCGGCCAGCCGGCTCACCGTCTCCCGGCCGATGCCACGGGAACCACCGGTGACGACGGCGACGCGCGGCGGTGCGGGGTGGTCGACTGCGGCGCGATCCGCCGCGGTGTCCTGGTGTGGCATGGAGACTCCTGCGAGTAATCGAGTAGTACGGGGGCCACGGGGGGTGGCCGTGGCGTGGGGCGTCGGCGTTGCCGCCGGGGGCTGCTTGCCGTGTGTCTTCATCGTGAGCCGGTGATCCGGTCCCAGCCAGGGCTGTCCGTACCCGGGGGTTGTCATCCCCTGGCTCACGGCTGCGGTGCGCGTCATCCTGGGGAGCGTGAACCATTCCGAACTCGCCGCATATCTGAAGTCCCGGCGCGCCCGCATCCGCCCGACCGAGGTCGGCCTGCCTGTGGGTCCGCGGCGACGAGTGCCCGGACTGCGGCGCGAGGAGGTCGCCCAGCTGGCGGGTCTGTCCGCCGACTACTACACCGAGCTGGAACGCGGGCGCGGCGCTCAGCCCTCTGCGCAGGTGCTCGCCGCTCTGGCCCGGGCGCTGCGTCTGAACGGCGACCAACGCGACCATCTGTTCCATCTCGCCGACCGTCCCGTGCCACCGGCCGCGCACGGCTCGACCGCGCATGTCCAGCCCGCCCTGCTCGGCCTGCTGGACCGGCTCACCACCACCCCCGCCCAGGTCATCACCGACCTCCACGAGACGGTCGTCCAGAACGAGCTGGCCGTGGCCCTCGTCGGTCGGCATCCGGCCGTTCGGGGCCCCGCGGCGAGCTTCGTCTACCGCTGGTTCACCGAGCCCGAGGCCCGCGCCGTCTACCCGGCCGAGGACCATCCCCACCACTCGCGGGTCTTCGTCGCCGACCTCCAGGCCGTCGCCGCCCGACGCGGCGGGGACAGCGAGGTGCACCAGATGGTGGCCGCACTCCGCCGACACAGCGAAGAATTCACGGTCCTGTGGGACACCCACGACGTCGCCCTCCGGCGGACCGACCACAAGCGCATCGCACACCCGACCCTGGGCGTCATCGAGCTCGACTGTCACAGCCTGTTCAGCGAGGACGGACGCCAACGCCTGCTCTGGTTCACCGCGCCGCCCGGCAGCGAGGGCGCCGCCCAGCTCGAGCTTCTCTCCGTCATCGGCACCCAGGACCTGTCGCCCGGCCCGACCGCATCGGAACAGCGACGCGCCTGATGCACGGCCTTGACCTCAAGTCAGGTTGAGTTCCTACGGTCGGTCCCAGCGAACCAGCGCAGACGACGACAGAGGGACTGGCCATGGAGTACTCGCACAGCGACACCGAACTGATCCGGCAGCCCATCGGCTACTGGAGTTGGGCCGCCTCCAAGGCGGTCGTCACCCGCATCCGGGCCTCCCTCGCCGACCTGGGCACGACCCAGCCGCAGTGGTGGGTCCTCGCACAGGTCGCACGCGCGGACACCGTCAAGACCCGCGACGAGGTCTCTCGCCTCCTCCGGAACTACCTCGACGAGGGCTCGGAGAGCATCGAGTCCGAGATCGACACGGCCATCGCCCAGGGCTGGATCACCGAGGACGCCGAGGGACGTCTGGGCCTCACGACCGAGGGCGAGGCGTTCTACGCCAAGGTCGCGGCCCTTCAGGAGGAGCTGAGCGCCGAACGGCACGCGGGCATCTCGGACGAGGAGTACCTGACCACACTCAAAGTGCTGCAGCGCTTCATCCACAACACGGGCGGGCGGGCCTGGCACCACTGACGCGCTGGTGCAGCCGGCGGAATCGGCCTTGAGTCTCCGGTTACGGGAGACGCCAGGATGAGGGGCATGAACGACGCGACTCCTTACACGATCGGGGAAGTTGCCCGGCTCACCGGCCTGTCGGTGAAGACGATCCGGTTCTACTCCGATTCGGGGGTGGTGCCGTTCTCCGACCGCAGTCCCGCCGGCTACCGGCTCTACGACCTCGACGCGGTGCTTCGTCTGGAACTCGTCCGCACGCTGCGGGAGCTGGAGATGGATCTCGCCACCATCCGACGCGTGCTGGACCGCAAGGTCTCGTTGGCGGATGTCGTCGCGGTGCACGCGGACGCCGTGGACCTTCGGATCCGGACCCTGCGACTGCACCGGAGCGTCCTGCGAGCGGTGGCCCTGAGCGGCTCCAGCCCCGAGGAGATCACCCTCATGCACAAGCTCACCCGACTGACCGCGGCCGAGCGCCGACGCC
The DNA here is from genome assembly GCF_040635845.1 of Streptomyces sp. NPDC006872. NCBI lineage: Bacteria > Bacillati > Actinomycetota > Actinomycetes > Kitasatosporales > Streptomycetaceae > Streptomyces > Streptomyces sp. NPDC006872. The sequence continues at coordinate 54,970 of NZ_JBEYIL010000008.1, forward strand.
TGATCGACGACTTCGTCACCAGCACGTTCGACGTGCAGGACCGACACCGTGAACTGGCGGCCATGGTGCGGATGGCCGCACCCGACCTCCCCGACGACCCCTCCCCCGAGCAGATCCGGGCCTGGGCGGAACTCGCCGAACTCATCGGTGAGGAGGACTTCCGCCACCGCATGCGCAAGCTCGCCGCGCAAGAGACCCTCCCGGCCGGCACAGGCGTCGCCGACAAGGTGATGGAGCTGATCCGTCAGCCGGTCACCGCGGCGAAGGAAGCAGGCGTCGACCCGCTCGGCCCGGAAGCCCGACCGATCGCGGACGGCGTCGTCGAAGCGGTCGCCGGGGCCCACCCGCACATCGCTGACGCGGAGCTGCGAGGCTGGTTGATCGAGCAGTTGGAAGCCGTGAACGATCCGCGCGTGGAGCAGTACTGGCGACTCGTCTGGGCGGTCAACGGCTGGCAGGTGCTTCCGGGGCTGCTCCCGGACGCCGCCTGGCTGATCCAGGCCCTGCGCCAGGACAGAACGCCGTAGCCCAGGGGAATCGAGCCTTCGAGCCCCAACAGCTCTCTTCGGCTACCGGCCGGCCTCGGCCGTCGCCTTCCTCGTCCAAACGTGATCGATGCACCACGCGCCCAGACCCACCAGCACGGCCGCTCCGGCCGCGTAGACCGGCAACCACAGGGTCGTGGTGGCGGACAGGCAGTCGGCGACGGCGTCGTGGCGATGGACGTCCTGTGCCTGAGCCAAGGCGGCGGCGTCGCGCCCGGCCAGGTTCCCCAGCTCCGCCTCCGTCCGGATGCTCGCGTAGGCGCCCAGCGCGGGACACCTGTCACGGGTGCCGGGCATCGGGAACAGCCAGTCCCAGCGCTGCAGCGCGGGAGCCAGCGCGATCGCTGCACACAGGCCGACGACCAGCGAGTACGCCGCCAGATTGCGCGCATAGGCAGGTCCCGGGCCGGGCGTCCGCCTCGGCAGCCGGTAGAAGGAGAAGACCACCGCGAGCAGCGTCGCCCCGACGTACGTGGCGAACCACTGCCACGAACCCTGGGCGAGCGCGGCCGTCAGCACGGCTGCGAGTGCGATGCCGATGACCCCCGGCTCACCGGAGGCGTCCTGGCCCGCGCCGGTGGATGCAGAGCTCCGGGTTTCTCGGGGGCTGGGATCGTCCACGGTCTCTCCTGCCTCGTTCGGCTGTCAGGATCCAGGCGCGTCGAGCCGTCGGCCTGCTGCCATGCCGGACCGGCCCGAAAGCCTGGCCCGTTCGGCGGACGACCGTGAAGTCCCCCGAACTCCACGATGCGCGGCATCCCACTGAGCGGGACGGGAGTCGACCACGCGGTGCGGTGTGTCCCGGCCCGTCGTCGAGGGTGAAGTCACTGGTCACGGGGGTGGCGGTCGGCTGATCACGGGAATCTGTAGGCGTCCGAGATCGCTTCTCTGCGCATTTCGTTGATTGTACCGACCGTTGGGTCTATCTTTCCGGCAGCCGCACCGCGGCAACGAACGGCCGTCACGCATGCCTGGGCCCGACACCGCGTCGAGCATCCCCGTCCCGCCCGGCCCGGAGCCGCTCTCCGGTCCACCGCTCATCCACGGAAGGCCGCCGATGTCCCACACCCGAACCGCCGCTCCGCAAGCCTCCGAGAGATCCCTCTCGACCCCACGCAACGCGCTCGTCGTGGTCGCGCTCGTGTGGACCGTCCAACTGGTCGCGCTCATGGCCGCGTTGTCCGGTATCGCGCAGGCCGATGTCGCGATCCACTTCCGGACCACCCAGATCGCCTGGTTCACCCTGATGACCCTGCTCACCGGGACGTTCTTCCTGCCCTTCGCGGTCAAGGCCGCGGCCCTCTTCGGCAAGAAGAAGGTTCTCCTCGTCGCCACCGGGCTGGGCTTTGTCGGCGACCTGATCGCCGCCCTGGCCACCGACTACCGCACCCTGCTGATCGGACGCGGCATCGCGGGCGTCTACGCGGCCACCGCACCACTCGCCTACGCGATCACCCGCGACGTCTTCCCTCGCCGCTGGGTCGGACTCGCCAGCGGGATCCTCGCCGGCGGTGTCGGCCTCGTCGCCTTCGGCGGACCGTTCCTGTCCGGCTGGCTCCTGGACGACTACGGCTTCCGTGGCGTGCTGTGGTTCATGGCGATCAGCACCGCTGTGAGCTTCGCGCTGGTGGCCGCCTTCGTGCCCGAGAGCCCGATCCGCGCGGCGGGCGGCCGGATGGACTGGATCGGCGGCATCCTCCTCGGCGGAGGGATCACCTCGCTCGTCTACGCCGTCGGCCAGGGGACGCACTGGGGCTGGGACAGTGCCAGGTTCACCGCCTGGGTCGTCGGGGCGCTGATCACGCTGATCGCCTTCGTCCTGGTCGAGCGTCGCGTCGCCGAACCGCTGTTCCCGCCGGCCATGACCCGGCGTCGCTCGGTGTGGACCGTCCTGCTGGCCACATCCGTGGCGGCCGGCTCGCTCAGCGCCGTCGGCGTCGTGATCCAGCTGCTGATACTGATGCCGAACATCCCCAACGTCTCCGAAGGCCTGGGCTGGTCCGGCACCCACAACGCCATCGTCACCAGCCCCATCAGCGCCATGATCATCGTGGCGGCCGTCGGCACCGGCTTCCTCGCCCGCCGGACGGACGCGCGGATCCTGCTGGGCACCGGCTCCGCGCTCACCGTCCTCGGCTACGGCATCGGCACCCAACTGCACCACAGCGCCCCGCAGATCGTGGGGATGGGTCTCATCGCGGGGCTCGGCACGGGCATGGTCATGGCCGTCGTACCCATCATGATCATCGAGGTGGTCACCCCCGAGGAGCAGGCCCTGGCCAACGGCGCCCAGACCCTCGGACAGGGCGTCGCCCAGATCATCGTCTCCCAGCTGGCCTTCGTCGTGATGGCCCAGCACGGCGCGGTCATGCACGGCACCCAGTTCTACCTCGACACCGGCTTCACCAACGGGCTCTGGCTGGTGGTCGGATGCTGCGCCGTGGGCGCGCTGCTCGTCGCCCTGATCCCCAGGGCCAAGCGCCTCGACGAGGCCGAGGTCGGCCAGGCGACGGCCTGACCGCATCGCCTCGGCGTGCACGGCACGGGACCGGCTCCGCGCGCTTCCCTCCTCTCGGCCCTTCGGCCGCAGAGGCGGGAGCGGCGGAGCCGGTCCCGCGTGACCCGCCCTCCGCCCCGGCATCGGCATCGGCATCGGCATCGGCATCGGCATCGGCATCGACCAACGGCCGGTATGCGCACCGCAGTTGCTGCCGCGCGCACCCGACGAAACACCGCGAGGGCCGGGCAGCACGCCCGGCCCTCGGTCACTGCCGTCCACGAGACGGCTGCCGCGTCACCCGCTGTCTACGAGTTCGCGGAACCGGCGATCGGTGCGAACTGGTGCTGCAGGAACGCGCCCGACCAGGCCATCAGGTCCGACGGCACGTAGTAGCCCTTCTCGTCGTTGACGGCGTCCCAGTTGCCGGCCACGTCCTCGACCGTGGCGGGGTCGCCCTGGTGGACGTACCCCTGGGTCGAGGCGATGAAGAGGCGCGCGAAGCGGCCGGCGCCCGCGGTGTAGATCTCCCCATTGACCGGGCAGCTCTCGTGGGCGAGATACGCCACCATCGGCGCCACCGCGTCCGACGGCATGTAGGGCATGCCGGGGACCGCCTCCGCGGGCTCCTCCTCGGGGCCGCCGCCCATGCGGGTCATGGCCGCCGGCGCGATCAGGTTGACCTTGATGCCATGGGGTTCGCCGGCCAGCTTCGCGCTGCGGGCGAGCCCGACCGTGCCCGCCTTCGCCGCCGCGTACGACAGGTTGTTGTCGAGGCCGAACATGCCGCTGGAGGTGGTCAGCACGACCCGGCCGTACTGCTGCTCGACGAAGTGCGGCCAGGCGGCGCGCAGCGTGTTGAACGAACCGACGAGGTGCACCGCGAGGTGCCGCTCCAGGTTCTCCGCGTCGACCTCCGGCAGTCCGGCCCACCGGATGATCCCCGCGTTGTTGACGAGGACGTCGATGCGGCCGAAGTGCTCGATCGCGGAGTCGATGATCGCCTGTCCGCCGGCCGGCGTCGACACGTCGTCGGTGTTGGCGACGGCCGCACCGCCCGCCGCGACGATCTCGTCGACGACTCGCTGGGCGGGGCCGACGTCCGAGCCGTCGCCCTCCATGGATCCGCCCAGGTCGTTGACGACGACCTTCGCCCCGCGCTCCGCCAGGAGGCGGGCGTGGGCCCGGCCGATCCCCCGGCCCGCGCCGGTGACGACCGCGACGCGTCCTTCGAAGCTGAACTCGCTCATGCCTGACTCCTGTTGTACTGCGGTTGCGGATACTGCGGTTGCGGATATACGGATGCCGGTCCCACCCGTGCGGGCGGGACCGGCGGGTCGGCGCCGAGGTCGGGCTGCCAGGGCTACCAGGTCACCGGCAGCTCCCCGATGCCGAAGGCGAGCGCGTCGGCCGGGCGGAAGGCGAGTTCGTCGCGGCCGACCGCCAGGCGCAGGGTCGGGATGCGCCGGTAGAGGGTGCCGTAGACCACCTGGAGCTCGATACGGGCGAGTTGCTGGCCCAGGCACTGGTGGATGCCCCAGCCGAAGGCGTGGTGGTGGTTCGCCTTGCGGGTGAGGTCGAGCTTCTCCGGCTCGGGGAACGCCTGCGGATCCCAGTTGCCCGCGGGCAGCGGGACGATGATGCCGTCCCCGGCCTTGATCTGCGCGCCTTCGAACTCGAAGTCCTCACCGGCGATGCGCCGCTGTCCGAAGGTCGCGACGGTCAGATAGCGAAGGATCTCCTCGACCGCGCCCGCGGCGTCCCGGGTGTCCTCGATCTCGCGCAGCCGTGCGATCTGGTCGGGGTTCTCCAGCAGCAGGGCGGTGCCGAGCGTGATCATGTTCGCGCTGGTCTCGTGACCGGCGATCAGCAGGATCATGGCGAGCAGGGTGGCCTCGGGGAGGGTGAGGTCACCCGCCTTGATCCGGGCGGCGAAGTCCGAGAGCACGTCGTCGGCGGGCTCCTCCATCTTCTTCCGGAGCAGTCCGGCGAGGTAGCCGCCCAGTGCGTCGCCCGCCCGCCGGTCGTCGTCGGCCGTCTTGTCGCTCCTGGTGGCGAAGGAGGCGTGTTCCTGGAAGAAGTCGTGGTCCTCGTACGGGACGCCGAGCAGTGCGCAGATCATCAGCGAGGGCAGCGGCAGGGACAGCGCCGTCACCAGGTCCACCGGCTTCGGGCCCGCCAGCATCCGGTCGATGAGCTCGTCGGTGAACCGCTGGATGTCCGGCCGCAGCGCCTCCATCCGGGGGCGGGTGAACGGGCGGGTCATCATGCGGCGGATCCGGGTGTGGTCCGCGCCGTCGGAGTTGAAGATCGTGAGCGGGTGGTGAGGGGCCGTCTCCGCCATGGCCTTGTTCGGGTACGGGAATCCCGGCCGCTTGTCGTCCGAGCTGACCCGGGGGTCGGACAGGATGGCGCGCTGTGCGGCGTGGCCCGTGACGAGCCAGGGGGTGCTGCCGTCCCAGATCCGGGCCCGGGAGACGGGACCCCCGTCGTTCAGGGCGCGCAGCCCGGGCGGCGGGGCGAAGGGGCACTTGGCGTCCCGGTCGTCCTGGTAGTAGTAGGTCGCCTCGTCGGCGGCGTGCCGGACGTCTGCCTCGGCCATGGGTGTTCCTCCGGTGGTGGGGTGGGGGAAGGGAAGAAGTTCGGGGGCTATTCCTCGATGCGGATCGCCAGGGCGGGGCACACCGCTGCGGCGTTGCGCACGTCCTCGGCCTGCTCGGCCGGCGGGTTCTCCTCCAGCAGGACGACGATGCCGTCGTCCTCGCGCTGGTCGAACACGTCCATGGCGGCGGCCACGCACTGTCCGGCGGCGACGCACTTCTCCTCGTCGACGACAACCTTCATGGGTCTCTCCTGACGTTTCAGTGGGTGGGGGCGGGCGTGTCGAGACCGTCGACGATCTCCTGGCGGCGCAGTCGGGCCTGCTTGGGCATGTTCCAGCCGAGAACGCCGGTGACCCGGCCGTCGACGCGGTAGCGGGCGACGAAGCGACGGGCCGTCAGGTCGCCCTCGACGACGTCCACTTCGGCTTCGGGGGGCAGGAAGCCGTGCACCTGGAGCTTGGCGTCGTACTGATCGGTCCAGAAGTACGGCACCGGTGCGTACGGCCGGTCGTCGCCGAGGATCTGCCCGGCGACCGCCATGGCCTGTTCCGTGGCGTTGGTCCGGTTCTCCAGGCGGACCAGCCGGCCGAGGCTCTCGTGGTGCCAGCGGGCGACGTCGCCGACGGCGTAGATTCCCTGCCCGGCCCGGCAGCGGGAGTCGCACACCACCCCGTTGTCCAGCTCCAACCCGCTGCTCGCGAGCCACTCCGTCGCCGGGGTCGCGCCGATCGCGACCACCACCGCGTCGGCGGGCAGCACCTCGTCGCCGGCGAGCCGGACGCCGGTGACCCGGCCGTCCCGGTCGGTGAGTCCGACGACTGCGTTGCCGAGCCGGAGCCTGACCCCGCGCTCGGTGTGCAGTTCGGCCAGGGCGCCGGACACCAGCGGGCCGACCTGGAGCGCCATCGGCGCTGACAGCGGTCCGGCGAGCGTGACGTCCAGGCCCAGGGTCCGTGCGGTGGCCGCGATCTCGGAGCCGAGCACGCCCTCGCCGACGACCACCAGCCGGGCGCCGGCCAGCAGCTCGGTGCGCAGGGCCAGTGCGTCGTCGAGGGTGCGCAGTACGTGGACGCCGGCGAGGTCCTGCGATCCGGGCAGGCGCCGGGCGCGTACGCCGGTGGCGATGACGACGGCGTCCGCCGGCAGCTCCCGCCCGGATCGCGTGCGGACGCTGCGCGTCGCCGGATCCAGGGCGACCGCCGGGTCGCCCAGGACGAACTCGGCGTCGAGCGCGGACAGCAGGTCCTGGGTGCGCAGCGCGGCCCGTTCCGGCTCCCATGCGCCGGACAGCACCTGCTTGGACAGCGGCGGCCGGTCGTACGGCGGGTGCGGCTCGTCGCCGAGCACCGTGATCCGGCCCTCGTAGCCCTTGCGGCGCAACGTCTCCACGGTGGTCAGTCCGGACGCGGAGGCGCCCACTACCAGGACGTGGGCCGGGGCCCTGACGTCGTCCTCGATGCTCAATGTCGGCTCCAGTGCAACGGTTGATGCGGTGTTCCGTGGGGCGTCCGGCGGGCTGGTCAGAGGAGGTAGCGCCCGCCGTTGGTGCTGAGCGTCTGGCCGGTCACGTAACCCGCCTCCTCCGAGGCGAGGTAGGCCACCGCGTACGCGACGTCCTCGGGGGTGCCGGCCCGCTTCATCGGCATCGTGGCGGCGGCCGCGTCCACGTCGATGGGGCCCTGGCGCACCAGCGGGGTGTCGATGAACCCCGGCGGGACGTGGTTGACGGTGATCCCCTTCTCGATGTACTCGATCGCCAGCGCCTTGGTGAGGCCGATGACCCCGCCCTTGGAGGCCGCGTAGTGCGCCATGGCCGGTGCGCCGGTCTGGGCGGAGGACGAGGAGATGTTGACGATCCGGCCCCAGCCCGCCTCGAGCATGTCGGGGACCAGCGCCTGGGTGACCAGGAAGGGGCCCTTGAGGTTGATCGCGATCATGCGGTCCCAGGACACCTCACTGATGGCGGTGAAGGGTTCGTAGGCGGTCGTGCCGGCGTTGTTGACGAGGATCGTGACCGGGCCGAGCTCCTTGCGGGTGCGCGCCGCGGAGCGGGCCACCGCCTCGGCGTCGGCGGCGTCGCCGCCCACCGCGAGGGCCGTGCCGCCCGCGGCCTGGATCTCCGCGGCGGTCTTCTCGGCGCCCTCGGTGTTCAGGTCCCAGACCGCCACGGCGGCCCCCTTGGCCGCGAGCACGGTCGCGATCCCGCGTCCGATTCCCCGCGCGCCGCCGGTGACGACCGCGACCTTTCCCTGCAGTGTCATGTGTGCTCCTCGTGTGATCGGTGGGTCCCTACGGCTGTCGTCCCGGACGGGGCGGTCAGCTCTCCAGCGCCTCGCGCGCGGCGGTGCGGGCGGCGACCGCCCGCGGGAAGCCGGTGTAGCCGCTGGAGTGGTAGACGACCTCGGCGATCTCGTCCTCGGTCAGTCCGTTCGTCAGCGCGATGCGGACGTGGGTCTTCAGCTCGGTCTCCGCCCCGAGGGCGATGAGGATGCCGAGCGTGACGAGGCTGCGGTCGCGCGGGGCGAGACCCTCGCGGCCCCACAGGGCCCCCCATACACTCGTGAGACCGATGTCGACGAGTTCCTCACCGAGGCGGCCGTCCCGCAGGTCGACGTCGCCTTCGGGGAACACGCCCGGCAGGGCGGCCCGCATGGCCTTCCAGCCCGCGGCCCGCAGATCGGTGGCTTCTTCGACGCTCTTGTCATTCATGACTGACTCCTGTTGCGCGGCTTCGCGTCCCTGAGGGAAAGTTAGACCAGACGGTCGGTACAATCAATCCACCCGGCGAGATTCGCATCCATTGAAGGAATCCAGCCCCTCCTCTACCCTCGCCTCAATATTCGATCGACCGGTCGACATATGAATCAAGGCTCACGCGGGAGAGCACATGAGCGAAACGACGAAGACGAGCCCGGCGGACCAGGGCCTGGTCGACGTACTGGTGATCGGCGCCGGAGTGACCGGCATCTACCAGCTGTACCGGGCCCGGGAGTCCGGATTCACGACCAGGCTGCTGGAGGCGGGCAGCGGGGTGGGCGGCACCTGGTACTGGAACCGCTACCCCGAGGCGCGCTTCGACTCCGAGAGCTACACCTACGGCTACCTGTTCTCCAAGGAGCTGTGGGAGGAGTGGGAGTGGTCGGAGCACTTCGCCGGCCAGCCGGAGATCGAGCGCTACTTCAACTACGTGGTCGACCGGTTCGACCTGCGGCGCCACATCGTCTTCGACGCGAAGGTGGCCTCGGCGGTCTGGGACGAGTCGACCGGCGTCTGGACCGTGCGCACCGAGGACGGCGTCGAACACCGGGCGCGCCATGTGGTCGCCGCGACCGGCATCCTCTCCGTGCCGTTCATCCCCGCCGTCCCGGGCCACGAGGACTTCCGCGGCGAGCAGCACCACACCGGCCGCTGGCCGAAGACTCCGGTGGACTTCGCCGGCAAGCGCGTGGCCCAGATCGGCACCGGGTCGAGCGGCGTCCAGATCGTGCCCGCGATCGCCGACGAGGTGGCGCAGCTGACGGTGTACCAGAAGGTGGCCGACTGGCTGACCCCGCTCAACAACCGGCCGATCACGCCCCAGGAGCAGGCGCAGCTCAAGGGGGACTTCGAGTCCGTCCGGGACACCCTGAACACCTCGCCCAGCGGCTTCCTCCACCAGATCACGATGCGCTCGGGTCTCGAGGACACTCCGGAGCAGCGCCAGGAGTTCTACGAGACGAAGTGGAACGGCCCCGGCTTCACCAAGCTCTCCGAGCACTACTACGACATGACCACGAACGCCACGGTCAACGAGGAGTGGTGCGAGTTCATCCGCGCCAAGATCCGCTCCATCGTCAAGGACCCGGCGACGGCCGAGAAGCTGATCCCCAAGGGGCACGGCTACGGCGGCCGGCGGCCCCCGTTCGGCACCGGCTACTACGAGGCGTACAACAAGCCGACGGTCGAGCTCGTCGACATCAACGAGACGCCGATCGTCCGTATCACCGAGACCGGCATCGAGACCTCCGAGGGCCATCAGGAGTTCGACATCGTCATCTGGGCGACGGGCTACGACTTCGGCACCGGCGCGCTCAACCGGCTCGGGGTGCGCGGACGTCAGGGTCTGCCGCTGGAGGAGTACTGGGCGGACGGCCCGTCGACCTACCTCGGGGTGACGACCGCGGGGTTCCCCAACTTCTACTTCCCCGGTGGACCGCACGGCGCCCTCGGCAACAACCCGCGCTACTCCGGCGACCAGGTGGACTACGTCATGGACCTGATCGTCCACGCGCGCGAGCACGGCCATCAGGTCGTCGAGGTCACGGCCGTCGCCGAGCAGGAGTGGACGGACCTCGTCAACGACAGCGCGGGTCAGTCGTCCTTCCTCAAGAGCAGCTACTTCTACGGGGCCAACATCCCCGGCAAGCCGGTCAAGCAGCTGTTGAACCCGACCGGACGCTGGAAGCTCCAGGAGCTGATCCGCGAGTCGACCGAGAACGACTTCCCGGCCTTCTCCTTCGCCAAGGCCGAGGATCCGAAGGCCTGAAGCCGACGGAACGCCCGTGCCGCCTGCGGTCAGGCGGCACGGGCGTCCGGGTTCGGGCAGGAGCCTCAAGGCTTGAAGGTCGTGACCCGCTTGCGGAACCTCCATACGCCGTCCTCGCGGACGAGCGTGTCCTCGTAGGCGCCGACGAGCTGTACGGCCCAGCCCGCCTCGCCGCGTACGAAGAAGACCAGGCTGCTGTCGGCCGTCACCTCTTCCCCGGGCGGGGAGGTGAGGACGGTGTTGCCGACGAGGTGCAACTGCGGCGCCTGCGGCACGAAGGCCCCGAAGGCCTTGCCGATCGCCTCCCGGCCCTCGAACGTGCCCTGGCCGACGATCTCGGCGACGCCGTCCTCGGTGAACAACTCGGGGATCGCCTCGGTACGGCCCGCGTCCAGGGCGTGTGCGTAGGCGGCGATGGCGTTCTGCACGCCGGCCAGGGCCTCTTCGGTGGTCACGGTCATCGTTTCTTCTCCCTGGAGGTCGGCTCAGGCCTGGTAGGTCGTCACGCGCCGGTGCAGCAGCCAGTCGCCGTCGATCCGGCGCAGCGTGTCGTCGTAACGCCCGACGACCTGCACCGCCCAGCCCGACTCACCGCGCTGCAGGAAGACGACGTCGCTCACCGCCGTCGCCTCGTCGGGGCCGGCGGCGGTGACGACCGTGTTGGCCACCAGGTGCTGCTGCGGCCGGGTGGGCTCCCATCCCTTGAAGGCGGCGCGCAGCGCGTCGTGCCCCTGAAGGGGATCCGTGCCCGGAAGCTCCAGGACCGCGTCGGGTGTGTACAGCGCGACGATGTCGTCGGTGCGGCCGGCGTCCTGGGCCTGGGTGTGCGCCCCGATGACGGCGCGCGCGCCCGCCGCGACCCACGCCGGTGTGGATTCGCTCATTGCATCTCCAAGGGATAGACGTTTCGACCAGTCAGTCTATTACCGGGATCGAGAAAATATGAAGCCCCGAAACCTGCCGATCATTTTTGTTGACCGAGCGGTACAATCTCAATAGCATGCGGATGGCTGTCAACGGTGACCGTGGCCTGAGGAGGCGTTTTATCGTGACCAAGCGTTGGAAGCAGCGACCGCCGGGTTCGACATGGGGCGAGTTCGGTGAGGACGACGAACTGGGGCGCATCAACCTGCTGACGCCCGAGAAGGTGCTGCAGGGCGTCCGGGAGGTCGAGCACGGCATCGCCTTCAGCCTGAGCCTGCCGCTCGACTACCCCGGCGGCACGTCGCTGAACCAGCGCCGCTACCCGCCGATCCTGCGGCCCACCGAGGACCTCCAGCACCAGCAGGACGTCTTCTACAACATCAAGGCGAGCGAGCACTTCTCGCCGGACCTGATCGACGTGTGGTCCGACGACGTGGTCACCCTGTGGCTGCAGTACTCCACACAGTGGGACGCCCTCGCCCACCAGGGCGCCGAGTTCGACGCCGACGGCGACGGGATCGCCGAGCCGGTCTACTACAACGGCTACCGGGCGGACACCGACCTCGTCGGACCCGCCGAGGACGCCAAGGGCGACGGCAGCGGAAGCCTCAGCTTCGCCCGCCATCTCGGCCTGGAGCACATGGCGCAGCACGGCGTCCAGGGCCGGGGCGTCCTCATCGACATCGCCCACCACCTGGGCACCGGCTACCAGCCGGTCAACTTCCGGCAGCTCCAGGAGATCATGGCGGCCGACGACGTCGTGGTCGAGCCCGGTGACATCCTGCTGCTGCACACGGGCTTCGCCACCCAGGTGCTCGCCTGGGACAAGAACCCCGACCCGGTCGCCATCCACCGGACGGCGGCCTACCTCGACGCGGACGACCCGGCGCTGCTCGACTGGATCGCCGAGTCGCAGATCGCCGCGATCGCGTCGGACAACTACGCGATCGAGGGCGTGGGCGTCACCCAGGCCCAGGGGCCGCACACCCTGCTCCCGCTGCACCACCTGTGCCTGTTCAAGCTGGGTGTCCCGATGGGCGAGCTGTGGTACCTGCACGACCTCGCCGCCTGGCTGCGCGAGCACCACCGCAGCCGCTTCCTCCTCACCGCTCCCCCGCTGAACCTGCCCGGCACCCAGGGCAGCCCCCTCACTCCGGTCGCGACCGTCTGACACGGGAGCGAGCGGACCCGCCGTTCGCCACGACCCGTCCTGCCGATACGGCCGGGGCGACGGCGGAGCCCACCGGGGAGGCCCCAGGACGACAGTCCTGGGGCCTTTCCTCGTGCGACCGGCGTTCACACCGCGGCGATGCGCCGCAGTGTGTCGGCGATGGTGTCGCGCGAGGGCAGCCACAGCCGTTCCAGGGACGGGGCGTAGGGGGCGGGCATGGCGGGCGGCGCCACCCGGGTGACGGGCGCGTCCAGGTGCCAGAAGCCCTCGTCGACGGCGAGGGCGGACAGCTCGGCGCCGACGCCGAAGTCCCGTACCGCCTCGTGCGCGATGACCAGACGGTTGGTCTTGGCGAGCGAGGCGAGCACTGTCTCCCGGTCCAGTGGAGCGATCGTGCGCAGGTCGATCACCTCCACGCTCACGCCTTCCGCGGCGAGCAGCTCGGCGGCGGCCAGGCCGTCCTGGACCATCCGGGACCAGGAGACCAGCGTGATGTCGGTGCCCTCGCGGACCACCTTCGCCCTGCCCAGCGGGATCAGATGGTCGGCCGGCGGCTTCGGGCCCTTGAAGCCGTACTGCAGCCGGTTCTCGACGAAGACGACCGGGTTGGGGTCCTGGATCGCGGCGCGCAACAGACCATAGGTGTCGGCCGGGTTGGACGGCATCACCACGGTCAGCCCCGGCACATGGGCGAGCAGCGCCTCCAGGCTCTGCGAGTGCTGGCTGCCGGAGGAGCGGCCGGCGCCGAACTGGGTGCGCACCACGAGGGGCATGGAGGCCCGGCCGCCGGTCATGAAGCGCAGTTTGGCGGCCTGGTTGAGCAGCATGTCCAGGCAGACCCCGATGAAGTCCATGTACATGATCTCGACGACCGGCTTCATGCCGGCCATGGCCGCCCCGACCGCCGTGCCGATGATCGCGCTCTCACTGATCGGGGTGTCCCGGACCCGGCCCGGGAACGCCTCGGCGAGCCCCCGGGTCAGCCCGAAGACATTGCCGCCCGCGCCGACGTCGATGCCGGCGACGAACACGGTGGGATCGGCGGTGAGCTCGTGCTCCAGGGCCAGACGCACGGCGTCCATGGAGCGGAAGATCTCGCCTGCGGCCGGAGCGGGCTCGGGCACGACGGGACGCGGGGCCGTGACGAAGTCGGACAGCGACTCGGGGGCCGGTTCGGGCAGGCTCCTGGCCCACCGCACCGCCGCCTCGATCTCTTCGTCGATCTCCTCGTCGACCGCGTCGGCCTGCGCGGCGGGAACTCCGGCCGCCGCCAGGTGCCGGCGGGCCACCAGCAGCGGGTCGCGTTCCTTGGCGGCGGCGACCTCCTCGGCGGGGCGGTAGCGCTCGGGGTCGCCCTCGTAGTGGCCGTGCCAGCGGTATGTCTCCGCCTCCACCAGGACCGGACCGCCGCCGCGCCGCAGCCGCTCCACCACGTCGGTCATCATGCCCGCCACCGCGAGGACGTCGTTGCCGTCGACGTGCGCGTATCCGATGCCGTAACCCGCGGCGCGGGCGGAGAGCGGGGCCCGGTGCTGCTCGGCGGCGGGCGAGAACTCCGAGTAGTGGTTGTTCTCGCACAGGAAGACGACCGGAAGGTCCCATACGGCGGCCAGGTTGACCGCCTCGTGGAACATGCCCTGGGCGACCGCGCCGTCCCCGAAGAACGCCACCACCACGTCGCCCGCGGCGCGCAGTTTGGCCGCGGTCGCCACGCCGGCGGCGATCGGCAGTCCGGCGCCGACGATGCCGTTGGCGCCGTAGATGCCCAGACCCGGGTCGGCGATGTGCATGGAGCCGCCGCGGCCGTGACAGGTCCCCGCCTCCTTGCCCATCAGCTCCGCCATCATCGACGCCGAGTCCAGCCCCTTGGCCAGGACGTGGCCGTGACCGCGGTGGGTGGAGGTGATGCCGTCGCGCGGCCTGAGCGGCCAGCAGGCGCCCACGGCGCTGGCCTCCTGACCGATCGACAGATGGAGGAAGCCGGGTATCTCGGTCGCCTTGTAGAGCTCCGACGCCCGTTCCTCGAAGCGCCGGATTCGGCGCATCCGGCGATACATCTCCAGGAGTTCGTCCGCGTACGCGGACGTCGTGAGCCGGAAGCCGGTCGTGGTCTGCTGCGGTGCCTCAGTGGTCATGCGCGTCCTCGCAATGCTCGCCCGGGCGGCACGAGGCCGCGCCGCCTGAGTCCTACTTTTAATGTACCGTCTGGTCTAGCAAACTGCTGTCAGCACGACAGATGTCCCGGACCCCGCTTCCCCCCGGATGCGCCCGAGGCCGTCCGGATGCGGTGACGGGGCATGTCGCAGTCGAAACGTCGACACATCAGGCGGGGAGAAGAGCGATGCCCAGACCACCGGGCCACGGGCCGGGTTACGAGGTCAGACGCCAGAAGATCATCGACACGGCCGCCGAGCTGTTCGCCCGCCAGGGCTACGCGGCGACCTCCGTCAACGACCTGGGCCGCGCGGTCGGGCTCGCCAAGGGAGCGCTGTACTACTACATCAACTCGAAGGAAAACCTGCTCATCGAGATCCAGTCCCGGGTGATGGCCCCACTGCTGTCCCGGGCCCGGCAGATCGCGGCGCTCGAGGCCCATCCGCTGGTGCGGCTGCGCCTGCTGTCGGAGTCGCTGCTGACCATCATCTTCCGCAGGCTCGACCACATCTGGGTGTACGAGCACGACTACCGCAGCCTCACCGGCGACTACCTCCAGACCCTGCTCGGCCAGCGCGCCGAGTTCGAGCGGCTGGTCAGGGGACTGCTCACGGAGGCCATCGCGCGGGGCAGTTTCCGCGCGGTCGACCCACGCCTGGCCACCCTGCAGTTCCTGAACCTGCACAACCACACCTACCAGTGGGCGAAGCCGGAGGGCCGCTGGGACGCCGCGTATCTGTCGCGCGAGTACTGCGACACCCTGCTGCGCGGGTTCGGGGCTCCCGGCGCGGCCCTGCCGGACCTGGAGGAGGCTGCGGAGGCGTTCAAACGCGACCGCCCCGATCTGCCGCTCGACCCCGAGGCCGAGTGGCGTTCCGCCTCGCTGGCGAGCTGATCGAAGGAGCCCACGGCGCCCGCCGCGGGCCCCTTCGCCTCTCATCCCCGGCTCACCAGCGCCCTGGCGATGACGTCCCGCTGGATCTCGTTCGTGCCCTCGCCGATCTCGAGGATCTTGGCGTCGGCGTAGAACCGCGATATCTCCGACTCCCTTACATAGCCGTAGCCACCGTGGATCTGCAGCGCCTGGGACGCGGCCCGGTTGGCGACCTCGGAGGCGTACAGCTTGGCCATGGCGGCCTCCGTGCTGTACGGGCGGCCCTGGTCGGCGAGCCAGGCGGCTCGGTAGACCATCCACCGGGCGGCCTCGAACTCCGTGCCGATGTCGGCGATCTTGTGCGCCACCGCCTGGAACGCCGACAGCGGACGGCCGAACTGGTGCCGCTCCTTGGCGTGTTTGACGGCGAGCGCGAGCGCCGCCTTGGCCAGCGACAGCCCCAGGGCGGCCACGCTGATGCGGCCCTTGTCGAGGACGGAGAGGAACTGGCGCAGCCCGTTGCCCTCCTCGCCGATGAGGTGGTCGTCGGGGATCCAGCAGTCCTCGAAGACCAGTTCACGGGTGTCCATGGCGTGCCAGCCGAGCTTCTTCAGTTTGGCCCCGCAGGCGTAGCCGGGGGTGCCGGTCGGGACGTAGAAGGTGGCGAACCGCTTCCGCCCGTCCTCGTCCTTGCCGGTCGTGGCCAGCAGGGTGACGCCCTGGCTGATCTCGGTGCCGGCGTTGGTGATGAACATCTTGGTGCCGTTGATCACCCAGCCGCCATCGGCGCGGCGGGCGGTGGTGGTGATGCCGGCCGCGTCGGAGCCGGCGCCGGGCTCGGTCAGGCCGAACGCCCCGATGGCCTCGCCCCTGGCCAGCGGGGCCAGCCAGCGCTGCTTCTGTTCCTCCGTGCCGTACGCCAGCAGGGGGAGGGTGGCGATGGTGGAGTGCGCGTTCCAGGAGGAGGCCACCGACTGGTCGGCGGCGCCGAGTTCCTCCATGACGGCGACGTAGGAGACGGTGTCGGAACCCGCGCCCGCGTACTCCTCGGGCACGAGCATGCCCATCAGGCCGAGTTCGCCGAGCTTGGTGAAGACATGGGTCGGGAACTGCTCTTGCTCCGACCACTCCGCCGCGTTCGGGGCGATCTCCTTGGCCGCGAACTCACGGACCATGTCCTGCAGGTCCCGCGTCTCCTCGGGCAGATCGAAGTCCATGTCAGTGTCCCTTCGGGGTCAGCAGCACCTTCAGGTGCCGTGCGCGGTCGGCTGCCAGGTCCGCGAAGACCCCGGCTCCTTCCGAGAGCGAGAAGCGTCCGGTGATCAGGGGAGAGGCGTCCAGGCGCCCGCTGCTCATCAGGTCGATCACACGGGGGATGTCGAAGTTGTAGCCGAGCGTGCCGAGCACGGAACGCTCGTAGAAGACCAGTTGCCCCATGTCGAACTCGACGCTGCCGTGCCCGACGCCGGCGAGCACGACCCGTCCGCCGCGCCGCACGGTGGCCAGCGCCTGCGCGGCGAGCGCGGGGACGCCGGTCGCGTCGATGACGACGTCCGGGCCGATGCGGCCGGTCCTGAGGAACACCTCACGGCGTACGTCGGTCTCGCGCGGGTCGTAGGCCTCGGTGACGCCGAGGCCGAGGAGCTTCTCCCGGCGGTCCGACAGGGGTTCGCTCACATAGAGTCCGGCGGCGCCCGCGAGCCGGGCCGCGAGCACGACGGCGAAGCCGATGGGGCCGCCGCCGACGACCAGGACGTTGTCACCGGGCCGGACCCCGGCCCGGGTGACGGCGTGCAGGCCGACCGCGAGAGGTTCGGCGGCGGCCGCCATCTCGTCGCTCACGTTGTCGGGAAGCCGGGTGAGCCCCGCGATCGGGACGGTGACGCGGTCGGCGAAGGCGCCGGGCGAGGCAAGGCCGACCGAGCCGCTCCTGGGGCAGATGTGGTACTCGCCGCGGACGCACCAGTAGCAGACTCCGCACCGCCAGACGGGGTCGGCGGTCACCCGGTCGCCGATGGCGATGCCGGGCACGTCCGTGCCCAACGCCGTTACGGTGCCGCTGAGTTCATGACCCAACGCCAGGGGTGGGCTGGCGCCGGTCAGGGGATGCGGACCGCTGCGGATCATGTGCGGGCCTTCGAGGAACTCGTGCAGGTCGGTGCCGCAGACCCCGCACCAGGACACCTCCACGACGGCCTCGTGCGGGGCGGGGTCGGGCAGGTCCGGTACCTCTTCCAGCCGTAGGTCGCGGGCGGCGTGCCAGCGCAGTGCCTTCATGTGCGGGGCCCTTCTGTGTGGACGTTCGGCGCGTCGTCGGCTGCGGGTTCGATGGGGCTGGTCGCGCGGTCCCCCGCGTCCCTGGGGACGGGACCCTCGAACTTGGCCTTGCCCGGGCCGTGTTCCAGGAACGAGCGGATGCCGGTCGTGGCGTCCGCGGTGCCGAACACGCCTGTGAACAGGGACCGTTCCAGGGCGAGCCCCGCGGACAGGCCGCTGTCGGCGCCGTGGTCCACGGCCTCCTTGATCGCCTCCAGGGCCGCGGCCGGACCCTCCGCGAGCCGCCGGGCATAGCGCAGGGCGGCGGTGTGCGCCTCCCCCACCGGGACGACCTCGTCCACGAGTCCGAGCCGCAGCGCCTCCTCCGCACGGACCCGGCGTCCGGTCATCAGCAGGTTCTTGGCCCGGGACGGTCCGATCAGCCGGGTCAGCCGCTGGGTGCCGCCCGAACCCGGGATGATCCCGAGCTGCACCTCCGGCTGGCCGAGGAGCGCGTCCTCGGCCGCCACCCGGTAGTCGGCGGCGAGGGCGAGTTCGAGGCCGCCGCCGAGCGCGTACCCCGTGATCGCCGCGACGACGGGCATGGGCAGCCGGGCGACCTCGTCGAAGGTGCGCTGCAGGGCCCGGTTCCACCCCCGCACGTCCTCGGGTGCCATCAGGGCGAGCGCCTTGACGTCCGCCCCGGCGGCGAACAGCCGCTCGCCTCCGTACAGCACCACGGCCCGCACGTCCCGGCTGTCGGCCAGCTCGCGCACACGGGCGGCCAGCTCCACCCGCTGGGCGGTGTCGAAGGCGTTCAAGGGCGGGTGGTCGAGTCGGACCGTGACGACCGGTCCGGCGGTGTCGAGGCGGATGCGAGGCAAGGGGCCCTCCTCGGTCAGGAAGCGGCTTCAGGCCCGCCTGGATGGTTGTCGACCAGTGGGCTCCGTCGTAGAGTGCGGCTCAACGTTTTATAGACCAAGAGGTACACTAAATCTTGGTAGCGGGCAACCGACCGGTCGGGACAATCCCGGCCGCCGAGCCGGAGAGTCGCCGTGCACAATTTCTCGAGCATCCTCGATTACCACCTGGCCCAGCGGCCCGACGCCGTGGCCGTGGCGCAGGAGGGCCGGCGCCTGACGGTGCGCCGATTGCATGAACGGGTCGAACAGCTGGCCTCCGCGCTGACGGAGCTGGGCGTCGGGCGCGGCGACGTCGTGGCTCTGCTGCTGTACAACCGGCCCGAGTTCCTCGAACTCGTCTATGCGACCAATCGCATCGGGGCGGTCTTCCTGCCGCTGAACTACCGTCTGTCCGAAGAGGAGTGGGCCTACATCCTGGGCCACGCCCGGGCGAAGGCGATCGTCACCGAGGCGGAGTTCGTGCGCCCCGCGGACCGCATCGCCGGGAAGCTGGACGACCTGGAACACCGCATCCTGGTGGACGACCCACCCGCGCCCGACTGGACCGGCTACGAAGCGCTCCTCGACCGGCATCGGGGAGCGCACATCCCTGCCGTGGACGTCGATCCGGAGGATCTCCAGCGGCTGATGTACACCTCGGGCACCACCTCGCGCCCCAAAGGCGTGCGCATCACCTACGGAAACGTGCAGGCCAAGAACCTGGCCCATATCGTGCACTTCGGCCTGACCGCGGCCGACACGACGCTGGTCTGCGGTCCGCTGTACCACGTCGGCGGTCTGGACATGCCGGCCCTGGCCACCCTGTACGCGGGCGGAGGCGTGGTCCTGCAGCGCAGGTTCGACGCGGAGGGCGCGCTGCGCGCCATCCAGGAGCACGGCGTCACCAACGTCTGGCTCGCGCCCGCCATGGTCAACGCGGTCCTGGAGGTCCCGGACCGGGAGGCCTACGACACCAGCTCGGTCCGCTTCATCCTGGGCGGCGGCGAGAAGACCCCCGAGCCGGTGCTGCGGCGCATCATGAACGCCTTCCCGAACGCCTGGTTCGCGGACGCCTACGGACTGACCGAGACCGTCTCGGGCGACACCTTCCTCGACCGCGAGCACGCGCTGTCCAAGCTGGGCTCGGTCGGCCGGCCCGTCCCGCACACGCGCGTGCGGATCGTCGACGACACCGGGCAGGAACTCCCGGCCGGGGAACTGGGCGAGATCACCCTGCGCGGGCCGAAGGTCTTCGCGGGCTACTGGCGCGACGAGAAGGCCACCGCGGCGGCGCTGCGGGACGGCTGGTTCCACACCGGGGACATCGGGCACCTCGACGAGGACGGCTTCCTCTATATCGACGACCGCAAGAAGGACATGATCGTCTCCGGTGGGGAGAACATCGCCACGCCCGAGGTGGAGCGGGTGCTGTACGAGTGCCCGGCCGTCCTGGAGGCCGCCGTGGTCGGCCTGACCCACCCCCGCTGGGGCGAGGTCCCCCGCGCCTTCGTGGTCTTCCGGCCGGGAGCGAGCGCGGGACCGGAGGAACTGCGGGAGTTCTGCCGGGAGCGCCTGGCGAAGTTCAAGGTGCCGGCCCGCTTCGACATCGTCGACGAGCTGCCCCGTACCCCCTCGGGCAAGGTTCTCAAGCGGACCCTGCGCGACATCCCCGCGGAGGGCTGAGCCATGGCCGACGTCAACACCGACCTGCGCCTCGACGGCAGGACCGCCTGGGTGACCGGCGCGGGCAAGGGTCTCGGCCGGGCCGTCGCGGTCGCCCTGTCCCAGGCCGGGGCGGACGTGGCGGTGACCGCCCGGACGGCCGCCGACCTGGAGAGCCTGGAGGCCGAACTGGCCGGGTACAGCGGAAAGGTACTGGTGCTGCCCGGCTCCGTCGCCGACTCGGACGCGGTCCGCACGACGGTCGAGCGGATCACCGGGGCGACGGGACGGCTGGACGCCGTGGTCAACTGCGCGGGCATCAGCCCGCACTTCACCCGCAGCGAGTTCGTCACCGACGAGGACTGGCGGCGGGTGCTGGACATCAATCTCCAGGGCGCCTTCTACTGCTGCCGCGAGGCCGGCAAGGTCATGCTGGAGCAGGGCTCCGGGTCGATCGTCAACGTCTCGTCGGTGCACGCGCGCACCGGCTTCGAGCGGATAGCCGCCTACGCCGCCAGCAAGGGCGGGGTCGAGGCCCTCACCAGGGCGCTCGCCGTCGAGTGGGCGGACCGCGGTGTGCGCGTCAACGCCCTCGCGCCCGGCTACTTCCGGACGGACCTCAGCTCGGGCCTGCTGGACAGCAAGTGGGGTGCGCGGATCGTCCGGGGCACTCCCCTGGGCCGGGTGGGCAGCGTCGAGGAACTGGGCGGCGCGGCGGTGTTCCTCGCCTCGGACGCCTCCCGGTTCGTCACGGGCACGACCGTCACCGTGGACGGGGGCTGGACGGCCTGGTGAGTGAGGCCTGACGAGGGGCCGGAGCGGACGCTCCGGCCCCTCTCGTGTCCTCAGCCGACGAGGTTCCGTGCGTCCCGGCGCTCCGTCTTCGGGGTTCCGAAGAGCTCCTGCGTCACGGCTTTCACGGCGTTGACCACGAGCGGGGCCACGAGTTCCAGCGAGGAGCGGCCGTCTCCGACCACCGATATCGCCCCGACCGGTCCCTCCGGCCCGCGCAGCGCGAGACCGACGCAGCCGAGGTCGGGGAAGCACTCTCCCCGGTCAATCGCCAGCCCGCCCCGGCGGCGTACCAGGCGCAGCTCGCGGTGCAGTTGGTCGAGATGGCCGATGCTGTGCCGGGTGCGGCGCTCGATCGCCTGGGCGTAGCGCAGGTCGATCTCCTCCGGGCTCAGCCAGGCGAGCATGGCCTTGCCGAGCCCGGTGCAGTGCGCGACCGCCCGGCCGCCGACCCTCGACGGTATGTCCACCGCCGCCCGGCCTCCCACCTTGTCCAGGTAGTAGATCTCCGGCCCGTCCAGCACGGCCAGGTGGACGACCATGCGGGTACGTACGGCCAGGTCCAGAAGGTGGGGTGCGGCAGCGGCCCGCAGTCCGCCGTGTCCGGTCTCCCGGCCTCCCAGGCCGAGTGCCCGCGGTCCCAGCGTGTATCCGGCCACGGTATGGCGCAGCCACTCCAGTCGGACCAGCTGGTCGAGGATCCGATGCGTGGTCGAGCGGGGCAGATGGGTCCGGCGGGAGACCGTCTCGAGCGTCAGATGGGTCTGGGGACGTTCGAACAGGTCCATGATCAGCGTCACCCGCTCCATCATCGACGGGGGCAGCGCAGGCCCGTCGACCTCGGAGGATCGCGAGCTCAGGCGAAGGGCAGACGTCATCGTCGGTGCCTCTCTGATCAAACTGAAATCAATTCTAGTTCGGCGCCGGCGTCAAAGTACCAATACCGCGGGTCGCGGAGAAAGAGTCGTGCACCGATTTATTGGGACGAGCGGTCCATTCTTTACGGGGACACAAAAACGTACCGCTCTCCGGGAGATCCTTTCCGGGGAGCGGTACGTGCTGTCGGCGTCAGCCGTGGGTGAGGTCCAGGGCGATGTCCACGATCATGTCCTCCTGGCCGCCGACGAGGCCGCGTCTGCCGACCTCCTCCAGGATGGTGCGGGCGTCGAGGCCGTACTGCTCGGCCGCGGCCTCGGCATGGCGCAGGAAGCTGGAGTAGGCGCCGGCGTAGCCCAGGGTGAGAGTCTCCCGGTCGACGCGCACGGGCCGGTCCTGGAGGGGGCGGACCAGGTCCTCGGCGGCGTCCTGGAGGGCGTGCAGATCGCAGTCGTGCTTCCAGCCGTAGAGGTCGGCGACGGCGACGAACGGCTCGATCGGGCAGTTTCCCGCGCCCGCGCCCTGTCCGGCGAGGGACGCGTCGACCCGGGTCACCCCCTCCTCCACCGCCACCACGGAGTTCGCCACCGAGAGGGAGAGGTTCTCGTGCGCGTGGATGCCGATCTGCGTCTCCGGGTCGAGGACGTCCCGGTAGGCGCGGATGCGGTCGCGCACATCGTCCATGGTCAGCCGGCCGCCGGAGTCGGTGACGTACACGCAGTGCGCGCCGTAGGACTCCATCAGCTTGGCCTGGGCGGCGAGGGTCTCGGGCGCGGCCATGTGCGCCATCATCAGGAAGCCCGAGACGTCCATGCCGAGTTCGCGGGCCGTGGCGATGTGCTGGGCCGCGACGTCCGCCTCGGTGCAGTGGGTGGCGATGCGCACCGAGCGGACGCCGAGGGCGTAGGCCCGCTTGAGTTCGGCGATCGTTCCGATGCCCGGCAGGAGCAGGGAGGTCAGGACCGCGCGGTCGATGGCGTCCGCGGCCGCCTCGATCCACTCCCAGTCGGTATTGCTGCCCGGCCCGTAGTTGAGGCTGCCGCCGGCCAGTCCGTCGCCGTGGGCGACCTCGATCGCGTCCACGCCGGCCCGGTCGAGGGCCGCGGAGATCCTGGACACGAACTCGGGCGTGATCCGGTGCCGGACGGCGTGCATCCCGTCCCGGAGCGTGACGTCCTGCAGGTAGAGCCTGCGGGTGGCGGTCACTTGGTCACCTCGGCGGTCGGTCGCCCGGCGATGCGCTCGGCGACGCGCAGGGCGGCCGAGGTCATGATGTCGAGGTTGCCGGCGTAGGCGGGCAGGTAGTGCGCGGCGCCCTCCACCTCCAGGAAGACGGAGACCTTGGTGGTCGCGGAGGAGGCGTCGCCGTCGGGCAGCAGGGTGTGCACCGGGTCGCCGTCGGGGATCGGGGTGAACTGGACCTTCTGCTTGAGCCGGTAGCCGGGCACGTACTCGGCCACCGCGGCCACCATCTCCTCGACGGACGCGCGGATCGTGTCGTGGTCCGCGTCGTCACCGATCAGGCAGTACACCGTGTCCCGCATGATCAGGGGCGGTTCGGCCGGGTTCAGGACGATGATCGCCTTGCCGCGCCGGGCGCCGCCGACCTTCTCGATCGCCCCGGAGGTCGTCTCGGTGAACTCGTCGATGTTCGCGCGGGTTCCGGGGCCGGCCGACCTGGAGGCGATCGACGCGACGATCTCCGCGTAGGGCACGGGGGTGATCCGGCTGACCGCGTGGACGATCGGGATGGTCGCCTGGCCGCCGCAGGTGACCAGGTTGAGGTTCTCGACACCGCCCGCGAGGTGCTCGTCGAGGTTCACCGGGGGCACCACGTACGGCCCGATGGCCGCCGGGGTGAGGTCGACGAGGCGCTTGCCGTACGGGGCGAGCTTCTTGGCGTTCTCGACGTGCGCCTTCGCCGAGGTGGCGTCGAAGACGATCTCGATGTCGCCGAAGCCGTCCATGCGGACCAGGCCGTCCACGCCCTCGTGCGTGATGGGGACCTTCAGGCGCGCGGCGCGCGCCAGGCCGTCCGAGTCCGGGTCGATGCCCACCATCGCGGCCATCTCCAGCGATTCGGACAGGCGCAGCACCTTGATCATCAGATCGGTGCCGATGTTGCCGGAGCCGATCACGGCCACCTTGGTCTTCGTCATCCGTCTTCCTTGGGGTTCTTGGGCGAGAAGGTCGCTGTCACCGAGCCCAGGCCCGACATCTCGGCCCGCACGGTGGTGCCTGGCGGGGTGGGGACGAGCGGGCCCAGGGCGCCGGAGAGCACGATCTGGCCGGCGCGCAGCGGGTCGCCGAACTCGCGGGCGGTGCGGGCCAGCCACAGCAGCGCGGAGAGGGGGTCGCCCAGGCAGGCGGCGCCGTTGCCCTCGGACGCGAGCTCGCCGTCGGCGTGCAACCGCATGGTCACGTCCCGGGGCTCGAACTCCTTCAGGTCGACCCGCTCCCGGCCGAGGACGAACAGGCCGCTGGAGGCGTTGTCGGCGACCGTGTCCGTGATCGTGATGTCCCAGTCCGCCACCCGGCTGTCCACGATCTCCAACGCGGCCACCGCGTGTCCGACCGCCGACCGGACCCGCTCGACGTCGAGATCGTCGTCGTCCAGATCGGCGGCGAGCACGAACGCGATCTCCGCCTCCACCCTGGGCTGGAGCAGCCGGTCGCCGGGGACAGCCGGCAGGTCGGTGACGTCCATGACGTCCAGCAGCACTCCGAAGTCGGGCCGGTCGACCCCCACTTGACGCTGCACCGACTCGGAGGTCAGCCCGATCTTGCGCCCGACGACGCGTGCTCCGGCGGCGATCCGGTCGCCGACGACGCGTCGCTGGACGGCGTACGCGAGGCTGATGTCGCTCGCGCCGAGCAGGTCCCGTACGGGCGCGCAGGGCCGGCGGTCACGGGCGGCGCGGACGAGTCGTGCGGCCGCGTCGGCCACGGCGGTCTCACGGTTCGCGACGGCCGTCGGTTCCCAAACGTCTGTCATTGCCATCCTCACCTCGTGTCGGCCTTCAGCCTGGGCCGCCGTGCCGGACGGCAGGTCCGAGCGTTCCGCTCACCGGGACTCGGAGACCGGGAGCCGTGCGGGTCTCGCTCAGCGAGATGCCGCGACGGCGCCTCCACGCCGTCTCGTTACCGTCGCCCGGCGAACTGCGCAACGGTGAGGAGGTTCGGATGAGCATCAACGAGGATGCGTACGACGTGATCGTCGTGGGGTCGGGCGGAGGTCTGGTCGGGGCGTACGTGGCGGCGGCGCGCGGGCTGCGCACGCTCGTCGTCGAGAAGACCGACCGGGTCGGCGGCACCGTGGCGTACTCCGGCGCCGGTCTGTGGTTCCCGGGGTCCGCGCCGCTGAGCCGGGCCGGCCTCGGAGGCGACGTCGAGCAGGCGCGGACGTATCTGCGCAGCGTCGTCGACGACCCGACCCGGGAGGCGCTCCAGGACGCGTATCTGGCGGCCGGGGTCGGGCTGATCGACGAGCTCGAGCAGAACCCCTGGTTCCGGTCCTTCGTCCATGGGCCGGTTCCGGACTACTTCGCATCGAGCCCGGGGGCGTCGCCCACGGGACACACCGTCTTCCCGCCGTCGGTCGAGGTCGCGCAGCTCAAGGAGCGCAGGGCGCTCATGCGCGACTCGCTGCCCACCGAGCGGTTCGGCTTCGACGAGGGCCCGGTCCTGGTCGGCGGCCGGGCGCTGATCGGCCGGGCACTGTCGGCGTTCCTGGAGACGGGCAACGGCGAGCTGCGGCTGAACACCGCGCTGGAGAACCTGATCGTCGAGGACGGCAGGGTCACCGGCGTCGAGGTCGTCACCGACGGCGAACGGGGCCGGATCCGCGCCGAGCGGGGCGTACTCCTCGCGGCCGGCGGCTTCGAGCGCGACCGTGAGCTCCGCGAGAAGCACCAGTCGCCGCTCACCGGAGAGTGGACCGAGGGCGCCCCGGCCAACACCGGTGACGCCCTGCGGGCGGGCATCGCGGTGGGCGCGGACACCGATCTGCTGGACGAGGCCTGGTTCGTGCCGGGGCTCGTCCACCCGGACGGGCTGCCGGTCTTCCACACGGGCACCCGGGGCGGGATCTGGGTCAACGGCGCGGGCGAACGCTTCGTCAACGAGACACGGCCCTACGACCAGGCCGCGCACGAGATCGTACGGCTGCACAACTCGACCGGTGTGAGCCACATTCCGGCCCACTGGGTGTTCGATCAGCGGCACCTGGACCGGGACGGCATCGGTTTCCCGCCCGCCACACCGGGGCCCGAACAGTGGCTGGAGTCGGGTGCGTTGAAGAAGGCCGACAGCCTTCAGGAGCTGGCGCTTCTGATCGACGTGCCGTTCGACGCGCTGAAGCGGACCGTCGAGGAGTTCAACGGGTACGCGCGGACCGGTGTCGACGCCCGGTTCCACCGAGGCGAGACGGCGTGGGACCAGATGTTCCACCACATCGTCCCGTTCCCGGCGGACCCCCGGCAGAACTTCCCGGCGAAGCCGGAGACCGAGTTCCCGAACCCGCTGCTCGTGCCCATCGAGACAGCGCCGTTCTACGTGGCGACCATCGTCCCGTCCGACATCGGCACCAAGGGCGGCCTGAAGATCGACACCCACGCGCGCGTGCTGCGACCGGACGGCCGGCCGATCGAGGGCCTGTACGCGACCGGGAACACCGCGGCCGCGATGTCGGGGCGCGTGTACCCGGGTGCGGGCACCCCGATCGGTTCGAGTCTCGCGTCCGGGTATCTGGCGGTTCTGCACATGACCGGGGCGACGGACTGACCCGACGCGTCAGCCCGGGACACGATGACCTGTCCCGGGCGTTGTGCTGTGCGTGTGCGCTACCGCGCCGCGATCAGCCGGGCGGCGAGCCGCAGGTCCGCCTCGCCCTGCTCGGTGGAGATCTCCTCGGTCAGCATGGCCACGAACAGGCCCCACCAGCTGTAGACGAGCAGCCGGACCCTGCTGCAGGCCTCGCCGCGGTCCCCGAGCAGGTGCAGGAGCCTTTGCCCCAGCGCCTTCTCGACGATGTCGATCCGGGTCGGGACGACGCTCGCGTACTCCGTGAACGACGACAGTGCCACGGCCGAGGCGAGCAGCTGGTCGGCGAGCAGTTTGCCGCTCAGCGCGACGAGCGTGTCCGCGACCTCGGTCACCGGATCGGCGTCCGCCGCGACCGGCGCCCCGCCGTCGCGGCCCCCGAGGAACTGTTCGATGTGCCACTCGAGGACGCCCAGGAAGAGAAGGGGCTTGGACGGGAAGTAGCGGTACAGGGTGGCGATCGCGACGCCCGCTTCCCTGGCGACGTCGTGCATCTGCACATCGGCGAGTCCGTCGCGCGAGCCGAGGTCGGAGGCGGCGCGCAGGATCCGGACCCGGCGGGCGGCCTGACGGGCGGACGTGGGGGCTGCGGGTGACCGCACGGTCGTCCTCAGTCGGTCTCCGGGCGGGTCAGGAAGGCCAGCACCGCGCTCTCCCAGGCCTCCTTCTGCTCGATCATCGCCCAGTGCCCGCAGTCGGGCAGCACGTGCAGCTCGGCCTGGGGAATGGTGCGCAGCGGCAGCAGCGCGTTCTCCAGCGGCGTGACCCGGTCGTCGCGCCCCCAGGTCAGCAGCGTGGGCGCGGTGACCTTGTGGAGCGCGGCCCAGACGGGCTGGTCGGACTGGGACTGGGCGGCCTGGATCGCGGCCATCGCCTGCCGGCCGTAGATCCGGCGGGACGCCTCCAGCGTCGCCGGTTCGGTGGCGCTCGCCCAGCGTTCCTCGATCAGCTCGTCGGTGAGCAGCGCCGGGTCGTGGACCATCGCCCTGAGCCACTGGACGAGGTTGTCCCGGGTGGGGTTCTCGGCGAACTCCACCAGCAGGTTGAGGCCTTCGCTGGGCGCCGGGGAGAGGATGTTGCGGCCCACGCCGCCGATGGTCACGATCCGGCGGAACAGATCCTTGTGGGCGACGGCGAGCCCGACGGCGACGAACCCGCCCATGGAGTTGCCGATGACGTCGACCCGGTCGAGGCCGAGACCGTCCAGGAAGCGCAGGACCGCCTTGGGGCCGGCCGCCATCGGGTTCTCGGAGGTCGGGTCGCTCACCCCGAAGCCGGGGAACTCCAGCGCCAGGCAGCGGAAGCGGCGGGCGAGCACGGGGAGGTTGCTGCGGTAGTTGCGCCAGCCGGTGACTCCCGGCCCCGACCCGTGCAACAGGAGCAGCGGCGGCCCGTCGCCGGCCTCGTGGTACCGCAGGGTGCCCTCGTCGGTGTGCAGTTCGCGCAAGGTGTCCTGGTGGCTGAGTGTCATGACGGTCACCGTCGCACCGGCCGGGCGCCTCACGTCGTCCGTCTCCCGATCAGTGGGACGCGCCCGGCGGCGGGAGCGCCCGGCTGTCTACCGTCACGGACATACCGATGCCGGGGGCCCGACGGGCCGCCCCGGACCTGACCGACTGTGAGGGGAGGGCCTGATGGGTGTTCGCTCACTCGGGTACCTGCGTCTGGAGTCCAACGACCTCGACAAGTGGAAGGCCTTCGGAGCCGACTTCCTCGGCCTGATGCCCGTCGAGGGCGGCGACTCCGGGTCGCTGTCCTTCCGGATGGACGACTACCCGGCCCGGATCGTGGTCTCGCCGGGGGCCCAGCCCGCGATGACGGCCCTGGGCTTCGAGGTCCTCGACGAGCGGGAGCTGGCCCGGCTGGTCGCGGACGTCGAGAAGGCCGGGATCAAGGTGACGGCCGGCACCGAAGCCGAGGCGGCGGAGCGGAAGGTCACGGGCTTCGTCAAGTTCAACGACCCGGGCGGCAACCCGGTCGAGCTCTTCTACGGCACGACCCTCGACCATGTGCCGCTGCAGACCCCGCTGGTCTCGAAGTTCGTCACCGGCGACATGGGCTTCGGACACGCCATCATCTCGGCCGAGGACGCGCGAGGCACGTTCGACTTCTACGTCGACGTCCTCGGCTTCATCGAGCGCAACACGATGCGCTCGCCGGGCGGCACGACCTGGTTCATGGGATGCAACCCCCGGCACCACACACTCGGTGTCACCCCGATGCCGGGTCCGGGCCGTCTGCTGCACTTCATGGTGGAGGGGGCGACGCTGGACGACGTGGGCCGCGCCCTGGACCGGGCCGACACGTACGAGGTGCCGATGATGCACTCGCTCGGCAAGCACACCAACGACCACATGGTGTCGTTCTATGTCTGGTCGCCGGAGAACTACGCCGTCGAGTTCGGCTGGAACGGCCTGCAGGTGCCGGAGCCCGTCCCGGTGTACGAGATCACGGACGGCGCGTTCTGGGGCCATCGCTTCACGCCGCCGCCGGGCGCTCCGCTGTAGGTGCCGCGATGTGTCGTCGCTTGTCTGCGGCGCCATCGTGGCTGGTCGCGCAGTTCCCCGCTGCCCCTTGGGGCACTGAGCCCCACGACCCGAGGTCGTGGGGCTCAGTCATGTCACTCGACGGTGATCGCCCGTTCCGGGCAGGCCAACTCCCCGTCACGGGCCGCCTGTTCGAGGCCCTCTCGGACCTCCCCGTCGAAGGGCAGCGCATAGCCGTCGTCGTCGAGGCGGAAGAGCCCCGGTGCCGTCGCTGCGCACCGCGCGTGCCCGGAGCACGACGACGTGTCGATGGTGATCTTCATTCAACCGACTCCGTTCTACGGCTTGTTGGTCGAGCCCGCGTCGACGGTGAACTGCAGACCCGTGACGTACCGCGCTTCTTCGGAAGCGAGGAACAGGACGGCGTTGGACACGTCCCGCGGCTCGACGTAGGGGGCGAGGGGGTTCATCGCGGCCAGGGCGAACAGCGGCTCCCGCGCGGCGAGTTCCTCGACCGGCACGCCGACGGTGATGCCCGTGTCACTCACGCCGGTCGGGTGGACGGTGTTCACCCGGATGCGGTGCGGGGCGAGTTCGTTGGACAGGGCCTTCATCAGACCGACCACCCCGTGTTTGGCGGCCACGTAGTGGGCGTAGGGCACATGGCCGCGGATGCCGGCCGCCGAGCTGGTGATGACGATCGAGCCGCCCGCCCCGGCCTCGATCATCCAGGGGATCGCGGCCCGCGCCGTGTTCCAGGCGCCCTTGAGGTTGACGTCGACGACGACGTCCCAGGCCTCCTCGGACAGTTCCCAGGCGGCGCCGATGCTCATGACGCCGGCGTTGGCGACGACCGCGTCGAGCCGCCCGAACTCCGTGCGCGCCGCGTCGACGGCGGCCCGCACCTCGGCGATCGAGCGGACATCGGCCTGTACGGCGACACAGCGCCGGCCCGTCGCCCTGACCAGCTCCGCGGTCTCCTCCAGCTGTTCCTTCGACGCCAGCGCGTAGGGCAGCTCGTCGCTGATGTCGTGGCAGACGTCCGTGACGACGATGTCCGCGCCCTCCTCCGCGAGTCGTACGGCGTGGGAGCGGCCCTGTCCGCGGGCCGCTCCCGTGATGAGCGCAACCTTGCCCTCCACACGCCCCATGGCAACCTCAGTTCTTCTTCGAGTGGTCGGTCGGGTCGAGGAGTTCCTCGGCGGCCTCGCGCAAGGCGCGCAGCCGAGACCGCAGGAGTTCACGCTCGGCCTCGTCGGAGTCGCCGAGTTCGGCCAGGCGGACGTCCGTCTCGGCGATCTCCGCGAGGAGCCGGCCGTGGGCCTCCTCTCGGGTGAGCAGGTCCAGGTCGGTCCAGTCGGAGCGCTCGGACTCCGGGCGGCGGCTCATGCGGGGAGGTTGTAGAGGCGGCGGGTGTTCAGTTCCACGATCTGGTGCACCTCGTCGTCGGGTACGTCGGCGAGCACCTCGGCGGCGTAGGCACGGCTCTTGGGCCAGTAGGAGTCGGAGTGCGGGTAGTCGCACTCCCAGGTGATCTTGTCGATGCCGACGTGGTGGCGGACCTCCACGCCGAACCGGTCGTCGATGAAACAGCCGTGGAAATGCCGGTGGAACAGCTCCGAGGGCCGCACGCTCTGGTTGACGTTCTGGTAGAAGCGGTGCCGCTCCCAGGTGCCGTCGCTGCGCTCCAGCAGGTACGGGATCCAGCCGATCCCGCCCTCGGACAGGCCGATCCTGAGTTCGGGGTGCTTGTGCAGCACCGGGGAGAACAGCAGGTCCGCGGTGGCGAACATGGCGTTGCAGCCGAACAGGGCGATCGTGACGGCGAACGGGGCTTCGGGGGCCGTCTTCGGCGGCTTGCCCGAGGTGCCGAAGTGCAGGCACAGCGGCAGCCCGGTCTCCTCGGCCGCCGAGAACACGGGGTCCCAGTGGTCGGTGTGGAAGGAGGGCAGGCCGCGTGGGGACGGGTTCTCCGGGAAGGAGATCGCCTTGGCGCCCTTGGCGGCGGTCCGGTGGATCTCGGCCACGCAGGCCTCGACGTCCCACAGCGGCAGGACGACCAGGGGGATGAGCCGGCCGGGGGCGGTGGCGCACCACTCGTCCAGCACGAAGTCGTTCCACGCCTGGACGCACAGCCGGGCCAGCTCACGGTCCTTGCCCTCCAGGAAGACGGTGCCCGCGAACCCCGGGAAGGACGGGAAGCACAGGGCGCCCCACACTCCGTCGAGGTCCATGTCGCGCAGGCGGGCCTTCGGGTCGTAGCAGCCCGGGATCATCTCGTCGTAGCGCGTCGGTTCCAGGCCGAACTCCTCCGGCTTCTTTCCCGCGACGGCGTTCAGGCCGATGTAGGGGTAGACCCGGTCCTCGTAGACCCATACCTCGGCGGGCGCCTTTCCCTCGCCGCGCGACTGTTCGACGATCCGCGGGCCGGCCTCCCGGAACCTCGCCGGCAGTCGGTCCGACCACAGTCGTGGGGGCTCGATCAGATGGTCGTCGGTCGACAGCAACTTCATCCATGGCTGCAACGGCATCTTGCGCTCCCTCGGTCTCGGAGACTCTCTAGCAGCAGGTCGATTGCGTGCACTGATCGCATCCCACTGAGTGGAAGGTGGGGCATCAAGACCCCTTGCTCTGCTGGGATCATGGATGACGGACTAGATCCGTGTCACGCTATTCAGGCTACTCTTTTATGTGACGGAAGGAGACCCCATGGGTCGAGTGCAGGACAAGGTCGTCTTCATCACCGGAGCCGCGCGCGGACAGGGCCGGACCCAGGCGATCCGGCTCGCCGCGGAGGGAGCCGACATCATCGCCGTCGACCTCTGCGAGGACATCGCCACCAACGGCTACCCCCTGGCCACCAGGGACGACCTCGACGAGACCGTGCGCCAGGTCGAGAAGCTCGGCCGGCGCGCCGTCGCCCGGAGGGCCGACGTACGCGATCCAGCGGCGCTCAAGGCCGCCGTGGCCGACGGTGTCGCCGAGCTGGGGCGCCTGGACGCCGTGGTCGCTCAGGCCGGTATCTGCCCGTTGGGACCCGGCCAGACCGCGCAGGCCTTCCTCGACGCGATCACCGTCGACTTCAACGGGGTGGTCCACGCGGTGGAGGCGGCCCTGCCCCATCTGCCCGACGGAGCCTCGATCGTCGCGACGGGGTCCATCGCCGCGCTGATCCCGGCGACCACCGACAACCCGGCCAACGGGCCCGGCGGGCTGGGCTATTCGTTCGCCAAGCGCCAAGTCGCCGCGCTCGTACATGACTTGGCGACGGTCCTCGCCTCCCGGCGGATCCGGGTCAACGCGCTGCACCCCACGAACGTCAACACGGACATGCTCAACAGCGACCTCATGTACCGGTCGTTCCGGCCCGACCTGGAGAACCCGAGCCGCGAGGACGCGCTGCCCTCCTTCCCCGCGACGACCGGGTTCGGCATCCCCTACGTCGAGCCGGAGGACATCGCCGACATGGTCCTGTTCCTCGTCTCCGAGGAGTCCCGCTACGTCACCGGCATGCAAATGCGGGTGGACGCCGCCGGTTACGTCAAGCGGCGTCCACAACTTCCCACGTTCTGATGGGCGTTCACACCTCGCCGGTCACGTCGAGGACCACCTTCCCGGTGGTGCGGCGCTCCGCCACGTCGGTCAGGGCGGACGCCACGTCGGCGAGGGGGTGGACGCGGGAGACGAGCGGGCGCATGCCGTCCCGGACCATCCGGGCGAGCGCCCGGTCGCCGGCCGCCACCGCGTCCGGGGCGTACTGGCGCAGTATGCGGATCTCGAAGCCCCTTACGACCGCGTCCTTGAGCAGCACCAGATTCAGCGGGATCCGCGGGATCTTCCCGTCGGCGTAGCCCACCGTGACGAACCGGCCACCCCGCCGCAGTGCGCGCAGGGCGGCCTCCGCATGGTCGCCGCCCACCGGGTCGACCACGAGGTGGGCGCCCTCACCGCCGGTCGCTTCCCGGATGCCGGTCTTCAGGTCCTCGCGGGCGTAGTCGACGCCCGCCTCCGCGCCGAGCTTGCGGGCGACCGCGATCCGTTCCGGACTCGACGCCGCCGCGATCACGCGCATCCCGAGCCGGGTCGCGACGTCGACGGCCGCGGACCCGACCCCGCCCGCGGCCCCGAGCACGGCCGCCCACTCCCCTGCCGTGGCCTGCCCCACGGTGACCAGGCTGTGGTAGGCGGTCGCATAGGTCACGTGGAACGCGGCGGCATGGACCATGTCGAGTTCGTCGGGGACGGGGCGCAGACCGGACACGGGCACCACGACCTGCTCGGCGAAGGCGCCCGTCAGCACCGCTCCGGCCACGGGTGAGCCCACAGGAGGGCCGGTCACCCCGGGCCCCAGCGCGGCCACGACTCCGGCGAACTCGCTGCCGGGCGTGAACGGCAGGGGTGCGGGCACCTGGTAGCGGTCCGCCACGAGCAGGACGTCCGGGAAGTTGACCGCGGCGGCGTGCACCCGCACCAGTACCTCGCCCGGGCCCGGTTCGGGGTCGTCGAGCTCGACGACCGAGAGAGAGCCGGGCGGCCCGTACTCCGTACAGCGTGCGGCTCTCATCGCGCCCTCCCGGCGGTCGGCATCGCCGGGTCACGGGGCAGACCCAGCACCTGTTCGGCGATGGTGTTGCGCTGGATCTCGGCGGTGCCCGCGCCGATCGTCGAGGCACGGGTGCGCAGGAAGCCCCAGACCCAGCGCCCGCGCTGGACGGCGTGCGGATCGCGCCGGCCGAGGATTCCGTAAGGCCCGAGCAACTCCAGGGCGAACTCGTGCAGTTCCTGCTCGAACGTCGCGATGAAGAGCCGTGAGGTCGAGGAGGCGGGCCCGGGTTCGCCCTTCGCCATGATGTCGGCGATGGTCCGCATCCCGGTGAGCCGCATGATCGTCACCCGGATCTCGAAGTCCGCGAGCCGGTCGCGCACCGAGGGGTCCGCCGTCGCGCCGCGCTCGTGCGCCAGCTCGATCAGCTCGTCGAGCACGCGCCGGTACCGGGCCGCCTGGTTCATCGCGCCGGCCGCGCGTTCATGGCCGAGGCTCGTCCGCACCAGTGGCCAGCCGCCGTTCTCGGGGCCGATCCTGCTCGTCACCGGCACCCGGACGTCGTCGAAGAAGATCTCGCAGAAGTGCGCGTCCCCGGTGAGATCCCGCAGTGGGCGCACACTCACGCCCGGGGCGTGGGCGTCGATCAGGAGGTAACTGATGCCGTCCTGGCGGGAGTCGGGAGGGCCGGTGCGCACCAGCGTGAAGAGGATGTCGGCGATGTCGGCCGAACTGGTCCACACCTTCTGCCCGTTGACGACGTACTCCGCGCCCGCACGGTGTGCCGTCGTGCGCAGTGCGGGGAGGTCCGAGCCCGCCTCCGGTTCGGAATAGCCCTGCGCCCAGACGGTGTCGCCGCGCAGCATGGGCCGCAGGAAGCGCTCCTTCTGCTCCGTCGTGCCGTAGGTGACGAGGGTGGGCGCGACGATGCCGAGTCCGGTGCCCAGCGGTCCGGGGACCCGGGCTCGCGCGTACTCCTCCTGGTAGCCGACCTGGCGGGTGAAGGACAGGTCCATGCCGCCGTACTCGCGCGGCCAGCTCGGGCCGGCGTATCCGGCGTCGTACAGCGTGGCCAGCCACTTCTTCTGCCAGGCAAGACGCTCGGCGGGGTCCTTGGGTCGTCGGCCCGGGTGCTGCTCCGTCAGGAAGGCCCGCAGGCGGGCCCGGAACTGCTCGTCGGTCTCGACCGCTGTCATCGTCATCGCGGAGCCATGCGGATGGCGCCGTCGAGGCGGACGGTCTGGCCGTTGAGGTAGGGGTTCTCCAGCATCTCGACGGCGAGACGGGCGAAGTCGTCCGGGTGGCCGAGGCGCTTGGGGTGGGGCACGGACGCGGCGAGCCCGTCGCGGATGTCCTCGCGCAGCCTGCCGAGCATCGGGGTCTCCATGACGCCCGGGGCGATGGTGTTCACCCGGATCTGCCAGCTGGCCAGGTCGCGGGCGGCGACGAGGGTGATGCCGTGCACGCCGGCCTTGGCGGCGGTGTAGGAGGTCTGGCCGATCTGGCCGTCGAAGGCGGCGACCGAGGCGGTCAGGACGACGGCCCCGCGGTCGCCGTCGACCACGTCGTTGCCGGAGAGGCGGGCGGCGGCCAGGCGCAGGAGGTTGTAGGTGCCTGTCAGGTTGACCCGGACGACCTCGGCGAAGGTCGCGAGGTCGCCGGGGGTACGGTCGCGGTCGATGATCCGGGTGCGGTCGCCGCCGCGCCCCGCGCAGTGCACGACGAAGCGCAACGGGCCGACCGCCTGGGCGGCGTCGAGGGCGGCGTCGACCGCGGCCTCGTCGGTGACGTCGGCGGGGACGAAGCGGGCGGCCTCGCCGAGGTCGGCCACCGCCTTGACGCCCTGCTCCTCGGAGATGTCCGCCAGGACGACCCGGCCGCCGCGGTCGACGATCCGACGGGCGGTCGCCAGTCCGAGTCCGGAGGCGCCGCCGGTGACCAGTGCCGAGGCACCGTCGATGTTCACATCAAACTCCTCACAGGCCCAGGGACTTGCTGATGATGGTCTTCATGACCTCGCTGGTGCCGCCGTAGATACGGGTCACCCGGGCGTCCGCGTACAGCCGGGCGATCGGCGATTCGAGGATGTAGCCGTAGCCGCCGTGCAGTTGGAGACAGCGGTCGACGACACGGCCCTGCATCTCCGTGCAGAACAACTTGGTCTTCGCCGCATCGACGGGGCTGAGCTCGCCGTCGACGAGTGCCCTGATCGCCGTGTCCAGCAACGCCTGGGCGGCTGCCGACTCCGTGGCCATGGCGGCCAGTTCGAACTTCGTGTTCTGGAAGTGGGCGACCGGCCTGCCGAACACCGTCCGGTCGCGGACATAGGTGACGGTCAGATCGATCGCGGCGCGGGCCTGGGCGACGGCGCCGACCGCGATGGCCAGCCGTTCCTGGGCGAGATTGCGGCCGAGGTGGGTGAACGCGCCGCCCTCCTCGCCGAGGAGGTTGGCGACGGGGACGCGGACACCGGCGAAGGACAGTTCCACGGTGTCCTGGACGGCGAGGCCGATCTTCTCCAGCCTGCGCCCGACGGTGTATCCGGGCATGCCCTTCTCCACCACGAGCAGGGACAGGCCGGAGCGCCGGTCGTCCGGGTCGGCGGCGGTACGGGCCACGACGATCACCAGGTCGGCGTGGTGGCCGCCGGTGATGAAGGTCTTGGCGCCGTCGAGCACGTAGTGGTCGCCGTCTCGGACTGCTCGTGTCGTGATGCCCGCGAGGTCGGAGCCCGTGCCCGGTTCACTCATCGCGATCGCGGTGTACAACTCGCCCGAGGCCAGTCCCGGGAACCAGCGCGTGCGCTGCTCGGCGGCGGCGAGGCCGGTGAAGTACGGGACGACGATGTCGAGATGCGTACGCAGCCCGCCCAGGGTGACCCCGACGCGGGCGCACTCCTCCTGGATGACCACGTTGAAGCGGTAGTCGTCCTGGCCGCCCCCGCCGTACTCCTCCGGCACGGCCGTGCCGATGATGCCGAGCTTGCCGAGCGCGGTGAACAGGTCACGCGGGACGAGACCGGCACGCCGCCAGTCCTCGTACACCGGAAGCACTTCACGGGCGAGGAAGTCCCGGACCAGCAGGCGGAAGTCCTCGTGGGTCTCTTCGAACAGGGTCCGGCGCATCGAAGCTCCTTCGACTCACTCGACCCTATTAAGTATACGTAATTAGCTCTCTCGGTCCAGGGCGGTCGGCAACTACACAGTTCCGCTCAGTGCCACCAGGGAATGAGTGCATCCAAATGCCGACGCATCCGGTGCCGGGCCACGCCCGCGTCGCCCTGCAGGATCGCGTCGAGGATGCGCTGGTGGACGTGCTGGACCTCGTCGGCGGCCGTGTCACCGGGCAGCGGCCGGTCATGACCGGACGCGTGCCGGCGGAACAACTCGGTGATGATGGCGAGGAACAGCGACAGCACCGGGTTCTCGGCCAGGGCCGCCAGTTCGGAATGGAAGAGGTCGGCCTTGCGGGCGTCGTCGGCAGGTCCCTCCGTGGCCCAGCGGACGGCCTTCGACAGACGCTCGGCGACCTCCGTGTCACCCTCGGCATGCCGGGCGGTCACCCTGGCGATGATGCCGAGCTCGATGGCGTTACGCACGATCCGCAGGTCGTCGGCCGCGACGCCCTGGTATTCGAGGAAGAGCGCCATCGTCTCGATGCTGGCCTGGGACTCCGGCTTCGTGACGATCAGCCCGCCGCCCGGACCCCGGCGCATCCGGGCGACCGAGTGGTATTCGAGGAGCCGGACGGCCTCGCGCAGAACGGCCCTGCTGACGCCGTAGCGGGCCAGCAGGTCGGCCTCCGAACCGAGCACCATCCCGATCTGCCAGCCCCGCGCGGCGATGTCGTCGTGGATCCGCGCGGCCAGGACCTCCGCGAGCTTGGCGCGCGGGCCTTCGACCAGTTCGGGCTGGATCACGTTCCCCGCGATCCGCTGCCCACGACGCACCCGGTGCTTCTCGATCCAGGCGGCCACCGACTCCAGGTGCGCGGTGAGCTCCGTCTGCGCGCGGGCGCCTTCGTCGGCGATCACGGCATCGACGACGGCACGGTGGGCCCGGTGCGAAATGTCCTTCGCCGCGTGCATCTCCGCCTTGGAGACCCGCCGGGAGGTGTGCGCGTACCGGGCGGTGAGGCGGGTGAGGACATCGATGAACAGGTGCAGCACCGGGTTGCCCGACAGTTGCCCGAGCACCGGGTGCAGCGGGTCCTGCGAGTGGACCGACGGGTCGTCCCGGTGGGCGAGTTCGGCGTCGAGGGTGGCGCGCAGGGTGGCGATCCCCTCTTCGGTGACGCGGTCGGCGGCAAGTCCCGCGGCGATCGGTTCGAGCAGTCGGCGGGCCTCCAGCAGATCCGTGACGCTGGTACCGACGTACTCGAGGTAGATCACCATGGCCCGGGTCGCCGGTCCGGCGTCGGGGGCGCAGACGATCAGGCCGCCGTTCGGGCCGCGCCGCATCCTGGCGACCTGGTGGTGCTCGACCAGCCGTACCGCCTCCCGCAGCACCGCGCGACTCACTCCCAGGTGTTCCCGCAGGTCCACTTCGGAGCCCAGGGACTCGCCGACGGGCCAGCCCTGGCGGATCACGGTCGCCTCGATGCGTCGGGCGGTCTGCGCGGCCAGCTTGTCGACCGGGTTGCCGGTCTCGCCGTCGGCGGGCTCGCGGTCGACGGCAGTCGCCATGGGCCAACTCCTCCAGGGGGATATTGCGGATCCCCAGTCTATTCACCACAGGGTCAGGACACTGGCATCCGAGCCAACACCATGTTTAGAGTATCCTCATTTAGCATCTACCCGCGCGACGACAGGGAGCGACAGCGATGCGACTGGAGTCCCCGCCCGAGCTCGAGGCGTTCCGGAGGAAAGTCCGCGCCTTCGTCGCGGAGCACGCACCCGGCGTCAAGACACACTCCGGGGTGCGCGCACCCGAGCCGGCGCTGATGCCGGCGATCCGGGAGTGGACCGCGAAACTGTACGAGGCGGGCTTCCTCGGGATCGACTGGCCCGCCGAATACGGCGGGCGGCCCGACGCCCATCCCCTGGAGGCATCCGTGGTCGCCGAGGAGATCGCCCGCGCCCGCACCTGGCCGCCCGTCGGCGCGGCCCCGCTGGCCTCGGCCGCCCTGCTCGACTTCGGCACCGACGAACAGCGGGCGCGCTTCCTGCCCCGCATCCGCGCCTGCGAGGACGTGTGGTGCCAGCTGTTCAGCGAGCCGGAGGCAGGCAGCGACCTGGCGTCGCTACGCACCCGTGCGCGGCGCGAGGGCGAGGGCGACCACGCGGTGTTCGTCGTCGACGGCCAGAAGGTGTGGACGACCAACGGCCAGCACGCCGACCTGGGTTACCTGCTCGCGCGCACCGACGCCGACGCCCCGAAGCACCAGGGCATCACGGCGTTCGCGCTGGACATGCGCAGCCCGGGGGTCGACATCAGGCCGCTGCGCGAGATCACCGGGACCACCGACTTCAACGAGGTCTTCCTCGACGGTGTCCGGATCCCGGCCGCGAACGTCATCGGCCGGGTGAACGACGGCTGGCGGGTCGCGATGAGCAGCCTCGGCCGCGAGCGGTCCGGCGTGGCCGCGCGTGGCGCCGAACTGTCCGCCGTCCTGGGCGACCTGCTGCGACTCGCGGAGGACACGCCGGTCGGCGGCCGCCCGGCGCTGGAGGACTCCGCCGTCCGGCAGACGATCGGCGAGCTCGCCGCACGGGTGCAGGTGAACGCCGCGCTGATCGGCCTCGCGCAGTCGCGGATGCTGCACGGCACGGAGGGGCCGACGGACGCGCTCCTGGGCAAGATCTTCTTCAGCGAGCTCAACCACGACCTGACCGACTTCGGGTTGCGTCTCCAGGGCACGGACGGCCTGCTCACCGGGGACGACCCGGAGGCGGTGGCGGACGGCTGGTGGCAGGACGCCCATCTGTACTCGCGCGCGTACACGATCGCGGGCGGGGCGAACGAGGTGCTGCGCACCCAGGTCGCCGAGCGCGGGTTGGGGCTCCCGAAAGAGCCCCGTCAGTCGGAGCCTGCGACACAGGTTCTCAGGGTGCGCGCCTGAGCAGCATCGCGCCGGACGGCACTCCCCCGCCCGCGGTGACCACGGCGACCCGGGCGTCCTCGACCTGGCGACCGTCCGCGTCCCCGCGCAGTTGCAGCATGGCCTCGCGGACGAAGCCGTAGCCGTGCAGGCGGCCCGCCGAGAGCTGACCGCCGTGCGGGTTGAGCGGGAGGTCGCCGTCCAGGGCGATGGTCTTGCCGCCGGCGATGAAGTCGACCGCCTCCCCCGGACCGCAGAAGCCGAGGCCCTCGATCCAGGACAGGGCGTTGAACGTGAACCCGTCGTAGAGCAGGGCGACGTCGACGTCGGCGGGGGTCAGGTCGGTGCGGGTCCACATGTGTGCGGAGGGGCTGTGCGACTGCGGCAGGTGGGTCAGGGTGTCCTGGTCCCAGCTGAGCCGCTCCAGGACAGCCGTGCCGACGGCCTCGACGAGGACGGGCGGTCGGGGGCGGTCCTGCGCCGTCTCGACCGCGGAGACGACGACGGCCACCGCGCCGTCGCACGGCACGTCGCAGTCGTAGAGGCCGAAGGGGGTGGTGATCATGCGGGCGGAGAAGTAGTCGTCGAGGGTCATCGGCTCGCGGTGCAGGGCCTCGGGGTTGCGGGCCGCGCCGGCCCGTGCAGCGACGGCGATCACGCCGAGGGCCTCGCGGCCGACGCCGTAACGGTGCATGTAGTGCGAGGCGTTGCAGCCGATCCACTGGGCGGCCGACATCGCTCCGAAGGGCGCGCGGAACTCGAACATGCCGGTGGCGCGCCCGCTGTTGGACTGCCACTGCCCGGACCGGACCAGCGCGCCGTGCGAGGACTCCCACACCGTACGGAAGCACAGCACGTGCCGGCACAGCCCGGCGGCGACCGCGAGCATGCCGGCGGTGATCGAGCCGATCTGGCCCGGGACCTCGCGGGCACCGTTGACCCAGGTGGGGCGCAGTTGCAGGGCCTCGGTCAGGGCGGTGACGCCGCCTTCGCTCATGCCGTCGGGGCTCGGTCCGGGATAGGTGGAGAGCCCGTCGATCTCGTCGAGGTCGAGACCCGCGTCCGCGACGGCGGCCAGGCAGGCGTCGACCGTCAGGGACAGCGGGTCGACCATCAGGCGCCGGCCCACGCGTGACTGGCCGACGCCGGTCAGCGCGACCCGGTCCTCGTACTTCCGGGGCGAGGCCATGGGGCGCACCACGGCGCGGATGTCGCGTGGCTCGGGCAGTGGGCCCGGACCTTCGGCGGTCGGATCCGGCTCGAACAGCGGTAGGTACACGTCCTGTTGCTGTACGAAGCGCACCCGGACCGGCATGCCGACGTACACGTCGTCCGTCGCGCAGCCGACGATGTCGGTCGTGAGGCGCGCCCGGTCGTCCTCGACCAGGGCGACCACGGCGACGACGTACGGCGGCGGGAGACTCGGCAGCCAAGCCTGGTGGTTGACGCTGAACCCGACCACCACGGCCTTGCCCGAGACGGGAGCGAGAGCCACCGCGCGGCTACGGCAGGACGGGCACACCGGCAGCGGCGGGTGGAAACGGCGGTCGCAGTCGGCGCAGTGGGAGATCCGCAGCACTCCGTCCGCGCCAGAGCTCCAGAACCCGGCGCTGGCGAGGGTCGGTTGAGGCAGCGGGCGTTCGGTCGTCACAGCAGCTCGACGATCGTGGCGTTGGCGGTGCCGCCGCCCTCGCACATGGTCTGAAGCCCGTAGCGCAGGTTCTCGCGCCGCATCCGGGCGAGCAGCCGGGTCATCAGGACGGCGCCCGAGCCGCCGAGCGGGTGGCCGACCCCGATGGCCCCGCCCAGCGGGTTGAGCCGCTCGGGGTCCGCGCCGGTCTCGGCCAGCCAGGCCAGCGGGACGGGCGCGAACGCCTCGTTGACCTCGTACACGCCGATGTCGTCGATGGACAGCCCGGAGCGGTGCAGCACCTTCTCGGTGGCGGGGATCGGGCCGAGCAGCATCGTGATCGGGTCCGCGCCGCTGACCGCGCCGCCGTGGTAGCGGGCGACCGGGGTGAGGCCGAGTTCACGGGCCCGCTCGGGGGTGGTGACGAGGAGAGCGGCGGCGCCGTCGGAGATCTGGGAGGAGTTCCCGGCGTGGATGACGCCGTCCTCCTTGAACGACGGTTTGAGGCCGGCCAGTCTCTCGACCGAGGTCCCTCGCCGCAGCCCCTCGTCCACGGTGAACTTGGCGCCGTCGACCTCGATCGGCACGATGTGGTCGTCGAAGACGCCCGCGTCGATGGCCGCGGCGGCCTTGGCGTGCGATGCGGAGGCGAACTCGTCGAGGCGGGTGCGGCTCAACCCGTAGCGTTCGGCGATCAGTTCGGCGCCCACGCCCTGGCTGAACTCGACCCCGCCGTAGCGGGCCAGAACGCCGGGCCCGTACGGCTGACCCGTGGACCGGTGCGAGCCGAGCGGCACCCGGCTCATGGTCTCGACGCCACCCGCGACCACGAGGTCGTACTGGCCGGACATGACGGCGTGGGCGGCCTGGTCGACCGCCTGCTGGCTGGAGCCGCAGGCCCGGTTGACCGTGACGGCCGGGACGTGTTCGGGCCAGCCGGCGGCGAGTACGGCGAACCGGCCGACGTTGCTGGACTGGTCGCCGATCTGGGTGACGCAGCCCCAGATCACGTCGTCCACTGTGCCGGGATCCACGCCGGTGCGCTCGACGAGGGCGTTGAGCACCTGCGCCGAGAGATCCGCCGCGTGCACTCCGGCCAGTGAGCCGTTGCGCTTGCCGATCGGGGTGCGTACGGCGTCGACGATGACGGCGTCTCGCATGAGGGCTCCTTGAGTTCAGTCGGGGATCTGCGCGGGGGCGGCCTGCACGGGGGCGTCGACTCCCCAGTCCCGGAACACGGCCCGGGTGTCGGCGCCGACGGGCGGGGCCGTGCGGCCGGGGCTCGACGGGGTGGCCGAGAAGCGGGGTGCGGCGGCCGGCTGGACCACTCCGTCGCGGGTGAACAGGCTGCCGCGCGCGGCGAGATGCGGATGGGCGGCGGCCTCGGTGAGGCTCAGGACGGGTGCCACGCAGGCGTCGGTGCCCTCGAACAGCTCCGCCCACTCGTCCCGGGTGCGCTCCGCGAACCGCTTCGTCAGCAGCCGCCGCAGCTCCGGCCACGTCGACCGGTCGTGCTGCCGGTCCGGGTCCACACCCAGGTCGAGCAGTGCGACCAGACACCGGTAGAACTTGCGTTCCAGCGCGCCGACGGCCATATGGCGGCGGTCCTTCGTCTCGTACACGGCGTAGAAGGGCCAGCCGCCGTCGAAGCGGTTGACTCCCCGCTCGTCGCTCCACTCGTCGCGCCCGAGTTTGGCGAAGGTGCTGGCGAGGAGGTGGGCGGTGCCGTCGACGATGGCCGCGTCGACCACCTGGCCACGGCCGGTGCGCGCGGCGGCGTGCAGAGCGGCCAGCACGCCGATCACGAGGTAGCAGCCGCCGCCCCCGAAGTCGCCGACGAGGTTGAGCGGGATCTGCGGCGGGCCGTCCGCGTCGCCGATGGCGCCGAGCGCGCCCGTCAACGCGATGTAGGTGATGTCGTGTCCGGCCGCCGCGGCCAGCGGTCCGTCCTGGCCCCAGCCGGTCATCCGGCCGTAGACCAGACAGGGGTTGCGGGCCAGGCAGTCGTGCGGTCCGATGCCCAGCCGTTCGGTGACACCCGGGCGGAAGCCTTCGATCAGGACGTCGGCGCGCTCGACGAGCCGGAGGAGGGCGGCGGAT
This sequence comes from Streptomyces sp. NPDC006872, assembly GCF_040635845.1. Classification (NCBI taxonomy): domain Bacteria; kingdom Bacillati; phylum Actinomycetota; class Actinomycetes; order Kitasatosporales; family Streptomycetaceae; genus Streptomyces; species Streptomyces sp. NPDC006872. The sequence continues at coordinate 98,370 of NZ_JBEYIL010000008.1, forward strand.
CCGGCCGGGTGCTTCAGGTCGAGTACGACCGACCGCTTGCCCCGGTCGAGGACGTCCGCCGGTCCGCCCGCGTCGGGTTCGTCGGCCCGCTCGGGCCGGTCCACACGGACGACCTCCGCGCCGAGGTCGGCCAGCAGCATCCCGGCGAACGGTCCCGGACCGATGCCGCCGAGCTCCACGACCCGGCAGCCGGCGAGGGGTCCGGTCGTCATCGTCAGCGGCCCTTCCAGACCGGCGACCGCTTCTCGGCGAAGGCCGCCGCGCCTTCCCGGGCGTCCTGCGAGCGGAACACCGGCTCGGCGATGTCGAACTGCCTGCCCCACGCCTCCTCCAGCGTCCAGTCGGCGGTGGAGCGGGCGATCTGCTTGGTCGCCGCGACCGCCAGGGGCCCGTTCGCCGCGATGGTCTCGGCGAGTTCCAGTGCGCCGTCGAGCGCACCGCCCTCGTCGGTGAGCCCGTTGACCAGGCCGTACGCGGCGGCCCGTTCGGCGGCGATGGGCCGGCCGGTGAGCAGCAGTTCCAGGGCTATCGCGTACGGGATCCGGCGGGGCAGGTGGAGGGCGGCGCCCGCGCGGGCGACCAGGGACCGGGTCACCTCGGGCACGCCGAGCCGCGCCGTGCGGGCGGCCACCACCAGGTCGCAGGCCAGCAGGAGTTCGAAGCCGCCGGCCAGAGCCCAGCCCTCGACCGCGCCGATCAGCGGCTTGCGCGGCGGTGTGATGCTGATCCCGCACAGGCCGCGGCCCCCGATCGCAGGGGTCTCGCCGCGCAGCCACGCCTTGAGGTCCATCCCCGCCGAGAACGTACCGCCCGCTCCCGTAAGGACGCCCACCCGGAGCTCGTCCGACTCGTCGAGCTCGTCCACGGCCGCCGCCACCTGATCGGCGACCGCGGCGTCCAGGGCGTTCTTCACCTCGGGGCGGTTGAGCGTGATCACCTGGACCGCGCCACGGCGTTCCACCAGTACTTCGTCCGACACGGACATCTCCTCGAATCGTGCGGTCAGTTTCCGGTCACGGCGAACCGGGCCAGTTCATGGGCGACCATGCCGTCCAGGTCCTCGGCGGGCGGTGCCGGGAGCTCCACCGCACGATCGCGGGTCGGCAGCAGGACTACGGCGGTACCGGGGGTGGTGACCTCGCCCCGCTGGTTCTCGCACCGCACCTCGACATGCACCTCGGCCCGCCCGTCCGTCAGCCGTCTGTCGACGACCGTGCCGCGCACCCAGGTGGTGTCGCCGAGGTAGTTGAACCTGCGGTGCTCGCAGCGCAGTCTCCACAGCCAGCCGTCGTCGCCGATCCAGTCGGTGAGCAGATGGCACAGCCAGGTCTCGCGCATGCCGCCGTAGTCGTAGGGGTTCGGCAGGCCCAACTCCCTGGCCCGCTCGGGCTCCCAGTGCAGGCGCTGCACGGTGTCCGGGACGTTCAGCGGGTTCGGCGGGTAGAGGCCAGGGGCCTTGCGCCGTACCTTCGCAGCGATCCCGAACGTTCCCGGCGGGGTGAGCTGCATGCCCCAGCCCAGATGCCAGACGACCACGTCGGTGGTGGTCAGCGGCCCCTTCACCCGGGGTTGCAGCTCCTCGCCGATCTCCACGTCCTCCCAGTACCGCGGCTCGGCGCCGCGCCGGGTCTCGGCTTCGTACACGGCGTCGATCTCGGCGAGCTGCCCGGCGGTGTAGGGCTCCTGCGCCGGCTGCTCCTTGGCCCGCTTCTTCGATGTGTGGCGTTCGGCGTTGATCCAGGTGCCGCGCCTCAGGGCGTGCATCTCGCCGCGTCCGTTGGCGTAGAGGTAGTCGCGGACGACGTGCGCGGTGCGCCCGCCGAAGCTGCTGGGCTTGAGGTGGACGCCCACCTGGGTCTGCAACACCTGGCAGCGGTCGCCCAGTCGCAGCGGCCGCCACCATTCGAACTCCATCACCGCCTGGTAGGAGCCGAGTCCGGCGAAGGGGTCGCCCTTGAGCAGCGCCTTGGTCCGCGGGTCCGGCGTCGGGGCGGCGTCCTCCCCCATCGTGTAGAGGAAGGTGGGCGGTGCGACGAGCGAGCCCCAGCGGGTGCGGGACGCGTGGTCGGGGTCGCAGTACAGGGGGTTGTCGTCGCCGTAGCCGTACGCGAAGTGGCGTACGCCGTCCCGGGTCACCTCGTAGTTGTGCGGGGGGTTGCGCTGGGGCTGGGGGACGCCGAGGCGGCGGCGGGAACGCTCGACCGCCTCATCGGTGAGCACGCCGAAGGTCTCGGCGGACTTCTGCGCCGTCTTTGCGTCGGTCGTCTCCTGTATGTCCGTCATCGCTGTTCCTCCTCGACCTGCTCGTGCCGGGCGATCCGGGCGCGGACCAGGTCCAGCAGCTCCACGCGGCTGACCTTGCTCGACGGGGTCCGGGGCAGTGCGCCGAGGACGACGATGTGTGCCGGGACCTCGTACGGGGTGAGCCGGGCGCGGCACAGGGCGACGAGGTCGGCGACGTCCGGCGCGGCGGGGCCCGGTGCTGCCTCGACCGCCGCGACCGGCACCTCGCCCAGCCGCGCGTCGGGCAGCCCCGCCACAGCCGCCTCCCGTACGGCCGGGTGGCTCTCCAGCACCCGTTGGACGGTCTCCGGCTGCACCTTGAAGCCGCCGCGGATGATGGCGTCGTCCGCGCGTCCCTCGATCCAGACGAACCGGTCGGCGTCGATCCGGGCGAGATCGCTGGTGCGCACCCATGCCCAGCGGCCCCGGGTGCTCTGCTCGGTCCGGACCTCCAGTCGGCCGGTCCGGTCGACGGGCAGCTCGGTTCCGTCCTCGCCGGTCACGCGCAGTTCGACGCCGTCGAAGGCGCGCCCGGCGCTGCCCGCCTTGCGCTGCCACCATTGCTCGTGCAGCGGCAGCGTCCAGCCGACGACGGCCCCGGCGAACTCGGTGGCCCCGTAGGTCATCAGCACGGGGATGCCGTAGGCGCGGAAGAACGCGTCGGCCAGTTCGGCGGGGCAGGGCGCGGTGCCGGAAGTGACGACCTGGAGGCTCGCCAGCCGCTCCTTGGGCACGTCCGCGTCGAGGACGGCCCGGATGGCCGCCGGGACCAGGCTCGCCGCCCGCAGCCCGTGTCGCTCCACGGCGCCCACCCATGGCTCGACCGCGAACCTGGGCATCAGGAGCATGCGGCGTCCGGCGGCGAGAGAGGCGAGCGCCCGCCACAGGCCGCCGATGTGCACGAGCGGGGTGGCCACGAGCGAGGCCGACCGTGACAGCAGCCTTTCGGGCTTCGGGGTCTGCCCGCCGGAGACGAGCGCCTGGTCGAGCTGGCCGATGCGCAGATGGACGCGTTTCGGGGGGCCGGTGGTGCCGGAGGTGAGCATCTCCACGGCGACACCGGGGTTGGCCGGCGCGTCGGCGGGCGCCGTGCCGCCCACCGGCCGCAGGGTGCCGTCCGTGCCCAGTTGCAGGGCCACGCCGTGCGCGGTCACCGCGGCACGGACGCCTTCGCGGGCCAGGGGTTCGGCGCCGGACACGACGACGGGCAGGGCGCAGCGGGCGATGTCGGCCGCGAGCCGCGCGGCGGGCTGCAGCGGGCTCAGCATCACCAGGCAGCGCCCGGAGGCGATCACCGCGGCGACCACGGCGACGTGCTCGGGACGGTTCTCCAGGACGACGCCGACGCGGCCCCCGGTGCGCAGGCCCGCCGCGTCCAGCGCCTCGACGACGCCCCCTGCGGTCTGTTGGACCTGGCCCCAGGTCCAGCACCGGCCGTCGTGCTCGATCGCCTCGGCGTCGGCGGCGGCTGCGGCGAGCAGCCGGGACAGGCGGTCGCGAATACCCACGTGATCAGCCTTTCGTCGCCGAGGGTGCGGAGATCCCGACCAGGTCGGCCAGCCGCTCCCGGTGCGTCGCCGGGCTGCCGAAGAGCTGCTCGGACGACTTCGCGCGCTTCAGGTGCAGATGTGCGTCGTGCTCCCACGTGTAGCCGATGCCGCCGTGGATCTGGACGTTCTCCTTGGCCGCGTGGGTGAAGGCGTCCGCGCAGTACGCCGCGGCGATCGCGGCCGCCACCGGCAGTGCGCCCGTACCCCCGTCCGCCCCGTCCGCCCCGCCCGCCCCACCTGCCCCGTCGGCCGCCGCGGACATCGCGTGGTAGGCCGCCGACCGGGCGGCCTCGACCTTCAGCAGCATGTCGGCGCACTTGTGCTTGACCGCCTGAAACGACCCGACGGGTCGGCCGAACTGCACCCGGACCTTGGCGTACTCCACGGCCGCGTCCAGACATGCCCGCGCTCCGCCGACCTGTTCGGCGGCCAGCGCCACCGCCGCGAGGTCGAGCACCGTGCGCAGATACGCCGTGGCGTCCCCCGCCGGGCCGACCCCGAGGGCGCGGGCGCCGTCGAGGTCGAGGCGCGCGAGCCGGCGGGTCGGGTCGAGGGTCTCCAGGCGGGTGCGGGTCAGGCCGGCCGCGTCACCGTCCACGGCGAAGAGTGCGGGGCCGGCGTCCGCGCGGGCCACGACGAGGAGCAGATCGGCGCTGTGGCCGTCGACCACGAACATCTTCGTGCCCGACAGCCGCCAGCCGCCGCCGTCGGGTACGGCCGAGGCGGTCACGTCCTCGACACGCCATGACCCGTCGGCCTCGGCCAGCGCCAGCGTGCCGGTCAGCGAGCCGTCGGCGATCGCGGGCAGCCAGCGCGCCCGTGCCGTGTCGTCGCCGGACGCGGCGAGGGCCTGTCCGGCGAGGGCCACGGTGGCGAAGTACGGTGAGGGCAGCAGGACCCGGCCCAGTTCCTCCATGACGATCCCCAACTCGACGGGGCCGCCGCCGAAGCCGCCGTACTCCTGCGGCAACGCCAGCCCGTGCAGGCCGAGTTGGTCCGCCATCTGCCGCCAGAGCCGCGGATCGTGTCCCCGCGCGGACTCCATCGAGCGGCGCACCGCGTCGCTGGGCGCCTTGTCGGCCAGGAAGCGGCGTACGGTCGCGCGGAGTTCCTCGTGCTCCTCGGTGAACGCCGCTGTCACGTCGCCGCCCTGGACCGCAGATAGGCGTCGAGGTCCGGGATCCGGGCGCGGTCCACGATCTCGATCCGTACGCCGGAGGGATCCAGGTGGTAGGCAAAGACCGCCGGAGCGCCGTCGACGATCGCGCAGGCCTCCAGGGGGAATCCCGCCTCCTCCAGCCGCTTGGACGTCGTCGGGACGTCGTCGCAGAAGTAGCCGAGGTGGTGGGTCGCGATGCGTTCGGCCGCGGTCCAGGGGGTGCCGGGAACCTCCTGCACGAGCTCGATGTGCGGTGCGTCGAGCGAGTAGGCGTAGCGCAGGCGCAGGGCGTGTTCGCCGTCGGCCAGGCGGACCCGGACGTCGGCGGTCATGGTCTCGGTCCACCGGTAGCCCGCGACCTCGCTCATCCGGGCTTTCCCTGCCTCGATGTCCGGGACGACGATCCCGGTGTGGTAGAGATCCGTCGCGCTGAGAGGTGGGGTCATCGCCGGTCACCACTCCAGCCGCAGCGACTTGATGCCGTACATGTTCCCGTGCTGCCACAGCTCCTGGCCGGGTGCGATCCGGTAGTCGGGGATCCGCCGGTGCCACTCCTCGACGGCCACGTTGAGTTCGAGGCGGGCCAGGTGCGAGCCCAGGCAGCGGTGCGGGCCCGAGCCGAACGCGATGTGGTTGGTGGCCTTGCGGTGCAGATCGACTTCCGACGGATTGTCGTACCGTCCGGGGTCGCGGTTGGTGACCGCCAGGGGGAGCATCACCATCTCGCCCGCCTTGACGGGGCAGCCGCCGATCTCGACGTCCTGCGTCGCCTTGCGCGCCGGGACGACGAACGAGTAGACGCGGAGAGTCTCTTCCACGGCGGTCGCGATGAGCGACGGGTCGGCGAGGATCTCCTTGCGCTGCTCCGGATGTGTGGCGAAGTGGTACAGCGCCCAGCCGATCGAGATCGGGACGGTGTCGAAGCCGGCCTGGAACAGCAGGATGCAGAAGGCGTGCATGTCCCGGTCGCCGATCGGCTCGCCGTCGATCGTCCAGGTCATGGCGTGGGAGAGCAGGTCGTCGCGCGGCGTCCTGCGGCGCAGGGTGATCTGTTCCTCGAAGTAGGCCGACACGGCCCGCATGGCGCTCATCTGCCTGCTGCCGTCCGGGTCTTCGCTGTGCGGCAGGTGCAGCAGTTCGTGGGTCCAGGCGAGGAAGGTGGGGAGGTCGTCCTCGGGCAGTCCCATCAGCCGCATGAAGATCAGCGTCGGGAAGCGGCGTGCGAACTCGTCGAGCACGTCGGCGCCGTCGCGTTCCTTCAGCGCGTCGATCATCTCGGCCGCGACCTGGCGGACCTCCGGTTCACGGGCGGCGACGGCACCCGGAGAGAAGTAGCGCCCGAGGAGCCGGCGCCACACGGAGTGCACGGGCGGATCGAGCATCTCCGGTATCCACAGGAACTTCGGCTCCGGTTCGAGCACCGTCACCGACTTGTTGGAGAACGTCCGCCAGTCCTGGAGCGCCTGCTGTACCTCCGGGCCGTCCGTGACGACCCAGTAGCCGCGGGCGATGGTGCTGCGGAACCCGGAGTGGGTGGCGGCGATCTCGTCCCATCGCTGCTGATGGCTGAGGACCGGCCCGCCGAGCCGGTTGTCGAAGTGGTAGGCGGGGACACCGTCATGGCTTCCGTCGGGTTCGAGTGTCCTGCTCAACACGGCTCCTCTCGTCGTACGCCGTCACGTCGTACGACCATCACGTCGCACGTTCGTCTCACGTCGCCGCGCCGTCGATCTTGAGCGCGATCAGCTCGTCCTCGCTCAGGCCGAGCTCGCGCAGGACCTCGTCGGTGTGTTCCGCGAACTGCGGCGCCCGGGTCAGGGAGACCGGGCTCTCGTCGAACTGGACCGGGTTCGCGACCAGTTCACGGTCGACGCCGTCGGCGTCCACGACCGCGGCGATGAGGCCGTTGGCGCGCAGGGCGGGATCCTGACCGACCTCCCAGGCGTTCTGCACGGCCGCCCACTGGCCCGCCCCGCGGGAGAGGATCTCGACCCACTCGGCGTAGGGGCGGGAGGCGATGAGATCGGCGACGATCCCGGCGGCCTCGGCGGCATTCGCCATCAGCTTCTCGGTGCTGTCGAAGCGTTCGTCGCCGCTGAGCTCCTCGCGGCCGGCCAGCTTGCAGAACTCCGCCCAGTACCGGCCGGGTTGCAGCATCGCCAGCTCGATCCAGCGGCCGTCCGAGGTGCGGTAGGCGCCGATGAGCGGGTTGGTGGCCGAACCGTGCCGGGGCGGGGTGTTCACCGGAAGCGGCCCGCCGCTCATCAGGGCGAGGTTGACCGTGAACTGCGTCGCCCAGGCGCCGACACCGACCAACGACACGTCCACGACGGAGGGCCGCCCGGTCATGGCACGGGAGTAGAGGGCGGCGGCAACGCCGCCGGCGATGGTCATGCCGCCCATCGAGTCGCCGTAGGCGCCGGCCGGCATCCGGTTCATCCGGTCCGCGTCGGGCGGAGTGACCCCGGCAGCGCTGCCGCCGCGCGCCCAGAAGGCCGTGCTGTCGTAGCCGCCCTTGCCCGCCTCTTCCCCGCGCGTGCCGAAGCCGCTGCCGCGGACATAGATGATGTCGGGGTTGATCGCCCGGACGTCCTCGACGTCGATGCGCAGCTTCGCCCGCGCCTCGGGCAGGAAGTTCGTGAGGAACACATCGCTCCCGCGGATCAGTTCCTCCAGCACCCGGCGCGCGGACGGCTTCTCCAGCGCGAGGCCCACGCTGCGTTTCCCGCGGTTGGGCCCTTCCATGATCGGGAAGAACGACGACCCCGCGCTGGCGGCCTCGTACCCGAGCACCCGGATCAGCCCCCGCTGGGCGTCGCCGCGTTCGGCGTGCTCGATCTTGATCACGTCGGCACCCCAGTCCGCGAGCACGGCGCCTGCCGCCGGGACGAAGGTGAACTGCGCGACCTCGAGGACCCGCACGCCCTCCATCGGCCTCTGCATCGGACCAACCCCTCCGAGTTTGATCTTCATTGCGCATACCCAATTAGCGAACCGACGGGTCGAGTATGGACCGGGAGGGCTAAAAAGTATACTGTTTTCGGCATGCTGGATTTCTCGATCGACCCCGAGTTCCAGGCCAGGCTGGACTGGGCGGCGGCCTTCGTACGTGAGGAGGTCGAGCCGCTCGACCTCCTTTTCCCGCACGGAGGCGACCCGTACGACACCCGCAACGAGAAGGCCCGCGCGATCCTCCGGCCGCTCCAGGAGCAGGTCCGGGCGCAGGGCCTGTGGGCCTGCCATCTCGGCCCCGAACTGGACGGGCCGGGCTTCGGCCAGGTGAAGCTCGCCCTCCTCAACGAGATCCTCGGCCGCTCCTACTGGGCCCCGACCGTCTTCGGCACCGCGGCCCCGGACACCGGGAACGCCGAGATCCTCGCCATGTTCGGCACCGAGGAGCAGAAGGCCCGGTATCTGCGGCCGCTGCTCGACGGCGAGATCGTCTCGACGTTCTCGATGACCGAGCCCCAAGCCGGTGCGGATCCCAAGGAGTTCGTGTGCCGCGCCTGGCGGGAGCGTGGGGGCACCTCCCGCTCGAGCGAAGCCGAGAGTGGGGGAGAGTGGGTGATCGACGGGGAGAAGTGGTTCTCCTCCAACGCCCGGTACGCGGCCTTCCTCATCGTCATGGCCGTCACCGACCCCGACGCTCCCCCGCATGCCCGGATGTCGATGTTCATCGTCCCGGCCGAGACGCCCGGCATCGAGATCAAGCGCAACGTCGGCACCATGGACGAGCGCGAGTCCCTGGACGAGGGCATCCACGCCTACCTCCGCTACCACCGGGTCCGGGTCCCGCTCGACGCGATGCTCGGCGGTCCCGGCGAGGGCTTCGAGGTCGCCCAGGCCCGCCTCGGCGGCGGCCGGGTGCACCACGCCATGCGGACGGTGGGCAAGTGCACGCGTGCTTTCGACATGATGTGCGAGCGGGCGCTGTCCCGCCGGACGCAGGGGACCCTGCTGGCCGAGAAGCAGGCGGTGCAGCAGTTCATCGCGGACTCCTGGGTGGAGCTGCAGCAGTTCCGGCTGCTCGTCCTGCACACCGCCTGGATCATCGACACGCAGCCGCACGGCGCGGCCCGCACCCAGATCGCCATGTGCAAGGTCCAGACGGCCAAGGTGCTGCACGACATCGTCCAGCGGGCGGTGCATCTGCACGGCTCCCTCGGCACCACGGGCGAACTCCCGCTCGCGAAGTGGTGGATGGCCGCCCCGAACCTCGCCCTCGCCGACGGACCGACCGAGGTGCACCGCACCACGATCGCCAAGCAACTGCTGAGGAACTACCGGCCGGCCGAGGGGCTGTTCCCCAGCGAGCACATCCCGCCCAAGCTGGAAGCGGCCCGCAAGCGGTACGCGCACATCGTCACGGACGACAACCTCTCGGGCCAGGTGAACGCATGAGCGGGTCCGTCGCCGCGTCGGACCTGTTCGACCTGTCCGGCAAGGTCGCTCTCGTCACCGGAGGAAGCCGTGGCCTGGGCCTGGAGATGGTGCGGGCCTTCGCCGCCGCGGGCGCCGATGTCGTCATCGCCAGCCGCAAGCTCGACGCGTGCGAGGCCGCCGCCGAGGAGGTCCGCGACCTGGGCCGACGCGCCCTGCCGGTCGCCGCGCACGTGGGCCGCTGGGACGACCTCGGTCGGCTGGCCGACACCGCGTACGAGGAGTTCGGGAAGGTCGATGTCCTCGTCAACAACGCCGGTATGTCCCCGCTGGCGCCCTCGTCGGCGGAGACCGGCGAGGAGCTGTTCGACAAAGTGGTCGCGGTCAACTTCAAGGGCCCGTTCCGGCTCGCCTCGCTGATCGGACGGCGGATGGCCGAGGGAGACGGCGGCTCGATCATCAACGTCTCGTCCTCGGGCGCGCTGTTCCCGCAGCCGCGGTTCGGGCCGTACGCCGGCGCCAAGGCCGCGCTCAATGCGCTGACCACCGTCTTCGCCCTGGAGTACGGCCCGAAGGTGCGCGTCAACACCATCTCGGCCGGTCCGTTCCTCACCGACGTCTCCAAAGCCTGGCCCGAGGAGAAGCGTCGGAGCACGCGCAGCGCGATCGGCAGGCCGGGGCGGCCCGAGGAGATCATCGGCACGGCGCTGTACCTCGCGAGCGACGCCTCCGGCTACACCACCGGTTCGCTGATCCGGGTGGACGGCGGGCTGTACTGACCCCGTGGGACTAGGGCCTGTCCGGCCGGTCCAGTAGTTCCAGCGCGTCCTGGAGCAGCACCGGCAGCGCGGGCAGCATGCGCCGGTGCATGTCCGTCAGCCGCCCGGCTTTCCTCCCCCGCTTGATCAGCAGGGCGGTGGCGGCGGACTCCTTGTACTTGGTCAGCGCCTCGAACCAGTCCATGTCGTGGAGCGGCTCGCCCCGGATCTCCTGGTAGGCGGCGAGGAGTTCGGCCCGGGTGGGCATCCCGGTGGGCTCGTCCGACGGGGCCGCCGGGTGCCGGGCCTCGTCGCTGAAGAAGGTCAGCCAGGTCAGGTCGACCCGGGGGTCACCGACCGACCAGAGCTCCCAGTCGATGATCGCGTCGACCCGGTCCGCGTCGCAGAGCGTGTTGCCCAGCCGGTAGTCGCCATGGGTGAACACCGGGGTCATCGCGGCCGGCGTCGTGGCGTGCAGCCGCGCCGCGACCGCCTCATGGCCTGCGCGCAGATCGGCGGGGACCGTCGTGAACGCGGTGCTCCAGCGGTCGATCTCGGCGGCGAGCGTGACGACCGGTTCCGCCGCCAGCGCCGTGCTGCGCGGGTCCACCCGGTGCAGGGCGGCCAGCATCCGGGCCGCGTCGAGCGCACGGGAGCGGACCCGGCCGACGGGCAGCGTCCCGCGCCGCGCCAGGACCGGCTCCACGCACTGCCCCTGCACCAGCTCCATGGCCACGAAGGGCGGGATCTCCGGTGGCGCGCCCGCGTCATGGAACAGGACCGTCGGCACCCGCACCCCGATCCGGTCGGCCAGTGCGTCCATGATCCGCGCCTGGCGCAGCACGTCCCGGTTGCGGACCGGCGCCAGACCGGGCGGGGCCACCTTCAGCACGACGCGCTCGTACCGGGCCGGTGCGCCCGACAGCGAGGCCACGAAGGTGAGACTCGACGTACCGCCGGTGAGCGGCTCGACACCGGTCACCGTGGCATCGGGGACCCAGGTGCGCAGCGCCACGGCCGTGCGCTCCGTCAACTCCGGTATCAGGCGCGTGCTGTTCGCAACGGTGCTCACGGGCTCATCCCTGTCTGTCGGAGGCCGGGCGGCGGTGTGCGGTCAGGGCCGCGACGATGTCACGGCGTACGAGCTTGCCCGTCGCGGTGCGGGGCAGTTCGGGCCAGGAGGTGATGCGGTCCGGGGTCTTCGAGCCGCGCAGGGTGTCGCGGACCTCGGCCCGCAGCGCCGCGCCGTCGATCTCCGCGCCGCTCCGGGTGACGACCACGGCCTCGATCCGCTGGCCCCATTCCTCGTCGGGGACTCCGACGACGACCGCGTCGAGCACGTCCGGATGGCGCAGCAGGACGTCCTCGATCTCGGCGGGGGCGATGTTCTCGGCGCCGCGGATGATCGTGTCGTCGGCCCTGCCCTCGATGTGGAGGTAGCCGTCGGCATCGACACGGCCACGGTCTCGGGTGTGGAAGAAGCCCCGCTCGTCGACCGCGGAGCCCTGCCCCGCGTACTCGCCCGAGACCTGTTCGCCGCGCACCCAGATCTGCCCGCTCTCCCCCGGTGCCACGGCCTGACCGGAGAGCGCCCGGACCTCCAGTTCGACACCCGGCACCGGCAGACCGGCCGAACCGAGCCGGGCGCGCACCGCGGGGTCGCCGCTCGCGACGGCCGTCCGGTGCTCGCCCGGACCCAGGACGGTGATGGTGGACGACGTCTCCGTCAGCCCGTAGGCGTTCACGAAGTCCACGTGCGGCCACTCGCACAAGGCGGTCTCGATCACCCGCACCGGCATCCGGGCCCCGCCGTAGGCGAGCGTGCGCAGCGAGGGGACGGACCGGTCCAGCCCCTCGCCGTGCATCAGACGGGCGAGCATCGTCGGCACCACCATGGCGTGGGTGACCCGCTGCTCCCGTACCAGGCCCAGCCAGCCTTCGGGCGTGAACTGGTCGAGGGTCAGGGTCCGGCGCCCCGCGTACAGGTTCGTCAGCACGTTCGACACGGCGGCGATGTGATACGGCGGGACACTGACCAGGGCCGCCTCACCGGGGTCGGCTCCGGCGAACTCCACCGTGCCCAGGACGTACGACACCAGGTTGTGGTGGCGCAGGACCACGCCCTTCGGCGCGGACGTCGTCCCGCTGGTGTAGATCAGGACGGCCGGGGAGCCGGGCGGTGCCGGATCCTCGTCGACGGGACGGCCGGCGTTCGCCGCGGCCCGGGCGAGCCAGTCGGCGGGACCGCACACCGGCAGTCCCGCGCGGCTCAGCGCCGCGCCGTGCTCCGGGCCGGCGATGCCCAGTGCCCGGGGGTGGTTCGCGAGGAGCGCGTCGAGTTGTTCGTCGCCCAGCCGGTAGTTGACCGGGACCAGGGGGACTCCGGCGCGAGCCGCGGCGAACAGCGCGACCGGCAGGGCCGGCCCGTTCGCCGCGAGGTACACGATCGCGTCGGCACCGGCGGTGCGCACGGCGTGGGCTCCGCCGATGCACAGCTCGCGCAGCCGCCGGGCCGTCAGCCCGTCGTTCGCGCGTCCTATCACCACCCGGTCGCCGAAACCCTCGGCGCCCATGTCCAGGAGCATCGATAGGTTCATGGGCTCGTTCCCGCCCTCTCAGTCCGAGGCCGGGAGCGGTTTGGGGCTCTTCATCGGCAGTGCGACGCCGTTCGCGGCCAGGGTGCCCGGTCCGGGCCTGGTGCAGAGCAGTTCGAGACCGAGGTCGTCGTCGGCGTACCGCTTGCCCAGCAGCGAACCGCCCATCAGTTCGGGATCGGGGGCGCCGGTTGTCGCGGGGCCCGTCCCGCTCCCCTCGGCCATGGCCGTGCCACCGCAGGTGATCTCCACCTCTTCGTCGGGGCATCGCACGACGATCACCGCCGTCGTGTCGACCGTACTGGCGAGCATCTGCCCCACGCGTGGCCTCATCGCAGCGTCCTCCGCGGTTCTCATGGTGCCGAGTGACTGTGTTGAGCAACTGTGCCGATCAACCCAAAAAAAGTATACTACTTACCTCGATCGCGTCGAGAACGGAGTTGCCGGATGGATCTCGAGACCGTCCTGTTCGAGGTGACCGACCACGTCGCCACGATCACCCTGAACCGGCCCCAGGCCATGAACGGCTTCAACCAGCGGATGCTGGAGGAGTTCTCCGCCCTCTGGCACACCGCCAGGACGGACGACGAGGTGCACGTCGTCGTCCTGCGCGCCGCCGGTGAGCGTGCCTTCTGCACGGGCATGGACGTGAAGGAGGGCATCGACCGCCATCCCAACGTCTGGTCGCAGACCGACCCCGGCGAGCACCTCTCGCCGAAGCTCAACCAGGTATGGAAACCCCTGGTGTGCGCGGTGCACGGCATGGCCGCCGGCGGCGCCTTCTACTGGCTCAACGAGGCCGACATCCTGATCTGCTCCGAGGACGCGACATTCTTCGACCCGCACGTCAGCTACGGACTCACCGCGGCCCTGGAGCCGATCGGCCTGGCCCGCCGCGTCCCGCTCGGCGAGGCGCTGCGCATCGCGCTGCTCGGGCTGGACGAGCGTGTGTCGGCCGCGCGCGCCCTGCAGATCGGCCTGGTCAGCGAGGTGCTCCCGCGCGAACGCCTGTGGGCCCGGGCCGACGAGATCGCCCGGATCATCGCGGCCAAACCACCGGCCGCGATCCAGGGGACCGTCCGCGCCATCTGGGAGTCGCTCGACGCGACCCGCACCCAGGCACTGCGCGGCGGGCTGTCGTACACACAGCTCGGCAACCCGATCGGGAAGGCCGGGATCGACCGCTCCGCGGTGCCGCGCGGACAGTGGACACTCCGCTGACGCTCCCCTACCCTCCCCTAAATAAGTGTACTTTTTTTAGGGGATGATGAAAGAGGAGGCTCTCATGCGGTTCGGCATGCCCTGGCCCGGCCGGGACGTCGCGCGGGAGGCCGAGCAGGCGGGTGTCGGCGCCTTCTGCGCCGGGGAGTTCGCCGACCACGACGCCTACCTCACCGTGGCCGACATCGTGGCGAACACGGAACACGCCCTGGCGGGCCCCGCTATCGCCTACGCCTTCGCCCGCACCCCGTACGCGCATGCCACCGCCCTGCGCCAACTGCACGCCCGGGCGCCGGGTCGGCTCTTCCTCGGCCTGGGCAGCGCCGCGTTCCGGATCAACCGCGACTGGCTGGGCGTGCCCGCCGACCGTCCCGTGCACCGGATCGCCGAGACCGTCGGTGCGGTGCGGGCCTGGCTGCACGCGGAGAACGGCGAACACGTCCGCTACTCCGGCGAGTTCTACGCACTCGACGCCGATGTACGGGCGCCCGTGCTCGGCCGGCTGGACATCCCCGTTCTGCTCGCCGCGTTCAACACCCGCATGGCCGCCACCGCGGGACGGGTCGCCGACGGGGTCGTCGGGCACGGGTTGTTCACCTCCTCCTGGTGGAACGACGTCGTACGGCCCTCGGTCGAGCGCGGCGCGAGCGGCGCCGCCCCCGGGGCCCGGTTCCTCGAACACGGCTGGATCATCACGGCAGTCGACGACTCCGCGCCCGAGCGTGCCGTCGCCGACGCGCGCCGGATGATCGCCTTCTATCTCACGGTGAAGACGTACGACCCCTATGTGGCCCACCACGGCTGGGAGGAACCGGTCGCCGAGCTGCGGGCCGCGTTCCGGGCGGGAGACACCGACGCCATGGCCCGGGCGGTCACCGACGAGATGGTCACCGAGATCGCCGTCTGCGGGACGACCGCGGAGGCCAAGGACGCCCTCGCCCACCGCGCCGGATCGCTCCCCCGCGACGTCGGCTACTTCGCGCCCCCGAGTTTCCTGGTCAGCCCGAGGCGGCGGGCCGCGTACGCCCGGGCCGCCCTCGCCCTGATCGGCGCGGCGCCGGACGCGCCACGACGCCTCTGACCTACGCGGCGCGGAAGCGACCGGCCCCGGAGCGCGGATGCTCCGGGGCCGGTCCGTGGCTTGAGCCGCTTGCCGGGATCGGCTCACGCGTCCTGGGGCAGCGGCGCGAGTTTCTTGCTCTTGTCGAAGTGCACGACGTCGGCGAGCGTGCCGCCGAGGATGGCCGCGCGGTCCTCGTCCGGGACATCCTCGAAATTCTCCGCGATGCACTCGGCGCTGTCGCGGAAGGTGCCCTCGGCGTGCGGGTAGTCGTTGCCCCAGATGACCGTCGAGAGGCCGGTGATGTGGCGGGCCTTGACGGCGGTCGGGTCGTCCGCGAACTGCACATGGATCTGGCGGCGGACGTAGTCCGTGGGCTTGAGCGGGTAGGGCCACTTGTCGTTGATCGCGAACAGCCGTCCCATGGAGGGCTGCTCGGTCGGGGGACGGTTGTCGTCCCAGAAGCCGAGCCACCAGTCGGGGTCCTGGCCGGTGCCGGTCTTCCACGCCTTGTCCATGTAGCCCATGAAGGAGACCAGCCAGCCGGCCGTGTACTCGATCAGGTTGAAGTGCAGGTCGGGGAAGCGCTCACACACGCCGCCGCCGACGAGGCTGGCGATGATGCCCTGCGGACCTGCCACGGCCGAGCCGACCGCGCTGCCCATGGTCCGGCCGGCCACCATGTCGTCGGTCAGGTTGCCCTTGCCCATGTTCATGGCGTTCATCAGGCCCCGGACGGTCACCGCCGTCTCGGACACCTCCTCCTTGACCTTCACGCCGCCGGTGGCCACGTGGATGAAGACCGGCAGCCCGTGCGCCTGCGCGGCCGCCCAGACCGGGTCGTACTCCCGGGCGTAGTAGGGCAGCGGCGGGATCTCCGGGAGGAGGATCGCCCCGAGGCCCAGCCTCGCGCACCGCTCGATCTCCGCCACGGCCTCGGGGACGTTCGTCAGCGGGATCGCCGCCGTCGGGCGCAGCCGCTGCTTGTAGGGCAGGTACCGCTCGACGAGGTAGTCGTTCCATACCCGGGCGTGGGCCATGGACAGCTCGTGGTCGTCGGTGAACAGGACGAACAGCGAGAGATTGGGGAACATGACCGAGGCGTCGACGCCGTCGATGTTCATGTCCCGGATGATGTGCTCCGGATCGCCGTCCGGGGTCTCCCCGCCGAGCTGGCGGTACTTGGAGATGGTCCAGCCGTCGAACCCGATGGTGTGGAGCTTCTTGAACTCCGTGTGGCCGCCGGGAACGATCGGCTCCTCGAGGGTGAACTCCTCTTCCCAGAGAGCCCTCTCGCGAAGGTTCTTGGGCAGTCGGGTCTTGAAAAGATCGACCGGCTCGATGATGTGCGAATCGCCGGACACGACAAATTCCTTGAACACAGGCGGTACCTCTTTCGAACCTCGTCGTTCGCATGCCAGAAACGCAACCCGCGGATGACGCCGAAGTTAGCTGTACCGATCGGTCTAGTCAATAATTCAGCATACGAAATAACCTGACGTCTACCACCCAAGAACCTGACAAGCGGCTGACACAAGATCGCGCGGCGCCACCCTTCCCGAGCGCATGCAATTCAGTACACTTAAATGGACGCATCCTGCTGACGGTCAGGAGACCCGCACATGACGACGGCGTACGCGTTCTCTTCGCAGCTCTACATCGACGGCCGCCGGACCGACGGCCGGTCGGAGACCGGCATCCTCGTCCGCAATCCGGCGACGGAGGAGATCGTCGCGGAGGTCCCCGGCTCCTCTTCGGCGGATGTGCGCCTGGCCGTCGAGGCGGCGCGGCGCGCCTTCGACGAGGGTCCGTGGCCCCGGATGAGGCCCGGCGAGCGGGCCGCGATCCTGCTGCGCATGGCCGAGGAGATGGAGCGCCGGCTCCCCGAGCTGGCCGCTGTCAACATGGCCGAGGCCGGCTCGGTGCGTTCCCTGGCCGAGTCCCTGCAGACCCGGGTTCCGGTGGCGCATCTGCGCGACACGGCCGAGCGGGTGATGCCGGCCTTCGCCTGGGAGCGCCCGATGGACCCGACGGTCGCGCCGGGCATCGGCATCTCCCAAGGGGTGCTGCGACGCGAGGCGTTCGGTGTGTGCGCCCTGATCTCCGCCTACAACTTCCCCTTCTTCCTCAGCATGATGAAGGTGATCCCGGCCCTCGCGGCAGGCTGCACGGCCGTGCTGAAACCGGCGCCCGCCACCCCGCTGGAGTCCCTGCTGATCGGCGACTTCGCCGACGCCGCCGGTCTGCCTCCGGGTGTGCTGAACATCGTGACCGGCGACATCGAAGCCGGTCGTGAACTCACCACCCATCCCCTGGTGGACCTCGTCAGCTTCACCGGCTCGGACACGGTCGGGCGCACGGTCTACGCCCAGGCCGCGGCCTCGCTGAAGAAGGTGGTCCTCGAACTCGGCGGCAAGTCGGCCGCCATCGTCCGCGCCGACGCCGACCTCGACGGCGCCGTGCGGTCCGCACTGGCGGGCATCACCACCCACGCCGGCCAGGGCTGTTCCCTGCTGACCCGCACGCTGGTGCACGAGTCCGTCCACGACGAACTGGTCGCCCGGCTGGCCGAGGGCCTGGCCCGGGTCAAGGTGGGCGACCCGGCCGACCCGTCCACCACCATGGGCCCGCTGATCAGCGAGGCGCAGCGGGACAAGGTCGAGAAGCTGATCCGCGTCGGCGAGGAGGAAGGAGCGCGTCTGGTCTGCGGCGGCGGCCGGCCGGCCGCTCTCGACCGGGGGCACTTCCTCGAACCCACCCTGTTCGTCGACGTCACCAACGAGATGACCGTCGCGCGCACGGAGTTCTTCGGGCCCGTCGGCGTCGTCATCCCGTTCCGCACCGACGAGGAGGCGGTACGGATCGCCAACGACAGCCCTTACGGTCTCGCCGGCGCCGTGTGGAGCGCCGACACCGTGGCCGCGTACGAGATCGCCGCCCGGGTCCGGGCCGGGGGCGTCACCATCAACGGCGGCAGCGCCGGGGTGAGTCCCCGGACCGCGTTCGGCGGGTACAAACAGAGCGGACTCGGCCGGGAGTGGGGCGCGTTCGGGCTCGACGAGTACCTGCAGACCAAGGCGGTCAGCTGGGCGGCACGCTGAGGCACGCGCCGCCCGCGCACATGGCCGCGACCGCGGTCCCGCCGCCGCGTCGGCGCAGCTCGTGCGCCAGGGTGACGACCATACGGGTGCCGGTGGTCCCGATCGGGTGGCCGAGGCTGCATCCGCTGCCGAACGGGTTGACCCGTTCCGGATCGAGGCCCAGCTCCCGGGTGGCGGCCACGGCCACTGCGGCGAACGCCTCGTCGACCTCGAAGAGGTCGACGTCGTCGACGCCCAGCCCGGCGCGGTCGAGGGCCTTGCGGATCGCGGCGATCGGCGCCGGCCCCGTCTAGACGGGGTCGACTCCCACGCTCGCCCAGGCCCGTACGGTCGCGAGGGGAGTGAGCCCATGGGCAGCAGCGAGGTCCGCATCGGCGACGACGACCGCGGCCGCCCCGTCGTTGACGCCGCTGGCGCTGCCTGCCGTGATGGAGCACGCTCTCGTCGGTGAACCGGCCCTCGTCGACGGCGCGTACGGCCCGCTCGTGGGAGCGCAGCGCCCAGACGTCCATCTCCTCCCGGGTGAGGCCGAGGAGTCGGGACGTGGGACGGCGGCATCCAGGGGTCCGGACAGGAGTACGGCGTCAGCCATGAAATTCAGCGTACTCAATTCAACGGTCGACCGTTAGTCCGGGCGATAATCAGGCAGTTCAGCTCGACCACGCCATGGAAAGAGGATACCTTGTTGTGATGGACTTCGAGCTCAGCGAGGAGCAGGCCATGCTGCGCGAGGCGTCGCGCGCCCTGCTGGCCGGCCGGGCCCCGATCGAGCGCGTCCGGGCGTGGCTGGACGCCGACCAGGACGTCGACCCCGACGTGTGGCAGCTGATGTCGGACCTCGGGTGGCCCGGACTGGCCGTACCCGAGGAGTACGGCGGCGCGGGCCAGGGCGTGGTGGAACTCGCGCTCGTCGCCGAGGAGATCGGGCGGGCGCTCGGGCGGGGTCCGTTCGTGCCCACCGCGATCGTCGGCCGGGCACTGGCCGCCTGGGGGCCGCCCCGGCTGCGGGCCGAGGTGCTGTCGGCGCTCGTGGCCGGATCGGACCGGGCCACCTGGGCCTTCGCCGAACCTCGCCTCCCGTGGACACTCGACGGCGTCCGCTCCACGGCCCGCGCCGATGGCGACGCGTTCGTCCTCGACGGGGTGAAGACGGCCGTGCAGGACGCGGGCGGTGCCCGCCGGCTGCTCGTCACCGCGCTCCAGGACGGCGTCCCGGCGTCGTTCCTCGTCGACCGCGAGGTCCCGGGGGTCACGGTCCGGCGGCAACGCGTCCTCGACCCGACCCGCTCGTTCCACGAGGTCCGACTGGCGGGCGTACGCGTCCCCCGCGAGTGCCGCCTCGACTGCGGACCCGCCGAGATCCAGCGGCTGCTCGACGAGGCGTCGCTGCTGCGGTGCGCCGACGCGCTCGGGGTGATGGACCGCATGGTGGAGCTCACGGTCGAACACACCCGTGCCCGGGTGCAGTTCGGGCGGCCGATCGGCGCCTTCCAGGCCGTCAAGCACGCGTGCGCCGACATGGCACTGCTCGTCCACGCCTCCCGCGCCGCCACACACCACGCGGCGATGGCGGCCGACGCCCGCGCCGACGACGCCGCCCGGGCGGCCTGTGCCGCCGCCTCGTACGTCTCGGCCGGGGCCGGCGAGGTCGCGGGCCGGGCGCTCCAGCTGCACGGCGGCATCGGCTTCACCTGGGAGCACGACCTCCACCTCCACCTGCGCCGCGCCAGGGCCGACAGCGTGCTGTACGGCGACGCCGCCGTGCACCGCGACCGGCTGTGCGCCCTCCTGCGACCGGTTCCCGCGTCCGCCTGAGCGGAAAGATCCGAAAGGTTCCCGATGGAGATCAAGGGCAAGAAGGCCGTCGTGTTCGGCGGCGCCTCCGGCATGGGCCGGGCCACCGCCGAGCTGCTCGCGGCCCGCGGCGCCGAGGTCGCCGTGCTCGACCGTCCGGCATCGGCCGGGAAGGAGGCCGCCGCCGCGCTCGGCGGAAGCTTCCATCCCGTCGACGTGACCGACTTCGAGGCGACCGCAAGCGCGTTGGACGCCGCCGTCGAGGCGCTCGGCGGGCTGCATGTGTCGGTCACGACGGCGGGCGGCGGCAGCGTGCGGCGCACACTCGGCAAGGACGGGCCGCACGACCTGGAGACCTTCCGCCGGGTGCTCGACCTCAACGCCGTCGCCACCTTCAACATCAGCCGGCTGGCCGCCGCGCACATGAGCCGCAACGAGCCCGAGGAGCCTGACGGCGAACGGGGCGTCATCGTCAACACGTCCTCGATCGCCGCCTTCGAGGGGCAGATCGGCCAGGTCGCCTACTCGGCGGCCAAGGCGGCGATCGCCGGGATGAGTCTCACCATGGCCCGCGACCTCGGCTCGCTCGGCATCCGCGTCGTGGCCATCGCGCCCAGCCTGTTCGAGACGGGCGCCACCGAGAGGATCCCCGCCGAGACGCGGGCCGCGCTGGTGAAGGACGCCGCGTTCCCACGACGCCTGGGCCGACCGGAGGAGTTCGCCAAGCTGGCACTGGCCGTCGTCGACAACCCCATGCTGAACGGCCAGTGCCTGCGCCTCGACGCCGGCCAGCGCTTCGGACCGAGGTGAGGTCTGCCATGCCCGACACCACAGCGCACCGGGGCAAGGTCGCCCTCGTCACCGGGGGCGGCCGAGGCTTCGGCAAGGCGTTCGGCGACGCGCTGTCGGCCCTCGGCGCGCATGTCGTGCTCGCCGACATCGACGGCGCCGCCGCGACCAAGGCGGCGGCGGAACTCACCGCCAAGGGCCGCAGCGCGAGCGGAGTCGCCTGTGACGTGGCCGACGAGGCCGCGGTCGACGCCGTCGTGCGCGAGGTCGCCGAACGCCACGGCGGACTCGACGTCCTGGTCAACAACGCCGGCCTGCACGCCGCCTACAACAGACCGTTCACCGAACTCGGCCTGGCCGCTGTCCGGCGGGTGCTCGACGTCAACGTCATGGGCGTCGTCATCTGCTCGCTCGCGGCCCGGGAGGCGATGAAGGGCCGCGCCGGCGCCTCCATCGTCAACATCTCGTCGGCGGCGGCCTACGCGAACCGAAGCGTCTACGGCGTGTCCAAGCTCGCCGTGCGAGGCCTGACGGTGTCCTTCGCTCGCGAGTTCGCCGCCGACGGCATCAGGGTGAACGCGATCGCGCCGGGCCTGATCTTCACCGACGCCGTACGGGCCCAGCTGTCCCCGGCCGAGGCCGATCGTGTCCTCGGGGAGCAGATCCTGCGGCAGGAGGGCCGGGAGCAGGACATCGTCGAGGCGCTGCTGTATCTGGTCTCGTCGAGGGCGTCCTTCGTCACAGGGGAGACGCTGCGGGTGACGGGCGGATTCGCGCTCTCGGTCTAGCCGCACACATGCCTGTGGCCGTACGACGACTACCGCGGGGCCACAGGCGTGTCGGGCCGTTCTACACGGTCACCGGTTCGGTGTCCGGCTTCCCGGCCGGCTCCTGCTCCTCGTTCGTGATCGCCTTCAGCAGCACGTACGGCGTGGCGATCTTCCACAGGGCGTACGCGATCGAGGGGACGATGTTGGCGAGCAGTCCGTTCCAGGCGAGCGGCCCGTCCTGGTTGAGGAAGACGAAGGCGCCCGGAATGAGCGTCACTCCCAGCACGACGCTGAGCCAGCCGTACCAGCGTGGGAAGAGCGGCTTCTCCCGGGTGTGGTCGATGAACGCGGCGTATCCGATCGACCAGACCTGGAGCACGAATATGCAGGCGTTGCCCACGAACATGAGCCAGAAGGTGTCGACCATCGCAGTCAGGACGTCGACGGAGTGGGCCTCCGGCCGGTAGGCCGCGGCGGCGAGGATCGCGAGCGGGAAGAAGAAGCCGATCGGCGCCACCACGCCCGTGGTGAGCTGGATCATGGACAGCAGCCCCCAGCCGCCCTCGACCCGGCGCAGCTGCATGCTCGTCACGACGACGTACGGATACTCGAACGGGACGAGCAGAACCATCAGGGCGACACAGGTGAGGATTCCCGTGCGGTGGTCCTTGAGGAAGGCGACGACGTCCTCGGGGCTCTCCGTCGGGCTCATGGGCGGCGTGAGATGGCCCACGGCGAACGCGACGAGGAATCCCACGAAGAGGATGACGCCACACCACGCCGACACTCTTTGCAGTCTTATGTGCAGGTCTTTCTTCATTGCGGCTCCTTGTGTGCGGACCGGTTTCCACCGGTGTCTACCGACCGATCTCGTCCCAGCCGACGAGCCTGTCCATGAGCACGGTCGTGCTCGACAGGTAGTCGCCGTATCCGCTCCGGAAGAACAGCAGCGGGGTCTTCATCGACTCGACGCGCAGGTCCCGTACCCGCCCGACGACCAACAGGTGATCGCCGATCTCGACGACCTGCTCCACCGCGCAGTCGACCCAGGCGACGATCCCGTCCAGCACGGGATTGCCCAGGTCCGACGCCTGCCACGGGGCGCCGTCGAACCGTTGCCCGGCCGGACGCGTCGCCAACTGCCGTGACAGGCGTTCCTGGTTGCCGGCGAGCGCGTTGGCACAGAAGCGGCCCGCGGCCCTGATCGTCCGCAGGGTCGTGGAGGAGCGGTCGGCGAGGAAGGACACCAGGGGCGGGTCGAGCGACACCGAGGTGAAGGTGCCGACGACCATGCCGTGCGGCCGTGCCTCGCCGTCCGTGGTGGTGATCGCGACCACGCTCGTGGGGAAGTTGCCCAGGACTTCGCGGAACCGTCGCCCCTCGACCGCATGCGCGTCCGCCGTCCGGGAGTGCGACGCGCCGTCGCTCATATCAGGATGCGCATCGGTTCGGGCAGTTCGAGGCCCATCGCGGCCAGCGCGTTCGCGTGGTAGGCGGAGCCCGGCACATGGATCATGTGCTGGAGTCCGACGTGCGCGTCCCGCCAGAACCGCTGCATCGGGTTGCCCCGGCGGATCGCGTTGCCGCCGGACCGGGCGAAGATCTCGTCGAGGGCGGAGACGGCCCGCCAGGCGCAACGAACCTGGTTGCGCCGGACGTTCGCCCGATCCTCCAGACTGATCGGCCTGCCGGCCTCGACCTGGTCGTACAACCGGCTGATGCCGTCGATGAGTTGGACCCGCGAGGCGGCGATCTCGGCCGCGGCCTCCCCGGCGGCGTAGAGGACGTACGGGTCGTCGCGCACCTGGACGCCGGTGACGGCGACGCGGTCGCGCTGCTGCCCGAGGTGAACGGCGAGCGCGCCCTCGCAGATCCCGATGACGGCGGCCGTGATCCCGAGCGGGAACATCGAGCTGAAGGGCAGTCTGTACAGCGTGTCGGTCAGTCCGACCGCCTCGGCGGCCGTTCCCTCCTGGACCTCCTCCTGCCTGATCGTGCGGTACTCGGGGATGAACGCCTTGTCGACGACGACGTCCTTGCTGCCGGTGCCGGACAGTCCCACGACGTCCCAGGTGCCGTCGATGATCTCGTAGTCCGAGCGGGGCAGCACGACGTGCAGCACGGTGATCGGCCCCGCCGGTCTGCCCTTGCCGTCCCCGAGGAGGGCGCCGAGGAAGTCCCAGCCGCAGTGGTCGCTGCCCGAGGAGAAGGGCCAGCGTCCGCTGAGGAGGTATCCGCCGTCCACCGGTTCGGCGATGCCGCCTGGCATGTAGGGCGAGGCGATCCAGGTGTCCGGGTTGTCGTCCCAGACCTCGTGCGCGAGCCGGGGGTCCAGCTGGGCCAGCTCCCAGGGATGCACCCCGACGACGCCGCTGACCCAGCCCGCGGCCCCGTCGTACCGGGCGACCGCCATCACCGCTTCGGCGAAGTCCCGGGGATGGGCACCGAATCCGCCGAACTCCTTGGGCTGCAGAAGCCGGATGACCCCCGCGGACTTGAGCAGTTCGACGGTCCGGTCGCTCAGCTTGCCGAGTGACTCGTTCTCGTCGGCGAGCGCGGCCAGTTCGGCGCCCAACTCCTCTACACGGCCGACCACTTCATGCGTCACTCCGCACACCTCCTGGTGACTGATCCATCGCATGCGCCGCGCGTCGCCGGCGGCGGGATGGCCTCAGTGTCGGGGCGCGGGACGGGCACCCGCTGGGCGCTTTCCGCTGACCGGGACAGGGCGTCGGCCTCGGCGCGTGACGCGGGGGCGCAGTGCGGCGACGGAGCGGCCCTCGAGGGCGGAGAGCCACACGCCGGCGCCGTAGGAGAGGTCGTCGAGACGGCGGGCGATGCCGTAGCGGAGGGGGTCGAGAGTGGCCTGATCACGCCGGTACTCGAGTGCGACGTCGGCCAGGGCGGCGACCGCCGTGGCCCGGCGCACCCGGCGGGACACCGTACAGCCGACTGCGGTGAGCGGCCACCAGTGGCGGGTCAGCAGCGCGGAGGTCTGCGTCAGGGTGCCCAGCGCGCCGTTGACGGTGAGCCGCACGGCCAGCCGGCCGGGGTGCCCGGTCCCGTCAAGCTTGCGGGCGATGCGCACGGCGACGACGCCGAGGACGGCCCCCGCGACCGGCGCCGACCAGCGCCGCTGGGCGAGCAGCGCGGCGGCGAACGCCGTGCTCCACGGGGCGAACACGGCAGGTGCGATGCAGTCGGGGTGCCGCTCGGCAAGGGGCTGGGCTCCGGTGCCGTAGACGGCCTTGCGCAGCAGCCAGTCCCCCACGCGCACGCGATGTTCGTGGGCGGCCCGGACGGTGGGCTCGTAGCGTACGCGTCGGCCCGCTTCGATCAGCCGCCAGCACAGGTCGACGTCCTCACCGACGCGCATGCTCTCGTCGAAGCCGTCCGCCAACTCGTCGACCCGTGCCACGACGCAGGCCGAGGACGCCCACGAGACGGGAGTGCCGGGGCGCACCGAGGCCGGGTGGGCGCCGAGGTCGAGGGAGGACCGGGAGTTCTCGTACCGTTCGATCCAGGTCGTGGCGGCGGTGGACAGGCCGGTGATGCGAGGTACGGCCATGGCGACCCGTGGGTCGGCGAAGTGCCGCAGCAGGGTCGGGACCGTGTCGGGGTCGAGCACGATGTCGGAGTCGGCGAACACCACGTACGGGGTGGTGACCCAGCGCAGCCCGGCGTTGCGCGCGCCGGCGGGCCCGACGTTGGCGGGCAGGGCGACCAGTCGGGCGCGGTGCCGGGCGGCGACGGCGGCCACGGCCGCCAGGCGCCGCGAGGCGTCGTCGACCACGATCACGGGGGCGTCCGTGCCGATGCTGCCCAGCAGCCGGTCCAGTTGGCGTGCACGGTCGCGGACCGGTACGACGACCGTGTACCGGGGGTCGGCGGGAGTCGGGAGCGAGGCGACGACGGGATGGGCCATGCCGGTGTCGAGCAGCCGGTCGGCGAGGAGCGCGCTCGCCGCGTCCCGCACCGGGAGCCTCCGGCCGACAAGCAGTCTGCGCGCCCTCGGGGTCAGCTTCAGCAGCCGGGTCGGAAAGCCGCCGAGAAGGGCCCGGCCGCCGTCGACCACCCGGGTGTGCCGGTCGAACTCGACCACGGAGCCGAGGGGAAGCGTCATGGGCCCATGGCCTGCGGCGACCCGGACCGTCCGGATGACCTGGATGCCCCCGATGTCACTGATGTCCCTGATATCCCGGGCGGGCGGTCGGGTTCGGCCAGGCGGCCCCGGTCGTCGACGGTCCACCGGGTGATCCGGCGGACCGTCGCGGACACCGTCGCGTCCAACGCCCGGCGCCCCTCCTCGGCGGAGGCTCCGGCGGGATCGCCGAGCACGCCGGAGGGCGAGACCGCGCGGACTCCGAGCGCCATCAGGTCCGGCAGGAGGACGGCGAGCGGTCGTGTGTCACCGGCGGTCGCGCTGTCCAGTCGTACCCGCTCGGGCGCCAGGTGCAGCATCAGAGAGGTCTCGGTGCGGCCGGCGTGCGCATCGCCGCCCGGCACCGCACAGCCGGTCCAGGCGAGGTCGTGGCCCTCGGCGCGCAGCAGAGCGACGGCCGAGTCGAGGGCGGCCGTGTTGCCGCCGTGGCCGTTGACGAACACGACGCGGCCCGCCCACAGGGACAGCGAGCGGGCCAGTTCCACAATGACCGCGCGCAGCGCCTCGTACCCGATCGAGACGGTCCCCGGGAAGTGCGCGTGTTCGCCGCTGGCGCCGTAGCCGAGGGGCGGTGCGACCGACAACGGGCCGTTCGGTCCCGCGGCGAGGGTGTCGGCGGTGCGCCGCGCGACGGCGTGGGCGACGACGGTGTCGGTGTCGAGCGGCAGATGCGGTCCGTGCTGTTCGGTGGACCCGACCGGCACCAGGACGAGCGCGCCGGACGGCACGGCCGGCCAGACCGTGTCGGCCAGCACTCGGGACGCGGCTTCCTCCGACATGCTCAGCCGACCGGTGCCCCGGTGCCGGCCGGGGGCGTCGCGGGAGCCGTCGGCACGTCCGCGCCGCCCAGGGTCAGCGGGAAGCCCGGGGGTGTCACCAGGTCCTCGGGACCCAGTTCGTGGACGGAGGAGTGTCCGAGGCCCAGGACGGCCGAGTCGAGCCCGCCGCGCATGATGTCCAGCACGTTCTCGACGCCGGCCTGTCCGTTCGCCGCGAGGCCCCAGAGGCAGGCACGGCCGATGAGGACCGCGCGGGCGCCCAGGGCGAGCGCCTTCGCCACGTCGCCGCCACGGCGGACACCGCCGTCCAGCAGGACTTCGGCCTGGTCGCCGACCGTTTCCACGATGGACGGGAGCACCCGGACGGTGGCCGGGGTGGTGTCCAGGTTGTTCCCTCCGTGGTTGGACACGGACAACGCCGACACACCGGCGTCGACCGCCCGCTTGGCGTCGTCCACCCGGGTCACGCCCTTGAGGAGGAAGGGGCCGCCCCACTCCGCTCGCAGCCATGCGACGTCCTCCCAGGTGGGCGGCGTGGTCTGCATCCATTCGCCGTAGGCGCCGAAGAAGGTGGGGGCCGGGCTGCCGGGAGCGCTCAGGTTGGGCACGGTCAGGTCGGGGAGCCGGCCGGACCTGGCGTACTTCCACAACCAGCCGGGCCTGGGCAGCACCTCGGGGGCGAACCGCAGCATGGCCTTGAGGTCGAGCTTGTCGGGGATGGCGGGGCTGCCCCAGTCACGGCCGTGGGAGAAGGACCAGTCGAGGGTGACGATGAGCGCCTTGGCGCCGGCGGCCCTGGCCCGGTCCATGCGCTGCACCATGGTCTCGCGGGTGCCGCTCCAGTACAGCTGGAAGAAGACGTCGGCCTTGGTGGCGGCGACGTCCTCGACGCTTCGGCTCGCGAACGAGCTGAGGCCCATGACGACGCCCCGGCTCGCGGCGGCGCGGGCGACGGCCACCTCGCCCTCGGGGTCGACGGCCTGCACGCCGGTCGGCGAGATCAGCACGGGCAGCGCGGTGGGCACGCCGAGCACGGTCGTGGACAGGTCCCGGTCCGCGTGGTGGCCCACGACCCGGGGGGCGAAGCCGAGTTCGGCGAAGGCGGCGAGGTTGGCGTCGAGCGTGCGGCCGCGCTCCGAGCCGGCGACGAGCGCGCCGTACACCGAACGGGGCAGCCGCCTGCGGGCCCGCCGCTGTGCCTCGGCGACCGTCTCGAACCAGGGGTTCCTAGGCATGTGCCGTGTCCTTGCTTCGGGTAGGTGTGAGGTCCAGCCCGGCCAGCGGGTTCTCGTCGCAGGCGCTCACCGGGGGACGCCGGGTGAGGGCGAGGTCCACGGGGGCGCGCCGCGAGTGGTCGCCGGAGGGTCTGGGCGCCCGGGTCCGGTCGTGTCGGGCCAGCTCCCGCTCGCCGTGGCCCTGGACGCACTCGGGGTCGGGGCCGTCCAGCGGGAGCCCGGTGAAGAACTTGGCTGCCATGCAGCCGCCCTTGCAGGTGTCGTAGAACGCGCAGGACGCGCAGGCGCCGCCGTGCTGCGGGGCGCGCAGCCGCGCGAACAGTTCGGCGTCGCGCCAGACGCCGCGGAAGCCGCCCTCCTCGCGGACGTTCCCGGCGAGGAAGTCGTCGTGGATCGCGAACGGACAGGCGTAGACGTCGCCGACCGGGTCGATCAGGCACACGACGCGCCCGGCGCCGCACAGGTTGAGGCCGGGCAGGGGCTGCCCATAGGCGGCGAGGTGGAAGAAGGAGTCGCCGGTCAGCACGTCGTCGCCGTGTGCCGACAGCCAGTCGTACAGCTCGCGTTGCTGCGCGGCCGTGGGATGCAGCTCGTCCCAGACGTCGGCGCCGCGCCCGGAGGGGCGCAGCCGGGTCAGGCGGAGCTGGGCGCCGTAGCGGTCGGCGAGGGTCTTGAAGGCGTCGAGCTGGGGGATGTTGTGCCGGGTGCAGACCACGGAGATCTTGAAGTTCTGCATCCCCGCGGCAGCCAGGTTCTCCAGCGCCCGGAGCGCCGTCGCGTACGAACCCGCCCCGCGCACCGCGTCGTTGACCTCGGCGGTGGCGCCGTCGAGGGAGATCTGGACGTCGACGTAGTCGTTGCGGGCGAGGCGCTCGGCGGCTTCGGGGGTGATCCGCACCCCGTTCGTGGAGAACTTCACGCCCAGGTGGTGGGCCGTGGCGTGGTCCAGGAGTTCCCAGAAGTCCGCGCGGACGGTGGGCTCGCCGCCGCCGATGTTGACGTAGAAGACCTGCATGGCCTCCAGTTCGTCGATGACGGCCTTGGCCTCGGCGGTGCTCAGTTCGCGCGGGTCGCGGCGGCCTGAGCTGGACAGGCAGTGCGCGCAGGCCAGGTTGCAGGCGTAGGTGAGTTCCCAGGTGAGGCAGATCGGCGCGTCGAGCCCCTGCTCGAACAGGTCGACCAGCCGTGGCATACCGGTCATGCGGGCGCTCATGGGGTCCTTCCGACGACCATCGACGACTGGACGAGGACGGCGAGGGCCCGGCCGTAGCGAGGCAGCTCGTCCTCTCCGAGACCCGCGGCCCGGCAGGCGGCGCGAGCCGTGGGCTCGTGGGCGAGGGCCTGGACGACGGCCAGGAGCCGCCGGTCCTTGAGGAACGAGAGCCTGCGGGTACCGAAGTGGTACAGCAGCGCGCCGAAGGGTTCCGGCCGCACCGAGACCTGCGGATGCAGGCCCCAGGCGCGGTCGAGGTCCATCTCCGTCATACGGCGGCGCCTAGTAGACGCCGCACATGCCGTCGATGGAGATCTCCTCCAGGAGATCCTCGGCTTCGATCAGCGGGGCCATGTCCGCGACCCGATCGGCCTCGGACTCCGTCTCGGCGGCGGCCCCTTCGGACAGGGCGGTGCGGAGCTCGTTCATGCGACCCTCCCTTGGCATCGGCGACTGACGGTAGGTCACCGGCAGGCCGGTTACGTGCGCCGGTCCCGGCCAGTGGAACAGGCCGTTGCACGGTGCGGTCAGCGTGTGTTGAATCCCTGGCCCATGGAGCCGACCCAGCACGGGCGCGGCCTGGCACGCGCCCCGGACGTCATCGTCGTGGGCGCCGGGGGCAGCGGCGCCGCCCTCGCGGCCCGGCTCAGCGAGGACCCCGGCCGCACGGTACTGGTACTGGAGGCGGGTCCGGTGCCGCGGCACCCGTCGGCGTTCGCACCCGGGTCGCTGGACGCACGGCTCGTCCCCGGGGCACAGCCGGGACACCCGGCTCTTCGGCCGTACGCCGTGCACCTCACGCCGACGCGTCCGTACACGGTCGTCCGGGGGCACGGGCTCGGCGGCTCGACGACCGTCAACGGCGGGTACTTCGTCCGTGCCCGGCGGGACGACTTCGACCGCTGGGCAGCCGTGGGCGGCGCCGCCTGGTCGTACGAGCGGGTGCTGCCGTTTCTGCGTGCTCTGGAGACCGACCTCGACCACGGCGCCGATGCGCTGCACGGTGATCGCGGGCCGGTACGCGTGCGCCGCACGGAGCTTCGGCACCCCGCCGCCGTCGCGTTCCGGGCAGCCGCCCGCAGGCTGGGCTTTCCCGAGGAGCCGGACAAGAACGCTCAGGACCCGCCCGGATTCGGACCCGTGCCGTCCAACGCCGTGGACGGCGTGCGCGTCAACACCGGTATCGGCTACCTGCTGGGCGCGCTCGACCGTCCCAACCTTCTGGTGGAAGGGGACAGTACGGTCCTCAGGGTCGTCGTCGAGCGTGGCCGCGCGGTCGGTGTACTGGTGGAGCGGGACGGACGCCGCGCGGTCGTCCTCGGCGGCGAGATCGTGCTCTGCGCGGGCGCGTTCCGCTCCCCTCACCTGCTGCAGCTGTCGGGGATCGGGCCGCGCCGCGAGCTCGAGGCCCTCGGCATCCCCGTCGTCAGGGACGCTCCCGCCGTCGGAGCCCGGTTCGGTGACCACCCCCAGGTGGTCCTGGAGTGGGTGCCCCGGCGGCCCTTGCCGGAGCCCTCGGGCTCGTGGCTCGGCGGCGTCCTGCACCTGTCCTCCTCGGACGGGGGTCACCCGGGCGATCTGGAGATCCTGCAGTCCCTCGTCCCCATGGCCGGGCTGACGAGCGGGAGGGTGTCCGTTCCCGGCGCTCCCCTCGCACCCCTCGCGTTCCTCGTCTCCGTCCAGACCCCGCGGCTGAGCGGCCGGATGCGCATGCTTTCCGCCGATCCCGCGATGCCTCCGAGCCTCGACTACGGCTATCTGTCGACCGCCCGGGACCGGCGGGCCATGCGCGAAGCGGTCCGTGTCACCGCCGAGTCGGTCGGCACCGACGACTTCGGGGAGCTCTCCGACGGGCTCACGGAACCGGTGGCGCAGGTGCTGAACGACGACCGTCTGCTCGACCG
The DNA here is from genome assembly GCF_040635845.1 of Streptomyces sp. NPDC006872. Lineage (NCBI taxonomy): Bacteria > Bacillati > Actinomycetota > Actinomycetes > Kitasatosporales > Streptomycetaceae > Streptomyces > Streptomyces sp. NPDC006872. The sequence continues at coordinate 129,122 of NZ_JBEYIL010000008.1, forward strand.
GTGGATCCTCGGGCGGCTCGGCACGTCCCATCACACCTGCGGCACCGCGCCCATGGGCCCCGCCGACGATCCGCGGGCCGTCGTCGACTCCTACGGCAGGGTGCACGGTGTCGCGGGACTGCGGGTCGCGGACACGTCGATCCTGCCCGCGCCCCCGTTGCGGGGCCCGGCGGCCACCGCCGTCCTCATCGGCGAGGTCGTCGCCGACGCCATGCGACGCGGCCTGACGTGAACCGGTCCGGTCGCACCGTTGTCACTCGTCCTGTACGGCGGCGCACAGACCGCCGTCGACGACGATGTCGACACCGGTCAGGTAGCTCGCCTCGTCCGACAGCAGGAACGCGGCGACCGCGGCGACCTCCTCGCATCGGCCGGTGCGGCCCAGCGGCGTGCGTTGGATGAGCTGTCGCACCGACTCGTTCCGCGCCGCCTCCCTCCGCGTCTGCGGGGTGTCGATCGCGCCGGGCGACAGGGAGCACACGCGGGCGCCCACCGGCCCGAGTCGCACCGCCTCGGCGCGGGCGAAGCGCTGCACACCGTAGGTGGCCCACGGGTACGCCCAGGCGGGGTCCTCGACGGCCGGGCCGATGGCGTCACGGAGACGGTCGAGGAATCCCTCCTGCGCCGAGTCGTCCAGGACGGCCGCGACGTCCCGGGCGGGGTCGATGTGCGCGATCAACGGGGACACCGAGGCGGTGTACACGAAGGCCGTCCCGGCGGTGGCCAGCGGGCCGAGCTCCGCGGCGAGAAGTACAGTCGAGACGAAGTCGACCTCGATGATCCTGCGCCAGTCGGCCTCCTCCGGCGCGACGCTCTCGGCGTGCGCGACAGCGCGCAGCGTGCCGAGCTCCCTGACCCGCCGGGCCAGCCGGGCGAGGTCTTCCGGATCGGTGACATCCATGCCGAACGGCTCGACGGCGGCCCTCGTGCCGGCGCCGGACACGTCCTTCGCGACGGCGGCGGCGACCGCGTCGTTGGCGTCGGTGAGCAACAGCACGTCGACCATGTCGGCAAGACGCCTCGCGCATGCCTCCCCCGTCCCGCGCCCGGCACCGGTGGCGATCCCTACCGTGGTCATGCGTCACTCCTCACTGGAGACACTCGTCACGGACGAGTGTCTCGCGGTCGGCGGCACAGAGGCCTCCCCGGACACCCCGCGTCCCGCAACCTGTCGTACCGTTTGGTCCGGTCACATCGAACGAGGTCCCCGAGTCCGCTCCCCCGACGCCAGGGCCGGCCGTCCGACGCGGCCCCCGAAGTCGGCTTTAATCGATACGTCGTCACGTCAAGCGGGGAGAGAGCTCATGCCACGACCGCCGGGCCACGGACCGGGCTTCGAGGTCAGACGCCAGAAGATCATCGACATCGCGGCGTCGTTGTTCGCCCAGCAGGGATACGCGGCGACGTCCATCAACGACCTGGGCCGGGCGGTCGGGCTCGCCAAGGGAGCCCTGTACTACTACATCGGCTCCAAGGAGAACCTGCTCGTCGAGATCCAGTCCCGCGTGATGGGGCCGCTGCTGTCCCGGACCCGGCAGATCGCGGAGCTCGACGCGGATCCCCTGCTGCGACTGCGCCTGCTGTCCGAGTCACTGCTGACCATCATCTTCCGCAGGCTCGACCACATCTGGGTCTACGAGCACGACTACCGCAGTCTGAGCGGCACCGAGCTGAAGACCCTGCTGGGCCAGCGTGCCGACTTCGAGCAGTTGATCTCGGGACTGCTCACGGAGGCCGTCGAGCAGGGCACCTTCCGTACGATGCCGCCGCGACTGGCCACCCTGCAGTTCCTCAACCTGCACAACCACACCTACCAGTGGGTGAACCCGGACGGGGACTGGGACGCCGCCTTCCTGGCCCACGAGTACTGCGCGACCCTGTTCCGCGGATTCGGCGCGCCCGACCACGCCCTGCCGAGGGTCGAGGAACTGGCCGAGGCTTTCAAGCGCGACCGGCCCGAGCTGCCGCTCGACCCCGAGGCCAAGTGGGAGTCCGTCCCCGCCGATCAGTGACGAAGGGCCTGCGGGGCGCTGCGGCGCACCGCAGGCCGGCCGGAGCCGCCCCGGCTCCGAGCTGACCCCGTACACCACTTCAACCGGGTTCAGTCTCCGCCCCCAGCCTTGTCGCCCGCGCCTTGCGAACCTAGACTCTATCGAAATGAAGCAAATTCAGTTCAGGTCTCGCGACGCGTACTCGGGAGCAGACTCATGATGGGTTCCTTGGACGGCAGGACCGTGCTCGTCACCGGTGCGGGACAGGGCATCGGACAGGCGATCGCCGTGGAGATGGCTCGGCAGGGCGCGTCCGCGGTGGCCGTCGCCGACCGGAACGAGCAGACCGCCGCCGAGACCGCGGAGCTGGTACGCGCCGCCGGGGCGCAGGCCGAGGCGATCGTCTGCGATCTGCGCGTCCGCGACAGCATCGCCGACATGGTCGCGCGGACCGCGGAGCGCTTCGAGGGACTCGACGTCCTGGTCAACAACGCCGGGGTGATCGAGACCGCGTTCACGGCCGAACCGGACCGTGGCGTCGGCTCGCTCTCCGAGGAGGTCTGGGACGCGGTCTACGAGGTCAACCTCAAGGCGGTGTGGCTGACGACCAAGTTCGCCGCACCGCATCTGCGGCGCTCGCGGCGTGGACCGGCCATCGTCAACACCGCATCCGTGTCCGGCCTCACCGGCTTCCCCAACGCCCCCGCCTACGGGGTCACCAAGGCCGGCGTCATCCATCTGACCAAGGTCACCGCGGTCGACCTGGCCCCGGTGCGCTGCAACTGCTTCTGTCCCGGCGTCATCGACACACCGCTCGCCCAGGACTTCTTCGCCGCCGCCCCCGACCGTGCCGCCATGGAACACGAGCTGACCGCACCGCAGTTGGTGGAGCGGCTCGGACGCCCGGCGGAGGTCGCGAGGCTGGCGTGCTTCCTGGCCTCCGACGACGCCGCGTTCATCACCGGATCGTCGTACGTGATCGACGGCGGCGCGCTCGCCTGGCTCGGCGTACGGGACTGAAGACCACCGAAGGCCGACACACCATCACGCTGTCAACGAGGAGGGGACTCCATGCAATCGAGGCTGGCCGGGAAGACCGCGCTGGTGACCGGGGCCACGGGAGGCATCGGCGACGCCGTCGTACGACGGCTCGCGGCCGAGGGCGCGGCCGTCGTGGTGACCGACCTCGACGCCGATCGCTGCGAGAAGCTCGCCGAGGAGGTCGGGGGCGGGGCCCTGGGGCTGGCGCTGGACGTCTCGGAGGAGGAGGCGTGGCGCGAGGTCGTCGCCACGGCCACCGCCGCGCTGGGAGAGCTGTCCGTGCTGGTCAACAACGCCGGCATCGCCACGATGCACACGGTCGAGACCGAGACCATGGAGTCCTGGGAACAGGTCCTGGGGGTGACCCAGACCGGTGTCTGGCTCGGCATGAAGTACGGCGGCCCGTCCATCGAGCGTTCCGGCGGCGGCTCGATCGTGAACGTCGCGTCGATCTTCGGCACGGTCGGCGGCTTCGGCGCCCAGTTCTCGTACCACGCGGCCAAGGGCGCCGTGCGCCTGATGACCAAGAATGCCGCGCTGCACTGGGCGCGGCACGGAGTCCGGGTGAACTCCCTGCACCCCGGCTTCGTCGAGACGCCCCGGTCGCGCGAACTCTGGCGCGACACACCCCGGTTGACCGCGATGATCGAGGGCACACCGCTCGGCCGGCTCGGCACGCCCGAGGAGGTGGCGGCCGCCGTGGCCTTCCTCGCCTCCGACGACGCGAGCTTCATGACCGGGTCCGAGCTGTACGTCGACGGAGGCTGGACGGCGCGCTGAGTCCGCCGGGCTGCGGCCCGTCGGGCGAAGTCGGCTGCGGTTCGGCAGCGCCCCTCAGGGGCGCGGGGAACTGCGCGACCAGCCACGACGGCGCCGCAGCAACACGACGGCACAGCGTGGCACATCGCGGCACTGCCAGCGGATCGCTCAGCCGGCCGTCGGGGCCGTGTACCGGTCGACTCCGTCCGTCTGTGTGCGGCCGGCCCGTCCGCGGGCCGCCAGCACGTCCAGGTGCGCCGCCGTCTCGTTGACGGCGAGCATCTGGTCGAAGGGCCCGAGGTCCGCGAAGGCGACCCTGCGCCGGGTCCACCCCAGATCCCCCGCCACGTCATGTGCGGTGCGCGTACGGCCGCCGAGGGCGGTCAGCGTCTCGGCGAGCCGGTCGTCGTGGTGCGCCAGGAGCTCCCCGACCCGTGCGTGCACACTGTCGCCGACCGGACCGTGTGCGGGTAGCAGGCTCGCGTCGGCGAGTGTGGTCATCAGGTGCAGCGAGTCCAGGTAGTCGCCCAACGGAAGGGCGGGGCCGCCGAGTTCGAAGCCGATGGACGGGGTGATGTGCGGCAGGACGTGATCCCCGGAGAACAGCAGCCCGCGCGCCCGGTCGAGGTACACGACATGCCCCTGGGTGTGTCCGGGCGTCGGCACGACCGTCAACCGCGTGTCCCCGAAGCGGAGTTCCTCCGCCTTCAGCCAGCGGTCCGGCGCCTCCCAGACGGTGGCGTCGAAGTCACCGTCGTACATCGCGGCGACCCGCTCGGCGAGTTCGTGAGCCCCGGCCCGGCGGAGGGTCTGGAGCGAGCCGGTCGGCTCGTCCGTCCGCAGCTCGCCCAGGAGCTCCAGGCCGGGCCGCTCGCCCGCGCCGAGGTAGACCCGGGAGCCCAGCAGCCTGCGCAGTTCGACGGCCTGGGTGTAGTGGTCGCGGTGGATGTGGGTCACCAGGACGTGGGTGATCGCGCCGAGGTCGTGGCCGAGGTCGGTCAGCGCGTCCTCGAGTGCCTTGCGGGACTCGGGGATCGACCATCCGCCGTCGATCAGGACCAGCCCCTCCGTCAGTCCCTCCAGCGCATAGACGTTGACGGCCCGCAGTCCGTCGTCCGGCAGTGGGAGCGGGATGCGGTGGACGCCGGGCCGCACGGTCTCGGGTCCGGGCTGCGCCCAACTGCCGCGGTCGAAACGGGCGGTGCGGGTCGTGGGGGTGGTCATGCATCTCCTTGCCGGTGCTGTTCGGGGTGTGCGGCGAGCACCGCGTACAGGTCGTGGGCGAGTCTGCGCGCTCCCGACCGGTCGAGCTTGCCGACGGTCGTCTGCGGCAACTCGCCGACGGTGAAGGCGAATTCGGGCCACTTGGCCTTGGACAGGCCGGTGCGGGCGAGGTGTGCGGTGATCTCGTCGAGGCCGAGTTCACCGCTGCCGTCCTCGACCACGACGAGCACGGCGGCGCGTTCGCCGAGGAGCGGGTCCGGTACGGGGGTCACGCAGACGCGGGCCACCGCCGGATGGGCGGCGACGGCGCGCTCGATCTCGGTGATGTCGAGGTTGCGTCCGCCGCGGATGATGACGTCCTTCTCCCGGCCCATGACGGTGACCGTGCCGTCCTCGCCGGTGACGAGCAGGTCTCCGGTGGGGAAGAAGCCGTCCGGGGTGAGGGCCGGCGGCTCGACCTTGCCGTCGCGGGCGTAGCCGAGGAAGAGGGACGGGCCGCGGACCTGCGCACGGCCGGTCGCGCCGGGCCCCAGAACGGTTCCGTCGGCGGCGACGGCCCTGAGGTCGGTGCCGGGGAAGGGCCGGCCGTCGCGGCCGAGGCGGATCTCCTCGGGGTCGTCGGGCCGGGGGGAGGTGTGTCCGAGGCACTCGGACATCCCGAAGACGCGCAGGATCCTCGTCCCCAGGGAGCGTTCGGCGCGGGCGAGGGCTCCGCGGTCCATGGGGCCGCCGCCGACGGTGATCGAGCGGACCCCGTCGAGCGCCTTGGAGCCGGCCGCGGCCGAGCCCATCTGAAGCGCCATGGTCGGCACGCACATGGTCCACCGGACGTCATGGGCGGCCATCCGCGCGAGTGCCTCCTCGCGGTCCCAGCGGCCGGACAGGACGAGGGGCCCGCCCAGCATGAGTGCGAGGCAGACGCCGAAGCAGTAGGCGGCGGTCGAGGAGAGCGGGACGACGGCCGCCACCGCGTCCCCGTCGCTCAGGCCGTTGACGTCGATCGTGCACGAGCACGCGTACCGCAGGGCCCTCTCGGACTGGACGACGCCCTTGGGGCGCCCGGTGGAGCCGGAGGTGAGGCCGATGACGCTGCCGCCGGACCAGCGGGAGACATCGCGCGGGCCGCGGCCGGCGCGGACCGTCCAGCCGTCCAGCGCCTCGGCCGTCAGGGCGTCGGGCAGGGCCGGGGCGCCGCCCCACTCCTCGATCGCGGACGGCTCGGCGATCAGGACGTCCGGCCGGATGTCCTCCATGGCGGCGGCGAACTCGGCACCCGTCGTGTGCCGGTTGACCAGGGCCAGGACACCGCCGGTCAGTCCGACGGCGAGAGTCGCCGCGACGGTGCGCCATGAGTTGTCGGCCTGGAGGAGCACGGTGCCGCCCGCCGTGTCCTGCGGGGTCATCGCCTCGGCCAGGTCGGTGGCCCGCTGTAGGAGATCGCGTGCGCCGTGGCGTCCGTGATCGTCGACGACGGCTGTGAAGTCGGCCTGTTCGGACCGGTAGTAGAACTCCCGCACTGTCTGTCGCATCCAGTTCCTCGCCTCGTTGCGAAGCCTCTTTGCCGAACTCTCCTGTGCTCAGCCGCCGTACATCTCCAGCTCGCCGCCCATGACGGCGATCCGGCGGCCGCGCATGTCGCCGACCTGGGCGACGGCGGCCGCCCACTGCGGGCTCTGCAGCGCCTTGCGCAGGTCCTCTGCGGTGTCGAAGCTCAGGACGGAAAGGCCGTCCCAGCCCTCCGAGCGCGGTTCGAGGGCCGCGTCGAGGTCGGTGTGCCGCCAGGACCTGAGCCCAGGCAGATGCCGGGTGAGTTCGGCGTGTTCGCCGCGCCACCAGGCGATGAACCGTTCGTGGGTCCACTCCGGCGGCCGGGCCGCCAGTAGGACGAGGTTGTACATCGCGCCTCCTCAGCATCGCGCGCGCCCAGGATCGTGCCTGGTCCGGATCGTGCCTGGTCGGGATCGTGCCTGGTCGGGATCGGGTCCGCTCAGGTGAACAGGACCGCGGGCGAGCGCCCGATCAGCAGCCGCCGTACCCGGCCCTGGTCGTCGAGTCGCGCCGAGGCCACGAAGGTCGCCTCCGGCACGCCCGCTCGGCGCACCTCGCCGAGGTACAGCTCGTCCCGGCCGACCACGGACGCGGTGAGCAGGTGGTGGGTGCGCACGCCCACCTCGCGCTGGGCGAGGTAGCCCTCCATCTCCGCCCGGCCGCCGTGGAAGTCGGTGCCGGCGTCGCCCCCGGTGGAGAACAGGATGGAGAAGGAGAAGTCGTCGCTGATCAGGTCGAGGATCCGGTCGGCGTCGGCGCTGTCCAGGATCCCGAACCAGGTGGTCAGGAACGGGGCGGCGGACGGGGCGGGCGCGCTCACGGCCGGTCCACGAGGTGGAAGTCGGGGGTGAAGAAGGACTGGTAGCGGGCCATCAGCCCGGCGGGCGAGACCTGCACGGCGGACAGAAAGGCGCCGACGGTCACACCCTGGTCGACGACGAAGCCGTACGCCGTCTCGACGTCGCCGTCGACGGAGTAGCGCACGATCTCGTGCCTGCGGTCCACGGCGTTGCGCCCCGCGATGTAGTCGGCGAAGTCCGCACGGGACGTGCCGCTGTGCAGACCGCCCGGGAGGGCGATGAGGAACCGGAATCCGGGTTCCAGAAGTTCCAGGGCCTTTTCCGGGTCCTGGCCGTCCATTCTGGCCATGTATTCGCGAAGCACCATTGCCGACCGCTCTCCCTCAGCGCCATGAAACAACCTGAGTTCAGTTCAGTTTGACTCTAAGACGGCCGCCCCGCCCCGGCAAGAGGCGGGGCGGAGGCTATTCCGCGACCGTCCGCACCACGCATCCCTCGATGGTGTCGCCGATCTCCGTCAGAGGAATCGCTCCGGTCGGGCGGTACCACCGCCAGACGCTGACGATCATGCCGAGCACGGCGAGGCCCAGCGTGTGCGCGTCGCGGACCGGGAAGGCGCCCTTCGCCATGCCGCGCATCAGCAGGCTCGTCCAGTCCCGCTCGACCATCTGGACCAGCTGGCGGGCGGCGACCCGCTCGGTCTCCTCGCGCTTGGACTTCCGCGGGGTGGCGAGCAGCGACATGTTGGCCTGCAGGATGCGCATCTGGCGGATCTCCTGGTCGGTGACCGCGAAGGCGGCCCGGACCGCCGCGCGCAGCTCCTCCACGGGTTCCGACACACCACCCGTGGCCTCGACGAACTGGTCGTGGGAGCGCTGCAGTTCCAGGCGCATGATGGTGAGCAGACAGTGGGCCTTGGACTCGAAGTAGTGGTACAGCGCGGTCTGCCCGATGCCGACCCGGTCGGCGACCTCCGACCACTTGGTGTTCTCGTAGCCGTCCTCCCCGAACCGCTCCACGGCAGCCACGAGGATCGCGCTGCGCTTCGACCTGGGCCCCTCCTCCGGATCCACGATCCGCGCCCTTGCCATCGTCTCTCCCTCTCCTCCACGGTCGGCACCGATCACCGCCCCGGTCGTCCGAGAGTAGACCCAAGTTCAGGTCGGCTACGAATCGAAGATCGTCCCGAGCCCTCCCGAGCCCTCACCGGCCGTCCGACCGCGTGGCGCGGGGTCCCGCGAAGTCGGGCCGTCGTCCGGCGATGAACGCCGCCACGCCTTCCCGGCCCTCCGCGGAGACCGCGGCGGCGGCCAGCTGGCGGGCCTCCGCGTCGAGGTGTGCGTCGAGGCTGTCGGCCGACGCCTGCCCGACCAGCCGCCGGGTCGCCCCGTACGCCGCCGTCGCCCCGCGCGCCAGCTCGCCCGCCGTCCGCGCGGCTTCCTCGTCCAGCCTCTCCGGTGCGACGACCCGGCCGACCAGGCCCATCTGCAGCGCCTCGGCGGCCGGGACGCGCCGGTTGGTCAGCAGCAGGTCCACGGCCCGCCGCGGTCCGACGAGCCGGGGCAGGGACCAGCTGACCCCGGCGTCCGGCGTGTACCCGATCGCGGTGTACGCGGCCGTGAAGCCCGCGTCGGTCGCCGCGAGGCTCACGTCCGCCGCCGCCACGAGCCCCAGACCGGCGCCCGCGACGGCCCCCTGCACGGCGACCACCAGCGGAGCGTCCAGCCCGGCGAGGATCCGCAGCGCCCCGTGGAGCGCGTCGGTGACCTCGGTGAGATGCCCGGCCAGCCGTTCCGCACGCAGCGCGGCGAACTCCTTCAGATCACCGCCGACGCAGAAGGACCGCCCCCGACCGGTGAGCAGCACCGTCCGAACCCGCTCCTTCTCGCACTCCCGGGCGGCGTCCAGCAGCGCCCGGGCCATCGCCAGGTCGATGGCGTTGCCCGCCCCGCGGCACATCTCGACCCGGGCCAGCCCGTCGCCGTCGACCTCGACCGTGACCCTCATCGCGCCGTCCACCCGCCGTCCACGGTGAGCACATGCCCGGTGCAGTACGAGGACGCGTCCGAGGCCAGATAGAGCAGCGCCCCGTCCAGTTCCCCCGGCTCGCCGCCGCGCCCCAGCATCGTGCCGCGCTCGACCCAGCGCCGGGAGCGCTCGTCGGAGAACAGTCCGTCGGTCATCTCCGAGCGGAACCAGCCGGGCGCGAGCGCGTTGACCCGCACCCCCGATCTTCCCCACTGACCCGCCAGTTCCCGGGTCAGCCCGACGAGCCCGGCCTTGGACGCCGCATAGGCCGCACCGCCCAGGGGGGCGCCGGAGACCAGGCCCAGGACGGACGAGACGTTCACGACCGATCGCGTCGTACGGCCGTGGTCGTGCGCCGTCGCCTCCGCCATCAGCCGCGCCAGGTGAAAGGGCGCCACGAGATTCACGGCCAGTACGTCCGCGAAGTGGTCGGCGCTCTCGTCCTCGGCGCGCACGGCGCCGGGCGCGCCGGCGTTGTTGACGAGGACGTCGATCCGGCCGGTCTCGTCGAGCGCCGTCTCCATCAGCCGCACACGGTCCTCCGCCCGCGAGACGTCGCAGACGACGGGGCGGATGCGCGGCTCGCCGTCGGCGAGTTCCTTGAGCTTGTCCAGACGCCGGGCGGCGGCGAGAACGGTGGCGCCCGCCGACGCGAGCACCGTGGCGAACCGGGCGCCGAGCCCGGACGACGCTCCGGTCACCACGGCGGTCCGCCCCTGCAGCGAGAACAGCTCCGTCACGGGGGTCGCCATGGGGGTCATGCCTCCACCCCGATCGGCAGCACGGTCGCGCCACCGTCCAGGACCAGCGTCTGCCCCGTCATCCAGGAAGAGGCGTCGGACGCCAGGAAGAGGGCCGCATGCGCGACGTCCTCCACCGTCCCGAGTCGACGCAGCGGCAGCTTCGCGGTCAGGACCGGCTCTCTCGGCTCCCAGACGGCTCGAGCCAGCTCGGTCTTGATCAGTCCGGGCGCGATCGCGTTCACGCGGGCCATCGGGCCGAGTTCGTAGGCGAGTTGGCGGGTCATGTGCAGCATGGCCGCCTTGGTGGCGTTGTACCAGCCGATGTGCGGGTCGACGATCAGTCCGCCGACGGAAGCGATGTTGACCACCGCGCCCCCGTGCTCGCGCATCCACGCCCGCCAGGCGCACCGGGTCCAGGCGATCATGCCGTACTGGTTGACCCGCACGGTCTTCTCCGCGCGCGGCAGGTCGAGGTCGAGGAGATCGCCCATGTAGGGATTGGTGGCCGCGTTGTTGACCATGATGTCGAGGCGTCCGAGGCGGGCCATGGTCTCCTCGACGCAGCGTTCGGCGTCGGCCGGCTCGCCCGCGTTGGCGACCGTCTCGTGGACCTCGCCGTCGCCCTTGACGCGCAGCAACTCCTCGCGTGCGGCGGCGAGTCCGTCCGGTCTGCGGGCGGCGATCACCACATGCGCGCCCGCCTCCCGGTACGCCTTGGCGATCCCGAGTCCGATGCCCCGGGAGCCGCCGGTGATCACGGCGACCCGCCCGCTCAATACCTGTGTGCTCACGCCGACCCCTCCGGATACTTGGCCAGTTCACGCCGGGCGACCGTCCGCAGATGCACCTCGTCGGGCCCGTCCGCGATGCGCAGCGCCCGGGTGATGGCGTACAGCCGCGCGAGTACGGTGTCGTCGCTGACCCCGGCCGCACCGTGCGCCTGGACCGCCCGGTCGACCACCCGGTGGGCCACCTCCAGCGCGGCCACCTTGATCGCGGCGACCTCGGTGCGGGCGGCCGCGTTGCCCGAGGTGTCCATCAGCCAGGCCGACTTGAGGACCAGCAGCCGCAGTTGCTCGATCTCGATCCGGCTCCGGGCGATCCACTCGCGCACCACGCCCCGTTCGGCGAGCGGGCCGCCGAAGGCGGTGCGGGTCAGGGTCCGTCGGCACATCAACTCCAGTGCCCGTTCAGCGAATCCGACCGCCCGCATGGCGTAGTGCATGCGCCCGGGCCCCAACCGCCCCTGCGCCAGGGCGAATCCCTCGCCCTCGCCGCCCAGCAGCGCCGAAGCCGGCACCCGTACGTCCTCGAAGAGCACATCGCCGTGGCCGCAACGGTCGGTGTAGCCGAACATCGGCAGATCGCGGAGGATCGTGATGCCGGGGGTGTCACGCGGGATCAGCAGCATGCTCTGCTGCCGGTACGTCGGCGCGTCCGGGTCGGTGACGCCCATCAGGATGATCAGCCGACAGTCCGGGTCGAGGATCCCGGACGTGTACCACTTGTGGCCGTCGACGACGTACTCGTCGCCGTCCCGGGTGATCCGGGTGCGGATGTTGCGCGCGTCGGAGCTGGCCACCTCGGGCTCGGTCATGGCGAAGCAGGACCTGATCTCGGCGGCGAGCAGGGGCCGCAGCCAGCGGTCCTGCTGCTCGGGGGTGCCGAAGAGGGCGAGCAGTTCCATGTTGCCGGTGTCGGGGGCGGAGCAGTTGAACACCTCCGGTCCGATCACCGACCGTCCGGCAAGCTCGGCGAGCGGCGCGTACTCGAGGTTGGTGAGGCCGGCGCCCCAGTCGCCGTGTGCGAGGAAGAGGTTCCACAGGCCCTCGGCTCGCGCCTTCTCCTTCAACTCATGCATGACGGGCGGCAGTTCATGGCAATCGTCCGCCTCGGCGAGCTGCCGGTCGTATACGGGCTCGGCGGGCAGGACGTACTCCTCCATGAACGCGGCCATGCGCGAGCGGAGTTCGTCGGCCCTCGGGGAGAGTGCGAAATCCATGGTGGCGCTCCTTCAGGGCCGTCGGGCGAGGATGTCGCGGGCCGCGCGGATCATCGCCGCGATGGTCGGCGGCAGCCGCTCCTGGTCGGGGTCGTGGTGCTTGCCCTCGCGGTGCCGGCGCAGGTTGTGGCCCATGATCGCGGCCATCTTGGTGCGGGCCAGGGCACGGAACCAGTCGAAGGCAGGAGGTTCGGGACGTCCGTCGAGGTAGGCGGCGAGCAACTCCTCCTCGGTGGGCAGGCCGGGGACGGCACGGCCGAGCCGGGGGAAGTTGCGGTGGTCGGCGAAGAGGAGGAACCACGCGAGGTCGATGCGCGGATCGCCGTAGCCCCAGATCTCCCAGTCGACGACGGCGGCCGGTCGTGCGCCCTCGAACAGGGCGTTGCCGAGCCGGAAGTCGCCGTGGGTGAGGGTGGGGGCGACCGGTTCCGGAAGGCGTGCGGCCAGGGCGGCCAACACGTCCTCGGCCGCGGGGCAGAGTTCGGGCGGGACCGCGCGCATGGTCCGGCTCCATCTGTCCAACTCTCCCGCCAGGTCCAGGAGTTCGTCCGTCTCCGGGCTCTTCGTGCGATGCAGGTCGCGTAGGACGTCGGCCAGGACCAGCATTCGCGTGCGGCAGAGCCCCGGGTCGAGCCGGTGCTCGTCGAGGACGGGTTCGATGGCCTCGCCGTCGGCGAACTCCATCGCGAACCAGGCCGGTTCGGCCTCGTCCACGGCGACGACGCCCGGCACGGGCACCGGTGATCCGGCGAGCGCGCGCAGGATCCGCGCCTGGCGCAGCACGTCGTTGCGCCCGATGGGCCGCCGGCCCGGTGGCACTGCCTTGACGACGTAGGAGACCGGTCCCGCCGTGATGGAGTAGGTCAGTCCCGAGTGGCCGCCGGGCAGGGTGCGCAGGTCGCCGAGGGGGGCGCCCGGATGCCGTTCGGCCAGTTGCCCGCGGACCCGGCGCGTGAGTTCGGCGACCTCGGTGGCGGTACTCGACTCCCCGCTCAACTCCCTGCCCCCTTCGGCTCCTTGGGCAGTCCCAGCACCCGCTCGGCGAGGATGTTGCGCTGGATCTCGTCGCTGCCGCCGGCGATGCGGTAGCCGGGAGCGCCGAGCAGGTGCTCGGTCCAGGCGAACGTGCCCCACTCCCCCGTGTCGGCGGCGAGGCGCGGTCCGAGGAGTTGCTGGACGAGGTCGGTGGTGGCGCGCATGGTGGCGGTGGCGTGGAGCTTGCCGACCGAGGCCTCGGCACCCGGCGCGCGGCCTGCCGCCAGCGCCGACGTCACACGCAACCCGGTGAGCCGTTGGACGAGGGTGTGGACGAACAGGTCGGCCGCCTGCTGCCGCTCCCCGTCGGTGAGCGGGCGGGGCAGGTGCCGGGCGAGGTCGAGGGCGCGGTCGGCGTTGTCCAGGCCGAGTCCGCCGGAGTCGAGGCGTTCCGCCGCGAGCACGGTGAGGGTGACCCGCCAGCCCTCGCCGACGGGGCCGAGCCGGTCGGTGTCGGGCACATGGACGTCGTCCAGATAGACCTCGTTGAAGCTGGCGCCGCCGGTCATCTGCCGGATGGGCCGGACGGTGACGCCCGGCGCGTCCATCCGGACCAGGAAGACCGTGATGCCCGCGTGCTTGGGCACATCGGAATCGGTGCGGCAGACGGCCACACCCCAGGTGGCGACGCGGGCCCCGGAGGTCCAGATCTTGTGGCCGTTCAGGATCCAGCCGTCGCCCTCCCGCACGGCCCGGGTGCGGACGGCGGCGAGATCGGAGCCGGCCTCCGTCTCCGAGAACAGCTGACAGGCGAGTTCGTCGGTGCGGAGCATGGGGCGCAGCCAGCGCTGCCGCTGCTCCCGCGTCCCCCAGATGCGGACGGCGGGGGCGACGAGTTGCTGGGTGACCGGGAAGATCTCGGTGCGCCTCGGCACGTCGAAGCCGGACTCCTCGGACCGGTACACCTGCTCGTAGTGGGCGGGCAGTTCACGGCCGCCGTACTCCGGCGGCCAGGCGAGCGCGCCCCAGCCCTGGTCGTAGCGGGTGCGTTCCCAGTCCCGTGCCCGGTCCGTGTGGGTGCGTTCCTCGGCCTCGGTCCAGTTCTCGAAGACGGCCACCGAGTCGTCGCCGCTGCCCCACTCACGATGTGCGGCGCGCGCTGTCGCCACGCCCTTCAGCCAGCGCCGGGCCTCGGCGCGGAAGTCGTCCGGGGCGGGTATGCCGTCCATGATCCTCCTCTCGACGGACTCTCGACGGACTCTCAAAACAGAAATCTGAGTGGACTCTCAACGGGTCAGCACGGTGCAGGCGCTGACGCCCGGCGCCCCGTACACATGGGTGAAGCCGGTCGACGGGTCCCCCGGCACCTGCCGTTCGCCGGCCCGGCCGCGCAGCTGCTGTACGACCTCGTGGACCTGACGCAGTCCGGAGGCGCCGATGGGTTCGCCGTTGGCGATGCATCCGCCGTCGGTGTTGACCGGCAGCAAGCCGTCGATCCCGGTCGCCCCGAACGGGATGAGCGACTCCTGCTCGCCGTGCTCGCAGAACCCGCACTCGGCCATGTGCATCACCTCGGCGCCGCTCTCGGTGTCCTGCAGCTGGCACACGTCGATGTCGCGTGGCCCCAACCCGGCTTCCTCGAAGGCGTGTTGCGCGGCGTCGGCGGTCACGCTCGTCGGCGTTCCCGGCGGCGCCCATGGGCTGAACACCTCGAAGGAGCCGAACCGGCGGGTCCGTACGACCGCCGCCCGCAGCGCGACCGGCATTGCGTCGAGCTCGCGGGCCACCGCGCGGTTGCACAGGATCAGGGCGACGGCGCCCTGGCCTGGCGAGCAGAACATGTACCGGGTCAGCGGGTCGTTGACCGTGCCGGATGCCAGGATCTCGTCCGCGTCGAGCGGTTTGCGGCGCCAGGCGTGCGGGGTGAGACTTCCGTTGGCGTACGCCTTCGCGGCGACCAGCGCGAGGGTGCGGGCGGTGATGCCGTGGTCGTACATGTACCGCTGGATCTTCATGGCGAAGAACTGGGTGGTCACCATCAGCCCGTCGCGGCCGTAGGCCTCGTCGAGCCCCCAGTCGGCGGGCCGTGGGTCGAAGGCGCCACGCGGGTGCTTGTCGAAGCCGACGGCGAGGGCCACGTCCGCGGCCCCGGAGCGGATCGCGTGGGTGGCCGCGACCAGCGCGCTGCCGCCGGTCGCGCAGCCATTGCGCACATTGGTGAACGGCACTCCCGTCAGGCCGAGTTCGGCGACCAGCGTGTCGGCGTTGCCGGCCGCGTCGCTGCCGCCGTAGGCGGCCCGCACGCGTGACCACGGCAGTCCGGCGTCGGTCAGAGCGGCGCGTACGGCCTGCACGGCCAGGTGCCGGCCGCTCACTTCCGTACGGGCGAAGGAGGTGATCCCGGCACCGCAGACCAGTACTTCCTCGTTGCTCATACGGCGGCTCCGGCGGCTCCGGCGGCTCCGGCAGCTCCGGCAGCTCCGGCGGCCCTGGGGACGCCGTCCTTCGCCGTGATCGTCACCGGCATGCCGATCTCGGCATCCTCGGGCCGGATGTCGAGGGCGGCCAACACGCGTACGCCTTCCGGCAGTTCGACGTATCCGACGGTGAACGGCGCGAATCCGGCGGCGGGCGGGAGATACGGCGGCGACTTGGGCGCGTACCACTGTGCGGTCCACGTCCACAGCGTGCCCGCGGCGGAGAGCAGGACCGGCTCGGCCGGCCCGCCGCAGCGCGAACACGCCGGCTGGGCGGGGTAGGCGGCCACCGCGCAGCCGGCGCACCGGGAGCCGCGCAGGCGGCTCCCGGTCTCCGGCCCGCCGGTCAGCGGCCCTTCCACTGCGGCTCCCGCTTCTCCAGGAACGCTGCCACGCCCTCCGCCGCGTCCTCGGAGTTGAGCATCACGCCGACCGCGAGGTGCTCCATGACCATCAGCGACTGGATGTCGGCGTCGAGGCTGCGGTCGATGGTCATCTTGGTGATCCACATGGTGAACGGGCTCTTGTCGATGAGCTGGTCGGCGAACTCCTCGACGGTGGCGTCGAGCTTGTCCGCGGGTGCCGAGGAGTTGATGAGGCCGAACTCCGCGGCCTCGACCCCGGTGAGCAGCTTGCCGGTGAGCATCAGCTCCTTGGTCTTGCGGACGCCGATCATGCGCGGCACCCGGTAGATCGGTCCGGCGCCGCCGAACAGCGCGCGCCGGATGTGGAAGTCCCCGATCAGGGCGTCGTCCGCGGCGATAGCGAAGTCGCAGGAGATCATCAGCTCGAAGCCGCCCGCGGTGACATGGCCTTCGAGGACGGCGATCGACGGCGTCCTCATCGAGTAGAGCCGGTCGCAGACCTTCGCCGACAGCACGGCGACGTCGATCGCGTTGGACCTGCCGACGAAGTCGGCCTTGAGGCTGTCCAGGTCGAACCCGGAGCAGAAGGTGTTGCCACGCCCCCGCAGCACCAGCACGCGCAGCTCGGGGTCCGCGTCGACCTCGGTGATGATCTCGTCCAGCCGGTTCAGGATCGGCACGGTCACGCAGTTCTTCTTGTGCGGGCGGTTCAGCCAGACCCGCGCGACATGACCGTCCCGCTCGAACTGGATCTCGTCTTCGACTGCCATGAGCTCCTCCAAACTGAACTGAATTGAGTTCGATTCTGTGGGCAGCGATTGCCCCTGTCAATGGACCGGGAGGGGGCGACTGCTCCGGATGACCGGCGATCGGCCGGTACGCGCCGGGTCGGTACGCGCTGGGTCGGTGCGGCCGGTCAGTCGGTGCGGCCGGTGAGGCCGAGCAGGCCGGCCAGGCGCAGGCGATGGTCGTCGCCGGTGCCGAACAGCGCTTCGTCGGCCCGTGCCCGGCGCAGATGGAGGTGGGCCGGATGCTCCCAGGTGAAGCCGATCCCACCGTGGAGCTGGACGTATTCCGTGGTGGCCAGCCGGTAGGCGCCGGTGCAGGCCACCGCCGCCGCGCTCGCCGCCACGGGCAGTTCTCCGGCCCGCGAGGCGAGGCAGGCGCTCGCATACGCCGCCGCCGACCGCGCACCCTCGACCTCGACGAGCAGGTCGGCCAGCCGGTGCTTGACCGCCTGGAACGAGCCGATGGCCCGGCCGAACTGGGTCCGCCGGGAGACATGGGCGAGTACGGCGTCCAGGGCGTGCGCACTGCCGCCGACGTGCTCGGCCGCGAGCGCCACCCGCCCGGCGTCCAGGACGGCATCGACGACCTCCCGCGCCGCCGGTCCGGGCTCGCCGACCGGCTCGGCCGGAGCCGCCCGGAAGCGGACCAGCGCCTGGCGGCGCGTGGGGTCGAGGACCCGGCGGGCCGTGCGGTCACAGGTCGCGCCGTCCGGCTCGCAGGCGAACAGCCGCTGCCCGTCCGGCGCGCGGGCCGCGACCAGGAGCAGATCGGCGCCCGCTCCATCGGGCACGAAGTCGGCGTCTCCGCGCAGCACCCAGCCGTCGGGGCCACGCTCGGCCGTCACGTCGGCGGGCTGCAGGAATCCGGCGACCGTCGCCGTGCGCGCACCGGTGGCGATGCCCGGCAGCCAGCGCGCGCAGGCCTGCCGGTCGCCGCTGTGCAGCAGGGCGTGTCCGGCGAGGACGACGGTGCTCAGCAGCGGTGCGGGGCACAGCACGCGCCCGGTCTCCTCCAGCGCCACGGTGAGTTCGGCGAAGGTGTAGCCCGCGCCGCCGTACTCCTCGGGCACGGCGAGCCCGTGCACGCCGATCTCGCCCGCGAGCCGGCCCCAGAGCGCCCGGTCGTATCCACGCGGACTCTCGACCTGTCGGCGAACCTCTTCGGACCCACCGCTTTCGGCGAGCAAGTCCCGTAGGACCGTGCGCAGTTCGCGCCGCTCGTCGGTCTCGAGCAGCAGCACCGGATCAGCATCGAGCCGGAACATCCATACCTCCCTCGGTTGCGCCCTCCAGGGGCGCGGGGCTGTAGCGATCTGCGGCTGCGCCGCTCGGCGCGGCCGGTCACAGCCGACGCGCAGCCGACCCGCAGCCGACTCACGCCAAGGGGACGTCACACCGTGAACCGCCCGCCATTGGCCAGCAGCACCGCCCCCACGAGGTTCGCGGCCTCGTCACCGGCCAGGAACAGCGCGATGTCGGCGATCT
Source organism: Streptomyces sp. NPDC006872 (assembly GCF_040635845.1). Lineage (NCBI taxonomy): Bacteria > Bacillati > Actinomycetota > Actinomycetes > Kitasatosporales > Streptomycetaceae > Streptomyces > Streptomyces sp. NPDC006872. The sequence continues at coordinate 147,348 of NZ_JBEYIL010000008.1, forward strand.
CCTCCGGCGTCGCGTACGGGCGCACCCGCGGATCGGCGAAACCGCTGCGCAGCGCCGCAGGGGTCCGCGCGGCCATGCCCGTCTCCGTCGGCCCCGGAGCGACCGTGTTGACGCGGACGCCGAACGCGATCGCCTCCTTGGCGACCGACTGGCTCAGCGCATGGACACCGGCCTTCGAGGCCGCGTAGTGCGGATAGCCGGCCTGGGCGTCGAAGGCCGAGGAGGAACCGATGGTGACGACGGCTCCGGACCGGTGCGGTGTCATGACCCGCAGGGCGGCCCGCAGGACGTGGAAGGCGCCGTCCAGGTTGACGCGCATGACGCGCCGCCAGGCGTCGTCGTCGAGCCGCGCCGTCACCTCCGGCGGCCGGTCCGCCACCAGGGCCTCGGCGATCCACTCCTTGGCCGTGGGGTCGTCGACTCCGGCCGCGTGCACCACGACGTCGAGCCGCCCGCGCCGCCGTACGACCTCCGCGAAGGCTTCGTCGACCTGCGCCGGTTCGGCCACGTCGACGGTCAGGGGGTGCGCTCCCGGCGCCTCCTTCGCGAGGGCCTGCGCCGCCGGGCCGTCGACGTCCACGGCGAAGACCTCGGCGCCCTGCGCGGCGAGTCGCCGGACGACCGCCGCGCCGATGCCGGATCCCGCGCCGGTGACGAGCGCGATCCGCCCGTCGAAGCTCCCTGCCTGCTCATCGTCCATGCACGGTCACCACCCCGCAATCGGATACTGAACTGACTTCATTTTTGTTACTGTCTCACGTATGTCAACACACGGGACGGCGGACGGGACAAGAGCGCTGCGGCTGACCCGCTGGGGCGGTCCGCCGCTCCTCACCGAGGTGCCGCGACCCACCCCCACGGGCGAAGAGGTGCTGATCCGGGTCGAGGCGGCCGGCCTGTGCCGTTCGGACCTTCATGTCATCGACGCGCGACCGGGCGATCTCCCCTACCGGCTTCCGTTCACCCTCGGACACGAGGTCGCGGGCCGGGTGCTGGAACGCGGCCCGCTGGCCGTCGGTCCCGCGGTGGGTGCGCGCGTCGTCGTCCACGGCCCCTGGGGCTGCGGGAGCTGCGCACGCTGCACGGTCGGAGCGGAGAACTACTGCGACCGGCGCGCGGCCCTGGACGCGGACCGCGTCGGCACCGGGGCGGGGCTCGGGCGCGACGGCGGGATGGCCGACCTGCTGCTCGTCCCGTCCGGACGGCTGCTGGTCCCGGTGGGCGACCTGGCAGCCGCCCAGGCGGCGCCCCTGTCGGACGCCGGGCTCACCGCGTACCACGCCGTGGCCACGGTCCGGCGCGCGCTGGGCGACGAGACGGGCGCCGGCGTGGTCGTCGTCGGCGTCGGCGGGCTGGGGCATCTGGCCGTCCAGATCCTGCGCGCCACGACGACCGCACAGGTACTGGCCGTGGACGTGCGGGAGGAGGCGCTCGCTCTGGCCGACGAGTGCGGGGCCCACTTCGGCACGCTGCTGCGGCCCGACACGGCGGCGGCCCTGCGGGCCCGGACGGGCGGAGTCGGTGCGGTGGCCGTGCTCGACTTCGTCGGCAGCAATTCCAGCCTGGAGCTTGCGGTTGATGTACTGCGGGCGGGCGGGGAACTCGCCGTGGTCGGCAGCGGCGGCGGGGAGCTGACGGTCCGTAAGCCCGGCGCGCTGCCTCCCGGAACGCGGATCTCGCTGCCCTTCTGGGGGACCCGGCCCGAGTTGGAGGCAGTGGTCGCCCTGGCGCGCGAGGGGGTGCTGAAGGTGGGCGTCGAGCGATTCGCGCTGTCGAGCGCGACGGAGGCCGTCGAGAGACTCCGCTCCGGCGACGTCCGGGGGCGGGCAGTACTGCTCCCCGACTGACCCGGTCGATCCAATCGGCCCGACCCATCCGAACAGTCCGACCTATCCGAACGGCCCGGCCGATCCGAAACGGCCCGGCTGGTCCGATCGACCCGATCGATCGACCCCGCTTCTCCCGCCGCTCCCGTCCGTCCGGCCGAAACCCGTACCACCGCACCTGTTGCCGACCACCCTCTCGACTCCAGAAGTGAGTTCAATTAGCGTTTTCTCGCACTACTCGGCAATGCGAAGGCGGTGGGACCCGCTATGAATGCGGAGACCGTGGATCTGCTGGTGATAGGCGGCGGCATGGCCGGCCTGACGGCCGCCGCCCGAGTGGCCGCCCAGGGCGGCTCAGTGGTACTGGTGGAGAAGGCGGAGCGCACCGGCGGCTCCGCGCGCTTCGCCGGTTTCGTATGGACGACCCCGACCGTCGAGGAGATGCGCCGGGTCAACCCGGACGGCGACCCGGAGCTGGCCACCGCCCTGATGGACGGGTTCGCCGGCGGCGTCTCCTGGATCCGGTCGCTCGGCGTGGAATGCCGACCGCCGGTGCCCGTGCTCGGCTTCGGCCGCGGGCACCAGGTCGACACGAACCACTACGTCGACACATGCGAGCGATTGATCCGCGATCGGGGCCAGGAAGTGCTGACCGCCACCTGGACCCGCTCCCTCGTGACGGAGAACGGCGTGGTCAAAGGGGCCGAGTGCGTCCTGCCGGACGGCTCCCTGCGCCGCATCGAGGCCGCCTGGACCCTGCTTGCGACCGGCGGTTTCCAGGGGGATCCGAGCCTGCGCGCCGAACATCTCCACCCCCGGGCCGCGGACATCGGGCTCCGGGCCAACCCGCACAGCCGGGGCGACGGCCTCGCCCTCGGGCGCACCGCGGGCGCGGCCTTCGGCAAGAAGGACGCGGGGTTCTACGGCCATCTGATGCCGGCGGGCATCTCGCTGGCCGACCCCGCGCGCTTCGTCGAACTGGCCCTCTACTACAGCGAGCACGCCCTGCTGTTCGACACGACGGGCGAGCGCTTCGTCGACGAGACACTCGGGGACCATCTGACCACCATGGCGCTGCTGGAACGGCCGGAGGCCCGCGGTCTGCTGGTCGCCGACGCGCGGGTGCACCGCGAGTGGATCAGCGCCTCGTACGTGGAGGGCATCCCCGGCGTGGACAAGTTCCAGCTCTGCCATCGCGCCGGCGCCCGCAGCGCGGTGGCCGACAGCCTGGAGGACTTCGCCTCGATGCCCGAGGAATGGGGCTATCCCGGCGCCACGATCCGCGACCGCATCAAGGAGTTCAACGCCTCCGCGGACTGGACCGGCGAGACCGGCACGGCCGACGCGAACGGCACGCCGGCACCCGGCCGACTGCTCGACCGCCGGCCTCTCGACGAGCCGCCGTTCTACGTCGTAGAGGCGGCCCCGGCGATCACGTTCGCCTTCGGGGGCCTGCTGACCGACGCCGGGACGCACGTCCTCTCGACGGACACGGACGCGGACACGGACCCGGGCGGCCGACGCCCGATACCCGGCCTCCTCGCGGCCGGCGCGGACGCCGGGGGCCTCTACCGCCGCGCCTACGCGGGCGGCCTCGCCCCCGCGCTGGTCTTCGGCCTGACGGCGGCACGGACCGCCCTCACCGGGTCGCCGGCGGCCCTCGCACGCTGAGCTCCGGTCGCCTGCGGTCGGCTTCCGTCGGCTTCGGTCGGCTTCGGCTCTCGCTCCGCACAAATCCCGTGCACGAGGCTTGCCCGTCCGGCACCGCAGTGTCTAGCTTACTGAATTGAGTTCACTTTAACTCGATTGCTCGTGAGGTGATCATGCTTTCCGCATGCGTGGCGCGAACGCGCTCTTCCCCGAGGGAGGGACTGTGAGTCAGTTCCTGCTTGTCCTGGTCAGTGGTGTGGCCAGTGGAGCCGTGTACGGCCTGATGGGTCTCGGGCTGGTGATCATCTATCGGGCCACGGACGTCGTGAACTTCGCGATGGCCTCGCTCGCGACCCTGGGCCTGTATGTGGCGGTCTCGCTCCACGACCGCGGCGTGGCCACGGTGGTCGGCATCCTCGCCGCCGTGGCGATCACCGTCGCGGCGGGCCTGGTCGTCCGCGAGACGGTGATCCGGCCGTTGGGACAGGGGCAGTTGTTCTCCGCACTCGTCGTGACGATGGGCGTGTCCCTGATCGCGGAGAGCGTGGCCGGATCGATCTGGGGCGACCAGCCCAAGGCCTTCCCCAGCCTGGTCGACGGGTCGGTGCGCTGGTCGGGCGCCGCGGTGCCGGTCCAGAGCCTGGTGACGATCGCCGTCGCCGCCGTCGCGATGGCGCTGGTGGGGTATCTGTTCTCCCGCACCACGCTCGGCTCGGCCATGCGCGCCGTGGCCGAGTCCGCCGACACCGCCCGCGTCGTCGGGCTGAGCGCACAGCGCCTGGCCCGGATCTCCTGGGCGCTCGGCCTGGGCCTGGCCGCACTCGCCGCCTGTCTGTACGCACCGCGTTCCGGCCTGGTGCCCACCGCACTCGTCGCGCCCCTGTTCCGGGCCTTCGCGGGAATCTTCCTGGGCGGCCTGACCAGCATGTACGGGGCTGTCCTCGGCGGGCTGACCATCGGCGTCCTGGACAACCTGGCGGCGAACTACGCCTCCGCCAGCTTCCGGGACACGTTCGTGTTCTCGTTCACCGTGCTGGTGCTGCTGATCCGTCCGCAGGGAATGTTCGGCACCCGCACCTTCCAACGGGTCTGAGGGGTCGCATCCATGGTCTTCAACCGTTCCCTCCTGGCGAGGGCCGCCCTGGGCCCGGCCGCCGGCGCGGTGCTCATGGCGTTCATGGCCGCCGGCGCGATCCCCGCCTACCAGATGTACTCGGTGGGGCTCGCGGCCGTGTACACGATCGTCGTGCTGTCGGTCGGCCTGCTCGCCGGCTGGTCCGGCATCTGGTCGGTCGGCCACCCCGCCTTCTTCGCCATCGGCGCCTACTTCGCCGCGTACGGCAGCGGCCACGACTGGTCCCTGGAAGCGGTGGTCCTCGCCGCCGTCGCCACCGGCGCCGCCCTGGGCGCCTTCCTGGGGTACGCGGGCGCCAGGTTCTCGGTGCTCTACATCGCCCTGCTGACCCTCGCGTTCACCACGGTCACCCTGGAACTGATCAACCGCTGGAGCAGCGTGACCGGCGGCGACCAGGGGGTGCCGGTGATCCAGCTGCGCAGCGCGCTCGGCCTGGGCACCCTCGCGGGCGGCGGCACCGATGCCCAGTACCTCGCGGTCGGAGCGGCGGCCGTGGTGCTGGCGCTGGCCGTACCGGCCGCCGCCTCGGGGCTGCGGATGCGGCTGGTGGCCGCCAAGTCGCACCCCCTGGCCGCCCGTACGATCGGCATCGCGCCGGAGGCGCAGTCGGCGCTGTCGTTCGCGGTGAGCGGGGCGGCCACCTGCTTCGCGGGCGTACTGCTCGGGCTGCTCACCGGGTTCGTCAGCCCGGACCCGTTCTCGCTGACCCTGGGCATCTCGCTGATCGCGGCGTGTGTGCTCGGCGGGGTCGGCACCGTAGTCGGCGCGGTGGCCGGCGGCATCTACCTCACCTGGAACCCTTCGCTGTCGTCCGCCGTCGGGCTGCCCCAGCCGGTCGTGCAGGGCCTCGTGCTGATCGCGGTGCTCCTCTTCCTGCCGGGTGGAGTCGTGCCGTTCCTCGCCAGGCCCGCGCGGATCGTCCTGCGGCGCGTGCTGCCGGGGCCGGGCACCGAGGTCCCGTCACCGTCGCCCGCCCAGGCGTCGGCGGACCTCACGCCCGTCGAGTCGCCCCGGCCGCCGTCCGAGGCCACCGGCGACGGCACCGACCCCATCCTGTTGCGCCTGGAGCACGTGTCGGTCTCCTACGGGGGGCTCAAAGCCCTGGAGGACGCCTCGCTGTCCCTGCGGCAGAACGAGATCCTGGCGGTGATCGGGCCCAACGGGGCAGGAAAGACGACCCTGTTGAACGCCCTGTCCGGGCTGACCGGCAACGGCAAGGTGAGCGGGACCGCCGACTTCGCCGACCGGCCGCTGCTGAAGGCCAGGGCGACCGCACGGCGGCGGCTGGGCATCGGCCGCACGTTTCAGCACGCGGAGGTCTTCTCCGAACTCACCGTCGCGGAGAACGTGTTGTGCACCCGCCGCCGGATCACCGCCCGGGACCGGGCCGATGTCACGCGGCTGCTGCACTCCGTCGGCCTCGCGGACATGGCCGACCGCCGCCCCGGGGAGCTGCCGTTCGGCCTGCAGAAACGTCTCGACCTGGCCCGCGCGATGGCCGGGGAACCGAGACTGCTGGTCCTGGACGAGCCGTTCGGCGGCCTGGACTCGAGTGAACGGGCCCTGCTGGCAGGGCACATCAGGCGGCTGCAGGCCGACGGCACCGCCGTGGTGGTCATCGACCACGTCCTCGACGACCTCTTCTCCGTCGCCCACCGGGTGCTCGCCTTCGACTTCGGCCGAACGATCGGCGAGGGCGCCCCGGACACCGTTCTGAAGGACCCGAAGGTGCGGTCGTCGTACCTGGGGACGGTCGACGGCAGGACACGGCCGCCCGAGCGCGTGGGCGAACGGAGCATGATCCGCCTGCACGGGGTCGGCCACACCTACGGCGGCGTGGTCGCGCTGCGCGACGTCGACCTCGACGTCCGCCAGGGGGTCGTGCTGGGCATCGCCGGAGCCAACGGAGCGGGCAAGAGCACGCTGGCCGGCATCCTGCACGGCTCGCTCGAACCGGCCCGCGGCGACCGGGCGACGGGCGGAGTCGTCCGCACCAGCCTGGCGCCCGAGGGACGGGCCCTGTTCAAGACGCTGTCCCTGCGCGAGAACCTCGAAGTCGCGGCGTACGCGGCGGGCATCACCGGTGCGCCGCTGCGCGAACGGCTGGAGGAGACCGTCGAATGGCTCCCGGTGCGGCTGCGCGACCGGATGTCCGCCTCGGCCGGCGGGCTGTCCGGCGGCGAGCAGCAGATGCTCGCGATCGCCCGGGCCCTGATCGTCGGGCCGGACGTCCTGATCGTCGACGAACCGGCGCTCGGGCTGGCCCCCGCCCTGGTCGACGAGGTGTACGACCGGCTGGCCAGGCTGGCCCACGACGGCCTGACCGTCGTACTGCTCGAACAACTGCTCAGCCGGGCCATGTCGGTGTGCCACGAGGTGGCCGTGCTGCACGAGGGCGTCGTCGCGGCCCACGGGCGGCCGGACGACCCCGATTTCGCGGCCCTGGCGGAGACGGCGTACTTCAGCGGCGGCCTGGCGGCCGTCCCGACCGCGGCGGCCTCCGCCCGGACCTCCCGAGTGAACTGAACTCCCGTTGTGATCTCCCGTTGTGCACTCGTCATGTGCATTCCCGTTGTGATCTCCCGTTGTGAACGAGGTGGACCGTGTTCCGGACCATAAGAAGATTCCGCCGAGCAGCGGGAGCGACGGCCGTACTGGCCGTGGTGGCGCTGACCGCCAACGCATGTGCCGGGGAGGACTCCGCAGCAGCCGGTGGCAGCTCGTCCGAGATCCACATCGGCGCGTGGCTCCCGCTCACCGGCGCGACCGCCACGTACGGCGTGGCCGAGAGGGCGGGCGCCGACGCGTACTTCAAGATGCTCAACGCATCTGGGGGCGTCAACGGCCGCAAGATCAAGTGGACCGTCAAGGACAACGCGGCCGACCCCCAGCAGACCGTGCAGATCGCACGTGAACTGGTCGGCCAGGACAAGGTCGTGGCCATCGTCAACGCGAACGGCACCGCGCAGGCGGAGGCGGCCTTCCCGTTCGTCCTCAATCAGTCCAAGGTGCCGGTCCTCAACGAGGTGGGCGGCACCGAGTCCTGGTACAAGCCGCCGCGCGCCGGTCTGTTCGGCACCCAGACCCTCTACGAGGACCAGGCCGCGGCGATCGCCGCCTGGGCGGTGCAGGACGGCGCGAAGAAGATCCTCGTCGTGCACAGCGACCCGGCCGCCTTCGTGAACGTGGCCAAGCAGGTGGAGCCCGTCGCGACGAAGATCGACCCGTCGGTCGAGGTGGAGCGGCTGCCGGTGAAGTACCAGACCACCGACTACACACCTGTGATCAGCAAGGTGAAGGCCGCGAAGACCCAGGCGGTGATCGTGATCCTCACTTCCCCCGAGGCGGCCGCCTTCCTCAAGGAGGCCAAGCTCCAGGGACTCTCCCTGCCCACCTACGCGTACGCGCCGGTGGCCGCCGAGTCGACGGTCGCCCTGGCCAAGGACGCGGCCGAGGGCCTCAAGGCCGTACAGCTGGTGAAGGCGCCCTCGGACCCGGACCCCGCGGTGCAGGAGTTCCGGACCGCGATGGCCAAGTACGAGCCCGGTCAGGACGCGGGCTTCCTCGCCCTGTGGGGCTGGAGCAACGCGAAGGTGTTCGCCGAGATCGCGAAGACCGTCAAGGGGCCGGTCACGTCCCAGGCCATCACCGCGGCGTACCAGAAGGCGTCCTCGGTGGATCCCGGGGTGTCGCCGGTGATGAAGTTCAGCGCGAGCGGCCATCTCGGCACGCGCAGCGTGCAGCGCGTGGTCGTGAAGAACGGCGTCTGGACATCCGTCGGCGACTTCTACACGCCTCCGGCCCGCGACTGAGAGTTCTCCCCGCCGCACTCCTGGAAGGAGCCTCGGCCGGCCCGGCACGGTGTTGCATGCCGGGCCGGCCGAACGCCCTTCCACGTCGGCATCGCCCGCATCGAGCGGATCCTGACCGACGACGCCGTACACCTGGGATCTGTCATCCCTTGACCGCCGAGCTGGCCACGCCCTGGACGAACCAGCGCTGGAAGAAGGCGAACACCACGAGCACGGGCAGGACCAGGAGGACGCCGAAGGCCAGGATCTGACCCCAGTCCGGCGGCAGTTGTCCCTGGAAGACGCTCATCTCCATCGGGAGCGGACGGACCGAGGGGTCGGAGACCATCAGGACCGGCCACAGGAAGGATCCCCACTGGGTGAGGAACGTGAGGATCGCGACCGACGCGAACGCCGGCTTCGACATGGGGACGATGATGGCGAAGAAGGTGCGCCAGGCTCCGGCGCCGTCGATGCGGGCGGCTTCCTCGATGCTCGGCGGGATCGTGCGGAAGAACGTGTGGAACTGGTAGACGGAGAAGGCGTTGGCGATGAACGGGAGCGCCTGGATGAGGAGCGTGTTCCGCTGGTCGTTGAACATGTAGAACAGCGGCACGGCCACCGACTCGAACGGGACCAGCATCAGCAGCAGGACGAGGGTGAAGACGGCCTCCCGTCCGCGCCACTTCAGCCGTGACAGTCCGTACGCCGCCATCGAGTTGACGAACAGACCGCCGGTCACCACCACGAACGCCAGCAGCAGCGAGACGCCCATGAAGCGCCAGAAGTAGCCGGTGCTGTCGGAGTTCAGGGCGTCGAACACGGCGGCGTAGTTGTCGAAGGACAGGTGGGTGGGGAGGAAGCCGGACAGGCCGTTCAGTACCTCGTCGGAGGGCTTGAGGCTGCCCAGGAACAGGTAGATCACCGGCAGTGCGAAGACGAACGCCAGCACGCTGAGCACCGCGTAGTCGAGGAAGCGCCGCAGTGGCGGGCGGGTCGTCCCCGCACTCATGCTCGTACTCATGCTCAGTCCTCGTTTCCGGGGCGGACGACTCGGCGCTGGACGAGCGTCAGGACCACGACGATCAAGAAGAAGACGACGGTGATCGCGGACGCCTGGCCGATGTTGTTCTGGTCGAAGGCGGTGGTGACGGCCTGGTACATCACGGTGCGGGTGGCGTCCTCGTCGAGTCCGCCGCCGCGGATGAGGACGTACACCTGGTCGAAGACCCGGAAGGACAGCACCGAGGTGAGCGTGGCGACGAAGACGAGGGTGCCGTGGATGCCGGGCAGGGTGACGTGGCGGAACTGCTGCCAGCGGGTGGCGCGGTCGAGGCGGGCCGCCTCGTAGAGCTCGGTGGGTATCTGCTGAAGTCCGGCCAGCAGGATGACCATCTGGAAGCCGACGCCCTGCCACACCGACAGCACGATGATCGAGGCCATCGCGGTGGCGGAGTCGCCGAGCCAGTCGAACGCGCCCCAGTTGCCGAAACTCACCGCGTGCAGTGCGGAGTTGAGCATGCCCTGGTCGCTGCGGGAGAGGATGAGCCGCCAGATGACGGCGACCAGCGCCATGGGGAAGACGACCGGCATGAAGAACAGGGACCGGAAGACGCCGATCGCCTTCAGCTTGCGGTTCAGCAGGATCGCCAGGGCGAGCGCGAGGCTCGTCTGCAGCGGGACGACGACCACGGCGAAGGTCAGGTTGTTGAACAGGGCCCGCAGGAACGGGCCGGACAGGTCGGGGTCGGTGAACAGCCGCCGGTACTGCTCCAGGCCGAAGAAGGTCGGCGGCAGCGGGGAGCCGAGCCGCACGTTGTAGAAGGAGAGCACCACGGCGTAGCCGAACGGTACGCCGACGAAGGCGATGAGTCCGGCGAGGGCGGGGCCGGACATGGCCAGCCCGTGGATCCAGTCGCGGTTCCTGCGCGCCGGTCGGCCCGGCTTCATGGATCGTGCGGGTCGCCCGGAGCCGGCGGGCTTCTCCGAGGTCACGGGTGGGTTCTGCGCCCTGTCCGAGGACGCGGACTGCGCCGTTTCGGCAGAATTCACGGGTCGGTCCTGTTCCCGGCGGGGCAGGCGCGGTTCATCTGCGCCCACCCCGGCCGATGTGTCCTGCGGTCTACGGGATCTGGTAGCCGGCGTTGTCCGAGAAGTCCTGGTCGATGCCGCGGGCGGCCTTCTCCAGGGCGCTCTTCGGGTCGGCGCCGCCGTAGACGGCGTTCAGGGCCTCGCTGAACTTGGCGGTGACCGTGGGATATCCGGCGGTCACCGGGCGGGTGACCGCGACACAGGACTTGCTGATGTCGGTGTCACCGCAGGGCTTGGCGAGCTGGTCGGCGAAGAGCTGGAGCGGGCCGCCGGTCTTGTACAGCGGGCTCTTGGCGAGCGCGGTCCTGGTGGCCGGCACCGCGCCGTTGGCCGTGGTCATCGCGGTGATGTTGGCGTCGTTGAGGAGGTAGTCGAGGAAGGTGCCGGCGGCCTTGGCGTTCTTGGTGTCGGCGCCGATGCCCCAGGCCCACGAGCCCTGGCCGGTCTTGGGGCCGTTGCCGAAGTCGGGCAGCGGCAGGACGACGAGGTCGTCGCCGAGGGCCTCGCTGTACGTGGGGTACATCCAGTGGCCGACCCAGCTCAGCGCGACACGGCCCTTGGCGAAGGCGTTGCCGTCGGTGTTGGGGTCGACGTACGTCTTCCAGGACTGGAAGGTCTTCATGGCCGAGACGACGGCGGGGGTGTCGAGGGCGCCGGCCGCCTTGCCGTCCTTGAGCAGCGAGCCGCCCGCCGACCAGACGATCGGCGCGAAGCCGTAGGTGCCCCATTCGGTCGCGTAGCCGTTGCCCTCCTGGAGGTCGAGGGTCTTGCCGTCGGAGTCCTTGGCCTTGAGCGCCTTGAGTGCGTCGGTGAACTGCGCCGCCGTCCAGTCGTCGGAGAGGCCGGTCGGGTACTTCACGCCGGCCGCGTCCAGCAGCTTCTTGTTGCCGTAGACGCCGAGGCCCGAGTCGTACATGCCCAGGCCGTAGTGCTTGCCGCCTATCGCGCCCTGCGCCTTGATCGCGTCGGTGGCGTTGTCGAGCGTCGCGGCGGACACGTAGCCGTCGACCGGGGCGAGCTTCTTGTTGTAGACGAAGTTCGCCATGGTCGGGCCGTCGAACTCCATGACGTCCGGCAGCTTGGAGGCGTCGGTGGCGGTGATGGTCTTGGTGTAGTCGTTGGCGGGGATGAGCTTCAGCTCGACCTTGACCTTGCTCTGCGAGGAGTTGAAGGACGTCACCGCGGCCTGCAGCGCGGCGTCCTCGCTCTTCTGACCCTGGTGGGCCCAGACGCTGATGGTGCCCGTGCCGCTGCCGGACTCGGCGGCGGTGTCGGTGCCGCCGCCTCCGCCGCAGGCGGCGAGTGCCGCCAGAGGCAGGGCGAGGGCCAGGCCCGTGCGGGCCGCGTGGCGGGACCTTCTGTTTCCGGCGTTCATGGGTCGGTGCCTCCGTGCATCGGTGCGTGCGTCAGTGCTGGGCGAGGGTGGGGTGCGGGACTGCGGGGTGCCGTCCCGCGTGGGGCCTGGGGGTGCGAGCGCCCTGCTCGGGGCGCTCGCGGGTCACTGCGGTCCGCGCGGACGTGGTGGAGCGGTCGTCTCACGCAGGACCAGGCGAGTGGGCATACGGACGTGCCCCGGCGGTTCGGCGTCGGGCTCGTCCAGCCGGCGCAGCAGCAGCCGAGCCGCCTCGGCGCCCTGGCCCGCGACGGGCTGGGCGACGGTGGTCAGCCCGACCACGTCGGCCAGTTCGTGGTCGTCGAAGCCGACGACGGACACGTCGTCCGGTGCCTTCAGCCGGTGTCGGCGCAGTGCGCGCAGGGCGCCCATCGCCATCTCGTCGGACTGGGCGTACACGGCGGTCGGCGGGCGGGCGGCGGCCAGCAGTTCGGTCATGGCCCGTTCGCCGCCCTTGACCGTGTAGTCGCCGTCCGCCTCCAGGGCCGGGTCGTGCTCTATCCCGGCGTCGGCCAGGACGTCCAGGTACGCCTGGCGTCGCTCGACGGGGGTGGTCCAGTGCAGCGGCCCGCTGGACCCGGAGATCATGCCGATCCGGCGGTGGCCGAGGTTGACCAGGTGCCGTACCGCGCTCTCGGTCCCGGCGCGGTCGTCGATGCCGACGACGGTGAAGCCGGGCCGGGCTCCGCCGACCGTGGTGGCCAGTGGCACGCCGAGGGCGCGCAGCGCGGCGGCCTCGTCCTCTTCGGGAATCAGCAGGGACAGCACGGCGTCCACGCGCTTGCGGACCGGCATCCCGGTGAAGAAGCGCTTGCGCGTCTCCGGGGAGCCCAGGTTGTACAGCAGCACGTCGTATCCGGCGGCGCTGAACACCTGCTCGGCCGCGTCCAGCACCGTGCCGAAGAACCAGCGGCCGATGTACGGGGCGATCACCCCGATGGTGTAGGTGCGTCCGCTGGCCAGGCTGGACGCCGAGCGCGATGCGGTGTAGCCGAGTGCGGCGGCGACGGCCGTGATCTGCGCCCGTACCTCCTCGGACACGCCCGCCCGGCCGCGCAGGGCGCGGGACACGGTGGACGCGGAGACACCTGCGGCGCTGGCGACGTCGTTGATGCTGACCGTCACAGGGCTTTCCTCCCGTCGGGATTTCACGTCGGTGTGATCTGTGAGTGACGTGACCGTAAACCCGACCCTGTCGTTGCGCAAGCGTTTGCGTTCATATTTACTTGGGCCGATTCTCAAGTGATCCGATGGAGATCAACATTCAGCGCATGCGTTTGGGCGCTGTGAGCCGACAGGAACTGCCCATGCGATACGCCCCGCCCGGCCTCTGTGTGAACGACTTCGCTCTGCTGCGGGACGAGGACGGCACGTATGCGGTACTGCATCTCCAGGGGCCCTGGACAACGGAGTTCGACCATCTGCGCATGGAGACCTCGTACGGCCGGGCCACCTCCACCGACCTGGTCCGGTGGCACCCGCAGGGCACCGCTTTCGGCAACGGTCTGCCCGGCAGCTTCGACCAGCAGGCCGTCTGGACCATGCACCCGTTCCGGCACGGCGGCGCGGGGATGGCGATGTTCTACACCGGCGTCGTCGGCCTCACCCCCGAAGGCTGGCCGCTCCAGTCCGTGGGCCTGGCGTACTCCGACCGCACCGACGGCACCGGCTGGCGCCGCCACGGCGTCGGGCCGGTCGTCGAGGCGGACCCGCGCTGGTACCGCACCGGCGAACACATGGGCTGGCGCGACCCGTTCGTCGTGCGCGACGACGAGTCGGACGGCTGGGTGATGGTCGTCTGCGCCAGTGACGCCTCCCTGCCGGTGGAGGTCAGCGGCTGTGTCGCCTGGGCCACCTCCGACGACCTGGAGCACTGGACGGTCCACCCGCCGCTCGTCTCACCCGGCGACGTCGACGAACTGGAGTGCCCGGTCCTGGAACGCCTCGACGACGGAAGCTGGCTGCTGCTCGGCTCCATCGGCGCGAGCCGGGGCTTCGAGGCATGGACCGCGCCCGGGCTGCGCGGCCCCTGGACCCGCCGGGGCCCCCTCGGTCCGACCGGCTCCTACGCCCCGCGTGTCATCGTCGCGCCGGACGGCTCCCGCGTCGTCCTGCACACCACCCCGCGCCGGGTCGGTCTCACCGACTCGGGCGACCGCTGCCGCGGCATGCTCGCCCAGCCGAAACTGCTGGTCACGCCCTCGGGCGCGGCGCCGCGCCTGGAATGGTGGCCGGGCCTGGACGCCTGGCTCGGCGAGGAGAGCGACCAGGCCGCCCTGCACGCGGTCGGCGACATCGGCGTCTCCGGACGCGTCGAGGTCACCCTGCGCACCGACATCCCCGGCGGCGGCCGCCCCGCCCTCGTCGTCGGCTGCGACGGCAAGGAGCTCACGGTCACCGGTCTCGACGGAGTCCCGCTCGGCGAGGCGGCGCTGGCCGAACCCGCGGCCGCCCTGCGCATCCTGACCATCGGTGAGTACGTCGAGGTGTACGCCGACGGCGTCTTCGTCCTGTCCACGCTGAGCTACTCCGGCCATCCGGCCCCGTGGACGGCCGTCACGGACGGACGCGAACGCCTCGTCCCCGTCCGCCCCGTCCGCCTGCCCGACCCCCACCGCGACGACGCGTCCGCCGTCTGGCCGGGCAGCCCGGATCTCCCTGTCCACGACACGTCGGTGGCCTGATCGGCGGACGTCCTCGGTCACCGTTTGCGCGAGGCGCAGAGTTCCCGGTCGACGAGGGCGTTCTGGGCCTGCTCGGTGGAGAGGTCGCGGGCGCCGTCGCCGGTGGCGTTCAGGACGACGATCCGGCGGCCGTCCTCGCTGATGCCGTCGCGGGTGGTGTAGCCGGGGAAGTCGCCGGGGTGGCTGTAGTAGGAGCCGCCGCAGGTGAGGGGGACTCGCAGCAGGCCGAGGCCGTAACTCGCGCCGGGCCATACGACGTCGAGGTCGGGGGCGGGCACGGTCGTCTTCATCTCGGCCAGCTCGGCCGGGTGCAGCAGCCGGCCGCCGAGGAGGGCGGAGTAGAAGCGGGTCAGGTCGGCGGTCGTGCCGATCATGGCGCCGGCCGCGCCCGCGGCGGTGGGGTTGAACTCGGTGACGTCGATCGTCTCGCCGGAGCCGCCGAAGTCGGAGTAGCCGTGCAGATGGCGGCCGGGGATCGTGGCGTCCGTGGTCGGCGCGACGGTGTGGCGCATGCCCAGCGGCCGGACGATGCGCCGGGTCACCTCCTGCTGCCAGGTGTCGCCGGTGACCCGCTCGATGATCATTCCGGCGAGGATGTAACCGGTGTTCGAGTACGACCACTTGGCGCCGGGCTCGAAGTCCGGCTGGTGCCGCATCGCGATGGCGACGAGCTGCTCGTCGGTCCAGGTCCTGTACCGGCCGGCCTCGAAGTCGTCCACGCTCGCGAGCACGGGGAGGTCCGCCGTGTAGTTGAACAGCCCGCTGGTGTGCTGGAGCAGCTGCCGTACGGTCACCTTGCTGCCGTCGTTGCCGTTGCCGGAGACGACTCCCGGCAGCCACTTCTCGACGGTGTCGTCCAGCGACAGCCGTCCCTCGCCGACCAGTTGCAGCACCACGGTGGCGACGAAGGTCTTGGTGGCGCTGGCGATGCGGAACCGGTCGCCCGGGCGCACCGGGGCCCCGGTGGCGGTGTCGGTCACCCCGGCGGTGGCGTAGCGGTGGACGCCGGGGCCCGTCGACTCGGCCACGACGCCGACGGTCCCTGTCTTCATGATCGCGTCCACCGCGTCCTGCAGTTTCCCGCCCTGCGCAGGCCTGTTCGGGGGCGTCGACTCATGGGTCGTGGCGCTCGCCGCGCCCGTCACGGTGGCGGTGCCGACCAGCGCGGCCAGCACGCTCGTGGCCACGATGCGGGTGGTGATCCGGGTCCTGGCGGTGGTCGTGGCGCTCATGGGGGCTGGCTCCTTGCGCTCGGTGACGCGGTCTTCGCACCGCCCTTGCGGTGTGACCATCACGCTAGGGACTCTGCCTGTGACCGACGATCAAGCCAGCGGGCCTGTTCGGGGGAGGGCTGTCCCCCGTGCCCGGGTACAGCCTGCTGTACCGCCCGGACCCGGCCCGGCTGCCGACGTGCCGTCAGTTCCGGCGCTGCACGTCCTCCAGGTAGCGGAGCACCGCGGCCACCCGTCGGTCGACCTGGTCGGTGGGAGACAGGTCGAGCTTGGCGAAGATGCTGCGGATGTGCTTGTGGACGGCGCCGTCCGTGACGACGAGCCGTTCGGCAATGGCGCTGTTGCCCAGGCCCTCGGCCATCAGGGCGAGCACGTCGCGTTCCCGGGGGCTGAGCCGTTCCAGTCTGCTGTCCCGGCGGCTGCGGGTGAACAGTTGGGCGACGACCTCGGGGTCGATGGCGGTGCCTCCGTCCGCCACGCGCCGCAGCGCGTCGAGGAACTCCTCGACCCGGCCGACCCGTTCCTTCAGGAGGTATCCGAGGCGGCCCACACCGCTGCCGAGCAGTTCCGTCGCGAAGGACTGCTCGACGTACGCGGACAGCACGAGGACTGCCAGGTCGGGCCGACGGCGTCTGGCCTCGACGGCGGCGACGATCCCCTCGTCGGTGTGGGTCGGCGGCATCCGGACGTCGAGGATGGCCACGTCGGGCTTGTGCTCGTCGATGGCCGCCAGGGCCGCGTCGGCGGTCCCGGCGGTGGCCACGACGTCCAGGCCCTCGGCGCGCAGCAGCAGGGCCAGCCCCTCGCGCAGCAGCGGGTCGTCCTCGGCAATCACTATCCGCATGAAGTTCACCTTGAGAGTCGTCGAGAGTCGTCGAGGCCCGCACGGGCGGGCGGTGTCGGGCGTGGTCAGGATCCGCAGGGCAGCTCCACCGCGACGACGGTGGGGCCGCCGGGCGGGCTGGTCACGGAGAGGGCGCCGTCGTGTGCCGCGATGCGGCGGCGGATGCCGGTGAGTCCGGAGCCGCCGCCGTCGTCCGCGCCGCCGCGGCCGTCGTCGGTGATCCGCAGCTGCAGTCGGCCGCCGCGGCTGCGGACCGTGACGGTGGCGTGCGAGGCCTGGCTGTGCTTGGCGATGTTGGTCAGCGCCTCGGCCACGACGAAGTAGGCCGTCGCCTCCACGGAGGCGGCGCAGCGCTCGGACGCCTCGACGTCGATCCGGCAGGGCACCGGGCAGTCGGCGGCCAGTCCGCTCAGGGCGCCTTCGAGGCCGCGGTCGTCCAGTACGGGCGGCAGGATGCTCCGGGAGACCGAGCGCAGTTCGGCCAGCGCCTGTTCGGCGGCGCTCTGGGCGCGTTCGAGGAGTTCCTCGGCGCCGGACGGGTCGCGGGTGACCATCCGGCGGGCGGCGCCGACCAGCACGGTGACACTGACGATCCGGTTCTGGGTGCCGTCGTGGAGCGAGCGCTCGATGCGGCGCAGTTCGGCCGCGTGGGCGTCCAGGGCGGCGGCCCGGGTGGCGGTGAGCTCCGCGACGCGCAGGGACAGGTCCGTCTCGGGGCCGGCTGCGAGCAGACGGCGTCCGGGCTCCGCCTGCGACCGGGCCATGCCGGGGGTGAGACCCACGAGCATCGCGATCCAGGCCAGGCTCGTCAGGGCCACCGCGAGGGCGTCCGGCCAGGAGTGCGCGGCCGCGTTCCCGGCCGGCCAGGTGCCCTGGGCCGCGTCCTGAGGTATCAGCTGCCAGTACAGCGGATAGAGGAGATCGCGGAGCGCGAAGAGCGGGAGCAGGACGGCGATCAGGCTCAGCAGGAGCCCCAGTGTCGCGTGGCGCACCAGCCAGCGCGCCTCCCGCCGGGTGGTGGGGTCGACGAGTGCGAGCCGCAGCCGGGTCGGCGCCGGACCGGGGGCTATGACCTCGGGGCCCGAGCGGCCGAGCCGGCCGCGTTCCCGCGCGGCGAGGGCGTGCAGGGCGCGCAGTAGGGCGGGTGCCATGAGCAGTCCCACGCCGACCGGCGCGAGCAGCGCGGCGAGCGCCAGACCGGCCAGCAGGGCCAGGGCCGGCAGAGCGGTGCCGAGGGCGCCGGCGAGCTGTTCGAGAGCGGCGACGGCGGCGCTGACGGTCTGGCGCGCGACGGCCTTGATCCCGGTCCGCCGGTGAGCTGATGGTTCTGGCTGGGTCCTCATCGGCCCCCTTTCGCCAACGACCTTAGAGTGCGCCGGAGTTCGCCGCCGGATCGGATCCCGTTTCGACGAGTGTCAGCGCCCCGGAACGCGGACCCGGACCCCGCAGGTACAGCCTGCTGTACCCCGAACCGGGCGGCAGGCGGGGTCGGCCGCGAGGGCCGTTGATCCATAGCGTCTGGGCATGACAGCGGGGCCGGCCCGGCAGGCGGTCCCGGATCCCCGAAGACTCCGGCGGAGGACACCCGATGACGTACAGCGACCCCTACCACCTCACCACCGTCCACACTCCTGAGGCGCCCGCGCCCGGCGCGACCCGCGCGGACGTTCTGCGTGTCCTGCTCTGGGCGGTGCTGGTGATCAGCGCGGTCGGCAACTCGGTCGCCTCGTACGCCGCCGCCTCGACCCCGGTCCACCTGGCGCTCGGCGCGGTCACCGCGCTCTGCGTCGCGGCGCTCGTCGCACAGCGGCTGCGGGGCCGTCGATGAATGCGGCCGTCGCGGGCGCCGACCGCCCGGTCCCTCACGGGAGCACCTCGGGGACGGCGGAGCAGGCGCCGCCCGCCATCGCGCTGACGCAGGTCAGCAAGACGTATCCAGGGGACGTCCGCGCCCTCGACGACGTGACCCTCACCGTGCGGCGCGGCACGTTCCTGGCGGTGATGGGGCCGTCGGGGTCGGGCAAGAGCACCCTGATGCACTGTGCCGCCGGGCTGGACTCCCCCACCTCGGGAAGCATCCGGATCGACGGCCGCGAGATCGCCGGGCTGAACGAGACCCGCCGTACCGAACTGCGCCGTGAGCACATCGGGTTCGTCTTCCAGTCGTACAACCTGGTCCCCTCGCTGAGCATCGCGGACAACATCACGCTGCCGCTGCGGCTGGCGGGCCGGGCGCCGGACCAGGAGTGGCTGCGGGCGCTGATCGACCGGGTCGGGCTGTCGGGACGGCTCGCGCACCGGCCGGCCGAGCTCTCCGGGGGTCAGCAGCAACGGGCCGCCATCGTCAGGGCGTTGGTGGCCAGGCCGGCCGTCGTGTTCGCGGACGAGCCGACCGGCGCGCTGGATCTGCACAGCGCCCACGAGGTGCTGGGCCTGCTGCGGGAGATCGTCGACGAACTGGGCCAGACGGTCGTGATGGTCACCCATGATCCGGCGGCCGCCGCTCAGGCGCACCGGGCGCTGGTGATGGCCGACGGCCGGGTGGTCGAGAGCCTCGACCGGCCCACCGCCCCCGATCTGGCGAGCCGTCTCGTCGCGCTCGGAAAGGTGTAGCAGCGATGTTCAGTCTCGCGATACGGATGGCCGGGCAGCGGATCGCCGCACTGCTGGCCGTGGCCTGCGCGGTGCTCGGCGGCGCGGCCCTGATCACAGCCACCGGAGTGCTGGCCGAGTCCGGGCTCCGGTCCCATCTTCCGGCCGGGCGGCTGGCCGACTCGGACGTCGTCGTCTCGGCCGACCAGAACTACCGCCCGGCCGCCGACCTGCCGATCGCCCTCCCGGAGCGCGGCCACGTACCGGCGAAGCTGGTCGACGAGCTGGCGGGGCGGCCGGGCGTGGCCACGGCGGTCGGCGACATCGGCTTCCCCGCCGCGCTCGTCGACGGCCGGGGCGCCGTCGTCCCGACCGAGGACCCCGGGACGGCCGGCCACGGCTGGTCGTCGACCGGGCTGCTGCGGGACCCACGGGTCGACGGCAGCCGACCGGCGGGTGCGGACGAGATCGCCGTGGACAGTGTCACGGCGGCCGCCGCGGGCGTCGGGGTGGGCGACCGGGTCGAGGTCGTGGCGGCCGGCCGGTCCGCCGCCGTCCACCGGGTGTCGGCGGTGGTCGACGCCCCGGGCGCCGGGATCTTCTTCGCCGACGCGACGGCCGCACAGCTGTCCGGTCGGGACGGCTCGCCCCGCTCGGCGACCGTCGACCTGATCGCCCTGCGGACAGAGCCGGGCGCGGACGCCGACGCGGTGGCCGCCGACATCCGGGAGCGGGTGAGCGGCATGGGGCTGGTGGTGGTCACCGGCGACGACCGGGGCGACCTCGCGGCGGTCGGCGCGGGCGCGGCACGCTCCCTGCTCATCCTCCTGGCCGGTTCGCTGTCCGGGATCATCCTGCTCATCACCGGGTTCGTGACGGCGAGCGCGCTGGCGGTGTCGATCTCCGGGCAGCGTCGTGACCTGGCCCTGATGCGGGCGGTCGGGGCGACCCCGAAGCAGATCCGTCGGCTCGCCGCCGCTCAGGCCTGCGTCATCGCGGCCGTGGCCGCGGTGCCCGGTGTCGCCGTCGGCTATCTCCTGGCGGGCGAGTTCCGGAGCCGGTTGGCGGACCGCGGGGTCCTGCCGGACGGCCTGCCGCTGAGCCTGAGCCCGCTGCCCGCGCTCGCCACGGTTCTCCTCCTGGGCATCGCCGTGCAGGCGTCGGCGCGCGGCGCGGCCTGGCGCACCTCGCGCCTGCCGGCCACCGAGGCGGTCGCGGAGTCGCGCAGCGAACCCCGCAACCCGTCGAAGTTCCGCACCGGCGCGGGCCTGTTGACCATCGTCGCCGCGACCACCCTGTCCGCCGCGCCGCTCTTCTCCCGCACCCCCATCGGCGCCTCCGCCACCTCCATAGCGGGCATCCTCGGGGCGATCGGCCTGGCGACGGCCGGACCCGCCCTCGTGCGGGGCATCGGCAACACGCTGGCCCGGGGCCTGAAGTCCGGTGGCTCCGCGCCGACTTGGCTGGCCGTGTCCAACGTCCGCGGCTACGCGCTGCGTCTCGCGGGAGTGGTCAGCACCCTCGCGATGGCTGTGGTGTTCGTGCTGACGTACACCTTCACGCAGACCACCGTGCTGACCGCCACCGCGCAGCAGACCCGCGACGGCACCCTCGCCCAGCAGCGGCTGACCGCACCGGGCCTCGGCGGCCTGCCCGCCGACGCGCTGACCGCCGTACGCCGGACCGAGGGCGTGCGCGCCGCCGCCCCGGTCAGTACGACGACGGTGGTGTGGCCGTACCGGATGTTCGGCGACGAGGAGGTGGAGTCCGGCTCGGCGATGATCCTGACCCCGGACGCGGCGAAGGTCCTCGACCTGGAGGTGAACTCCGGCAGCCTGACCGGGCTCACCGGGGACACGATCGCCGTCAGCGCGGACGTCGCCGCCTCGCGCGACGCGGAGTCGGGCCGCCCGGTGACCCTGGTCCTCGGCGACGGCGCCCGCGTCACCGCCCGGGTCGTCGCCGTGTACGACCGCGGCCTCGGCTTCGGCACGGTCGTGCTCTCCCGTGACCTCGCCGCCGGTCACACGACCACGGGTCTCGACCAGAGCATCCTGGTGCGCACCGACGGCACTGCCGCCGCGAGCCGCAGCCTCGCCGCTCTCGCCGCGTCCCGGCCGGGCCTGACCGTCGAGCCAGCCGTCGACACCGCCGACGGCGGACTGAGCGACGCGCCGCCCGAGGTCTGGGTGAACCTGGCCCTCATCGTCGTGCTTCTCGGCTATCTCCTGCTCAGCATCGCCAACAAGATCGTCGCCGCCACGGCCCAGCGCCGCACCGAACTGGCCACGCTCCGCCTCAACGGCACCACGCCGCGCCAGGTCCGCGTGATGATGCGCCGCGAGGCCGCGGTGATCGCGGCCGCCGCGCTCGGCTCCGGCCTGGCGCTGTCGGCGGTTCCGCTCGCCCTGCTGGGCGTGGGGTTCCTGGGCCGCCCCTGGCCCGCGGGCCCGGTCTGGCTGCTGCCCGCCCTGGTGCTGACGATCGTCGCCCTGGCCTTCCTGACCGTCGAGCTCCCCACCCGCCAGGCCCTGCGAACGGCGCCCGTCCACGCCCTCGCCGACCGTCAGTAGACACACCGGCGGCAGCGGCCGTGCGGCCGCCCGCAAGGGGCAGCCCGACAGAGGCAGCCCGACAGCGACGGTCGGAACACGCCCGATCAGCGGCCTCGTGGATCCGTCGCGCTGTCGGGCCCGAGCTCAAGCGGACGACGTGACCGAGGACCACACGCCGAACCACTGCTCGGCGCCGAAGTCCTCGAACCGCTCGACCTCGGTGAACCCCAGCTTTTCCGCGAGGCGCATCGAGCGCTCGTTGGCGGTCTGGGTGCGCAGCACCACCGACTTGCCGGGAAGCGCGTCGGCGAACCAGTCGAGTGCCGCTGCGCACGCCTCGGCGCCGTACCCGCGTCCCCACGCCGACGGCAGGATCAGATAGCCGAGTTCGGCCTCCCCGAGATCCGGACGGATGTGCCCCGGACTCTCCGCGTCGTGCCGATCGAGCCTGACCATGCCGATCATCGCTCCGTCGAGATCGATCACGAAAAAGCCGGGGCGTCGACCGGGCACCTCAGGCACCGTGCGCTCGAGCTCGTCACGCGGTCGAGGGCCACCGAGGTAGGTGTGCACCTCCGGTGAGGCGAACAGCTCGATGAACGAGGCCCGGTCCCGGGCCTCGGACCCGCGGAGCACCAGCCGCTCGGTCCCGATCGGGGCAGGCGGCCAGGCGACAGGTCCGAGCTCGGTCATGACGGGCAAGTTATCGCACGTCCCGACATGGCTCCGTGCCGACATATTCGTATGCCCAGCCTGCCGCAGCGTCGGGTGCCGGTGTGGCCACGTACACATGCCATGCGTCCGCTGGAGGGCGCGCGATCGAACCGCTTGCCCGCTGCTTCGCCGGCGGACGATGTTGCTCGTCAAGCTCCACGATGCGGGTGCGGCCATGGAACGGCCCGCCACGCGTTCTGATGCCCACGGTGTTGTCGACCACCTCGCCGCGCAGCCACCGCTCGATCAACTCCATATGAGCCAGACCCTCGACGCCCATGTCCGCAGCAAAGCACAGCAGACGGCCGGGTGGAAGACGGATGAGGCGAGGGTCATCGCGCTGTGCGGCCGTGAAGTCGCCGTGCCGTGCACCGCGAAAGCTCTAGGGCTAGAAGTAGCCTGACAGGGTGAGCGAGCTTCCCAGTCAAGAACACCCCGTGCAGCTGATCCGAGTGATCTGGACGCTGCACCGGGTCATGAACCAGCGGCAGTCGCCTCCCAGCGGCGAATCAAGGCGTCCGCTCGCCCAGGTCGAAGTGCTGCGCCTGGTCGAGAGCCAGCCGGGCATCAGCGTCCGCGAGGTCGCGACCATGCTGCGCATGCAGCCCAACAACGTGAGCACACTGGTCACTCAGCTCACCCGTGACGGCTATCTCGAACGCCGTACCAACCCCCAGGACAAGCGCTATGTGGAGCTGCACCCCACAGACAAAATGCACACGGCGATCAACGAGGTGAACGAAAGCCTCAACGAGGCGATCACCGAGGTCCTGGAGCAGTTGCCGCCAGAGGCGTCCCAGCGCATCGTCGCCGCGATCCCCGACCTGTGGGAACTCGCCAAGACGCTGGCCCCTCCGCAGAAGTGAGGGCGCGTCAGGGCATGGGTGTTCATGACGTGGGCAGAGCGCGGTAGCAGCGCGCGGCTCCGGTGCGCAGGGGGACGGGGGTCCGGCCCGGCCCGGCCCCTCGATCGCGCGCCGCTGGTAAGTCTACAGATATACCTCTATGACTAGATTCACTCACGGGAAGCTTGCCCTCGAACCGGTGGTGATATCTAGTGGTAGAGGTATAGTTTTAGACTCATCAGGAGATCACGACATCAGGAACCGAGACATGCCCTCCACTCCCACAGACCATCCGGCGAGCGTCACCGCCGTCCGCCTGCTCCGCACACCCAAGCTGTGGCTCCCGCCGGCTGTGGTGCTCACGATCGCTCTCACCCTCATCACACTGCTTTTCAACGGCAGCATCGCGAATCCCGGGGCCGACCTGCGGGACGCCCCCATCGGTCTGGTCAGCCTGGACAAGGGGGCCACCACGGGACAGGCCACGAACCTGAACATCGGCCACAAGGTCGTGGAGGGCATCGCCGCCCGACCGCAGAAGCCGCACAAGCAGGTGGAGTGGAAGACGTTCACTTCCATGGCCGACGCGAAGAAGGCGATCGGACGGAACGAGCTGTTCTCGGCGGTCGTCCTACCGCAGGACTACAGCGCCAAGATGCTCGGCCTCATGGGCACTCACCCCGAGAAGCCCGAGGTCACGATCCTGACCAACCACGGTTCGGGAGCCATGGCGGCCTCGATCGGCGAGAAGATCGCCACGAACGCGGTCCGGGCCGCGTCCTCGGGCGCCGCCGAGGGGGCCCTGCAGCAGAGCCTGAAGGCCGGAGCCGAGGTGCCCGCCGCCAATCAGGCCCTGCTGAAGGACCCCATCACCGTCGCCTCGGCGCCGGGAGCACCCCTGGGTGAGCGCACCGGCATGGGCATGACCGCGTTCTTCTACGCGATCCTGCTGATGCTCTCCGGCTTCCTCGGAGCGAACCTCCTGCACGCGGCGCTCGACGGCAGCCTCGGTTACAGCCCGAACGAACTCGGGCCCAAGCGACACGTCGTCGCTCCCCAGCGCATCAACCGACGTCAGACCCTGCTGGCCAAGTGCCTGATGATGGTCGGCGTCGCCCCGATCCTGTCCGCCACGATCCTGGCGATGTCCACGTGGGCCCTCCATCTCGACCTGCCGAATTCGCTCACGCTGTGGCTGTTCAGCACTGCGGCGATCGCAGCGGTGGGCATCGGCGCCCTGGCCATGCTGGCCGTGCTGGGCGGTCCCGGCGTCCTCATCGGCGTGATCTTCTTCATCGCGGCCTCCATCCCCACCTCGGGCGGCGCGATCCCGCTGAACGCGATGCCCCCGTTCTGGCGGTTCCTCGCCATGTTCGAACCACAGCGAGCCTTCACCGACGGTGTCCGCGCCATCATCTACTTCGACGGGCAGGGCGCCGCGGGACTCGACCGCGCCTGGACCACGATCGGCGCCGGAACCCTGACCGCCCTCGTCGTCGGCTTCGGCATGACCTGGCTCTACGACCACAAGGGCTGGCACCGCATCCACCCGCACGCCCTCACCCGGCTGCGGCACTTCCTCCACCGCGAGCACGAAGCGGCGCACGCCGAAGCCACGGCGACCGCATGACCGCGTAACCGCACCACCACAGTCTCCCGTGCCGCATGGAGCACGGGACGGCCGCCAGGAGCAGGGGACGGCACCATCGGCGGCCGCATCCGGCCCTCGCGAGGGCCGGCGGGCGGCGCAGCCACGGAGACGGCATCCGGCTGCGCCGCCCTCGACCTGCCCCATGTGCACCTGATTTCACCCGCCGGGCCGGTGCCGATCAGCGGTAGTCGGGGTTCGGGGCGTCGAGGCGGCAGCCCGCGTCCCACTCGGAGCGCTGGTTGCCGTGGGCCGGGAAGCCGCCCGCCCGCTTGAGGAGGGCCGCCATGTGCATCAGGTTCCAGGTCATGAAGGCGGTGTTGCGGTTGGTGAAGTCGTTCTCCGGGCCGCCCGAGCCGGGGTCGAGGTACGACGGTCCCGGGCCCGCGGGGCCGATCCAGCCGGCGTCGGCCTGCGGCGGGATCGTGTAGCCGAGGTGCTGGAGGCTGTAGAGGACGTTCATCGCACAGTGCTTGACGCCGTCCTCGTTGCCGGTGATCAGACAGCCGCCGACGCGGCCGTAATAGGCGTACTGACCTTGGGAGTTGAGGAGGCCGGAACAGCCGTAGAGCCGTTCGATCACCTGCTTCGTCACCGAGCTGTTGTCGCCCAGCCAGATGGGCCCGGCCAGCACCAGGATGTCCGCGGCCATCACCCTCTCGTACAGGGCCGGCCAGGCGTCGGTGGCGAAGCCGTGCTCGGTCATGTCCGGGTAGACGCCGGTCGCGATGTCGTGGTCGACGGCCCGGAACTCGTCCGTGGCGACGCCGCGCCCCTCCATGATCGCGCGGCTCTTGTCGACCAGTCCCTGGGTGTGGCTCTGCTGCGGCGACGGCTTGAGGGTGCAGTTGACGTACAGGGCGGTCAGGTCGTCGAAGCGATACGCGTCGGCGGCGGGGCTGCCGGTGGACGGCGATGCTGCCATGGCGGGCTCCTCACATGAGGTGGGGACGGGAAGGCTCAGCGGCAGCCTCTCGCGCGGATCTCCGTCTGTCCCCGCCCGACTCTCCTCGGTGACGGAGACTGACTCGGGCGGCCGTATCCACGATCCGGAAGAAGGGGCCGGGCCTGGGCGGGAGTTGCCGGCTGCTTCTGTACTACGGTTCTGGGATGTGCAGGAGCTTGCGGGGGGAGAACCGTTGAGCGCTCGGATTCTGGTCGCCGAAGACGACGAGAAACAGGCTCGACTGATCCGGATCTATCTGGAGCGGGAAGGAAACGCGGTGCAGGTCGCGGCCGACGGCCGCGCGGCACTGGAACGGGCACGCTCGGCGAAGCCGGACCTCATCGTTCTCGATGTGATGCTGCCGTTGGTCGACGGGCTCGATGTGTGCCGCATTCTGCGCACCGAGTCGGACGTCCCGATTCTGCTGCTGACTGCCCGCACCACCGAGGAGGACCTGCTCCTCGGCCTCGACCTCGGCGCCGACGACTACCTCACCAAGCCGTACAGCCCCCGCGAACTGACCGCGCGGGTGCGGGCGTTGCTGCGCCGGTCCAAGAAGGCCGGCGGTGCGGCGCAGCCCGCTGTGCTGCGGGTCGGCGAGGTGGAGCTGGACACCGCACGCTTCGAAGTCCGGGTGGAGGGGCGACCGGTGGCGCTGACCGCCAAGGAGTTCTCCATCCTGGAGGCACTGGCCCGTGAACCGGGCCGGGTCTTCACCCGGGCGCAGATCATCGAGCGCGTCTTCGGGTTCGACCACGACGTGCAGGAGCGGACCGTCGATGCGCACGTGATGAATCTGCGACGGAAGCTGGAGGCGGATCCGGGCCGGGCCGGCCACCTGGAGACGGTGTACGGGCGGGGCTACCGCCTCGCGGACGGTTCGGGCTCAGCGCTCGCCTGAGGCGCCGCCTCCTGGAGTCGTGGGCAGTACGACGGTGAACGTCGTGCCCGCCCCGACCGTGCTGCGCACCTCGATCGTCCCCCTGTGGTCGGTGACGATCTGACGGGCGATGGACAGCCCCAGGCCGCTGCCGCCGGTCGCGCGGCCCCGTGCCGCGTCCGCCCGCCAGAAGCGGTCGAAGAGCCGCGGCAGGTCCTCTGCCGGTATCCCCGTGCCGGTGTCCCGTACCTCCACGACGGCCGGCTCGCCGTGCGGGCTCAGGGCCAGGGTCACGGTGCCGCCCAGGGCCGTGGCCCGCAGCGCGTTGCCGACCAGATTGCCGACGACCTGGCGCAGCCGGTCCGGGTCGGCGGTCACGTACACGGGCCGGGGCGCCTCCAGCTCGAGTGCGATGCCTGCTGCCTCGGCCTGGGCCCGGTGGGCCCTGCGGCCGGCCTCCAGGAGCTCGCGCAGGTCGACCTCGGTGCGGTGGTAGGTGAGCGCGCCGGCCTCCGCCAGGGCGAGGTCCTGCAGGTCGTCCACGATCCGCTGCTGCAGCAGCGCCTCCTCGTGGAGGGACGCGAGCAGGTCGGGGGTCGGCTCGACGATCCCGTCCCGCAGCGCCTCCAGATAGCCGCGCAGATTGGCCAGCGGGGTGCGCAGTTCGTGTGCGATGTCACTGGTGAGGCGGCGCTGGCGGTCCTCGCCCGCCTGGATGGAGTCGGCCATGCGGTTGAAGGCGCCGCCGAGCTGCGCGATCTCGTCACGGCCGGAGACGGGGACCCGCCGCCCCAGGTCGCCCTCGCCCAGCCCCTCCGCGGCGAGCGTCATGGCACGGACGGGGCGCAGTACGGCCCTGCTCAGGAGCAGAGCGCCGAGGATGACCCCGAGGGCGACCCCCACCGCGACGGCCACGGTGGGCGCGGCGGCCAGGGTGGGCGGTGACTCGTTGCGGACACCGAGGCGGATCGACAGGCGCGCCGGGGCCAAGGAATCGACCCGCTCGTTGAACACCCGCTGCACACAGGCGGTGAACAGCGGCTCGGACTCGCATACCCGCAGCGCGTCGAGATCCTGCTGAATGCGCGGATCCGCTGCTCCGTCCGGCTCCTCGCACCGCGTCGGTCGGCCGTCCGTGCTGATCCGGGGGACGCCCCGCTCGTCCGGCCGGGCCGTCGGCTCGGCGCCCGCCCGTGTCAGGCAGGCCGCGTACGTCACTGCGGCGCGGTAGTCGGCGGTCGCCTGGGCGGTCTGCTTCAGCGAGAGGCGCGGTACCTGACCCTCGGGGAACCGCAGGACGGGTCGTGGGTCGACCAGGACCGGGGGCTGACTGCTCAGCGCGCGGGGATCGCGACCGGCGAGGGCGTCGGAGTCGGCGAGCAAAACGTCGGAATCCGTGGCCACCCGGATGCGCTGGCCGGTGTCCTTCGCGAGCCGGGCCACGGTCGACGAGAGCCCGTCCCAGGTGCCGTGCGCAAACCCGTACGCGCGGAGTTCGCCGGTGATCCGGGAGACCTCCTGCCGACCGGCCGTGACGGTGTCCTGCACCTGGCGGTTCGCCTGGCGCAAGGTCAGCCAGGCGGTGGCGGCGGTGGCGGCCATCGCGACCAGCATAAGCAGGGCGAGGACCCGGAGCCGGAAACTCATCGCACGGGACTCCTTCCGAGTGGTGCCAGGTCAGGGGCGGCCTCGGTCGAGGCCGCCCCCTGGTCCGTACGGAAGATCACCGTACGGAAAGTCACCGGTGCCGGTCGGCTCATGTGCCGGACAGCGCCTCCGTCGGTGACAGCCTGCTGGCCCGGACCGCCGGATACAGGCCGGCGATCATGCCGATGACGAGCGTCGAACCGATGCCCGCCGCGCTCGCCCACGCCGGGACGACCGTCGGCCAGTCGCGGCTGAGGGCGTATCCGGCCGTGATCAGCGTCCCGAGCGCCGTTCCGCCGAGCCCGCCGATCAGCGACAGCAGCAGGGACTCCGTGACGAACTGCGTGCGGATCTGCCCCCGCGTCGCGCCCAGGGCGCGGCGCAGGCCGATCTCGGAGCGGCGTTCCAGGACCGAGATGACCATGGTGTTGCCGACACCGACCCCTCCGACCAGGAGCGCCACACCGCCGAGGCCGAGCAGCAGACCGGTCAGCGCCGACTCGGCGGCCTCGCGGGCCGCGAGAGCGTCCGAGGGGCGGGAGACCTGCACCTCGCCGGGCTTCTCGGGGAACGCGGTGGCCGCCAGCACCGACCGTACGGACGTGACCTGGCTGTCCTCAGCACGGACGTACACCGTCGAGGGATGGCCGTCGAAGCGGAGGTACCTCTCGGCTGCCGACCAGCCGACCAGCGCGGCGCTGTCGATCTCCGGTGCGAGCGGTACCGGGTCGAGGACGCCGATCAGCGAGAACCAGCGGTCGCCGAGCCAGATCCGGGTGCCGGGGGTGTACACGTCGAGCCGCCGGGCGGCGGTCGAGCCGAGCACCACCGCCGGGTACTCCTCCGTCGCGGTGTCCAGCCAGCGACCCTTGCTGACCTGTGCGCCGACGGCCGGCAGCAGATCGGCGTCGGCCGCCAGGACGTGCAGCGAGCCGGTGCGGCCGACGGCGATGCGTTCGTTGCGGTAGACGTTCGCACCGGTCTCGCCGGTGGCGGCGACCTGTCGCACCGGGGGAACACGGCGGATCATCGCCACGGACTCCGGGGGAAGCTCGGCCTCGTCGCCGGCGAGGGTCTGGCCGGGGGCGACCCGCAGGAGATTCGTGCCGAGGGCGTCGAGCCGACAGTCGACCTCCGCCCGCCCGGAGCCGGAGATGCCGACCACCGCGATCATCGCGGCGACACCGATGGCGATGCCGAGCGCGGAGAGGAAGACCCGCAGCGGACGAGTCCGCAGACCGGTGCCGCCGAGCCGTACGACGTCCACGGGGCCGAGCCGCGCGGCACGCAGCCGCGACCGCTCCGGGGCCGTCGGACGGGAGTCCGGATCCTGCGCGGAGGAGTTCGTCGTGCGGTCCGTCACCGAGGCGCCCCGATCGTCGTGCTCTGTGCCGTGTCGGCGACCAGACGGCCGTCGTGCATCTCGATACGGCGCGGCAGCCCGGCCGCGATGTCCCGGTCGTGGGTGATGACGACGACGGTCGTACCGGCGGCGTTCAACTCCCGCAGCAGGGTCAGGACGGTCGTGCCCGACGCCGAGTCGAGGTTTCCGGTCGGCTCGTCCGCCAGCAACACCGAGGGTCCGCCGACCACCGCCCGGGCGACCGCGACGCGCTGGCGCTCGCCACCGGACAGCTGGTGCGGCAGGTGGTGCACACGGTGGCTGAGCCCGACCCGTGCCAGCGCGGCCGCCGCCCTGGCACGGCGGCGGCGTATCGGCACGCCCGCGTAGAGCAGGCCGTCCGCCACCGAGTCCAGTACGGAGACGCCGACCGAGAGATGGAACTGCTGGAAGACGAAGCCGATCCGGGTGGCCCGCAGCGCGGAGACCTCCCGGTCCGACAGGCTCGCCACGTCGTGGCCGTCGACCAGGACCCGGCCGGCGGAGGGGTGGTCGAGGCTGCCCATGAGGTTGAGCATGCTCGACTTACCGGAGCCCGACGGGCCGACGATCGCGACCAGTTCGCCCCGTCCGATGCGCAGACTCACGTCCCGTACCGCCGCCACTCCTCCGGGGTAGGTCTTGGAGACCGCGTCGAACTCCACGACCGCCGTCACTCCGGGATCCTCACCTTCATGCCCTCGCGGACCGTGGGACCGCTGACCTCCACGTTGCCGTCGGCGAAGAGTCCGGTTTGTACGGCGACGAACCGGCCGTCCGCGGTCTCCAGGCCGTGCCCGCCCTCGGCCAGGGCTACCAGCGCGGCGACCGGCACGGCCAGCACGTCCTTGACCTCTTTGCCCACGTACTCGACCGTCACCGGGCCGCTCTCCAACCGCCCTATGGTCTTCTGGTCCTCCATTGTGATGGTCACGGGAATCGTGGCGGGCTGCCCCGAGCCGCCCTCGCCGCCCTCGGGCGCGGTCGCCTGCTTGCCCACCGACGCCACCCTGCCCTTCACGGGCGTGCCGTCGGGCAGTTCGACCGTGACGGCGGACCCGCGTACGGCCCAGGAGGCGTCCGCGGCGGAGGCGTCGACGATCACCTTCCGGGCGGTACCGGTGTACGTGAGGGTGTTCTCGCCGGCCGCCGAACCGAGCCGGGCGCCGGCCGAGCCGATCCGTACCTTTCCGGCGGAGTAGATGACGTCGCCCACCCCGACCGTGCCGGTCTCGGCCAGTCCGAGCGACTTCTGCCAACGCTCGACCGCCGCGGCGGTGCCGGTCGTGAATCGCTCGTCCACCGTGAAGCCGGTATAGCCCAGGGCGGCCAGGTTGGTCTCGAACTGCATGACATCCATGCCCCACAGTTCGCTCGGCGTCTGGGAGGCACCGGTGTCCCCTCCGGTTGCGAGCCCCTCCGGTGCCGGTGAACCGGAGGGGCTCGGGGATTTGCCGTCCCCGGCGCTCGGCTGCTGCTCCCCCGAGTCCTGGTCGTCCGCCGCGTCCTGCTCGTCCTCCTGGGGGGCCGGTCCCAGGCTCCGGTACATCGGCAGCGATCCGTACATGAGGATCACCGGCCGGTCGTCGACCCGGAGCAACTCGTCGCCGCGCTCCACCGTCGCGCCCTGCTCGGGCAGCCAGGTCACGGTCCCGGTCGCCTTGACCGGCAGCGGCAGTTCCGTGCCGTAGCCCAACCGGCCTTCCACCGTGGTGCGTTCGGTCAGCGTCTCCCGCGTCACCGATACGACGGAGCCGCTCCGGGGCAGGGCACCCGGCCCCTCGTCCTTGCCGCCGCCGAGCCCGAGGGCGCCGGCCACGGCGACCGCCGCCACGACGACGACGGCCGAGGCGATCAGCACCGTACGCCGTCTGCGTCGGCCGCGAGGCGGAGGCGGAGCGGGGGCCGTCCCGTCCGCGTCGTCGAGCCTCGTCACTGTCTCCGTCATCTTCAGCCCTTGGCCGGGGGCTGGTTCGTCGGGTTGCCGGAGATCGGTGCGCAGATGCGCGTCGCGCGCTGCGCACCGGCCGAGCTCTGATCCCACTCGGGGATGCCCGAGTTGTCGTTCTTCTGGTAGCCGTCCGGGCCGGGGTCGGGGTAGTCGGGGGCGCCGTTCTTCTGCATACAGGCGGCGAAGTCCCGCGCGACCTTGATCTGCGCGGCAGTGAGTTTGGGCCGGTTGGCGTCCTCGATGCTCTCGGGAACCGTGGCCTTCTTGTCGGCGCACTTCTGCGACGCGTCGAGGAATTTCGGATCCTTCTTCAGGGCACGCGTTCCGTCGCCGCTGCCGAAGTCGACCTCGCCCTTCTCGTCCGGGTCCGGCGCGTCGACGCCGTTGTCCCGCAGACACTCCACCCAGTCCCGCTGCGCCTTCACATACGCGGCCACTTCGTCCCCGCCGCCCTGCTCGCCCGTCGTCCGGGCCGAGGCGGAGGAGTCCCCACCGTCGGCCGTCGGCACCTTTGAGCCACCGTCGTCGCCGCCACAGCCGGCCAACGCGAAGGCCGCGATCGAGGCCACCACAGCCGGTAACACCCGATTGGTCATCATTGGTTCTCCCACTCTGCTGCCGGATATCCGGTCGAACCGTCGGCGAATGCGACGGGCAGGCCGACCGTAGAGCGGAGATGATGAAGAACCCTTGAAGAACCTGTCAGCCGATCATGCGACCGTCAGCCGTCGGCCGTCGGCCGTCGGCCGTCGCGGAGGCTTCCCGGAGCCGGAGCCGGAGCCGGACCCGGATGGTCAGCCCGTTTTCAGAGCCGGCGCCGGTCGCGCAGGTAGGGGACCACCAGGAATCGGGGCCTGTTGAAAATCGCTATCGGGACTATCAGCAGCCAGCACAACAGGACTCCGGCAGCTCCCGACAGCGCGATCACCAACCAGGGCTCTGCCGGCCTGCCGGCGCCGGAGGCCCCCTCTCCCACGGCCGCCGCGATCATGGCGATCGACAGGAAGACCCAGTGGGCGGCCAGGACCACGACCCCACGCGTCAGGACCCATCCACCGCCGATCCCGATGCGGATGCTCAGCGACTGCGCTGCGTCCGGGGCACGCTCCGGTTCCCTCCACACGCGTACGGCCAGCCTTACATACCGGACGGCCAGCGCAATCAGGCCCGCCAGGATGAACACGCCCCAAAGCATCCTCAACCCCATTTCGATCGGCGACCATCGTGACAGCGCTTCGCGTCCACCGTCGATCAAAATCAAGTAATTCAGAAGCGCGCTTCGAGTGAGCGGTCAGTCGTCGGCAAGGACGTCGGAAAGACTTACGGCGGGGCAGCCGAGTATCGCTGTCAGCGCGCACCGCTGGCGCTCGGTCAAAGAGGCAACGAAGATTGCCGCGTCAGCGTTGGCCTGCTCGCATCCCTCAGCCACCTCGCGAACCTTTCCGTAGCTGAGCAGAGTCCGCGAGGAATAGGGCAGGCCCATCTTGTGGGCGCCGCCGTCCGAGACGCCCCGTCGCTGCACGATCTGCCCGACGACCCGAGCGTCGCGCGCTGCCAGTTCTGTGGCCGCTGACGCCATGAGCGTCATGAAGTCCCTCTCCTTCGCGGAGAAGTAGCCGACCAGCACCACATCGGCCCCCGCGACCGTGAGCCGCGCAGCCTGGCGCCGGGTCGACGCCGACTGCATACGGCGACTCAAACGCCGGTCGCGCCTTGGGGGCTGGTGCATGGGCCACAGGCTAGATGCCGGGCGAGCTGCAGCGACACGTGTTTTCTCGCTCACCGAGGTTGGCGATCAAAACCACTGGCCGAAGGGGCGAGGACGTCGTGCCAGGGCGCAACTGTCGGCGGGCAGCCGATGCCTCAGCCGAGGTACTGCGTGATCCGGGTCCACAGGGTGGGCGAGCCGGCGGCGACGGGTGTCAGGCGGCTCGCTCGGAGCCGACGCCAGGCCTGCTTCGGGCAGGGGCCCTGGGGTCTGGTCTTGGTGAACTTCTCGTACGGCACCCGGCGTGGCGGGAGGCCTGTCTCGACCCAGTGGTCCTTGCCGGAGTTGAAGTCCCAGCCGTCGTTGGAGATGCGGATGTGGTCGTCGCGGCCGTCCTTGTCCTGGCTGGTGATCTGGAGCACTTCGACATGACGGAAGCCGGCTCTCATGACCACGCAGTAATGGGGAAGTTCGCCCTCGGACTCCCGGAACGGGACCAGGGCGTGCCAGATCTCGCCGGCGGCCGGGCGGCGTCGGCCGTCGTTGAGACCGCCGTTCTCCCACCAGCGCATCGCTCGGCGGCAGAGGAACGCGGTGAGCCCGGCGGCCGCGCCCGGGGCCAGGACACGGGAGTTCCAGTCGGGCGAGTCGAACCGTGCCCCGGCCCAGAGCACGGCGACCTGGCTCAGGACGAGCACGACGGCCGTACGGACGAGGAGGTCCCGCCACGGCCCGCGACGCGTCCGGCTCATGTACGCGGCCACCCCCGCGGCGGCGACGACGGGTGCGCTGTACACGACCGCGTGCTGCCCGAAGCCGCGCAGCTGCAGCGGCGGATCCTGGGACGCCATCAGATCGACCACGGTGACCGGCAGCGCCAGGGTGGAGCCGACGAAGGACCACATCATCAGCAGCAGGTAGCCCTTGACTGCCACCGCCAGGCAGGACGTGTCGGTGCGACGGGCCACCGAATCCCCTTTCCTCTATGGACGAACGAACCTATATGGATGAACTGCGTACCCGGTCACGGGACCCGGGGTGTGCGGCGGGTGAGGGCGGCCAGGCCGATGGCGATCCAGGCGGTGTTGAGCAGGGCGGAGGGCCAGGCCCGGTGGTATCCGGAGTTGACGGTCAGGGCGGCGGCGCCGAACAGGTTCAGCAACTGGAAGGCGCGTCCTCCGGCGGGGATCCGTTCGGTCGACGCCATCGCGTACGCGGTGAGCAACAGCCCTGCTCCGCCCCAGCCGACGGCGGCGAGAACCCCCTCCCCCCAGGTCACTGGTCCTGACCCCGGTCGTCGCCTTCGACGGCCTCGTCGTCGAGCAGCGCGTAGGCCCGTACCGGGAAGGTGCCCATCTCTTCGACGGCCGGTGGCGCGGCGTGGAAGCGGAAGCCGTGCGGGGGCAGTTGCTCCAGGCCTCGCAGATGCTCCACGACCGGGATGCCGGCGGCAAGCAGCGTGGTGTGCGCGGGGCGGGCGCCGTCGTCGGTGTCGTCGATGTTGAGCGAGTCCATGCCGACCAGGGCCGCGCGTTGCTCGACGAGCCAGGCCGCGGCGTCGGCGGTGAGGTAGGGGTGGCCGCTTCCGTACTGTTCGGTGCCCCAGTGCCGGTCCCAGCCGGTGTGGATCAGTACGGCCCGACCGGTGACGTCGTGCGGAAGCAGCAGTTCCCGGTCCACGGCCCGTCGGTCCGTGCCGAGCACCCGTACGACGATGCCGTCGAGGTCGGTGAGCCCGGACAGCGGCAGCCCCGCGAGGTCCGCTCCGTCGCCGAAGCGGTGGAAGGGGGCGTCGAGATAGGTGCCGGTGTTGGCGGTCATCGAGATGCGGCCGATGGCGAACTCGGTGCCCGGCCCGTAGTGCGCCCGCGACGCTTCCCGGGACAGGTGGTCGCCGATCTCCGGCCCGGGCACTCCGGGGTAGGTGATCATCCCGTGCCGGATCGAGTGGCTGAGATCGACGGTGCGGCGGTGGGCCGTCCGGCGTGGACCGGTGGCACCCCAGGCCCCCGGGTGGGGCTCCCGCAGCGATCGCCGCCCGCTGATCCGCACCTCGTCCACCTTCGGCAGCCCGAGATGGCGCACGAACAGGTCGGCCAGGTCGGGGTCGTCGACCTCCGGGTCGGTCACGTCCAGCAGGAAGCCCTGGGTCTGCAGGCTGCCACCGCCCGCGAAGGTCACGTCGGCGTCGAACCGCACACGCCACCGCTCGTCGTCTTCGTTCATGACCCGATCATCCGTGCAGTGGGACTGGACGACAAGCAAGATTTTCTGAAGTGGCACTACAGTGCGACTTATGGAACTGGATCCCCGGCGTCTGCGGGTGCTGCGCGCCGTCGCGCTGCGCGGCGGCGTCGTCGACGCGGCCAAGGTGCTCCATCTGACGCCCTCGGCCGTCTCCCAACACCTGGCGCAGCTGGAACGCGAGGTCGGCCAGCCGCTGGTGGACCGCTCCCGCCGCCGGGCCGGGCTCACCCCCGCCGGGCAGCTGCTGGCCGCGCGCGCCGAGCGCATCGAGCACGAACTCGCCGAGGCGCGCCGCGAACTGGCCGAGCTCACCGGAAGGGCGACCGGCCCGGTGGCGATCGCCGCGTTCTCCACCGCGGTCAGTCATCTGCTGGTCCCGGCCCTCGGCGCCCTCGCCCGCACCCATCCCGGCCTGGAACCGAGGGTGGTCGAGCTGGAGGGCCCGGAGGCCCTGCGCGAGCTGCGCACCGGCGGCCTGGACCTGGTGGTCGTGGAGTACGACGCCGACGATCCCGCCCCGGACGAGCAGGCCAGGGACCTGGCGGCCACCCCGGTGGCCGACGACGAGTACCGCGTCGTCACGCCCGCCGACTGGAGCCCGCCGCCTCGCACGGTCAGGGACCTCGCGGACCGCCCCTGGGTCGCGGGCCCGCCCGGCACCGCCTGCCGCCGCGCCCTGGAACGGATCTCCCGGCAGTACGGCTTCACCGCGCGGCGCATGCACATCTGCCGGGAGTTCCCCACCGTCCTCGCCCTGGTGCGGTCCGGTCTCGGCGCGGCCGTCGTCCCCGCCCTGGCCCTGGCCGACGCCCCGCCCGAAACCGTCACCCTCCCCACCGTCCCGGTCGCCGGCCACCGCCGTATCGCCGCCGTCCGGCGCGCCTCTCCCTCCGGCCCCGAACCCCTGACCGCCGCCCTGGTGGACGCCCTCCAGGAAGCCGCGGTCGGCCTGGGACTCACCCCCGTCGCGACTGCCTAGCGCGCACCACGACAGGGGCGGCGCGCGTGGCCGCGGTCAAGCGCCCGCGACACCGCCGGGCCCCGCGTGGACGGGGCAGCCGCCGGCCTGCGCCGCACGGCCGGGGCCGCCTTCGGAGACGTCGGCCGGCATGGCCCGTGTACCGCTGTCGGGATCGTCCGCAGGCGGGGTGAAGGCGACGTCCAGGCGGGTGAGCCCGCGGAAGTTGAGGCTGCGCTGCCACTGCGGCGGTGCGGTGCCGTCGAGCCGCAGGCCGGGGAGCCGGGTGAGCAGTGCTTCGAGGACGATCGCGCCCTCCAGCCGGGCCAGCGCGGCGCCGAGGCAGAAGTGCGGACCGTGCCCGAACGCCATGTGCCGTCCGCCGGGCCGCTCGAAGTCCAGCACATGGGGATCGGGAAACACGGCCGGATCCCGGTTCGCGGCGCCGCCCACCAGGAGCACCGTCTGCCCTTCGGCGATGGTGCGGCCCGCCAGGTCCAGGTCGCGCCGGGCCGTGCGCAGCATCAGCTGTACCGGGGCGTCGTAGCGCAGGAGTTCCTCGACCGCCGCGGGCATCAGATCGGGCCGTCGGCGCAGTCGGTCGGCCGCGTCCGGGTGGCGGAGCAGGGCGAGGGTGGCGTTGCCGATGAAGTGGGTGGTGGTCTCGTGGCCGGCGATCAGCAACAGGGCGCAGTTGGCGAGGAGTTCGTCGAGGTCCTGGTCGGTGTTCTCGGCCTGTGCGGTCACCAGGGCGCGCAGGGTGTGTGGGGCCGGCGGGTTGTCTCGGCCGGTGAGGAGCTCGCGGAAGTAGGCGAGCATGTCGGTCATGCTCTGCGACGCCTCGCGGTTGCGGTCGGCGTCGAGCCGGGAGTTGCCTATGGCTTCGGCGATCGGCTCGGACCAGGAGGCGAGGGCGGGGCGGTCCTGCTGCGGTACGTCGAGGAGGTCGCAGATGATGGTGAGCGGCAGCGGTCGGGCGAGGTCCGCGACGATGTCCATCCGCCCGGTCGGCGCCGCGTGGGTGATGATCCGGTCGACGGCTTCGAAGATCCGGGCGCGGAGTGTCTCCACCGCCCGGGGAGTGAAGGCCCTGCTGATCAGCGCCCGGAGCCGGGCGTGGTCGGGGGCGTCGCTGTAGAGCATCTGCCGGCTCAGGACCCGGGCCAGCGGCTGCAGTTCCTCGGGGACGGTCTCGATGTCGGCGTAGCGCACCGAGGACAGCCCCGGGTCACCGGCCGCCTTGCTGACCACTGCGTGCCCGGTCGCGACCCAGGCGCGCAGGGTGCGGTCCCAGAAGAGGTCGTCGGCGCTCCTCAGCTCTTCGTAGAAGTCGTAGAGACGCTCTTGGACTTGGGGCCGAAAGGCCCGCAACAGTGAGGTGGGAGTGCCCATCACTCCATCGTAGGGGCCTGCGGCTGGAACTCGATCAAGATATGGGGCGAAACCTCGCAGGTCGGCGTCGGCGGGGGCGGGGGATATGGTCCGGTGTCATGTCGGGAACAGACGATGGTCTCTTTGACGCGGTCACACCTGCGCACGGCGCCGAGCCTCTCGGGCAAGTCGCGAGGATCCGCGCCCTGCTGGCCGAAGGCGCCGATGTGTCGGCGCGTGACGAGCAGGGCGCCACCCCGTTGCACCGGGCGGTACAGGCCCCTTACCAGGACAGGGATCCGCTGCCGTCGCTGGACGTGGTGCGTGCTCTGCTGGAGTCGGGTGCGGATGTGCACGCCCGCGACCGGATCGGGGTCACGCCCGCCGCCCGGGCCGTCCTGCTCGACAGCACCGCGCCGGAAGCCGCCGTCGACCGGTCGGTGGCGGTACTGGAACTCCTGGTCGAGCACGGCGCCCGCCTCGACGGACCCTGCGGGGACGTCATGGGCGGTTCGTTCGCGCACCACAGCACCACCGCCACCCCGGTCTACGCCTTCCTGCTCGACCACGGCGCGCCGACGGCGGACACCGACAGACTCGGCAACACACCCCTGCACGCCACGGTGGGCTCGGCCCAGCCCCAGCTGGTGGAACTCCTGCTCCGGCGCGGCGCCGACACCGCTGCCGTCAACCACCTCGGACAGACACCGCTGGGCATCGCACTGCACCTGGACCAGCACAACGACCATCAACGACGCGCCCGGTCGCAGATCGTGCCCATGCTGGAAGCGGCAGGGGCACCCGCACACGTGCGCTACCCCTTCACCGAGGGCGGACCCCTGCCCATCGACCTGCCCGCCGTACGCCGGGCCGCGGCGGAACTACGCGCCGAGGGCGAGGACAACCCCAGCCTGCAACGGCACGTGGACGAGACGTACGACAGCTACCAGCACTTCATCGACAAGCTGAGCCGCAACTGCGGCCCCGACGGGTTCGCGTGGGCACTGGAGCTCTGCCGGAGAGTGCTCGGCGACATGGGCACGGCCCGGACCCTGGTGGGCGAGCAGGAGCTGCGCGCCCCGTTCTTCCACCACGGCGACCTCGTCGTCGAGGGAAACCTCCAGGTGATGCGCTCCTTCGTGGTCACCGGCTCGGTGACCGTGGTGGGCTGCCTGGCGGACTCGGGCCCGGGCTCGGGCATCGCCATCGGCGGGGACCTGACGGCCCGGGCGGTGTACACCGACGGCGACATGCACGTCAGCGGCGACATCGAGGCGGACATCGTCTACGGCTACTACAACGACCACACCCTCGAGGCACGCACCGTCCGGGGACGCCTGGTCATCGAGGACGACCACGATGTACAGGCCCACGTGGAAGCGGAGCACCACTTCGACATCGACGACTACGGGCAGGGGTACGGCGACGGCGTCCAGGAGTACCTGCGCACCATCCTGGTGGACGAGGTGTTCACCAAGGACGACGGCGACGACGAGACACGGCTGAACCCGGGCGCACTCTTCTCCCGCCTGTGGAAAGGAGAAGCCGC
Organism: Streptomyces sp. NPDC006872; assembly: GCF_040635845.1. NCBI lineage: Bacteria > Bacillati > Actinomycetota > Actinomycetes > Kitasatosporales > Streptomycetaceae > Streptomyces > Streptomyces sp. NPDC006872. Next base: position 186,986 of record NZ_JBEYIL010000008.1, read on the forward strand.
CTTCCGCACCGCGGGCTGAAGGACGTCGGGCATGGCGACCAGGGCGACGCGGCCAAGGCAACGGCGGCGCAGCGTTCCGTCGGCTCCGGCTCCGGCTCCGGGCTCACTGCTCGGGGCTGTTCACCCGGATCAGCGTCTGCTGCCCGTTGGCGACCAGCTTGCGACTGCCCTCGCCGTCCTGGACGCCGAACACCTCCAGCCGGCACACGGTCAGCGTGCGTCCGGCCTTGAGGACGGTTCCGACCGCCTCGAGGTGGTCGCCGACGGCGGGCGCGAGAAGGTTGATCTTGTACTCGACGGTGAGCACCTCGGTGTTCTCGGGGAAGAGGGTGAAGGCCGCGTAGCCGCCGGCGGTGTCGGCGATGGCGCTGGTGGCACCGGCGTGGAAGTAGCCGTGCTGCTGGGTGACTTCGGGGCGGCTGGGGAGCACGATGTGCACGCGGCCCGGCGCGATGTGCGTGATGCGTGCACCGAGGTGGCTCATCAGTCCCTGCCGGTCGAAGCTGGCCCGGATCCGTGCCCGGGTCTCGGGGCTCGCCGGTTCCGACTGCGGCTGACCATCCACGTGCACTCCTTCGTCTCGTCTGTGAGCGGCATGGGGGCGGGGGCGGATTCGTCAGCCGGCCAGGCGTTCCACGAGCAGGAACCCACCGATGACGATCATCATGACACCGGAGACGCGGGTGACCGCCCGGGCCGCCGAAGGCCGGGTCTTCAGCACGGTGCGGGCGAGCACGCCGACCGCGAGATAGACGACGGCGCAGGCGGTCATGTGGAGCGCGCCGAGCAGACCCGTCTGGGCAGCGACCGACCAGCCGCCCGCGGAGTCGATGAACTGCGGGAACAGCGAGAAGTACAGCAGCAGCGCCTTGGGGTTCAGGCCACTGATCCCGGCGCCCTTGAGCATGATCTGCCCGCGCGAGGAGGCCAGGGCCTCCGTGGACGCACCCAGGACCGCCGGCCGCGACAGCACGCCCCAGCCCAGCCACATCAGGTACGCGGCCCCGGCGACGGTGAGCGCGGTGAGGAGGGTCGCCGAGCTCGCGACGAGCACCACCAGGCCGGCGACGGCGAGCAGCGTGTATCCCGCGTACCCGGCTATCAGCCCGGCGACCGCCGGGACGACCGACCGGTCCCGCAGCCCCGCCGAGATCGCATAGGCCCAGTCCGCGCCCGGAGTGAACACCAGCAGCAGATCCACTGCCAGGAATGCCGCCACCGTCGTCGTGTCCATCGATCGATCCGATCCCTCTCACATGCGTTGCCTGAGAGGGAAGATTAGGTGGGATTCGCCCGAAAATGTTTCCGCCTTTGCTTCATGATCGCGCCCTTTGAGGGAGAATCTTTCCCATGGATGCCCTGGACCGGAAGATTCTTACCGAGCTGCAGTTGGACGGCCGCCTGACAGTCACCGAGCTGGCCGCCCGTGTGCGGCTGAGCGTCTCGCCCTGCCATCGCCGACTGCGCGACCTCGAACGCGAGGGCGCGATCCGCGGCTACCGCGCCGTCGTCGACCCGGCCGCCGTCGGCCTGAACTTCGAGGCTCTCGTCTTCGTGACCCTGCGCTGGGAGGACCGCGACACCGTCATCGCGTTCGAAGAGGGCGTCTCCGCCATCCCGCACGTCACCCAGGCCCAGCGCCTCTTCGGCGACCCCGACTACCTGCTGCGCGTCGCCACCACCGACCTGGCCGCCTACCAGCAGCTCTACGACCAGCAACTGGCCCAGCTGCCGGGCGTCCAGCGCCTGACCTCCACTCTCGTCATGAAGAACGTCGTCCAGGACCGACCGCTGCCCGAGTAGCCGTCACCCTGGCGCGCGCCCCGGCCCGGAGTCGATGGCCGCCTGTACCGCTTCCAGCAGTGCGACCAGGCCGGGTGCCTGCTCCCACTCCGCGGCCGTGTAGTTCCAGGTGGTGTGCGTCCCCGGGGCCGAGATCTCCACCTTCCGTCTCCCCTTCCGGTCGGGGCCGGTGATGCTCAGTTGCATGTGCCGGATGTGGAAGCGTTTGGGGTAGTTGCCGAAGATCTCCAGTATCCGACCGTCGAACGAGTACAGCTGGTGGCCGACCGTGGTCATGATCTCGTCGTTCATGCGGAGGAATCTATGCACGGTGATCAGTCGGCGCCAGGCCCCTGTCGCGCACCATTTCCATGACCGCCCCCGCCACCGCACGCATGCGCTGCTTACGGAGGTCCAGGACTGCGGTCGGATTCGAGACGGCGTGGGATGCCAACAGGTTCATCAGGGGCCAGAGGGCGTCGGAGCGGCGCGGCACCGGGATCTCCCGGCCGTCGGGGGCGATGACCTTGGCCGTGCTGACGCCCGCGAGGAGGTTGGTGCGGTTCCAGTCGACCACGAAGGCCCTGCCGTTCGGGCTGACGCGGAGGACCGCCTCCCTGGTGTGGTGCAGGACCGCCAGATAGTTCATCGGCACCGTCAGTCGCCGGGCGGCGTCGAACGGGAGTGTGCCGTCCACCGGTTGGACGCGCAGTACCGTGTCCAGCACCGGACCGTGGTACTGGAAGGTGGTCGTGCCGCGCATCTCCAGGAACCGGGCACGCACCAGATGCCCACCGCGCCGCGACCACCGTCGGCCCACCGAGCCGAACCCTCCCTCCTCGCCCGGGAGTTGAGCCGTCAGCAGACGGGCCTCCTCGCCCGGCTCGGTCACCGGCGCCCGGTCCTCGGGAAAGGCGCGGGCCCGGGCGGCCGGCCTGCGGAACCGTGCTGCCGTCTCCGCGTCCAGGCGCCGGAGATCGATCGTGTCCCCCGCCATCTCGACGCCGTCGACCGCCGACGAGAGCCGCATCTGCTCCAGCAGATGCCCGGTGCGTCGCGTCACGTCGATCAGCCGACCGTCCAGGTCGATCAACCGGCAGGTTCTCGTGCCCGCGAGCAGGGTGCTGAGCGGCCAGAGGACGGTTACCTTGCCAAGGCCGTCCGTGCGGACGGCCAGTCGGCCCGCCGTGATCGCCGACAGGCACAGCGCCGGGACCCGCCACTCGTCCGTGATCTCGAACCCGGAGAACCCCACAGCCCCTTCCGCCTCCTCCGCGGCGTGCACCCGCAGCCTCAGCCTGACCAGCGGCGTGAACTCGGCGGGCGCGTAGTCGCCCACATACGTCGTGAACGTCGCCTCCCCGTCCGGGTCGTACCGCACCGACGACGCCTCCAGGACGTCCGCCCGTACCAATCGCGCGCCCACCGGGCCCTGTTCGGACCGTGGCGCCCACATGACGAAGGTGTCGTCCCCGTAAGAGCCGCTCTCGGCCCGCACGCGGTCCCCGCCCGTGATCCGGGGGAACTCGGCGCGCGTCGAGCGGAGAGCCAGGACAGGAATCATGACGGTGACGGCCGCGCCGCATGCGGACACGGCCCAGCCCCAACTCGCGCCGTCGTGCCAGGCGGCGCCCCCGAGGACGAGGAAGATCGGACCCGTCGACAAGCAGAGTCCCGTGAACACGAGATTCCCGACGAACACACCGATATGGCTGCGCATTTGCTCCTCTTCCGCTTCTTTCCTCATCCCCTTCCGTCGCCTTCCGGGGTGTCACAACATGACCGCGCCGGCCACTGCCGCCGCTGTCCCGGCCAGCAGGAGAGCGACGACGAAGGCGATGTTCAGCGCTCCCGAACGGCGGTCGGCCGCCGGGTCGGGGGTGTAGACGGCCGGGTCCGTGGGGGCGTAGTGGATGGTGAGGGTGCGGCGGAGGGACCGGCCCGGATCGGGGATGCCCCGGTCGGGCAGGGCGGTGATGTGGGCGCCCTCGTGGGTGGTGAAGGTGATGACCGGGGCATGGACGACGATGTTGCCGCCGGACTCGTCGTCGGTGTGGACGTCCCGGGTGACGGCCACCACCCGGGCGGGGACGGCTACCGCCGAGGCCAACAGGGCGTTGCGGGCGCGCACCATGCGGATGTCGGGGCTCCGCACCGCGGCAGCCGTCAGCAGAGTGCCGAAGCCGAGCAGTGCCCATGGCCAGCCCCAGCGGATGGTCGCGTGGATCACCAGCCCGATGAGGAGCAGCATGACCGCGCAGTCGGGCCCCTCGCGCCCGGTTTGCTCCTCCGCGCCGCCCAGCACGACGGCGAACCGGAGCGGCTGCCCGGGCGGGTAGCGCACCTCGACCTCCCGGCCCACCCAGGCTTCCTCGATCGCGTCGCCGTGCTTGCCGGCGTTCGACAGGGTGAACTCCCGGCCCGTGCCCGGGTCCTGGAAGGTGAGTGTCACCGGTATCCCGGGCTTCCTGGAGGCGCCGTGGGCCGGCTGTTCCACTGCCACGACCCGCGCTTTCACCCATACCGCTCGCTGGGCCCGGGTCACCCCGGCCAGCGAGCGCGCGTAGCCGAGCAGCGCCAGGGCGGCGGGTATCACCCACCAGAACTCCAGCACCTCGTGCCCCCTCATCGGATCTCCACGCGGAAGCTGCCGCTGGGCGGGTCCACGACGGCCGTCAGGCGCAGGCCCACGCGCAGGGCGGAGTGGTACGAACGCCTCCAGTGCGTCTCGAAGGTCGCGATTCCCGGCCCGCTGACCCGCAGGCCCACGGTGAAGCCGACCTCGTCTCCGTCGTCCCAGCAGCTCAGCTCGGTGATCTCCGCGGTGGCGGGCATCCCGACGGTGTCGAGCCGTCGGGTCTGTGCCCGCTCGACGGTGGTGATGCCCCAGAGCGCCAGGCCCAGGGGAAGACAGACCACCGTGAAGACGATGCCCATGACCAGGAGGTTCGCGGCGCCGAGGAGAGCCGAGCCGAGCATGACCGGGCCGCACAGGCACATCACCGCCGCGCCGCCGTACGCGGAGGCGGCGCCCCACGGGCCGGCCCGCGACACCTGAGTCCAGCGGGGCCCGTCCCCATCGTCCGCCATGTCAGGATCCCGGGAGCTCGGACACGCTCTCCGCCAGGCGGGCCGCCAGGGCTTGCAGGCCGGGGAGCAGGTGTGCGTCGTACGGGATGGTGTGGCGTCTGCCGTGCCTGGTGACGATCGAGGCTCTGCGGCTTCGGCCGGGGCGGAACTCGAGCCGAGGCCGCTCCCAGAGGTGATAGCGGGCGTCGTCGACGTAACCGAACACCTCCAGCACCCGGCCGTCGAAGGAGAGCAGGACGGAGTCGCTCGCCGCCGCTTCGTGGAAGACCGGCGAGGTCACGGGGCGACGCCGTCCCCGGCGTAGAGGTAGCCGCCCGGCCGCGCGGGGTCGGCGACCAGCAGGACCTGATCGCCGGTACGGGGGATGCGCAGTTTGGAGACGACGGTCTGGAGGGTGATCGGGTCGGTCGTCCCGGACGGCTGGAGGACCAGGTCGACGACCGGGTCGTAGTTGACCAGCCGTCCGGTGTCGCCGATCGCCAAGACGACGGCCGGTATGGTCGGCGCACCCATGGCGAGCAGCTGCTGGACGTCCTGGCCGGACTTGTACGCGCCGATCGTCTGCTGGACCTCGGCGAAGTCCTGCTTGCCGAGGAAGGCGCGTGTGGCCCGGCCGTAGAACCCCTTGCCGCCGGCCACCTGGTCGGCGATGTGGGCGGCCCGCTCCTCGCGGTTCTTGCCACGCTTGCTGAAGATTCCCATGACCGCTTCTCCTTGTGGTGATGTCATGTGCGGTGCACGGTGTGGACGCTAGGCGGCCCGAATCCCCTACCGATCCCAGGTTCGCGCGCCTGTTCCCGGACGACGTACGCTCGCCGCATGCCGCCGCCCAGCCAGCCGACTGACGCATGCCGATCTCGCGCCCTGGTCATCGACCGTGCCTGGCGTGGCCTCGGGCCGGGGCTGGAGTCGCTGAGCGGGCCCGGCGGGGCGCCGTTGACCCGGACGGTCAAACTGATCGTGCTGCCGTTGATCGTCAGGCCGTCGCTGCGTCCCGAACTCGCGGCGGATTTCCTCGAACCGGCGCAGGCCGCGCGCCTCGACGCACTGGTCCAGGAGTCCGGTACACGTCTTCGGGCGACGGCTCAGTGGTTCACGCTGCTCAAGAAGACCCGCCGGGCTCTGGGGATCGTGGCGGGTCACCCCCAGGATCTGTACTTCCAGCGGTGCTTCGAGCTGGCTACCGAGTACGGGGCGCCTTCCGTCGGTGCGGACGCCGTGGCGAGGGGCGTGGTGGAGGACGTGGCGGACGCGGGCGGCGGACGTACCGTCGAGGCGCTGAAGGGCCATCTGGCGGACGCCGCGCGGCGGGCCCGGCTCGACGGGGAGCTGGCCGTCGCGTGGGCGGGCCGGCATCCGGTCGCCACCGACCTCGGTGCAGCGGTCGCGCTGGCGGGCGAGGTGCTCGAAACGTGTGGTGCGGCGGGGCCGGCGGGGGACTCGACCGAGTACAAGGCCATGGTCGAGGCGGGTCACGGAGGTCTGTTCGGCCGGGCGCTGTGGGCGCATGCGGACGAGATCTGGGGCGACGGGGAGCTGCCGGCGCATCTGGGGCTGACCGCGCGCCAGGCGCCGCCGCGTCCGGAGGTCGGCCGCGCCGCCTCCACCGCCACGCTTCCCGCGCCGCTCGACCGCACGCTCTTCGAGCGGCTCTTCGTCGTGCTGCAGTCCTCGTCCCGGCGCGAGGAGCTGCCGACGGTGCCGGATCTCGTCCAGCGGGAGGTCGGCCGCAGCTGCGCTCCGCTCGGCCTGCACGACGAGAGCCTGCGCGTCGCCGTCGTCCTCGGCGGGCGGCTCGCGGTCGGCCTCGACCCGCTGGGCACCGGGGAACCCGCGCCGGGGCGCACCGCGGCGCACCGGGCCGTCAACAGCCGCTGGCGGCGCGAGGCATCGGTCCTGCGCGCCCGCAGGATGACCGTTTCTCCCCGCCCCGACCCGGACGGCGGCAGCGGCAGCCACAGCGACAGCGGCGACAGCGGCGGCGTGCTGGACGCCCTCGCCCAGGACCTGCGCACCCCCTGGGCCGCCTATATGCGGCGGCTGTGGGTGCGGCTGCACGGGCGGGACGTCCGTGACGCGCCCCTGGGGGACCTCGCCTCGCTCTGGGCGGTGCTCGACGGGGTGGCCCGCTCGGTGATGATGGACCACCGCGCCAGGGTCCGGTCGGCGCTGCGCACCCTGGCGGCGACGACCGCCGTGGACACGGCCGAGCCGAGGAGCGCGTGATGGCCGGGGACGGAACGCGTATCCACGTCGCACGGGGCGCGGACGGCACGATCCGGGTCGCCGCCTGCGGTCCCGTCTTCGCCCACGACGATGTGGACGCCGTAGGCCCCGACTTCGCGCGCTCCGTTCTCGACGTCGCGGGTGCCGTGCTGGTCTGGCCCGTCCTCGGGGAGCCGGGGCCGCCGGTGGCGGAGGTCCATGACGTGGGGCGGGCGCAGCAGTGGCTGTGGGCGGTCTACGGCGAGCCCACCGCTGCCGCGGTGCACGCGTGCGCGGCAGGGGGAGGCGAGGCGAGCACTGTGCCGGCGGGGCTCGGCGCTCTCGCGGGCGACGCCGCACGGCTCGGGTTCGCGCACTGGGCGGCCCGGTGGTGGCCGGCGTCGTACACCGACGGCATTGCAGTACTCGAACCGGATGTGCTCGGCCTGGAGTCGGCGGCGCTCACGCACCGGTGCCAGCAGTTGTTCGACGACTTCGGCGACCAGCCCGACGACTGCGTGCCCGAACTCATCGAGGAGCACCGGGCCGGACTCGGCCCGCTGATCCAGTGGTGGCGCTCGGCGCCACAACCGCCGGACACGGCACGCCGCTTGGAGAGCGTCCTGCGGCTGATCGACGACGCGGCGGACGGCGCCGGGCTGGACGGGCCGGCCCTGCGCGAACTGCGCTCGGCCCTGGAGCGGGGCCTCGCCGGTACGCCGGTCGACGCGGGCGCGCTGTTCGCCCGGCGGGACGGCTACGCCCTCGCGGCAGGCGAGGCACCCGGGTCCGGCGGCCGGGTCATCGCCCAGGGCTCGGGGACGAACGACTGGCGCCGCTACCCGCCGGGGTTCGTCGACGCCGCCGAGGACTCGGTGTCCTGGACCGCCCGCGCGCTCGGTGCGCGCCGCCAGATCGAGGTCGAGGTCGTCGCGCACGTCGCGGCTCCCGGCGCGGGTGCGCTGCTCGTCGCGGAGGTCCAGGTGAACGGCGGCCCGCCGAGCCGGGTGCCGCTCGCCAGACGGGACGATGTGTGGACCGGCCGGGCAGATCTCGACCTGAACCCGCATCTCGATCTGCCGGCCGCGGCGAGAGCTCCGCAGGTCGAAGTCGGAGTCCTGCTGCCCGGTTTCGACCCGGGCGCCGGCCTCGGGGGCCGCGCCGACCGTGACGCGGTCCGCGCCCTGGCCCGGCGCCGACTGGCCGCCGCGGCACAGCACCTGGCATCCGACGGCGCGTACGACACCTTCTCGGCGCCTTTCCTCGCCGAGACCCTCGCCGCCACCGCCACCAGTGAGGACTACTGACGGATGCCGGACGGAAACGAGTCAGATGTCCAAGCGGCGGCTCAGCTGTACGGGGAGCCGTTCGACAGCGGCTTCGCCCAGGCCCACGAGCATCACATGGCCGCCGACTTCGGGGCTGCGTGCGCCGTCTACGGCGAGATGCTCGCCCTGGCCGAGTCCATCGAGGACTCGCCCGACGTGCGGTTCCTGCGCGCGCACGTGCTGTGCGACCTCGCCGTCGTCCTCCTCACCGCCTCGGACCTGCCCGGGGCCGAGGACGCGATCGAGCGGTCCCGGGCCCTGCTCGACGGCATCGCGTCGGCGCAGATGGGCCCGCAGGGCCGTCAACTGTGGCTGGAAACCGTACTGAAGACACTCATCGCCAGGTCCGACGTGATGAGCAGGACCGGGCGTCTGGACGAGTCGTTGGCCTGTCTGGACGAAGCGGCGGCCCTGTTCCCCGAGTTCGAGGACCCCGACGGGCTGCGCGCCGCCGAACTCGGCCTGAACCGGGTCCTCCTGCTGATGAACCGGGGCGAGTGGGGAAGGGCGGAGGAACAGGCCACGCTCCTGCTGTCCACGACTGCGGCCACCGCCGCGGAGACCGTCCCCCGCCTGCTGACCGCGCTCGGCACCATCTGTGCCACGACCGGGCGGTTCGACCTGGCCGAGGACTACCTCGCCCGCGCGGACGACGGTTTCCGGGCGTTGGGGGACACCGGCGAGCGGCAGACACTGCTCGCGCACCGGGCGTCGCTGGCGATGGAACGAGGTGAACTCGACCTGGCGGAGCGGTTGTTCGCGCAGGCGTCCGCCTTCTTCGAGGAACAGCGGCGGTTCGGTGATCTGGCGGTCTGTGAGCAGGCCCGCAGCCATCTCGCGGGCCTGCGCGGGGACGCCGCCGGCGCGAGCGATCTCATGGCGGCGAGCCTGGACCGGTTCCAGCGGCTCGGCGCCTCTGTCGCCGCCGCCGACACCATGCTGCTGGGCGCCCAACACGCGTACGAGCGGGGCGACATCGAGGAGATGAAGCGGCTGGCCCAGGAGGCCCGTGACGTCTACCAGGCGCGGGAGATCCATGAGCGGTGCGCCCAGGTCGACCTCATGCTCGCGGGCGCCCTCGAGGACAACCTGAACCGGGCGGACCACGGCCGGCACGAGACGCGGTCCATCGACACCGCGCTCTCCCTCGCGCTGCCCGCCGCCCTGGCGCTGGCCGCGGCACGCCACGACTTCGTCACCGCCCACGCCCGCGCCCAGTGGCTGCAACTGGCGGACAGGGCCATGCACTTGGTCTTCCGGCTCGCCGTGCGCCGCCAGGACCAGGGGCTCCTCTTCGAGCTGGTGGAACACCGGTGCGCGGGCGCCGCGCCGGCACTGGGTCCAGGGCCGGGCTCCGCCGACGGGCACGACGGGCCGTCGGTCTTCCCGGACGCGGGCATGAAGGCGTACGGCGACGACGGGACGATGGCCCTCGGGGGTGTGGCTGCCGAGGCCGCCGCGTCCGCCGGGCTGCGCGTCGCGCCGCCTCCGAAGGTGCGCATGTCGGCGGAGTCCGGCCGCGTCGCCCTCCAGGAGTTCATCGCGGCTGCCGAGTTCCGCTATCGCCGACGGATCGTGGACGAGGAGGAGGTGCCGTTCTGGATCACCGACGAACTCACCGCCCGTCCCGTGGTCCAGATCCGGCTGGCCGACGCGGGCGACCTGTTCATGACCTGGACCTGGGCCGGCGGCGCCCAGGGGTTCGGCACCGGGCACGGCCCTGCTGCCGAAGTCGACCGTGCGGTACGCGAGTTGACCGAGGCGCTCCCCGGCTCGGGCGAGGGGACGGCCGGCATGCGGCGGGCCTTCGAGTCGGGCGCGCTGGCCGATCACCGCACCGAGCGACAGCTCGCGCGGACGCTGGCCGAGGCGCTGTGGCCGGAGGGGCTGACGGCGCAGATCCGCCAGGTGTCGGAGCGCGCGGGCCGCCCGCTGGTCCGCATCCAGCCGTCGCCCCGGGTCGCTCAGGTCCCCTGGGAACTGCTGGCCGTCGACGACGCCGACACCCGGCTCATCGATCTGGCGGACGTGGTGACCACCGCGCCGACCTCGTTGCGACGACAGAAGGCACCGCGGCGCACTCATCCCGAACGTCCGGCCGACCGTCCGGACACCGGCCCGGTCGTGCTCGTCCTCGACCCCCGGGTGCCCGGATTCCGCGCCGACTCCCCGCTCGGCTCGGTCCTGGGGCCGCCCGGCTCGGATCCTGAACTGCTGTCGCTGGTCCGCAGTCGCCTCGACGCGGGCGCCGTCGAGCCGTCCCTCGCCGACCCGGCGGAGGCGTTCCGCCGCACCGACCTGGACCGGGACTGGCTGAGCGGCGTGCTCCGCAAGGGGGCACACAGACTGATGTACGTCGGGCACGTGGGCGGCGCCCCGGTCGAGGGCGGACAGAGCGAGGACGGCACTCTGCATCTGTCCTGCGGCCCGCAGACCGTCGGCCTGACGGAGGCGGTCCGCACGCATCGGCCGCTGTCGGCCAAGGATCTCCTGCTGGGCACGCTGCCCCTGCGGGCCGACGGGGAACCGGGTGCGCGGATCTGGCCCGCGCCGCCGCGGGTCGCCCTGATCGGCTGTGAGAGCGGTGGCGATCTGCGGTTCGCCGAGTCGTTCGGCCTGGCCACGGCGATGATCCACAACGGCGCCGAACTGGTCACGGCCACCCGTTGGGTTCTGCCGACCAGCTTCGCGTTCCACCGGCTGGCCGGTCTGCCCGAGTCCGTGCGCCCGCTGTCGGAGGCGATCGTCGCCGTCGACGCCGCGCACGAGGACCGCGACCCGGTGCACCGGCTCGGCCGCTGGCAGCGCGAGCAGCTCGACCGCTGGCGCGCCGACGGCCGGATCGAGCACTCACCCCTGCTGTGGGCGGCCATGACGTGCATCGTCGTGTAAATTCCGTGGCTGCTAAGCCATGCCGACGGGTTGAGCCTGTACCCCGTGCACCCCGCTTCGCCCCGTCAAGCGGAACGTTTCATCCGGCCCGCCCATCCCGTCCGGCCGATCCGGTCGGCCCGGCCACCCCGCCCGCTCCGTCAGTTCCGTGCGCAGCGCGAGGATTCCCGCGCGGAGTGCTATCGCGATGAGATGCGTGCGATTCTTCGCGCACAACTTCTCCCGGACGCTGCGCATATGGGAGGCCACCGTGCGGGGTGAGATCGACAGCTGATGAGACATGTCCGCGTCCGACATGCCATGGGCTGCCAGAAGCAGGATCTCCAGCTCCCGGGTGCTGAGTCGGCCAGAGCTGTCCACTGTCATGATGCCTGCCTTGTTCGGAGGGGTGTGCCGTGACTCTTCCGTGACACCTGGGCCCCGGCCATCGACCGTTCGACTGATACCCGGCGGTAGTCATCGGTCGTTCGGCCTCGGTCCTTCCGCCCGACGGGGCCGGATCGCCGGGAACGCGTCAACCGCTCGGCCGTTCCAACCATCTGATCCACCGGCATTCCCGGACCGCCGGACCGGCAACGTGATCCATGGCATGCTCGGCCGCGTGAGCAGCACCCCGACGCGCGTCGTCATCGCCGACGATCAGGATCTCGTCCGAGCCGGTTTCCGCCTCATCCTCGATGCGCAGGACGGCATCGAGGTGGTGGGAGAGGCCGCCGACGGGCTTGCGTGCGTGGAGTTGGCGCGTGCGTTGCGGCCGGACGTGTGCCTGGTGGACGTCCGCATGCCGAAGCTGGACGGGCTGGAGGTGACCCGGCTGCTGTCCGGCCCCGGGGCGACGCATCCGACCGCGGTCGTGGTGGTCACCAGCTTCGACCAGGACGACTACCTCAACGTGGCGCTGCGCAACGGAGCCTGCGGTTTCCTGCTCAAGGACGCCACGCCCGCGTTGCTGGTCGAGGCGGTGCGGGCGGCGGCGCGCGGTGACGCGCTGGTCTCCCCCGCGGTGACGGTCCGGCTGCTGAAGCAGTTGGAGGAGCGGGCGTCGGCACCGGGAAACGACGTCGGCGTGCCCGAATCGTCGCTCAGCGCCCGGGAGTTGGAGGTTGCCCGGCTGGTCGCGGTGGGCCGTACCAATCAGGAGATCAGCGACCAGCTGTGTCTGTCCCTGTCCACCGTGAAGACGCATCTGGGGCACATCCACCACAAGCTCGGGGTGCGCAACCGTGTCGAGGTGGCCGCATGGGCCTGGGGCAACGGGGCCGTCCGGGCGGGACGCTGACGGAGGTCCTGTGAAGCCGCTGTAATCGTTTTGTGTCCCTCCCCACAGATCGATCTACCACCCACCAGCGAGGCATGTACATGCCTACCCTCCGTTTGTATGACAACTTCGTCACTCGCGGCGCTCTCGGCACGAGCGACCCGGCCGCACCTCGGCCCCCCTCGATTACCTGTGCGGGGGCTCGGCCACCGCGCCCTGTATCCGGCTCTGGGCGTGCTGTGGCTGCTCGACATAGGGATCATCGGGACACAGCAGCGCGGCCCGGTCGACTGGCTGCCGCTCGTGACCGGCCCCTTCGCCCTGGCGCTGGTGCTCACTCCGGAACCGCGGCTGCGCACCGAGTGGCGGGCAGGGATCTCCGCGGCCGTCTCGACGACGGTGACGCTGGGCACCTGCATGATGGGCTGGGCCATGCCCGAATGGGGGCTCCTGGAGACGGCGTGCATGCTGGTCCTCCTCGCCGGCATCTGCCGCAACGTCACCCGGCCCGGCGTCGCCCTCGCGCTGGCCGCCGCCATGGGGGCCAGCGTCATCGACGAACCCCTGCGCACCGGGGGCACCGGCATCACCCTGACCTATCCCTTTCTGCTGACGTTCGCCATCGGCGGGGCCATCGGAGGGGGCTGCTATCTGCGCACCCTGGACGCCCGGCGGAACCGGACGATCGCCGCCGTACGGCTCGCCGAGCGGATGCAACTCGCCCGGGAACTGCATGACTTCGTCGCCCACCACGTGACGGGCATCATCGCGCAGGCACACGCCGGCGGGGTGATCCATGCGAGCTCACCCCACCAGGTCGGTCCCATCCTGGACAACATCGCCGAAGCCGGACAGCGGACCATGGACTCGATGCGCCGGCTGATCCGCGTACTGCGCGAAGAGGGCGAACAGACCGCCCTCGAACGCCCCGAGGAGCCGTACGCGGAACTCACCAGGCTGGTCTCGTCGTTCAGCGAGCAGGGGGTGGGATCGACCGCCCAGCTGAAGATCACCGGCGCGGCCCGAAGGAGCACGCTGCTGCCCGAGGTGGGCTCCGCGGTCCATCGCGTGGTGCAGGAGGCGCTGACCAACGTACGGCGGCACGCGCCGGGCGCCGACGCGACGGTGCGCGTCCACCGCACCCGCGACGACCTGCTCCGGGTCGACGTGTACAACACCGGCTCGCCGTGCCGGAGTTCCCGCCCCACGGGAGGCGACGGTGGCTACGGTCTGATCGGTCTGCGCGAGCGGGCGGACGCGGTCGGCGGCTCGCTCGCGGCGGGCCCCGCCGACGACGGCGGCTGGTGGCTCATCGCCCATTTCCCGGTGGTCACGGAATCCGCCCTCCCGCGCGACGAACCGTCCGACGCCCCGGCATCGCCGTCCCTCGCGAAATCCGGCCGCCACGCCAGGCGGACCGCTGCCACGGAACCCGAGCCCGGCATGAGTTGGGAGGCGCGTTAGCCGATGCAGGCGCGAGACCGCGAGGCGCGAGATTAGGCAATTCTGCGAATCGCGCCGGGCGGGACGGCCGTCTAGTGTCGAAGACCCAAAGGCACCGGGACGGCCTTCTCACATCCCGCACAGTGGTGAAACTGCACGGATCGGGCTCCGACAAGGGGCCCGATCCACCGCTTCGAGGAGACGCAGGAGGCCCATGAGCACGGCCGTCGTGGTGGGCAGCGGTCCGAACGGTCTCGCGGCCGCCGTGTTCCTCGCCCGGGAAGGTCTGGACGTCACCGTGCTGGAGGCCGCCGACACCATCGGCGGCGGCACGCGCACCAGCGAACTGACCCCGGGGCTCCTGCACGACCACTGCTCCGCCACCCATCCCATGGCCGTCGGCTCCCCCTTCCTGAGCGGCCTCGACCTCGGCCGGCACGGCCTCACATGGCGTCTGCCGGACATCGACTGCGTACACCCGCTGGACTCCGGCGCGGCCGGGGTACTGCACCGGTCGGTGGAGGAGACGGCCGACGGCCTCGGCGGTATGGACGCACGCAGGTGGCGGCGGGTGTTCCGACCGCTCGCGGACGGCTACGACGCGCTCGCCGAGGACATCATGCGGCCGCTCACCCACCTGCCGCGGCATCCGCTGCGCCTGGCCGCGTTCGGGCCGCAGGCCCTGCTGCCGACCGCCGCGGTGGCCCGGGTGTGGCGGTCGGAGACGGCCCGCGCACTCTTCGCCGGGGTGGCCGCGCACGCGTTCCTTCCGTTCCACCGGCCGGCGAGCGCGGCGGTCGGCCTGACGATCATCGCCGCCGGTCACCGCCACGGCTGGCCGGTGGCCGCAGGCGGTTCCCGGGCCATCGCCGACGCGCTCGCGGCGCAGCTCGCCGAGTTCGGCGGCCGGATCGAGACCGGTGTCCGGGTGCGTTCCCAGACCGACCTGCCCCCGGCCGACGTGGTCCTCTTCGACCTCGCGCCGCGTGCCGTCGCCGACATCCTGGGCGACCGGCTGCCGGGGCGGGTGGCCCGGGCCTATCGCCGGTACCGGCACGGTCCCGGCGCGTTCAAGGTCGACTTCGCCGTCCAGGACGGTGTGCCCTGGACCGCCGAGGCGGCCCGCCGGGCCGGCACCGTCCACCTCGGCGGGAGCTACGCGGAGGTCGCCGCCGGCGAGCGGGCGATCCACGCCGGGCGGATGCCGGAGCGGCCCTTCGTCCTCGTCGGCCAGCAGTACCTGGCCGATCCGCAGCGCTCGAAGGGCGACGTCCACCCGGTCTGGACGTACGCACACGTGCCGCACGGCTACGACGGCGACGTCACGGGGGCGGTCGTCGCGCAGATCGAACGGTTCGCGCCCGGATTCCGTGAGCGAGTCCTCGACATGGCCGTCCGCTCGCCGGCCGGCTTCGAGGAGTACAACCCGAACTACGTCGGCGGAGACATCGTCGCCGGGGCGAACACCGCCTTCCAGCTGGTGCTGCGCCCCCGCGCCGCGCTCGACCCCTACAGCACCGGCGTGCCGGGCATGTACATCTGCTCCGCGGCCACACCGCCGGGAGCCGGTGCCCACGGCATGTGCGGCGCGAACGCGGCGGCGTCGGCGCTGCGCAGCCTTCGCTGATATCCCCGACTTCTCGAAACGGCCCGGACCGCGTGGTCCGGGCCGTCTTTTTGCGCTGCCCGCACATTGTGAACCAGGTCACTCTCGGAATCGGCATTTTTGTCGATGTGAGGCGCCTGTGAATAGCCGTACTGTCCTTTCTCGAAGGGCAAGGAAACATTGTCCGAGGCCCCCTGACGAAAGGAAGAGAAAATGAGCAGCATCGCGAAGGCAATGGACCGTATGGACCTCCCCGTCGAGGGAGTCATCCTCACGTCCGCCCGGCCGACTCTCGGCACCCCGCGCATCGGCCGGGTGGCGAACGCCGGCAACGCCCTCAACGCGCTGGGCGGACTGGCGGACCTGGCCCAGGCGGCGGGCGGCGTCGCCACCGTGGTCGGCGCGGCCAGCGCGGTGGAGGCCAACCAGGCCGCCGCGGACGCCAACCAGGCCGTCGCGAACGCCGCGAACGCCCAGGCCGCGGCGGCCGGCGGCGTCTGATCCAGAAAATGGGCAAAAGCTGCCGGGCCAGAGGTGAGTTCTGGCCCGGCAGCTCGCCATAAGGCAAAAAATACTCCGCTGGAGAGCACCACGAAAGAGGAGCCCGTGAAATTCGGCGTAAAAATTCCTCCCGTCATTCCGGGAAAGATCGCCTCGACGCTGTTCGGACCGGCTCCGGTCGGCCGGGATCGCGCCATCGGCCTGTCCGAGCGGCTGGCCGCCGTGTCCAGTCTGCAGTCCTCCCTGGAGTACCTGACCCAGCGAAGGGACATCGAGAAGGGCGGCATGAACGACTGGGAGGTCGCCCGGCAGTACCTGGCCGGAGCCGGCCCCCTGACGCGCCGTCTGGTCGACGGCGTCAGCGGGGTGCGCACCACCACCGCGCTGCACGTCGCCCGCTCGGCCGTGGCCCTCGGCATGCTGCTGCCGGGCGACTCCACCTGGCGGGGCGCCGGCAACATCTTCCTCGGCACGTCGTCCGCCCTGCTCTCCCCACGCCACCACTACGGCGGCGACGGCTCCGACCAAGTGGCGACGCTGGTGCAGCTGGCCACCGGCGCCGCCCGCCTGGCACCCTCGCCTGCGGCCAAGGACGCACTGCTGTGGTACGCCGCCCTGCAGGCCAACATGGCCTATGCGGTGTCCGGCTGGGTCAAGCTCTTCGGCAAGCCCTGGCGCGACGCCTCCGCGCTCGGCGGAGTGATGCGCACCCGTACGTACGGGCACGACGGCATGTTCCGGTGGACCCAGGAACACCCGAAGACCGCCAAGGTGCTCACCCACGGCGTGCTGGCCCTGGAGTGCTCGTTCCCGCTTCTCTACGCCCTCGGCGGCAAGCCGACCCGCGCCGTGATCACGAGCGCCGCCGCGTTCCACGTGGCCAACGGCTACTTCATGGGCCTCGGCAGGTTCGTCACCGCGTTCCCCGCGTTCCACCCCCTGGTCGCCTACACCAGCACCCCTCGCTCCCACCCGGCCGTCGCCGGGCGCGACGACCGTGCCGTGCCGGCTGCGCTCGCCGCGCTCGCGGGCGGCGCCCTCGCGGCCGGCGTCACCGCCGTGCGCCGACGTCTGCGCGCCACCGAGGGCTGGCACACCTCCCGCACGCTGACCACCCGGCACGGAAACCGGCTCCAGTACGAGGAGTACGCGCCGGGCGACGCCGAGCAGCCGGTCGTGGTGCTGGCGAGCGGGCTGCTGTCGACCAGCGAGCACTACGCCTGGATCGCCGAACGCCTGTGCTACGAGACCCGGTACGGGGTCATCGCCTACGCCCGCGCCGGATACGCCGGCAGTCGTCGCGGGGCCACCACCGCCTTCCGGCTGTCGGAGTCCGTGCACGATCTCGTCGACCTGGTGAACGGCGCCGTCGCCCCGCACCGCAAGGTGATCCTCGTCGGCCACTCCATCGGCGGCGAGCTCGCCCGCCGCGCCGCCCGCCAACTGGGCGACCGGCTCCAGGGCATCGTCTACCTGGACTCCTCCCACCCCGGCCAGTTCGCCGACGGGCTGGGCCCGGTCGAGAAGGGCCTGGCCGGGAATCTCACCGCCGTCGGCCGGGCGCTGCGGCTGGGTACCGGGATCCTCCTCACCCGCCCGGCGTGGATCACCGAACTGCCCTACGCCTACCGGAAGAAGGTCTTCGCGCAGTACGCGGACGCACGCATGTGGGAGGCCGCACGCCGCGAATGGAAGGCCGTCCGGACCGACTTCCGGTCCTTCACCGGAGCGCTCGCCCGCATCGAGGGCGTCCCCGCGCTCGTGGTCTCCGCCCAGCGGACGGTGGACCGCGCACCCGAACAACTGCTGCTGCACAGGGAACTCGCCCAGGCGCACGTCGGTGCGCACACCGAGACCGTGATCATCGAGGGCGCCACCCACGAGAGCATGCTGATCACCAGCCGGTACGCACACCAGGTGACGGACCGCATCATCGCGTTCTTCGACGACCGCTCCCCCGCCTCTGCACGCGTCGCCCGACCCGTCACCCGGAAGGGCGCCACCCGATGAACTCCCCGAACTCCCTGCCGCGCCTGCGGCTGAAGAACGTGCTCACGGATGAAGGCGCCGCCTGGCGGATCGCCGGAGCCGCCGTGCTCCTGCTGACCCTCGCCGGCCAGCACCCCCACCACGACTTCGGCCGGGTCCGGAGCGGGGACCACTTCTCGCTCCTGCCGAACTGGCGGTTCTTCGCACCGCACCCGGCCATGTTCGACTTCCACTTCCTGTACCGCACGGTGGGCGCCGACGGCACGTCCTCGGCCTGGCGCGACGCCAGCGGCATCGTGGACCGCAAGCCGCTGCACCTCGTCTGGTTCCCGACCCGCCGCGCCGACAAGTCCGTCTTCGACGCGTGCCAGGAGATCCTGCCGCGCCTCGATCAGGGCTTCGCAGCCGTCGCCCACACCCCGGGCTACCGGCTGATCACCGAGCACGTACGCACCCGTATCGCGGCCGAGGGGGAAGCCGCCCACGACGTCCGGGGCTTCCAGTTCTCCCTGGCCTCCAGCACCGGCTACGACGAACGCCAGGACCCGCAGCTCATGTTCGTCTCCCCGTTCGTACCGCTCGACCCGCACGCGCCGAGCACTCCGCTCGCGCCGGCCAAGACCGAAGCGAGGGTCTGACCATGAGCTTCGACAACCCCTTCTTCCTCAGCGGCTGCGCGCTGGTCGTGGTCGGCTTCATCCGGGCGGCCGTCCTGTACGCCCAGGTCGTACGGGAGCGCAAGCAGGACGGGAGTGACGCCGAATGAGCCCCGCCGGCCCGCGGCCCCCGACCAGGCCGCGGGCCGCACACCGGGCGATTCCCCCACTCCGTCTGCATCTGCTGTGGGGCAAGGGCGCCAAACCCTGGCAGGCGCTCGGCCGGCACCGCCGGCTGATCCTGCTGGGCATCCTGCTGGGCCTGGTGGGCGCCGCGACCTCGCTGGCCCAGCCCGCGATCATCGGCGAGCTGGTCGCCTCCGTCGAGCAGGGACGACCGGTGACCGGCCCCATCCTGGTCGGTGCGGCCCTGTTCATCGCCGACGCCGTCTTCGGCGCCCTCCACTCGTACGTGATCGGGCTGGCCGGGGAGAACATCGTCTACGACATCCGCAGCACCCTCGCCTCGCGGCTGCTGCGCTCCCGGTTTCGCGCGTACAGCGGCTGGAAGCAGGGCGATGTGTTCGCCCGGATGGTCAGCGACACCCTCCTCGCCCGCTCCACCATGACGCACGCCATCGACAGCATCATCAACAACGGCTTCCTGGTCGTCGGCGGCATCGCGCTGATGGCCTGGGTGGACGAGGTGCTGCTCGCCGCCACGCTCGGCTGTCTCGGCGTCACCAGCGTCATCTCGCTGTGGCTGGCGCGCGGGGTGCGGAAGGTGTCGGTGCTCAACCAGACCGACACCGGCAACTTCGGCACCGCCCTGATGCGGGTGCTCGGCGCGATGCCGACCGTGAAGGCGTCCCGCGCCGAGGCCCGGGAGGCCGAGGGCATCGCGGTCATCGCCAAACAGGCCCGCAGGTCGGGCATCCGGGTGACGTTCCTGTCGTCGCTCCTCGACCCCACGATGAGCATCGGCACCCAGCTCGCCCTGACCGTCGTCATCGCCCTGGGCGCGGCCCGCACGGCGACCGGCGAGATGAGCGCCGCGGACCTGACGGCGTTCATCCTGTACCTCTTCTACCTGGTGGCCCCGCTGCTGACGCTGTTCACGTCCATCGCGCAGTTCCAGATCGGCAGGGCGTCGATCGACCGGCTGGCGGAGCTGGGCGAGATCGAGACGGAGGGCGACCGGCCCGGTGACCGCCCGGTCGACCGCAGGCGCGGCGCCCGCCCCGCCACGCCCTCGTACGGCAGCGGGCTCGCCTTCGACGACGTGTCGTTCTCCTACCCCGGCAGCGACAAGGCGGTCCTCGGCAACGTCTCCTTCACGGTCCCTGCGGGCGGGCTCACCGCCGTCGTCGGCCCGTCCGGCGCCGGCAAGAGCACCGTCTTCCAGCTCATCGAGCGGCTCTTCGACCCGGTGTCCGGGGCGATCCGCATCGACGGCACGGACATCGCCGAACTGCCGCTGAACCAGCTGCGGTCCATCGTCGGATACGTCGACCAGGACCACACTCTGCTGCGCGGCAGCGTCCGGGAGAACCTCACCTACAGTGCGCCGGACGCCGGTGACAAGGACATCGCCGAGGCGTTGCGCATGGCCAACCTGACCGAGGTGATCGCCGCGCTGCCCCACGGGCTCGACACCGAACTCGGCGATCGCGGCGCCGGGCTGTCGGGGGGTCAGCGGCAACGTCTCGCCATCGCTCGTACGTTGCTGCAGGCACCGCGGTTCCTGCTGCTGGACGAGGCCACCGCCAACCTCGACACCGAGTCGGAGAACGCGATGCGCGACAGCATCGCCGTGATCTCGGACTTCTGCGCGGTCATCGCCATCGCCCACCGGCTGTCCACCGTCACCGAGGCCCAGCAGATCATCGTGCTCGACCAGGGGCAGGTGCACGCGGTCGGCACCCACGACGAGCTCCACCGGCACAGCGACCTCTACCGCCGGCTCGCCCGGCTCCAGGAGCTCACCGACGTCGCACCCTGATCCGAAGATCCCGACAGGAGAACGTGCATGAACGACTTCCTGCTGATCCCGCTCGTGCTGGCCCTGGGCATCGTCGGCTTCCTGATCGCCACCCGGGCCGTCAGCGCCCCCGCCGTCATCGGCGCCGCCCTCGTGGTGCTGTTCGGCGCCTGGTCACAGGTCAGAAGGAACGCCCACCCGAGGAACACCCCACCCAGGAAGCGGAGGCAACACCCATGAACGCGCCCACGAACGCACCCACGACGACGCGTACGACCGGCATCGTCGACGACATCGGCTACGGCCGGCAGTTCGACGGCTGGTACCACCGTCTCTTCCCCGACGACGCGTCGGTCACCGCCGAGGTGGAGCGCCTGGCCGCCCTGCACCCCGACCCGACCTCGGGAACGGTCGAGTTCGGCGTCGGCAACGGGCGGATCGCGCTCCCGCTGTCGCGCCGCGTCGGCGGGATCACCGGTGTCGACTCCTCCCCCGAGATGCTCGAGGTCCTGCGCCGCAACCTGGCCGACGACACCCCCGTCGAGCCCGTGCACGCCGACATCCGCACCTACTCCGCCGACCGCACGGTGGGGCTCGTGTACTGCGTCTGCGCCACGCTCTCCATGCTGCTCACCCCCGAGGAGCAGCGACAGGCGGTGCGTCGCGCCGCCGACCTGCTGGCCCCCGGCGGCCGGCTCGTCATGGAGACGCACAACAAGCCGGCCGTCCTGGCCCTGCACGAGGGCCGCAGTCGCGCCACGTACTTCACGCCCTATCCGGAGCCCGGCACCGGGCTGCAGAGCCACTCCCTGTTGCTGCCCGAGGGAGCGCTGTGGCACCTCTCCCACATCTGGTACGAGTCCGACGGCACCACCCGCGTCGGCACCGAGGTCTCCCGGCTGACCGCGCCCGAGGAGATGGACGCCTACGCCGTCGCCGCGGGCCTCGAACCCGAGAGCCGCTTCGGCGACTGGCCCACCGAGGCCGAGTCGTACGACCGGCGCTCACCGCTGGCGATCTGCACCTACGTCAAGCCACCGCGGGCCCGGCCCTGAACCGCAGGGCCGCCGCGGCGGTGTCAGCCCAAGGTCAGCGCGGCCTGTACGGGCAGATGGTCGCTGGGGAACTGCCCGTTCAGGGCGAAGGTGTTGATCGAGGCCCGGTGCACCGCGACCTCCGGCGTGGCCAGGATCCAGTCGATCCGGTCGCCGCCCGGCGTCAGCAGCAGATAGCCGTGGAAGGTCGCGTAGAGGGCGCTGCGCTCGGCCGCCGTGTCCCAGGTGTCGACCAGCCCGGCTCCGAGCATCGTGTCGTAGACCTTGTTCTTGTGGGCCGCGACATTGAAGTCGCCGGTGACGACGACGGGGAGGGACTGGTCGAAACCGGCGATGCGCTGGGCGATCAGGGACGCGGAACGCTCGCGCGCGTACTGGCTGACGTTGTCGAGGTGGGTGTTGAGGACGTAGAACTGCCGGTCGCCGTCCTGCAGATCGCGGAACCGGACCCAGGTGACCATGCGGATGGAGCCGCCGCCCCAGGTGTTCGAGCCGACTGTCTCCGGTGTGTCGGAGAGCCAGAAGTGGGCGTACTCGACCGGCGCGAGCCGGCGGGTGTCGTAGAAGACGGCCATGAACTCGTCGCGGGTGCCGCCCGCACGTCCGGTGCCGATCCAGCGGTAGTTCGCTCCGAGGTCGGTCGCGATGTCGAGGAGTTGCTGGTGGAGGCCTTCCTGGGTGCCGATGACATGGGGCGCCTGCTGCCGCAGCAGTTCGCGCATCACCGGCCTGCGCACGGCCCAGCTGTTGGGCAGGAGGGTGCTCGCGAACCGCAGGTTGAAGGACATCACGTCGAGACGGGGACCGGCGAGTTCCGCCGCCACCGCGGCAGCGGGTTCGGTGGTGGTGGCGGCGGTGACTGCTGTGGCTGCGGTGGCGGTACGGGGCACGGGCAGCGCCACCGCCGCGGCGAGGGCGGTCTTCAGACTCAGGCGACGCGTGACTCGGCTGTCGTTCGGCACAGGCACTCCTTCTGTGGCGGTTGCCGGGCGAGTCGTGCACCTGCAGTCTGGACCGACCGCGCGTGACAGTCATGAACACCTCGATATGTGAACGTGTACATGACCGAAAGAGCCGGGCGGCGGCGATCCGCGGCGCGTTCAGTCCTGGACCAGTTCCAGCGCCTGCTTCAGGTTGTGTTCGGCGATGCCGGCCATGAACGCCCGGTCGGGGAAGTCCCCGTCGAGCAGCCGCAGTGGACCCGCCGTCAGTGAGAGCCGTTGGGCCAGCATGTAGAGCGCGAGGCGGTCCTCGTCCAGGCCGTCCGTCTCGAGCGGCCGGTAGGCGTCGTGCAGGCGGATCCGCAGAAAGACGTGCTCCCACTCGACGTCGAAGTACATCGAGCCCTCGATGTCGATCACCACGGGGTTCCCGTCCGCGTCCACCCGTACGTGGTCGGGGCCCAGTTCGCCGTGCACCACCGCGTACTGCGCGCGAGGGCGCACCGCCGCCGCGAGCCTCGACAGCCGCTCCTCCAGCCGGTCGCGGGCTCCGGCGATCCGTGGATCACGCGACGCCGCCTCGGCAAGGTCGCGCAGCGCACGGTCCAGGACGACGCCCTCGCACGACGTCCCGCGCGATGCGCCTCCCCCGTCGACGACGGCCACCTTGCCGTACGTGGGCGCGCGGTGCCGCCGCATCGCGTCGAGCGCCTCCCCGAGCCGGGTCATGACCGGCGCGGCCGTGCGGGGGTCGCGGGCGAGAAGTTGCTCCAGGGTCTCGCCCGGGAGATCCTCGACGATCGCGAGGTCGGCCGGGCAGTGGGCGCCGTCGCGGTCGACGAGACGGATCGCCGGGACATGGACGCCGAGCGCGTGCAGCCGTGCGTGCGCGGCCTCGAACAGGTCGAGGCCGAGACCGGGCGAGAAGGGGTCGGTGAGGTCGTCGTCGCCCTCGGCCGCCGGCCAGTAGTTCTCGGCGGCGTCCCAGAGGTAGGCGATCGCCGTCGTCGCATCGTCCATGACCAGGCGGTACACGCCCTTCTTGGTGCCGCCCGCGATCCGCTCGACCGCCTCCAGCCGCCGCCCACCGCCCAGCGCGGCCCGCGCCGCGTCCGCCAACTGCTCCCGCGTCTCCGCACCGGGTATCGCGTCCACCGAACCGCCCCTCCGTCGTGATGACCCGCGCACCCTACGGGGGCCGACACCCCGGCGGCGATCGGTTTCCCGGGCCACTTACCTGGTGGCGATGGAGCAGCTCCGTCCACGCCAATAAACGCTGCGTGACCCCTTTCGTACTCAACGGCGTCATGGCATGCTCACCGCTCAACGCACATATGAACGTCGTTCACATCCATGAAAAGTATGGGAAGGGCGAACGGGCATGAGACACGCGCACACGGCCGCCATGGGCGGTCAGAATGTCATGGGCATGACTAGACGAGCCTTGCTGGGAAGCGCCATCGCCGTGGCGGCCGGCGCCGGTACCGCCACGGCGGCCGACTCGAATTCCTTGTCGGCCGAGACCCCGGCGCTCTGGCGGGAGTTCAGGCGCACACCTTTCACTCACCCGCAGATCCCGTACATCGGCCGAGCCGGCTGCCGCGGCGGGGCGGTCCGCCTCCCGCGCCGCCGCACTGTCGCCGACATACGCGACTTCGGCGCCGTGGCGGACGGCACGACCGACTCCGCCCCCGCGATCAACCGTGCCATCGCCGCTGCCGCCAGGGCCGGCGGTGGCACGGTCACCATCCCGCCCGGCACGTTCCGGATCGACGACGTGATCCGCGTCGACCGCTCGAACGTGATCCTCAAGGGCGCCGGCAGCGGCCGCACCACGCTGTACGCGACGAAGAACCTCACCGAGCTGATCGGGGCGTACGGCTCCCGCTACGGCGGCGACAAGTCGGGCTGGTCGTGGGCCGGCGGCCTGATCTGGCTGGCCCCCAAAGCCCGCTGGACCTCTCTCACCGCCGCGATCAGGGCAAAGGACTGGCCCTTCGAGGGCTGGACGGGCAACAGGCGCGACGAGTGGCGTCCACTCACCCCGATCGCTCCGGCGCGACGCGGCTCATGGACGGTCACCGTGACGGACGCGTCGTCGCTGCGCCCCGGCGCCCTGGTCCTCCTGCGCCTCTCCGACGACGCGGAGCACACGCTCCTCGAGCACATGTGCGGCGGCGGCCCGGGACCGGAGGCCTATTCCTGGGACGACAAGACGAAGCTGACGTCGTACGTCCCCTACGAGTGGCCCGTCCGCATCGCCCGGATCCGCGGCCGGAAGGTCACTCTCGAACGCCCGCTCCCGCTCGACCTACGCCCGGAGTGGAGCCCGCAACTCACCACACACGTACCGGAGTTGACGGGCTCGGGAGTGGAGGGCCTGACGCTGGAGGCGGTGCAGACCCCGCAGCAGCCGCACCTGCTCGACAAGGGCCACAACGGGGTCGTCCTCCAGTGCGCGTACGACTGCTGGGTGGACGACGTGACGGTCCGCCACGTCGACAACGGCTTCGGCCTGGTGTCCGCTTCCGCGTGCACCCTGCGGCGTACCCGTGTCACCGGCCGCGGCTCCCACCACCCCTACTTCTGCCGCGAGGGATCGCACGACAACCTCATCGAGGACTTCACGATCGAGGAGCGCACCGGCCCCGCGCCCTCGAACACCCAACTGCACGGCATCAACGTCGAGGGGCTGTCCTCGTACAACGTCTGGTCCCGCGGCGACATGCGGATGGGCACCTTCGACAGCCACCGCGGCCTGCCCTTCGCCAACGTCCGCACCGACATCACCGTGAACAACAACGGCCGCCACGGCGGTGACGCGAGCGCCGGTCCCCTGTTCGGCGCCCGCTTCACGCACTGGAACATCCGGGTCACCAACGCCCGGGCGGGCCTGGTCAGGATCGACGCCCTGGCACCGTACTCCGCCACCGTCGGCATCGACGAGGTCAGGGAGTTCGACCAGATCGACGTCCCCGACTTCACGGGCGAGCTGCACACGCGCCTGGAGCTGTACGGCAGCCCGCAGGCGGTACGGCCGCGGAACCTGTACGCGGCGCAGCGCGAGCTGGGGCACACGGCGATGGACGACGGACAGCATGCGTTCACCTACCTGAACGGAGTGGATCGATGAGCGCACGCTCCCGCCGCCCAGGGTCCCGCACACCGCCCTGGGGCTGCCCGTACGCGCAGCGCGACGGCGAGCGCAATCCCGAGGTCGACTCCGGCGCCGACCGGCAGGACGTCGCCCTGCAAGTACGACGGTCGTGCCATCGGCCTCATCGACTTCTCGCAGTCCTTCACCAGCGAAGTCAGCACGGAACCAGCACGGGGCTGGTGGCGTGCTGACTCGTTACTGACCGAACTGCTCAGCGGCCCGGACGTCCCGCTGATGAAGGAGTGCGGCAACAGGATCAAAGCAGCCGCCTACCGCGCGCGTAAGAAGACCGCGCCCGTCGCGACCCCGCGCCGACCCCGCGACCGGGCGGCGCGGGGGCCCGGCGGCCGCGGCTCGCCGGAGTGCTCGGCCCTCGTGACGGGCGACTGTGCACCCTCACGCCGTCGGCGATCGCGAGCGGCGCGCCGGACGGCGTCGAGCGTGCCCATCACGTCGTCGTCGGTCGTCGGTCGTCGACCAGTTGCTCACCGAGCTGCGCATGACACGCCGGCCGCGCCAGGTGGAGCCGCTGATCCAGGCCGTGCCGTCGTCGAGCAACCGGGCGAGGACGCGGTCCGCGCGTTCGTCGTCGCCGAACTCGGCGCAGACCTGGGTGAAGACGACGTCGTCGAGGACGGTCGCCCCCTCGATCTCGGCGATGCCCGCGGCGAACGCGCAGGCGCGCCAGCACAGCCGTTCGACCAGGTCGGCCACACCTGATCGGCCGAGGGACCGGAGGGCGGCCCGCACGGGGAAGCCGCGGCCGCGCCGGAACAGCTCGGGGCGCGAGCGGGAACCCGGCGGTCGGCGAGGCTCGCCGGCCGGCGCACGGCGTGGCCGTACGCCTGTCGGAGCGCCATCTCGCGCGCGTCCACACCTCGGACGACGGGACAGTTCCCTCCGCTGCGCAAGCCGCGCCCGCGTGCGACGGCGTCAGCGGTCGTCGCCCGGGAAGCCGCCACCCCGGATCGCGCCCGGTCGTGTCCTGGTGAGCCGGGCGGGCCTCCATCGCGGGCCCGATAACCGCAATCGAATGACATCGATCGCCACAGCCGTCCTCGCCCTTGAGCGGCAACGCCGAGAAATCCCGGAGCGCCATGGAAAGGGAGTGCCACTGCTGAGCAGCCACCGGCGGCTCGGCGGCACCCAATATGACCAACGAGGTATCACCTGATTCGAATACGTGCGAAATATGTGACGGGTTTGTCAATCGAAGGCCTGGGCGGGCTCACCTTGCCGATAGCGCGGGTATTCATCTTGAATGGGCGAAACGGGATCGACGGGGGCGTGGCAGCGGTATTGCCCGCTGAACCTGCCTCCACCGAGGCCACCGCCGTCCAGGAGTCATCCCCACAACCCGGTCGTGAGGGTCCGGCACATTGGTGTCGTGGGCACTGTGTGCCAGGTGAAGGTGCTTCCACGGGAGGGGGGTGGTCGGCAGGCTCGGGGTGTCGACCACTGCGGGTCGCCTCCGTCGAGTCCCTCCGGGAGAGACCAAAATGGACATCCGGCAACTCCGAACCTTTCACCGTGTGGCCGCGCTGGGGAGCTTCACCCGGGCCGCGGCCGAGCTGAACTACGCGCAGTCCTCGGTGACTGCGCAGATCCAGAGTCTTGAAGTGTCCCTGGGGGGCGAGCTGTTCGAGCGGTTCGGGGGCAAGGTGAAGCTGACCCCGGCGGGGACGCGGCTGCTGCCCTACGCCGGGCAGATGCTGGCCCTGGCGGACGAGGCGCGAGGGGCTGCGTCTCCGGACGCGCAGCCCGAGGGTGTGCTGACCATCGGCACGATGGAGAGCATCACCTCCTACCGGATGCCGCCGGTGCTGGAGTTCTTCCACCACCGCTACCCCCGGCTGCAGATCGCGCTGCGACCGAGTCTGTGCGCGGAGACGCTGCACTCGCTGCGTCAGGGGCTGTTCGACGCCGGCTTCCTGATGGAGGCCGAGACGCAGCACTCCGGGGTGCACAGCGAGGTTCTCGGCGTGGAGCGGCTCGTCGTGGTGGCATCGCCGGGGCATCGGCTCGCCGGGGCGTCGAAGGTGGAGACCGACGATCTGCGGCAGGAGTCGGTGCTGGCCCCGGAGGCGGGGTGCGCCTACCGGGAGCTGCTGGAGGCGGAGCTCAACGACGGCACGGGCGAGCCGGTGCCATTTCTGGAGTTCGGCAACATCGAGGCCATCAAGCGTGGTGTCGGCGCCGGTCTCGGGATCAGTCTGCTGCCGCGGATGGCGGTCGGCCAGGAGTTGTCGGCCGGGACGCTCGTGCCGCTGGCGTGGGAGCCGCCCTTCGAGCTGTTCACGCAGCTGGCCTGGCGCAAGGGGGCGCAGCTGTCGCGGGAGCGGCGCGTGTTCGTGGAGCAGGTCATCGATTTCCTGAGCCGGGAGTACCAGGAGTCCTGAGCGGCATCCGCAAAGCGGGGAGCCGTCCGGATTCCATGAGCGGCCCGCATGCTGCACATGAATGTATTGGCTTTATCGATCGATGGAGTCGATAAAGGCCATCTGCAAAGCCGAATGGGATTTGTGGACTTCCAGGTCGGACGGCATGAAGAATGTTTTGCAGTCCCAGTAATCGGCAAGGAGAGGCTCCTATGTCACAGGTCATGCTCCCGGCTAAGCGGTTTGTCGTGTCGAGCGTGTCGTCCGACGCCCACATGTGGAATCTGGTTTTCCTCCAGCTGATGCTGGAGGAGCAGGGCGCCCAGGTCACCAATCTCGGCGCTTGTGTGCCCGACGACCTCATCATCGAAGAGTGCCGAAGCTCGCGGCCGGACGCGCTCATCATCAGCACGGTCAACGGACATGGCCACCTCGACGGCCTCCGGCTCATCCGCCGTATCCGCAGTGAGCCGGACCTGATGGACCTGCATGTGGTGATCGGCGGGAAGCTCGGGGTGCGGGGAGCGGAGAACATCGTGTTCGCCGAGGAGCTGGCGCTCAGCGGGTTCGACGCGGTGTTCGAGGCGGACGGCGGGATCGAGGCCTTCCAGGAGTTCCTGGGCTCACTCGACAGTGCCGAGCGCCCCGCGCTGGAGTCGGCGAGGGCAGCCGCATGAGCAGTCTCGCGAGGATTCCCGAGCGGTATGCGCCCCAGATCGCTCCCAGAGGACGTTTCTCGCGGCACGTCCGAGGGGCGCATGCCCAGGGCCGGCTGGTGGTGCAGCCTCGGATGGGGTTCGCGGATCTGGCCACCATGCGCGAAGGGCTGCTGGGCGTGAGAGGCGCCGAAGCCACGGCGATCGGCACGATCACCCTGGACAGCTACACACGTGTCAACGACCATGACTCCGCCCGTCAGGCCCTGCGTACGGGGGCCGAGCTGAACGGGTTCCCGTTGGTCGCCCATGGTCCGGATGCCACCCGGCAGCTGCTGGGTTCGGTGTCTGGGCCGGACTTCCCGGTGCAGGTGCGCCATGGCTCGGCGTTGCCGTACCCGCTGTTCCGGGCGATGGTCGAGGCCGGCGTGGATGCCACCGAGGGCGGGCCGGTGTCGTACTGCCTGCCTTACAGCCGGGCGCCGATCAGTGAGGCGGTCAAGGCCTGGGCACAGTGCTGCGAGCTGATCGCGGCGCAGCCCGATCCGATGCATCTGGAGAGCTTCGGCGGTTGCATGCTGGGGCAGTTGTGCCCGCCCAGTCTGCTGGTGGCTCTCAGTGTGCTGGAGGCGTTGTTCTTCCGGGAGCACGGACTGAGCGACATCTCGTTGAGCTATGCGCAGCAGACCCATCCGGGGCAGGACATGGAGGCGATCGCGGCGCTGCGGCGGCTGGCCGGCGAACGGCTGGCGCAGGCCGACTGGCATGTCGTGCTCTACACCTTCATGGGGGTCTTCCCCCGTACGTCGGTGGGTTCGTACCGGATTCTCGAGGAGAGTGTGCGGCTTGCCGTGCGCACCGGCAGCGAGCGGCTGATCGTGAAGACGCCGGCGGAGGCGCACCGCATCCCGACGATCACCGAGAACGTCGACGCGCTGGAGTTCGCGGCGTCCATCGCTCGGGACGAGGCGGAGCGTCCGCCGGAGGTCGTCGCGACCGACTCGGGGATCTACGAGGAGGCGCGGCTGCTGGTGGACAGCACGCTGGAGATGGCGCCGACGGTCGGCGAGGCGTTGGTGCGGGCCTTCGGCCGAGGTCATCTGGATGTGCCGTACTGCCTGCATCAGGACAACGCCAACAAGTCCCGGGCCTACGTCGATCCGGCGGGCATGCTGCAGTGGGCGGAGCCGGGGCGGATGCCGCTGCGTGTGGAACGTGGCGCCTCGGCGCGGCCGGTCAGCGCGAAGGGCCTGCTGACGATGCTCGGCTTCAACGAGCGGCGTTTCGACCGTGAGCAGTTGACTCAGGGTCATCTGCGGGGGTTGCAGTACGCGGCGGCCGAGAGGCGAAGGAGTCTGTCGTGATGCCGCGCACCGGTGACGCTTCCCGGATCGGTCTGCCTTCCCTGGCACTGCGCCAAGTCCGCCGTCTGCGGATCCGTGCCCTCGACAGTCTCGCCCGGAGTGTCCGTTCTCATCCGAGGAGCATCCTGTGACCATCACTCCCACTCTTGATGCGGTACGGGAGCGCGGTGCGCTGCGTGCCGTGGTGAGCCGCGGCATTCGTGGGTTGTCGCTGTGCGGTGACGACGGCCGCTGGCGCGGGCTCGACACCGACGTCGCCCGGGCCGTGGCGGCCGCCGCCGTGGGTGACGGTGAGGCGGTCGAATGGGTTTCCTCCGATCCCGTGGACCGATTGACGCGGCTCGTCGCGGGCGATGCGGAACTGACCGTGTCCAATGTGAGCTGGACCCTGGGCCGCGAGGCGTCCCTGCCGGTGCTGTTCACCGGGGTCACCTGCTACGACGGTGAAGGATTCCTCGTCCGTGCCGACAGTGGTGTGACCCGGCCCGAGCAGTTGGCGGGGCGGCGGGTGGCCGTGCAGGCGGGTACGACCAGCGCGGCCAACCTGGCGGCCTGGTTCGGCGGTCGGGGCCTGGCCGTCGAGCCGGTCGCCCATGCGACGCCGGCCGAGACGCTCGCGGCGTACGCGGCCGGTGAGTGTGCCGCGTATGTCCTGGACCGGGTCGCCCTGGCCGGAGAGCGGGCCGCGCTCGACGACCCGGCGGCGCACCGGATCCTCGACGAGGCGATCTCCCGCGAGCCGATGGCGGCTGCCGTGCGCGACGGTGATCCAGCGTGGTTCCGTCTGTGCCGGTGGGTGCTTCAGCTGCTGGTCTCCGCCGAGCAGCAGGTCCTCGAGGTGGGCGAGCGGGACAAGGCGCTCGCGCAGGCCGCCGAGACGGCGGGCGTCCATGGGCCCGCTGTCGGTCTCGACCAGGACTGGGCGGCCCGTGTCCTGGCCACCGTCGGCACCTACGCAGAGGTCTACGACCGCAACCTCGGGCCGGCCGCGGGTCTGGCCGTGCCGCGAGGGCTCAACGAACTGTTCACGCGAGGCGGTCTGCAGTATGCCGTCCCCCTTCACTGACCCATCCTCCCCTTCCCCCCTTCCCCTTGGAAAGGCATCTCACCATGAGTACTGACACCCGGCCGGCGGGCACGGAGACGAAGGGAGCGATCGAGCTGACCCTCGCCATGGTGCTCTCCGGCACCCTCGGCGTCTTCGTCATCGAGTCCGGCGCGTCGCCCTTCAACGTGGTCTTCTTCCGCTGCCTGTTCGGTACGGCCACGCTCGGCCTCTACTGCCTGGTGCGCGGTTTCTTCAAGAACCACAACTTCACCCCGAAGAAGCTCGGCCTGGCCGCACTGGGCGGTGTTTTCATCGTCTTCAACTGGGCGTTCCTCTTCGAGTCGTACGAGGACACGTCGATCTCGGTGGCGACGGTCGTCTACCACACACAGCCGTTCTACGTGATGCTGCTGGGCGCTGTGCTCTTCCGCGACAAGCTCACGGCTGCCAAGTTCGGCTGGCTGGGGGTCGCGTTCATCGGTCTGATCCTGGTGGCGGGGGTGTCCGCGGCCGACCTGACGGGCAGCGGGGACAGCGCCTATCTGACGGGGCTCGGGTACGCGCTGCTGGCTGCGGTGTTCTACGGGATCTCGACGGTCATCACCAAGCGGGTCACCGGGGTACGGCCGCATCTGGTCGCGCTGGTGCAGTTGGTGCTCGGCATCTTCCTGCTGCTGCCGTTCACCCAACTGAGCGAGATGAAGGGGCTCGGCGGCGACTGGGGCTGGCTGGTGGGCCTCGGCGTCATCCACACCTGCGTGATGTACGTCCTCATGTACTCCGCGTACCAGAAGCTGCCGACCCCGAAGATCGCCGTCCTGGCGTTCGTGTACCCGGCGGTCGCGATGCTCATGGACTGGGCGGTGTACGGGCACAGCGTGAGTCTGCTGCAGGCCCTGGGCATTCCGCTGATCGTGGCGGCGAGCCTGGGCATCAACCTCGGCTGGTCCTTCACCGGGCGCCGGGCCCCTGTCGCGCCCACCGAGGAGCCCGCACCGGCCGCCGGTGCGGCTGCCGCGTCCAAGACCGAGATCAAGACCGGAGGCACTCGATGACCCTCGTGACCGACCCCGCAGCCCCGCGGATCGCGATCGTCGGCGCCACCGGCGCTGTGGGCAACACCCTGATCGAGCTGATCGAACAGCGGGGTCTGCGCTACCGCGACATCCGGTTGGTGGCGTCGGCGCGCTCGGCCGGCACGGAGTTGAGCGTGGACGGCGTGGCCCATCCGGTGCACGCGGTGGAGGAGTTCGACTTCACCGGCGTCGATCTGGCGTTCTTCTCCGCCGGCACCGAGGCCAGTGAGCAGTGGGTGCCCAAGGCCACCGCGGCCGGCGCCGTCGTCATCGACAACACGATCGCCTTCCGCATGGACCCGGACACCCCGCTGGTGGTACCGCAGGTCAACGCCCATGAGCTGGACACCCGTCCGAAGTCGGGTGTGATCGCCAATCCGAACTGCTCGACGATTCCGCTGGTGCGGCTGCTGCAGGGCGTCGAACGACGTTACGGCGTACGCCAGGCCGTGGTCAGCACCTATCAGGCGGCTTCGGGGCTGGGGCATCCCGGTGTCGAGGAGCTGATGAACGCCAGCCGCGCGACGCTGGAGCATCCCGGGGAGGTGTATCCCAGCAAGGAGTTCTCGCCGTCGCTCGCCTTCAACGTCATTCCGAAGATCGACCGTTTCCTGGACTCCGGCTTTACGCTGGAGGAGCAGAAGATGCTCCTGGAGTCCCGCAAGATCCTCGGCATCCCTCATCTGGACGTGACCACCACGTGTGTGCGGGTACCGGTCGTCAACGGCCATTCGGAGGCCGTCTGGATCGAGACGCAGGGTGTCGTGGACCGGGCCGAGCTGGTCGAGTTGCTCGCCGCGCTGCCCGAGGTGACGGTGCACGACCGTCAGTCGCAGCATGAGTTCCCCACTCCCGCCACGATCGACGATCCGTACCGGGTGCACGTCGGCCGGATCCGGGTGAACCCGAACAACCCGCGCGCCTTCTGGCTGTGGCTGGTCGCCGACAACCTCACCATCGGTGCGGCGTTGAACGCGATCCAGATCGCCGAGGAGCTCATAGCCCGGGGGACCCTGTGACGCGACCGCCGTTGGACTCCTCGCAGCGGCCGCCGGCGGTGGTGAAGTTCGGGGGTTCCAGTTTCCGGACCCTGGCGGCGTACGGGCAACTCGCCGAGGCGCTGTCCCGGCGGGTCGAGGAGGAGAACACCCGCCTGGTGGTCGTGGTGAGCGGCCAGCCCGGTGAGACGGAGCAGTTCCGGGACCGGCTGAGCAAGGTGAATCCGCATCCCGAGGACGAGACCGTCGCGGGTCTGCTGACCCTGGCCGACACGGTGGGCGCGCAGTTGCTGGCAACGGCCCTGCACCGGGAGGGCCGTACCTCCACGGTGCTGGCGGGGCACCAGCTGGGGCTCACCACCGACTCGTCGTTCATGTGGGCGCGCTTGGAGCACACCGATCCGGAGCCGCTGCGCTCGGCCGTGCGTGAGCACGACGTGGTGGTGGTGCCGGGTGGCCAGGCCGCCGACAAGGAGGGCCGGCCGACCTGGCTGGGCAAGAACAGTTCGGATCTGTCGGCGGTGGCCGTCGCGGCGGCTGTCGGTTCGCCGCGCTGCGAGATCCATTCGGACGTCGACGGCATCTACAGCTCCGACCCACACCTGATCACCGGCGCCCGGCTGCTGAGCGAGGTCTCGTACAACACGGCGGCGCTGATGTCGTTGTACGGCGCGAAGGTGCTGCACCGTCGGGCCGTGCGGTTGGCGCAGCGCAACCGGATCGAGATCGTCTGTCGTTACAACAGACCGCCGTTTCCCGCGGGTTCGGTCATCGGCAGTGCCGGTTCCTCGGTGGCGGCGGTGGTGCTCAACCAGCGTTCGGCGGCTCTGCGGTACGAGACGGAGGAGCTCGCCGACCGCGCGTACACGGCCTTCCACGGCGCCAACATCGATGTCGTACGTCTGACCGCGGGGCCGCTGGTCGCGGTCACCGGAGGGTTCGTGGACCTTCCCGAGTTCCAGCGGCGCAGCGGTCTGGCGCCCGGCGAGTACGCGGGGGTGCCGGTGACCGCGGTGCGCGGCAGCCAGGTGGTGACCCAGCTGGCGGCCGACGAGGAGGACGCGCTGCATCTGACGCAGCGTCTGCACGATCACGTGAACCGTCCCGGCGCGGGCATCGATCCGAACGCGCCACTGCTCGAGCTGCAAGGAGTGTGAACCACATGACCGCCACCACCGACCACGGAGTGCCCGCCACGGCCGGCGTCGCCATGCCGACCTTCAGTGAGATCGCCCTGCCCGACGCGGTACGGGACGCGCTCGGCGAACAACTGCGTGGCCTGCCGGATCCGAACATCGACATCGACCGCTCGTCCGCCCGGCTGCTGCAGATCTTCGCGACGCTGCCGACCGACCTGCTGCAACAGGTCATGGACTTCGGCCGGCACATCGACACGCCAGGTGTCAGCCTCGTCAGCAACCTCCCGGTGGATCCGGTGGTGCCGGACACACCGTCCGACGGCGGGCCCAGCACCGAGAAGCGGTCGTTCGTCGCCGAGGGGGTGCTGCTCGGGCTGAGCGGTCTGCTCGGGGAGCCGTTGGGGGTGCTGACGGAGAAGGCGGGCCGGCTGATCCACGACGTCATCCCCGTCGCGGGGGGTTCACGGACCCAGACGAACCAGGGTTCGGAGGTCTTCCTCAATTTCCACAGCGACATCATGTACGACGTGATCGGCCGTTACGACGTCGCCAACCCCGACTTCCTGGTGCTGTCCTGCCTGCGTGCCGACCACGAGGGCATCGCCGGCACCTACTACGCCGATGCCCGCGACGTGTCGGCGGCGCTCGCCCCCGAGGTCCTGGAGACGCTGCGCAGTCCGCTGTTCCGGCTCAACGCCCCGGGCAGCTACGTCCGTGACGTCGCCGGCGGCCTGGATGTGCTGTCGGAACCGGTGCCGCTGATCAGCGGTCACACCGACTATCCCGAGATCGCGATCTCCGCCAACGGGGTGCAACCGCTGACCAGCGGTGCCCGCGCGGCGATGGACACCCTGCAGACGGTGTGCGGCGAGGTCGCGCACAGTGTCCGGTTGCGTCCCGGGCAGGCCCTGCTGATCAACAACCGCAAGGGGGTGCACGCGCGGTCCACGTTCACCGCCCGCTACGACGGCGGGGACCGCTGGCTGCAGCGGACCTACGTGCGCCGCAGCCTGTGGAACGTGCGCTACCGGGTCACCGAGGACAACCGCCGGGTGCACTACTGACCGGCCGCCCCACGCCATCGCACCGATCCGGTGGCGCGCCGGGCTCCCCTGAGAACCCCGTGTCACGCCGAGCGACCCTCGGCGCGGCACGGGGCTTTCGCGTGCCCGGGTCCGCCGTCGGCCGGCGGGGCTCGTGCACCCCCATGGCCGGCGGCCGGGGCGGGCCGGGGTCCTCTCGGGGGCGCCGGATGGCCTGGACCGGTCAGGCCCCTCGTGGCCAGCCGCAGGCCGGTGCCTGCGGGGTCCACGCGCCCGATGATCGACGTGTCGGCAGCAACCCGCAACGACGTGAGGGAGACCATGGGCAGGACCTTGGCGCAGAAGACGTGGGACGCCCATGTCGTGCGGCGCTCCAGTGGCGGCGACGAGCTGATGTACATCGATCTGCAGCTGCTGCACGAGGTGAACACGCCCCAGGCGTTCGACCGGCTGCGCGCGGCGAACCGTACCGTCCGCCGGCCGGACCTGACGGTGGGCACCGAGGACCACAACACGCCGACGCTGGCACTGGATCGGGTCATCAAGGACCGTGAGGGCCGCCGGCAGGCGGAGCTGATGCGCTCCAACTGTGCCGAGTTCGGGATTCCGCTGCACCGCTTCGGGGACCGGGACCAGGGCATCGTGCATGTCATCGCGCCCGAGCTGGGTCTGGTGCGGCCGGGGATGACGATCGTGTGCTGCGACTCGCACACCACCACGCTCGGCGCCTTCGGTGCACTGGCGTTCGGTATCGGGTCCAGTCAGGTCGAGCACGTGCTGGCCACCCAGACGCTGCCGATGCGGCCGCTCAGGCAGCTGTCCGTGACCGTGGACGGCGTCCTTCCGGCGGGGGTGAGCGCCAAGGACCTGGTGCTCGCGCTGATCGCCCAGGTGGGCACGGCGGGCGGGCAGGGGCACATCATCGAGTACCGCGGTGCGGTTGTGCGGGCGCTCTCGATGGAAGCTCGGATGACGCTGTGCAACATGTCGGTGGAGGCCGGGTCGCGTGCCGGGATGGTCGCCCCGGACGAGACGACCTTCGCCTACCTCGCGCGCTGCCCGGGGATGCCGCGCGGTGCCGACTGGGAGCGCGAGGTCGCGTACTGGCGCAGCCTGGCCGGTGACGACGACGCCGTCTTCGACAAGTCCGTCACCCTGGACGCGAGCATCCTGAGTCCGCAGGTGTCGTGGGGCACCAATCCCGCGCAGAGCGTCCCGCTGGAGGGACGGGTGCCCGCGCCCGCCGACTTCGCGCCGGGCGCGCAGCGCGACGCGGCGGAACGGGCGCTGGCCTACATGGATCTGACGCCGGGGACGGCGCTGCGGGACGTCGCGGTGGACACCGTCTTCCTCGGGTCGTGCACCAACAGCCGAATCGAGGATCTGCGGGCCGCCGCGGACGTGCTGCGGGGCCGGAAGGTCGCGGACGGCCTGCACATGATGATCGTGCCCGGGTCGGCGCGGGTGCGGCGGCAGGCCGTCGAAGAGGGCCTGGACCGGGTGTTCGCGGAGGCGGGCGCCGATTTCCGGGCGGGCGCGGGCTGTTCGATGTGCGCGGCTCTCAACGAGGACCGGCTGCTGCCGGGGCAGCGCGCCGCCTCCACCAACAACCGCAACTTCGAGGGCCGGCAGGGCCGCGGATCGCGCACCCACATCGTGTCGCCGGCGGTGGCCGCGGCCACCGCGGTCACCGGACGCCTGTCCTCGCCCGCCGATCTGTGAGACGAAAGGCCCGCCATGGAGAAGTTCACCGTGCACACCGGTACGGCCGTCCCGTTGCGCCGCACCGACGTCGACACCGACCAGATCATTCCCGTGCGGTTCTGTGCGAGTACCCGCCGCACCGGGCACGCGGACGCGTTGTTCGCCGACTGGCGGGCCGAGCCCGGCTTCGTCCTGGACCGGCCCGAGCGGGCGGGCGCCAGCGTTCTGGTGGCCGGTCAGGACTTCGGGACGGGGTCGTCGCGGGAGTACGCGGTATGGGCCTTGCAGGACTTCGGGTTCCGGGCCGTCGTCGCCCCTCGCTTCGGTGACATCTTCCGCGGCAACGCGCTGATGAACGGCCTGCTCACGGTCGTCGTCCCGACCGAGGCGGTGGAGCGGCTGTGGGAGCTGACGGAGGGTGATCCGCGGGTCGGGGTCACCGTCGACCTGGAGCGCCGGGAAGTGCGGTGCGCCGGTCTCGTCCAGGCCTTCGACATCGACCCGGACGTACGGCGCAGGCTGCTGGGCGGCCTCGACGGCATCGCCGACACCCTGCGGTACGAGGCGGACATCGCCCGCTACGAGGCCGGGCGCCGGCCCGCGCTGCCGGTGACGGGCACTCCTGTGACGGTGGCGTCGTGAAGCTCAACCAGTGCGCGGCGTTCGTCGCGATCGCCGACACCGGCACCTTCACCAACGCCGCGCGTGCGCTGGGCGTCAGTCAGTCCGCCGTCAGTCACGCCATCGCCGGTCTGGAGACCGAGCTGGGGGTGACGCTGATGGTGCGGGACCGCTCCGGTGTGGAGCTCACCGATGCCGGGCGCCGTGCCCTGGAGCCCGCGCGGGGCGTGGTGGCGCAGGCGGACCGGGTGCGGCGGGCGGTGCGCGGAACGGACACCGAACCCGAGGGCACCTTGCGGATAGGCACCAGTCAGAGCTTCGCGGCACGGCTGCTTCCGGCGTTGCTGTCGGAGCTGCATGTGCGCTATCCGCGGCTGCGGATCGAGCTGCGGGAGGGCGGCGACGCGCAGATCGCCCAATGGCTGCGCGGACGCGGCGTCGATCTGGGCATCGTGTCCCTGCCCAAGCGGGGTCTGGTCACGGCGCCGCTGTTGCAGGACGAGATGTTCGCGGTACTGCCGGAGCACCATCCGCTGGCCGCCCAGCGGGAGTTGCCCATCGGTGAGCTGGCCGGAGAGCCGTTTCTGATGCCGGTCGGCGGGGTCGAGACGATGGTGCGTGCCGCGTTCCGTACGGCCGGCCTCGAGCCCGAGGTCAGCCACCAGGTGCGGGACATCAACGCGCTGCTCGCGATGGTCGCCGCCGGGCTCGGCACGACGGTCATTCCCTGGCTGGCCCTGCCGCCGGCACTGCCGGAGGTGCGGCTGGTGCCGCTGTCCCCGGCGGTCGTGCGGCATCTGGGCATCGGTACGCGTCCGGGCGTCGAGGGGTCCCCGGTGGTGGGGGCCTTCGTGCACGCGGCCCGGTCCCTGGCGCTGCGCAGTGACTGGAGGAGGCTTCCCGTTGCTGTGTAGCCGGGGTGCCCGTGGGCCGCGGGCCTCCGGGCCGACGGGCGGGGGGTCAGGTCACGAGGCGGGTCGGCGCGTGCCGGACGCCGAACACGGTGCAGCCGGTCTCTGTGCTGACCTGGTGGACGCTGCCGGGCTGCTCGATGACGAGGTCGCCGGGGCGGTAGCAGTCGCCGTTGTCGTTGAGGAGCTCCCCCTCCAGGACGAGAATGACCTCGTAGCCGAGGTGTTCGTGCAGGTCGCCGTGGGCGCCGGGGGCCATGCGGGTGATCATCGCGGCGCCCGGGTCGGCGCCGTCGGTCAGGTAGAGGCGGTGCAGGTCGACGCCGACGCGACCGGGTTCCTCCCAGCGCTCCCAGGGCAGGGCGTCCAGCCCGACGGGGTCGAAGATGTCGCGCAGGACGGTCACTTGGCGTTTCTGGGGCGAGGCGGTGGGGGCGGCGGGACGGGTGACGACGGACATCGGTGTGCTCGCTTTCCGGGGGCGGGACGTGGGACGGGGGCGGGTTCGTCGTACGGGTCAGCCGGTTCGGGCCGGGAGCCGGGGCGTGGGAGCCATGGCCGGGGCGGTGACGTCCGCGGCGATGGCGTCCGCGTTCTGGACGAAGTCCGTCCAGAAGCCGGGTCTGCTGCTGCCGCCCTGCATGAACCAGCGGGTGTGCTCGGTGGGGATGCCGAGGACGTACAGGCCGCGGTCGGGCCGGCCGGTGTGGTCCACGGGGTGGAAGGGAGCGCCGGTCACGGCGACGCCGCCGGTGTCGAAGCGGTCTCCGTCCGTGCCGTGGTTGACGTACGACGTCCAGATGCCCTTGTCGCACAGGCTGCGTGTGAGGGGGTGGGGGTCGAGACGTATGTCGGGCGTGGGGACACGGGCGTCGATGACGGTGTCCACGAGGACCTCGGAGCCGCTCACGTAGGGCGAGTGGACTGCGAAGCGTCCCGACGGGTGCGGGCGGATGCGGGTGTCGGGGCCGGCCACGCGCAGGACCCCGCAGCGCAGCAGGGCGTCGACCTGTCGCAGCCGCCGGCGCGGGGGCCCC
This sequence comes from Streptomyces sp. NPDC006872, assembly GCF_040635845.1. NCBI lineage: Bacteria > Bacillati > Actinomycetota > Actinomycetes > Kitasatosporales > Streptomycetaceae > Streptomyces > Streptomyces sp. NPDC006872. The sequence goes on from NZ_JBEYIL010000008.1 coordinate 226,785, forward strand.
GCGGCGAGGAAGGAACTGCGCGGGACGTACCAGCCGAGGAACTCCTCGCGGTGCGAGACGGGGGTCAGGCCCGCGAAGTCGACGAGGGAGCGGATCACGGCGCGGGAGTCGCGGATGACGTCGAGAGCGGCCTTGAGCGGGTCGTCGACGTTGCCGGTGTCAGCGTGCGCCAGGTCTTCGGCCAGTGCGTCGGTCAGGGCCCGGGTGAACTCCTCGGGTCCGGCGAAGTGCCGGCCGGCGAAGGGGCGGGCCTGGGCGTCCAGGTCGATGCGGGGCACGTCGCCGAGGCCGTGTCCGGCGGCGACGGCAGGGACGTCCGGTACGCCGCTCCGGGCGGCGGCGACGACCTCCGCCTCGAGCGCGGCGGCCTTGCCCGGCTCTCCGCGGGCGGTCAAAGTCGTGGCGTAGTAGACGAGTTCGACCTCGGCGAGCAGCCATGGCAGGGCGTGGTCGGCGAAGGAGAGCGCGCCGCGGCGGCCGCGGGCCAGGACCCGTTCGGTGGTGAACAGCACGTGGCGGTGGCGGTGGTCGTGGTGTTTCTGGTTACGGCCGCGGGCGGGCAGTGGCATCCCGCTGCGGGAGCCGGCCACGATGACGGGTTCGCTGCCGCCGGGCCGGTAGACGAGCCGGCCGGCGTCCTCGTCGTAGTGTCCGCCGCGGCCCTCGGTGAGCGCGGCCATCACGTCGTAGAAGGACAGGCCGAGTCCGAGGACGCCGACCGTCGACCCGGCGGGTATCTCGTCCAGGGGCATGTCGGCGCCACTGTCCCCCGCGATGTGGCGCAGGCCGGGATGGCGGGCGGCATGGGCGGCGAGGCGGCGCTGGTTGCCGGTGAGTTCGGGGCTGGTGTGTCCGGTGGTCAGCACGACGCGGTCGGCGGTGAGGTGGGTGCCGCCCCGGAGGGTGAGCCGGTATCCGTCGGCGGTGTGCTGGAGCGCGTCCACCGTCGCGTATACCGGGATCAGCCGCACTCTTTCGGGGAGATTCTTTCCGATCGCATCGAGAAGAAACTGCATATAGCGTCCGTGGAGGGCGCGCGGTGCGTAACTGTTGGGCCCCGGGTATTCCGGGTCGACGGAACTCCACCACTGGGCGAGCGAAGGGCCGGCGCCGGGTCTGGCGGGGCCGCCGTCGGGTGGGCCGGAGAACGCGGAGACCTCGTCGGCGACGGTGTTCATCAGGAACCATCGCGGCTGGTCGGTGCGCCAGATGCGGCCGGTGCCGACCCGGTGGGAGTCGATGAGGTAGATCTCCACGGCCTCGTGGAGCGGTCCTTCGGCGAGGCGCGCCGCCATGCGTTCGAGGACGGAGACCCCACGCGGCCCACTGCCGACGATTGCCACTTTCATTTGTACCCCTTCCGGGAATCGGATTTCCGCCCTCTCGCATTCCGAAGGTAGGAGTTTCGACATCCGGGTTCAACACTGATTCATTGATTCATCGCATGAGTGTTTCTCATGCAATTCACGAGCGGAAGGAAAGAGAAGAAAATGGACTGGGCTGGGACACCGCAGCGGGGCCCGGGCGAGCGCCCCGCGCTGCTCGTACTGGACCTCATCAACGAGATCGTCCATCCGAACGGCAAGTACGCGGCCGACGGTTACGGCGCGCAGGCGCGTGAGCGGGGTGTCCTGGCCAGGGCCGCCGACGCGATCCGGCGGGCCCGCGCCGCGGACATACCGGTGATCTACGTCGTCGTCGGCTTCTCCCCGGGGTATCCGGAGTGGCCGGCCGGGTCCCCGGTCTTCGAGAAGGCGAAGGACGACGGCCGTCTGGTCCTGGGTTCCTGGGCGACGCGGGTGCACGACGCACTCGCGCCGCGGCCCGGGGAACCGGTGGTCGTCAAGCACCGCATCAGCCCGTTCCACGGCACGAACCTGGAGGTGCTGTTGCGTACGGCGGGCATCGACACGCTGCTGCTCACCGGCGTCTCCACGGAGCTGGTGGTGCTCACCACCGCGCAGGCCGCCCATGACCGGGACTACCGCGTGCGGGTCCTCGAGGACGCGACTCTGGCGGGCGACGCCGAGATCCACGAAGCCGCGCTGAAGATCCTGTCCCGGATCTCGACGGTCAGCACGGTCGCCGAGGCGCTGCCTGCCGCCCGGCCGGTCTCCGCCGCCGAGCGGCAGGGCACTCGGTCATGAGGGCGCGAGCCGCGGCCCGTTTCCACGCCGTCGAGGAGTCGGCGACGTACGCGGTCTTCGACATGGTGGCGCGGATGCGCGCGCAGGGTCTGGAGGTGGTGGACCTGGGCGGCGGTGAGCCGGACTTCGACACCGCCGGCCATGTCGTGGACGAGGCGGTCGACGCGCTGCGCGACGGTTTCACGCACTACACGCCGAGCCGCGGGCTGCCCGCGCTGCTGCGAGCGGTCTCGGCGAAGCTCGCCGGGGACAACGGGGTCGTGGCGGACGCGGCCACCGACATCGTCGTCACGCCGTCGGCGAAGCACGCCCTGTTCGCCGCGCTGGTGACGGTGCTCGATCCCGGCGACGAGCTGCTCGTGCCGACGCCGAGCTGGGTCAGCTACACGGAGATGGCGCGACTGATCGGCGCGCGGCCCGTGCAGGTCGCCCTCGACGGCGCGGACAGCTTCCGGATCACGGCGGAACTGCTGGAGCGGCATGTCTCCCCGCGGACGAAGGCACTGCTGGTCAACTCGCCGAACAATCCCACGGGCCGGTCGCTGACCGCCGAGGAGGCGGCCGTGATCGCCCGGTTCGCGCAGGAGCACGACGTCCTGCTGATCTCGGACGAGATCTACGAGAAGATCCTCTACGACGGCCGCGCCCATCTCAGCCTGGCCGCGCAGCCGGGCTGCGCCGACCGCACCATCACGGTGAACGGCTTCTCCAAGGGCTACGCGATGACCGGCTGGCGCCTGGGCTACGCGGCCGGGCCCACCGATCTGATGGCGCAACTGCTGAAGGTGCAGCAGCACACGGTGGGCTGCACGGCGTCGTTCGTGCAGCGCGGCGGGATCGCCGCGCTGACCGGCTCGCAGGAGCCGGTCGAGTGGATGACCGCGCAGTACGCGGCCCGCCGGGATCTCATCGTGCGGGGGCTGAACTCGCTGCCCGGGGTGTCCTGTTCGCCGCCCGACGGGGCGTTCTACGCCTTCGCCGACGTACGCGGCACGGGGTTCGCGGACTCGGCGTCGTTCGCGCGGTGGCTGCTGCGGGAGGCGGGAGTGGCCGTGATGCCGGGTTCCGCGTTCGGGCCGGGCGGTGAGGGCTTCGTCCGGCTGTCGTTCGCGACGTCGCCCAAGGTGCTGCAGACGGCGCTGGACCGCATGGCGCGGGCGCTGGCCGACCGGGGCTGACGGGCTGCGCGAAAGCCGCGGCTCACGTGGTGCGTCCGGGAGCGCGACGCCGGACGCCCACGGCCAGCACGGCGCCGACGGCGAAGGCCGTCGCCGCGATGCCTGCCGACAGACGCAGCCCCGAGGTGAAGTCGCCCGCCGCGGCGGCGAGGGTGCCGAACAGGGCCACCCCGACGGCGCTGCCGACCTGCCGGGCGACGTTGAAGACGGCGGAGGCGATGCCCGCGCCGGAGACGGGGGCGGTCTCGATGATGGCGGCGGTGGCGGCGAGGGCGGTCATCGTCTGACCCAGCCCGGTGGCGATCAGGGCGAACAGCAGGACCGGGTACGGGGTGTCGGGCCGGGCGGTCAGCCAGCCGAGGAAGCCCACGGCGCCCAGGGCGAGCCCGCCGGCCATCGGGACGTAGGGGCCGGTGCGGGGGGCCAGGCGGCTGAAGAGCGGGGCCGCGACGAGTCCCATGCACACCGACGGCAGCAGGGCCAGGCCGGTGGCCAGGACGGTGAAGCCGCGCTCCTGCTGGAAGTAGAGGGTGGTCAGAAAGAGCATGCCGTAATAGCCGAGGCTGATCAGCAGGCCGATCGTGGCGGTCGCGGTGAAGGCGCCCGAGCGGAACAGAGACGGCGGCAGCAGTGGCGCACGTCGGCCGCGTCCGGCCCGTTCGCGTGCTTCCAGGGTGCGTTCGACCAGTGCGAAGGCGGTCAGGCAGGCCACGCCCGTCCCGAACGCCGCCAGGACCGGCGGGGAGGTCCAGCCGTGTGAGCCGGCCTCGTTGAGGCCGCCGGCCAGGGCGACGAGGCCGACGATGCCGAGCACCTGGCCGGCCGGGTCCATGCGGCGGGCGGGCGTCTTGCGGGCGGTGGCCGGGACGTGGCGGAGGGTCAGGGCGACAGCGAGCGCGGCGACCGGCAGGTTCAGCCAGAACACGGAGCGCCAGTCGAGCCCGGAGACGAGGAGGCCGCCCACCGCGGGCCCGGCGCCGAACGCGATCGACGCGACGGCCCCCCACACGGCGATGGCCCGGGCCCGCACCGCGCGGTCGGGGTAGGTGGCCTGGAGCAGCGCGAGCGAGGCGGGCACGAGCAGGGCGGCGCCGGCGCCCTGGGCGAGGCGTCCGGCGATCAGGGTGCCGGAGTCACCGGCCAGGCCGCAGACCAGGGAGGCCGCGGTGAAGACGCCGAGCCCGGTGAGGAACATGCGGCGGTGGCCGAGCCGGTCGGCGAGCCCGCCGCCCAGAAGCAGCAGCCCGGCAAAGACGGTGCTGTAGCCGTCGACGATCCACTGGAGGGCGGAGGGCCCGGTGTCGAGGGCGGTGCGGATCTCGGGGACGGCGACGTTGACGACGGTGACGTCCAGCATCACCAGGAAGTAGCCGAGGCTGAGGGCGATCAGCGGGGGCAGGAAGAGGGCGGGCGGGCCGGCCGGGGCGGGCGAGGAGGCGGCAGCGGCGCGCGGTACGACGGTCCGCCCGTCTTCGGGGGTGAGGTCGGTGGTGGTCATGGCGCCAGCTTCGACGCCAGATGCTTCGCCACAGGACGAAGTGTCGTTGTCGTACGGTGGTGTCATGCCGAACACCAGCCGTACCACGGGGGCATCCGCCCGCGGCGCGGGCGCGTCACGGCGCCCGGGCCCCGCATCCGATGAGCACCCCGGTGCGCCGCTCAAGCACCAGACCGACATCGCCCGCGCCGCGGCCCTCATCGCCGATCCCTCGCGCGCCCGCATCCTGAAGTGCCTGGCCGACGGCCGCGCCCTGCCGGCGAGCGCGTTGGCCGGTGAGGCGGGGGTCACCGCCGCCACGGCCAGCGCACACCTCGCCAAGCTGGTCGAGGGAGAGTTCGTCACCGTCGAGGCGCGGGGCCGGCACCGCTACTACCGGCTGTTCGGGCCGGACGTGAGCGCCGCGCTGGAGGCGCTCGCCCTGATCGCCCCGCCGCTGGCCATCACGTCCCTGAAGCAGAGCAGCCGCACCAACGCCCTGCACCGCTCCCGCACCTGCTACGACCATCTGGCCGGACGGCTCGGCGTCGCCCTGATGCAGTCGCTGCTCGACCTCGGGGTACTCACCGGCCACGACGGCATCCACCGGCCCGCCGAGGCGGTACGGGACAGGCCGTCGTCGTACGGCCGCGACATCGTCTACGAACTCTCCGGCGAGGGCCCGTCGATCCTCGCCGAACTGGGCGTCGACACGGGCCGGTTGCCGCCGCGCCGCCCTGCGGTCCGCTACTGCGTCGACTGGAGCGAGCACCAGCACCACCTCGCGGGCGGGCTCGGCGCGGCCCTCACCGCGCGTCTGTTCGACCTCGGCTGGGTGCGCTGGGGCGCCGCGCCGCGCGTGGTGCACCTGACGGACGAGGGCGCCGCCGGCCTGGAGCGGACTCTGGGGCTCGTGGTCGGGTGAGCGGGCCCGGCCTCCACTTCGGTGGAGGCGCGGTACGACATCGGCGGACGCGGTGGACGGAGCCTCCTCCGAAGGCCGATGTGCGGCGGCGGCGCGGCGGCGAGGCTCGGGGGCATGGAACCCATCTATGTACTGTCCGGGCCGCAGCGCGAGCAACTGACCACGGTGCTGCGCTCCGTGGCCAAGAACCCGTACGAGGACTACGAGGGCTTCTCGCGTGCCGTCGGCGACCTGATCGCACGGGGCGAGGTGCCCGCCTTCTTCGCCGACGTCTGTGCCCGCATCCACCACGACCGGGCGACGGGCGCCTCCGACGCGCACGCGCTGCGCAACTGCCCGCTGGACGAGGACATCCCCCTGCTGGACCTGGACGACCCGGTCGCGGACAAGCACGCGCGGAAGAAGACGTTCATCGGCGAGGCGTTCCTGGAGCTCTTCGCCCAGCTGGTGAAGACTCCACTGCTGTCCTACGCCACCCGATTCAACGGGGACTTCTTCACCGACGTCGTCGCCATCAACCGCTACAGCGGGATGCAGACGGGATTCAGCGACAGCGAACTCGTCTACCACAACGACCGCACGGCCCATCCCGTGCGGGCGGACTTCATCTCGCTGCTCGGCATGCACTGCCCTGAAGGCGAGTTCATCTACACCGGGTTCGTCGACGGGCGTGACCTGCTCGCGCATCTGACGGACGAGGAACAGCGGCAGCTCAGGACGGCCCAGTTCGTCACGCCGTTCGACGTGTTCTCGCGGGACAACAACAAGGAACTGACCGTCTCCGAGGTCCACCCGATCCTGGAGAACCACCACAGCTTCCGCTACCTGGACACGTGCACGACGGCCGCGCCGGGCGCTCCCGAGTCCGCGAAGGACGCGCTGCTGGCGCTCAAGGACGCGCTGGTGCGTGCGGACAAGACCCGTCACCGCATCCGCACCGGTGACCTGTTCGTCTTCGCCAACCAGGACGGGCTGCACAGCCGCGACAAGATGGAGATCAACGATGCGGCGCGGGCGCGACAGCGCTGGCTGTTGAAAACGTACGCCTTCCGCGACGAAGCGGCCGCCGAACGGCACGCGGACCGCTGGCTGGACGGGGTGCGCGGACGCGTGGGCGACTGACGTCCCGGGCGCGCCGGTCCACGTCGCGCCGTCACGACCAGGGTGGGCGGTCCTCGTCGAGCGCTTGGCGCATCAGCAGGACCGCCTCCAGGCGGTTGCGCACGGACAGTTTCGTCAGCGCATGAGACACATGGCTCTTCACGGTCGCCGGGGTGACCTTCAGCCGCCGGGCCGCCTCGCGAGTGGACATGCCCTCCGCGAGCACCGTGAGCACCTCACGCTCGCGTTCGGTCAGAGAGCGCAGACGCAGGCCGACCGACCGGTCGCCGCGCGGGCGCGCGGGAGCGGTCGTGCTCGCGCGACCCGCCGGCGGGCACAGGCCCACCAACTCCGGCGACACCACGACGTATCCGGCGGCCACCGCCCGCACCGCGGCCGCGAGTCGGCCGATCGCGGGGTCCTTGACCAGTACCCCCGCGCAGCCCGCGGCCAGCGCGTCCCCGACGGTGCGCGCCGTCCACCGCGTGTCGAGGAGCAGGACGCGCACCCCCTTGTGCACCAGGCCGGGCACGAGGGAGGCCGGCCGGGGCCGGAAGGCGTCGGCGAGCACGACGACGTCCACGCCGTCCAGGGGCCAGCGGTGCAGCGGCCGGCCGCTGTCGGCGGCGCCCAGCACCCTGATCCGGTCGGCCCCGTCCAATGCCCCCGCCAGGACGTGCCGGGACACCGGATCGGCGTCGGCGAGCAGGACGCTGACGTCGGAGGCCTCCGGCTCGTACAGCAGGACGCGGCCGTTCTCGGTGCTTCGCACGGTCATCTCCACGCGCTGTCCCCTTTCTCACTGCGCCGCCTGCGCCACGGACAAGCGGACCGGGGCCGGCGTTCGGCCGGCCCCGGTCCGGGCCTCGCTCAGGCGGCGGCGGGCTGCCGTGCCGTCAGTTCGCGGGCCAGGCGGGCCTTGACGACGGAGATGTCCTCGCAGTCGCCGCCGGTGCGCTCGGCGATGTGCGTCCGGTAGAGCCCCGCCAGGTCCTCCTCGCTCACGGCGATCCCCAGCTCGTCGAGGATGTGCCGCAGCACGGCCCGACCCGAGTGCCGTCCGATCAGCAGGGAACGCTCACGGCCGAAGCGGGCGGGCTCCACGTATTCGTACGTCGCCGGGTTGCGCAGCATGCCCTGCTGGTGGATGCCGGCCGCCGTGCCGAAGGCGTAGGTGCCGAAGATCGCCTTGTTGCGGGGTTCCTCCAGTCCGATCGCCGCGCGCAGCGCGGTGTAGGCCTCGTACATCCCGGCCACGTCGATGTCGGTGTGCAGGCCGAGCAGATCGCCCTTGTAGGTCAGCAGCGCGGCCACTTCCTCGAGCGGGGTGTTGCCCGCGCGTTCACCGACGCCGCCGAGCGTGACCTGCACCTCGTCGGCGCCGGCAGCCAGGCCCGCGACGGCGTTGGCGAGGGAGAGCCCGAAGTCGTCGTGGCAGTGGGTGGCGACCCGAACCCCGTCGGGGAGCCAGGAGCGGAACTCGGTGATCAGCGCCCCGTACTCCTGGGGGAGGTGGCATCCGGAGGTGTCGGCGACGGCGAAGCACACGGCACCCGCCTCGACGGCGCCCAGGGCGATGGCGCGCAGCAGGTCCAGTTCGCCGCGGCTGGCGTCCTCGATGCCGACGGACACCTCCTCGACGCCGAGGGCGTAGGCGTGGGCGACGGTGTCGGCGACCTCGTGGACGGCCCTGTCGCGGCTGATGCCCCGTTTGTGGGCGAGGTGCAGGTCGCTGCCGGTGGCCATGACCTGCACCTGGTGGCGCTCGGTGCCGCCCGCATCGACGGCCGTGTCCACGTCGGACCGTACGGCCCGGCAGAACGTGGTGAAACGCGCGGAGGTCAGGTTCCGGGAAATGAGCCGGGTGGCCTGGAACTCGCTGGGCGAGGAGGCGGGGAACCCGGATTCGATGTAATCCACACCGAGCGCTTCTATGCGCAGCGCTATTTCGAGTTTCTGACGTGGGGTCATCGCGTTTCCGGGTGCCTGCTCACCGTCACGGAGGGTGGTGTCGAAAATAGACACCCGGCGTGATTCCCTTTTCACTGACATCGTGTCCTCTTCCTCGCCCGATGCTGCTCACGCAGCGCAACACCGGTGAGGCTAGGCGGAGTCGGCGCCGTTGGAGGCCGGTTGCGCTGGCCTCTGGAGGCCATGACCCGTTTGAGTCGTGCAGGCCGCCGGGAATCACCGGAACGGTGGCCCGTGGCCGGTTCGGGCCACGTCACTTCTGGGTCAGCTCCACCGCTTGCCGGGGGGTGGAGGTGGAATGCGAAAGTTTTGTCGAAGGCGCTGCAACGCGTCCGGACTTCTCGAACGAAGGGGCATCCCCGATGCGTAATTCCATGGCCGAACCGACTGCCTTTGCCATCCGTTGCCTCAGCGACGACGATCTGATCTGGGGTTGAGGAGCGGCCCGCGGGTGAGGGCCTATCCCCACAGCGCAGGGGAGGGCGGGACCAGCATCCCGCCCTCCCCTTGCAGTGTCGGAGCGCCCGCTCCGGAGGCATCCAGCCACCGCGGCAGGGTGACGTGGTCGGCGCCCGGCGCCGCGTGCAGCGCGGGCGCGCAGGACAGAGCGGTCGCCGGGGGCGAGTCGAGCAGCACCGCAAGGCCCCGCTGACCGGCCTGTTCCATGATGCCCAGGGCCGCCGTCAGGCCGCCCACGGCGTCGAGTGAGAGGTTGATGCCGTCGTAGCGGTCCCCGAGGCGCCCCAGGTCGGTGCTCTGCTCGTAGGTCAGGTCGGCGATGATCGGGAAGGGGCGGGGCAGTGCGGCGAGAGCCGCGGACTGGGCCTGCGGCAGCGGCTGTTCGAGCATGCGTACGCCGTGGGCGTGGAGGATCGGCAGCATCACGTGGAGCCGGCCGGCGTCCCAGGCCCCGTCGGCGTCGACCATCAGCCAGGCGTCGGGCCGCAGCCGGCGTACGGCGGTCAGCCGGGCGAGGTCGTCGGCGAGGTCGCCCGCGCCGAGCTTGAGCTTGAGGGAGACGAAGTCCTCACCGTCCTTCAGCTCCTGCTCCAGCAGCTCGGTCGCCACCGGGGAAACCGTGCGGACGGCGGGCACCGGTCGTGGCGGCGGCATGCCCAGCAGCTCCCACGCGCGCTGTCCGCTGCGCTTGGCGAGCAGATCCCACAGGGCGGAGTCGAGGGCGCTGCACAGGGGGCCCGGCGACAGCAGCCCGGGCAGTTGGACGGGGCTGATCATCCGCTCCAGGCCGTCCCTGACGGAGGCGAACTGGTCGCGCAGGACGTCCGGTCCGTGTGCGTCCAGCGCGGGCTGGAGGGCCGCCTCGCCTTGTCCGGTGCTGCCCGCGTTGCGCACGGTCACCCGCAGTACGGCCCACCCGCCCGCGCCCGGTTCGGCACCCGCGGGAGACAGCCTGGCGGGCAGGACGGCACACCGGACCTGCATCGGGGTGCCCGTAAGGGATCGGAGGAGTGCGGGGTCGAACACGAGGGCTCCTGACTCGCGGGCGTTCAGCCGGAACCCCATCGTGTGAGCGGCAGCGGTGGGCCGCCAGACAGCAGGCGCGGCACCCTGCGGCGTGGCCGGTAGCGGACAGGGCGGCCCGGGCAGGGTGCGGAGCCGCGCGGCGCGGCGCGGTGCAGCACAGGAGTGAGCGGCGCGGGCCGAGTGGAGGTCGCCTGATCGGTGCCGGTGAGCGGGGTGATGGGGGTCCCCCCGCTCGAGCGCAGCCGAGAGTGGGGGGAGTCGGCAACCGACGACAACGCCGCTGGGGGTGCCCCTCCGGGGGTGGGGGGGCGCCCCCTCTGGGGGAGCGTGCCACACCCCGCGTCTCCGCCGTGATCGACCGGACAGGTCCTAGTCGAGAAGTCCCGTCCGCGCGGCCGTGACCCCTGCCTGGAAGCGGCTCTCCACGCCGAGCTGGGCCATCAGGTCGGCCATCACGCGACGCAACGTCCGTACGGAGACGCCGAGTTCACGGGCGATGGATTCATCCTTGCGTCCGGTGGACATCAGCCGCAGCACGCACAGCTGCTGGGAGGTGAGCCCGGATTCCTCGCCGGCGCCGGTGTCCTCCAGAGGCACCGAGGAGGCCCAGCACATCTCGAAGACCTTGACCAGCAGGGCGGTGACGGCCTCGCCGCGCAGCACCATCATGGCGTTGCCGGCGTTGGTGTGGAGCGCGGGTACCAGGGCCTGCACCCGGTCGACCAGGATGAAACGGAACGGCACGATGTTGGCGATCCGGACCTGGGCGCCCGCGGAGCTCAGGTCCTGCAGATGGTTCATCGAGTGGACGATGCGGGTCATCGGCCGCAGATGGATGCTGCGCATGGTCACACCGCGTTCCAGGACCTGCATGTCGCGCCGCAGCCCCTCGGCGAGCACCTCCGAGGGCCGGACGGGACCGGGGTGCATGCTCAGGATCTCCGAGGTCGCGATGTCGGCGGTGTCGCCGAGCACTCGTGCGATCCGGTCGGCGCCGGTGATCACTTCGTCGCTGAGCGTGCCGCTGCGGGCGATGTGCAGCGGCAGGAACACGTCGCGCATCGCGTGGATCTGCTCGCGGGTGCGGCGGATCTGGTCGGCCAGGCGGGCGGTGGCCTCCTCCTCGGCGGTGAGCAGCCGCAGCAGCGCGGCCTCGGGAGCGGTGGCCTTGGCGGTCGGTTCGCCGTCGGACGATTCGACGAGCAGGCCCAGGCCGATCAGTTGGCCGCGGGCGTGCTCGATCTCGTCGACGGTGGTGTCGAGTTGCTCGCAGGCGCTGCGGACGGTCCAGTCGCTGCGGGCCGAGGCGTACTGGAAGAGTCTCAGGGCCTGCGGCCCGATGCTCGGTGCGCTCATGTCCGTCTGCTGCCTTCCTACAACGGATGTACTGGGTCCGGGGATGCCGATGGCGGGTCGTCGTCTCTGCTCCTGGCCAACAAAAAACCCTCCCGAAGGTATGTTTTTCTCACGTGTCCCGCCCCGGACGGCCCTCGGCCGACCGGGGAGGGAACGACTCAGCTCACTTGCAGCAGCGCACTCCGCTCGAAGCGCGGACCCGTCCGGGTGCCGACGAAGTACCAGCCCTGCGCCATGCCCCGGGCAGCGAGGACCGGGTCGTCGCCGACCACCACGGGATGGCCCACCAGGGACAGCATCGGCAGATCGCTTTCATGGTCGCCGTAGGCCCAGCAGTCCCGCGCACGGACGCCGAGCCGGCGGATGAGGGCAGCCGCGGCGTCCTGCTTGGCCGCTCCGATCATCGGTCGGCGGACCTCACCGGTCAGCACCCCGGCGGCGTCGGCGAGTTGCTCGGTGGCCAGCACATGGAGCACGCCGAGGTCCTCGGCGACCGGCCGGGCCAGAGCCACCCCCGAGCCGGTCACCAGGGCGACCTCGTCACCCTCGCTCTGATGGCGGCGCAGGGCGTCCAGGGTCTCGGTCAGATAGGCGTGCGGACCGCTCCTGAACCGGGCGTACCACTGGCGGGCCGCCTCGTCGAACGACGAGCGGCGCGCTCCGGCGAAATGCGCGAAGTAGGCGCGGTTCAGCGTCTCCCGGTCGGCGCCGGCGGTGCGCAGGACGCCCGGCGTCCGCCCCTCCCCCACGAGCCGCGCGGCATGCGCATGCCAGAACTCGAGCAGGGTCCTGCCCGCGAGCAGGGTCTCGTCCACGTCGAAGAAGGCGATGCGCCGGGTCATCGGGCCTCCTCCCCCGCTCGCGCCGCCAGCAGAGCGTTGGCGTAACTGGTCGCCGCCGAACTGAAGTTGAGGGTGCCGTGGGTGCGTGCCGCGGTGATGTCGCGCCAGCGGCGCTGGAGTGCGTCGTCCTCCTCCAGTGCGCGCAGCCCCGCCGTATGGAAGAGCTCGTCGACGGCCGTGCCGCACAGCTCCACGGCCACGGTGACGTCCCGCTGGTTCTCGGCGACGAGAACGGGCGTCACGGGCGCATGGTCGGCGCGCTGCGCGACCCGCTCGAGGAGCAGTCGCGCGGCCTGGATATGAGCCGACGCCCTGGCCAGCACCAGCGGCTGGACGGCGGTGCCGCCGCCGGGGCGCGCTCGCCGGGTCTGCGTCTCCCACCAGGTGCGCAGCGCTCCCTCGGCGACTCCGAGCACCGGCGCCGCGAAGATGAGGGCGGCCACCAGGGAGAACGGCACGGTGTGGCAGCGGGCGGCGTGCGGCTGGACACGCCCGAGGTCGCTCAGCGTGAAGGTGAGGTGGTCGGGGACCAGGACGTCGCCCTCCACGGTGTTGCTGCCGGTGCCGCGCAGTCCCACGGGGCGCCAGGTGTGCAGCACCTCCATCTCCGAGCGCCGCACGGCGAAGATCCGGTGCTCCCGCGTCTCGCCCGCAGGGTCGCCGTGCTGCGCGACCCAGGAGGCGAGCAGCATCCACTCTGCCTGGTCGACACCGCTGGCCGTGGCCCACCTGCCGGTCAGCCGCCAGCCGCCGTCCACGCGGACGGCGCTGCCCTGCGGCGGCACGACGGACGCGGCCACCCGCACATCGGGACCCTCGCCCCAGATCTCGCGCTGTCCGGCCTCGGGGAGATAGCCGGCGAGCCTGCCGTGTGCCGCGTACAGCGCGGCGCACCAGGCGGTGGACGCGCAGGTCTCGGCCAGCTCGGAGACCGCGTCCAGGAGTGCGGTGAAGGTGCCGGCGCCGCCGTTCCAGCGCTCGGGCACGAAGTGCCGGGCGAATCCGTTCTCGACCAGGGAGTCGGCCAGCCGGTCGGTGAGCCGGCACGTCTCGTCCAGGACGATGCGGTCCTCGCGGGCGGTGTCCAGCGTCTTGCCCAGGTCACTCAGCACGCGGCAGCACCGACCCCGGCGAGGAGGCCGCCGAGCGGGGAGGCGGTGGCGCGGGCGGCCAGCGCGGTGACCAGGGTGCGCGTGCCCTGGCGGGCCGCGAGCAGGTAGGCCCCGGCACCCTCGGGCTCAGCGGTGATGACGACGGGCTGCCCGAGTTCGCCGAACGAGAGGAACGACGCCTGCAGGGAGTTGATGGCCCAGGCGCCCGGGGTGTCCTGGGCGGCGCGGACGCGGACGGCCTGCCGGAACCCCTCGACGATCACCATCCCCGGGATGTGGTCACTGGCGTGGTCGAAGAGGGCGGGGTGCCCGGTGTCCGGTCTGAGCTGCCATCCGGCCGACGCGTCACCCAGGCTCGCGAGCAGCACGGCGTCGTCGCGGTCCCGGCCGACGGCGGCCGGCGAAAGGGTCCGCGCCTCGACGGTGAGGTCGGTGACGTCGAAGGGGGCCGCCGCGGCGGCGCTGCGGCTGCGCACGAGGGCGTAGTGCGCGGGCGGGAGCGCGTCCCAGCGCATGCTCGCCCGGCCCACCGTGCGGCCGTCGATCAGGAGGTCCGCCTCGGACGTCAGACGGAAGCGTCGCGGGCTGCCGGGCACGCGGCGCAAGGTGACGTGGAAGGAGACGTCGGCCCCGTCGCCGCTGTCGCGCAGCGGCGCGTCGAGGTGGAAGTCGAAGCCGTGCAGGACGAACATGTGGTCCGCCGGGACACCGTGGAAGCGGTGCGAGAGGCAGATCCCCGCCTGACGCATCGTCTCGACGACGACCAGGGAGTCCCGGGTCCCGTCGGCGGCGCGGTGGTGCAGGAGATGGTCGTGCGGCCAGCGCGCGAGGACCTCGAAACGATCCCCGCCCAGCGGATGAACGGCCGATAACAGGACTTCCCCGTCCGCGGCCTTGTGTACCAGAGTGCGCGGAACATGCGCATCGGCACAGTGCCTGGCGGTCGTGTCGCCGGGCGCTATGTCGGTGTCATACATGATTTTCCCCCTCCGGAAGCGGCTATACCGCAAAAGCAGTGACCTTGCGTGGTGGTCGGTCACCGGCTGTTCGGTGAAAAATATACCTCCGGGAAGGTATATTGCAACGGGGGGCTGGAGACGAACGGCGAGCGGAGACATCATGGAACTGAAGAAGAGTCGGGCCACGTTCCCGGTACCCGAGCGCAGCGCGGGGAGCATCGCCCTTCACGGCCGCAGCCCGGAGTTGCAGCAGGAACGGGCCGCGCACACCCGCCAGCAGATCCTGGACGCTGCCGCGCAGCTCTTCGACGAGCGCGGGTACGGCAAGACGTCCGTCAAGGACGTCGCCGACCACGTGGGGATGACCAAGGGGGCGGTCTACTTCCACTACCCCACCAAGGAAGCGCTCACGATCGCGGTCGTCGAGGCGCACTACAACCGCTGGCCCGCGCTCCTCGAAGCCGCCCAGGCCAAGGGGCTCGGCCCGTTGGACACCGTGGGGGAACTGCTCGACCAGACCGCGGAGGCCTTCCAGGACGACGTGGTCGTACAGGGCGGGGCACGGCTGCAGATGGAGCAGCCCCTGCCGGAGGGCCTGTTGCCGCAGCCGTACGTCGGCTGGATCAGCCTGCTGACGGAGCTGCTGGTGGAGGCGGCGGAGGCCGGGGAGCTGCGCGAGGGGGTCTCACCCTCCGCTGCGGCCCACACGCTGGTCTCCGCGTTCTTCGGCACCCAGCACATCTCCGCGCGGCTGAGCCGTCGCGCTGACCTCGTGCAGCGCTGGTCCGACGCCCGGGACCTGATTTTCTCAGCCTTGCGGCCGTAGGACCGCCCGGCCCCTCCCCTCCCGGGAGAGGTCACAACAGGGGCCGAATCACTCCGGCGAGCGCCCCTACGACGACACTGGCCCGGCTCACCGTCCATGAACGGCGCGCCCCCCGAGCCGGGCCCCGGGGATGCCACGGCTGCTCCCCCGGGGCCCGTAGGTGTGTGCCGACTCGGGGTCAGATCTCTCCGCCCACCGTGGCGGTGAGCCACTCGGCGGCTTCGGCATCGGTCAGAAGCAACGCTGCCTCTGGCGGGCGGTGCCGTGGATGCCGGAGAGGTCGGCGCAGGACGACGCCCGGACGCTGCGTATAGCGCCGCAGATCGCAGCCGACGGCAGCCAGCCGCAGGAGCTGACACGGGCCAGGAGTTCGCACTACTCGACCTTCGACCTGGTGGCCTACACACGGCTCGCCGCCCTCGGCCGGCACATCGGTGTGAATCCGTGGGCGTACCGGGGCCCGGACGGGCAGAGCCTGTTCAAGGCGGTCGACTACCTGTTGCCCGCCGCCACGGCAGCCGTCGTCCGGCCGCATCAGGAGCTCGAGTTCCGCAGGTACGCGGCGACCGATGCCGTCCACGCCGCCGCCGATGCCGGGGACGCGCGGGCGCGAAGGGCGGTTCCGCTGCTGGAGGCGCCGCCGGGCGGTGACCTGTCGGCGCTGCGTCCGGCGGCGGAGCAGTTGGACTCCATCGCGGGCTGATCGGCGTCTGCCCGGTTCAGAGGGCATCCCCGCGGTGGCCGTCGGACGACGGTGGGTGTCAGACCGTGGACAGGTCGATCGCCCGGTCGACGTCCTGCGGTCGGAGCACGCGCAGGATGCCCTCGAGCAGGTAGTAGTCGGCATAGGGAAGGGAGATCTCGATCCCGTCCTCGTTCGGCCGGTTGCGAGTGCAGCGGGCCACGACCGCGTCGGCGCGGGCGGAGTTCGTCGTCAGGCAGGTCTCCGCCAGCGCGGTGAGCAGTCGTAGCCCCACCTCGCGATACGAGCGCCTGCCGGTGGCCTCGGCCAGGTCGAGCAGACCGCACGCCATGATCGCGCCGGCCGACGCGTCCTTGATGTCGTGGGGCTGTTGCGGAGCCCGGTAGTCCCACACCGGAACATGGTCCGGAGTCAGGGATCGCACCGCGAAGTCCGCGAGGCCGCGTGCGGTGGCCAGGAACTCCCCGTTCCCGGTCCGCCGGTACATCGTCGTGAACCCGTAGACCCCCCACGCCTGCCCACGCGACCAGCACGACGTCGGGCTGTACCCCTGCACGGTGTTCGGGCCGAGGGGCGCGCCGGTGTCCGGGTCGAAGTCGAAGACGTGCGGGGTCGATCCATCCGGGCGCGGGAACACACGCTGTGCGGTCTTCGTGTGTTCCACGGCGATGTCCAGGTACTTCGCGTCGCCGGTCTGCCGGCTCGCGAACGCGAGCAGATCGAGATTCATCATCGTGTCGATGATGACCCGGCCCGCGTTGCGCTGATCGGTCAGTGCGCCCCACGCCCGGATGAAGCGTCCGCGCGGGTTGTACCGCTGGATCAGGGAGTCGGCGGCCCGTACCGCGCCCGCCCGCCAGACGTCGTCGCCGGTCAGTCGCCAGGCGGTGACCCACGACGGGTAGAAGAGGAAGCCGAGGTCGTGTGTGCCGGTGTCGTACTGACGCGGGGCCAGCTTCTCCGCCGACGCCAGTGCCCAGGTGCGAAACGCCTCGTCCTCGGTGTGCAGCCACGCCATCCACAGCGTCCCCGGCCAGAACCCGCCGACCCAGTCGCCGTTCTGCGAGTAGACCCACTTCTCGAACTTCGTGCCGACCGGGAAGGCGCTCACGCCGGGCGCGACGGCGGCGACCTTTTCGACGGCGTAGTCCGCCGCCGCGCGGAGCGTCCGCAGGGCGGGGGCGGGAATCCGGTCGTCGGTCGCGCCCACCGCCGGCGTCGAAGAGCCGCCTACGACTGTTGCGGCGCCGGCCGCGGTGGCCAGCACAGCACGTCGGGAAACACTCATGCCTACGCCTCCAACTGAGCAGCAGGAGAAAGGAGTTGACCGAGCGTTACACAGGGAAGTCGGCGATGTACACCCATGTGAGTCATGTTCATCACCATGAACGCGCTTCGCGCTCACACCCCGACCGACAGCCGAGCCGCGCCGCATGTCAGTGAAAGGCGCCGACATTCTCCGCGGCCCACTGGCGGAACGGCCTGGCCGGGGCGCCGGTGATCCGCGTGACCGTGTCGCGCACCGTCAGCAGTTCGTCGTTGACGTCTCCGCCCATGACGTCGAGCACCGCGTCCGCGGCCTCGGGGCCGAAGACCGCGGCCATCCGGGCGTGGGCCTCCTGTCGGCCGATCTCGGCGAAAGGAACCTCCCGCCCGAGCGCTGCCGCGATGGCCTCGACCTGCTGTCGGGGTGTCACCGGCTCCGGGCCGGTCAGGGCGTACGTCCGCCCCCGATGACGGGACTCGGTCAGCGTCACCCGGGCCACCGACGCGATGTCCGCGGGGTGGATCGTGGGCAGTCCGACGTCCGCGTACGGTGCGCGGACCGTCCCGTGGTCGCGGATCGACGCCGCCCACATCAGGGCGTTCGAGGCGAACTGTGTCGGCCGCAGGATCGTCCAGGCCATGCCGCTGTCCTTGAGCAGCCGCTCGACCGCCAGGTTCTCGGCCGCGGGGCCGAGATGCGCATGGGTATGGGCGGTGATGGACGACACCAGCACCACGTGCTCCACGCCCGCCCGCCGAGCAGCCTCGATGATGTCGGCATCCGGGCCCAGACGCGACACGAGGAACAGCGAGCGCACCCCGTCCAACGCGGGCGTCAGCGACTCCGGCTCCGCGAAGTCGCCTTCGGCCGCTTCGACCCCTTCGGGGAACGCGGCCCGCGCCGCGTCCCGGGTGAACCCTCTCAGCGGCGGGGCACCAAATGCGTGCAGTTCCTTCAGCAGTGCACTTCCGATGTTCCCGGTGGCTCCGGTCACGAGGATCACGAGCGCGTTCTCCCGTCGTCAGATGATCAACCGACGGAAACGCTAGAAGCTCAATCGCACTTCAGGTCAAGACGATCCCTGCCTGCGGCTGCCTGCGCCGAGGGGGACGGTCAGCAGGACCAGGCCCACGGCGAGGACGGCCAGCCCGCACCAGGAGGCCGCCGGCAAGCGCTCATCGAGGACCGTGACGCCCAGGACCGCCGCGACGGCGGGCTCGGCCAGGGTCAGCGAGGTGGCCGTCGACGCCGGGGTGCGGCGCAGTCCGTGCCCGAAGAGGCGGTAGGCCAGGTAGACGGTGAACAGGGCGAGATACCCGGCCACCGCGGCCCCTCGCGTGGTGGTGAGCCAGTCCGTGTCGACGAACAGGACGAGCGGCAGGACGAGCAGCCCGGCCGCACCGAACAGCACGCCCATCACCGCGCCGGAAGGATGCCCGCCGGTGATGAGCCGGCCGCCGATCAGCGAGTAGGCGGCGTACGACAGTCCGGCGCAGGCGGCGAGCGCGACGCCTGTCGGGTCGATCGGCGCGGCGTGCCCGCTGAGCTGGGGGCCCAGGACGAGAAGGGTGCAGCCCAGCACGGCGGCCGCCGTGGCCGCGGTCCACCGTGCGGTCGGCCGGGCCTGTCCGGTGATCCAGGACAGCAGTCCGGCGAAGACCGGCGCGCTGCCCAGCGCGATCACGGTGGCCACCGCCACACCCGTGCGGGCCACCGCCGGGTAGAACGTGACCGGATAGCCGGCCACCGCAAGCGCACCGAGGACGAGCAGCCACCGCTCGGGGCGTGTGCAGGCGGCGGGCAGCGAGCGCGCGCCGCGGGAGGTGAGGAACAGCAGGATGCCGCCGAGGGCGAGACCGGCGCAGCCGATGGCCGCCGCCGGGGCCCCGGCCGGCGCCAGCGAACCGGCGGTCCCGGTGGTCCCCCACAGCACGGCCGAGGCGAGGATGGGCGTGGGACCGCCGAGGAGTCGGGAGGTGCGAGAAGGGCGCGTGCCGGGGGTGGCCGGGCGCGTGGGAGTCGGAGGGGTGGTGCGGTTCGGCACAGTCGTGATCTTCCGTCGTCGAATGCGTCTGCGTCAGGGACTCGATCCGAAACGGGCGCGCACAACGACGGCCCCTGACCGCCCTGGGGGTCGGTCGGGGCCGGGGATCAGACCGTCGGTGTCGGCGCCCGGTCAGGCGCAGAGCGGCGGCAGAACGACGTGCCAGTAGCTGTTCATGCCGCGATGCTACCTGCCGGGCGACACAGGCGAGCGCGTCAGGCGGGAGAGTTCCCCTCGCCGGAAGCCTGCTCGTGTCCTGCGAACGCGGTGAACAGGCCGTGGGGTGAGTCGTCGCCGTACATGAGCCGGTAGAGCTCGGCGCCTTCGGTGGCGACCTCGGCGCTGCGGGGGAACATGGCCTTCTCGTACTCGGTGAGGGCGGCCTCGACGTCGTCGGGGTGCGCGGCGAGGGCCTTGCCGAGTTCGGCGCCGTCGTACATGGCCAGGTTGGCGCCTTCGCCGTCCGGGGGTGACAGGTGGGCGGCGTCGCCGAGCAGGGTCACGCCCGGCGCCCGGTCCCACCGGTGCCCGATCGGCAGGCGGTTGAGGGGGCGCAGGACAGGTGCGGTGTCGCCGTCGGTGATCAGCGCGGTGAGCTCAGGCGCCCAGCCGTCGAACTGCTGCGCGATCCGCGCGGCGGCCGCGGCGGCATCGGTGAAGTCGACGCCGGCGAACCAGTCCTGCGGCTTGGCGAGCATCACGTAGGTGTGGAGGGTGCTGCCGCTCTCCCGGTGACACACGATGCCCTTCCCCGGCGCGAGCGCGAGCAGCGACCCGCCGCCGACCGTCTTCACCGCCGCGGGATGCCGGGTGTCGCCGTCGAGCAGATAGGTCTCGACGGACGAGATGCCGGTGTACTCGGGTGTGGCGGCGGAGAGCAGTGGCCGAACCTTCGACCACGCGCCGTCCGCGCCGACGAGCAGGCTCGTGACGACGGTGCCGCCCTCGGCGAACGTGACCTCGTGGCGGCCCTCGCCGAGCGCACGGACACCGCTGACCTTGTGGCCCCATCGGACGGCGTCGGCCGGGAGCGAGTCGAGCAGCATCTGTCGCAGCTCGCCGCGCTGCACCTCGGGGCGTCCGCCCGTGCCGTCGTCGGGCTGGTCGAGCAGGACGGTCCCGTCCCGGTCGAGGAAGCGGGTCGCCTCGCGGCCCTCCAGGACGAGGCCGCGGAACTCGTCGATCAGGCCTGCCGCTTGGAGGGCCGGTTGGCCGTTGTAGTCGTGGATGTCGAGCATCCCGCCCTGCGAACGCGCCGTCGGCGAGGGCTCCGCCTCGTAGACCGTGGCGGGGATTCCGTGGACGTGCAGGACACGGGCGAGGGTCAGTCCCCCGAGTCCGGCGCCGATGATCGTGACGTCAGTGGTCATGGTGATTCCTTGCGCGTCGCACGCCTGCCGGATGGGCACTCGGCAGGTCGTCCCCACAACGTGCCGGGCCCCGCCGACAAGCCGCCGACATCGGACCGACAGCTCCCGACGGCACCCGACAGCCGACGGACACCGCGGCTCCGAGGTCTCCGAGGCCGACGATCAGGGGTCCGCGATGTCGAGGGTGACCTTCGACAGTGGGCAGCCCACGCACGTCAGCACGTAGCCGTCGGCTCTCTGTCCCGGTGTGAGGCAGCTCGACCCGGCACCGGGGCCCGTCCCCCCGCGATCCCGGCGACCGGCTCGGCCGGGGCGGGCGGCCGCCACAGTCGGGACCGCAGGAGGACCTCTGTGCACAGTGCACGTACGCCCGCTCGGCTCGCCGCCGCGTCCAGCACACGGTCACGCTTTCGTCGTCGTCGAGCTGCCCCAGAGAGTTGCGCGTCGCGCATTTGGTTTCAATTGATACCGTATCGCGTGATTGGACGGCTGTACTGTGGCCTCATGACCGCCGATCTTCCACACCGATCCAGCACCGGGCGTGCGACCGACCGCCCCGGGGATGAATCACCCTTCGCGCTCGGGTTGCTGCTGCGCCGGGCGCACTGGCGGGCGGCCGCGGTCATGACGGAGGCGCTGCGACCGCTCGGCATCGAGTTGCGGCACTTCGCGGTGCTGCTCGTGCTGGTCGACCGCGGGCCCACCGTCCAGCGGGACCTGGCGGCGGAGACCGGCTCGGACAAGGCGGGCATCATGCGGGTCGTCGACGACCTGGAGCGCAAGGGGCTGGCCGTGCGCAAGGCCGTTCCGGGGGACCGGCGGGTGCGGGCCGTGGAGATCACGCCTCAGGGCATCGAGCTGTTCGACGCGGCTCATGTGGCGGCGGCGCCGCTGACCGGGCGTCTGGTCGCCGACCTGGGGCCCGGCGAGCCCGAGCGGCTGACGGAGTTGCTGACCCGGTTCGCCCATCCCGCAGGCGACGAGGCGTAGGCACACCTCCTCGACCCGCCTTCCTCACTGCCCGTTGCCACGAGAACGCCGCGTGACGCCCCGAGGTGACGGGGCGCCACACGGCGTCTACGGTCCGGAAGTCACGCGGCGAGGCGCTCCGCGAGCTCCTTGGCCTTGGCAGTCGCGTCCTCGAAGGCCCGCTTGCGGGAGGCCTCGTAGAGCGGGACCAGTTCGGACATGGCCGCGTTGCGGGGGGCCATCGTGAGTTCCGGGACGACGAAGTGGACGTCCAGGCCGAGCGAACCCTGCAGAACGGCCTCCAGGTAGTTCTGTACGTACTCGTAGTCCGCGCGCGGCGTGCCCGGCGCGTAGGAGCCGCCGCGGCTGGCGACCACGGTGACCGGGGTGCCCTTCGCGGACGGGTTCTCGCCCGAGGTGCGGCCGAGCAGGATCACGTTGTCCAGCCACGCCTTGAGGGTCGACGGGATCGTGAAGTTGTACATCGGGGCGCCGATCAGGACGGCGTCCGCCTGCTCCAGTTCCTCGATGAGCCGCACGCGTGCGGCGAACGCGGCCGACTGCTCCGGAGTGTGCGCGGCGGGGTCGGCGAAGCCCGCGGTGTGGGCGGCGGCGCTGATGTGCGGGACCGGGTCGGCGGCGAGGTCGCGGTAGATCACCGCACCGTCCGGGTGCTGCTCCTCCCACACCTTGCGGAAGGCGTCCGTGACCGAACGGGACGAAGACGCCTCACCGGGAAACACGGACGAATCGATGTGCAAAAGCACGGCCATGGACATTCTCCAGACGACTGCGCCCGAGGCGTCAACCAGGGGCTGGGGATTGGGTGTTCGCATCCACTGATGGTTGCGATCACGACAGTATCGAATGATACCGTTGCGAGTGTAATGAAGCCAGCACATCGAACAGGCAGGGAGGCAGACGACCTTGGACGTCTGTGAGGCGGTCACGAGCCGACGGGCAGTGCGCGGATTCACCGACCGACACGTTCCGAGAGAGGTACTGCAGCGCGTGCTGTCCACCGCGACCTGGGCGCCGTCCGCATCGAACATCCAGCCCTGGCACGCCTACCTGCTGACCGGCGAGCCGCTGACCGAGCTCAAGAAGCGCGCCGGCGAGCGGTTGGCCTCGGGCGACGCCTGGGACGAACCGGAGTACCAGCAGTACCCTCCCGCGCTGAAGTCCCCGTACCACGAGCGCCGATCCGCCTTCGGCGAGGAGCGCTACGGCTCACTCGGCATTGCGCGCGGGGACCTGGAGGCGCGCCAGAGAGCCGCTTCCGCGAACTGGCAGTGCTTCGGCGCGCCCGCCGCCCTCTTCTGCTACATCGACCGCGACATGGGCCCGGCCCAGTGGGCCGACGTCGGTATGTATTTGCAGACCGTCATGCTGCTGCTCCGCGCCGAAGGGCTGCACAGCTGCACGCAGATGGCCTGGGCGAAGTTCCACAAGAGCGTCGCGGAGACCCTGTCGCCCCCAGAGGAGCTCATCCTCTTCTGTGGCATGTCCATCGGGTTCGAGGACGTCACGGTGACTCACCCGCGCACGGGCCGCGCGCCGCTCGACGAGACGGTCACGTTCGTCGACTGCGTCTGACACGGTCCGTCGCCGACTGGACCCGGTGCCCCATGTGGCGCGATCCGATCCGCGCCCACATGGTGGTTCATATACAGCATCACGCACAAAGCGCAAATGAAAGGCATGTCATGAAGTTTGCGGTCATCGGCGGCACCGGGCTGATCGGATCCCAGGTCGTCGGAAATCTCAACGCGGCCGGGCACCAGGCGGTACCGCACTCGAAGTCCACCGGAGTCGACATCCTCAGCGGCCAGGGGCTGGACGAGGCGGTGGCGGGGGCCGATGTCGTCGTCAACCTGACGAATTCCCCGACCTTCGACGAAGCCTCCTTGGCGTTCTTCCAGACCTCGATGGACAATCTGCTGGCCGCGGCGCAGAAGGGCGGCGTCGGCCACTTCGTCGTGCTGTCGATCGTCGGCGCGGACCAGGTGCCGGAGATGGACTACTACCGGGCCAAGGTCCTCCAGGAGGAGCTCCTCGCGGCCGGGCCGATCCCGTACTCGATCGTCCGGGCGACGCAGTTCATGGAGTTCATGGACGCCGTCATGACCTGGACCGCCGACGGCGACACCGTCCGGCTGCCCGCCACGCCGATCCAGCCGATCGCCGCCAAGGACGTGGCCGCCGCGGTGGCGGAGGTCGCCGCGGGCGCCCCGCTGAACGGCATTCGCAACATCGCCGGCCCCGAGGTCTTCTCCCTGGACGAGCTGGGCCGGATCACCCTGTCCCACAAGGGCGACAAGCGCACCGTCGTCACCGACCCCGCCGCCGGCATGTTCGCCGTCATCAAGGGCGACGTCCTCACCGACAAGAACGCCCACCTCGCCCCCACCCGCTACACCGACTGGCTGTCCTGACCCATCGGCGGCCGTCCGCGCCTGGGGCGTCGACGAGCTTTCAGCCCGCCCCGAGCAGGCCGAGGGCGGCGAGTGCCTTCGTACCGGCGGCGGTGTGGCCGTCCCCGGCGAGCAGCAGCGTGCGCGCCGACTGGTAGGGGCAGCCCGCCGCTTCGAATGCCGCGGCGGCGGCGAGCTGCCCCACCGGATCGTCGTCCGACAGCGCCTGGGCCCGGTCCAGTTGGGCGGTGGCGACCGGGTTGCCGGCGACCAGGCCCCGGGCGGCGTCGACCCGGTCGCGGGCGTCCGGGTGCCCGGCGAGCACCGAGGCCTCCGCCCGGAGCGCCACGTACCAGTGCAGCCAGATCCAGGAGACCCATTTCCACACCTGATCCGGCTCGGGTGCGACGCGTTCCAGGGCCGCGTCCGGGTCCCCGTGGTGGAGCAGGACCATGGCGTCGAAGACCGCGCCGTAGCCGTGGCGGTGCTCCGACGCGGTGCCCGCCCGGTCGACGACGTCGAGCCAGGCGGCCCGGGCGTCGTGGTCGCCGCGCAGGCCGTGGATCATCGCGACCGACGCGGCGGCCGGGCCGAGCGAGAACGACCGCTGCCGACCGCTCCGCGTCCACGCGTCGAGGAATCTCCCGCTGCCCGCGCGTACTTCGTCGCCGTGGCCCGCGAACGCGTCCGCGACCAGGAGCCAGGACGTGGCGTGGTGGCCGACCTCGGCGAACAGGGGTTGGTCGGCGAGTTCCCTGCCCCACCGGCGGGCCTGTGGCAGTCGGCCGACGCCGAGGGCGGTGCCGGCGGCCATGGCGAGGGCGTCCATCCGCTCGTGGGTACTGGCGGGGGTGCGCGGCGCCGAAGCCAGGAGGTCGATCCGCCGCCGGGCGGCGGCCGCCGCGCCGAAGGAGTCACCGGCCCAGGTCCGGGCGCCGGAGAGCGCGTCGAGGGCGGCGGACTCGGCCACCGGGTCGCCCGCCCGCCGGGCGAGTTCGACGGCCCGTTCGGCGTACTCGACCGTCTCGTGCGCGGTGTTGTCCGCGGCTCCCTGGACCGCGCCGAACGCGTCCGCGATCACCGCCGCCTCGGCCAGCGCGACGGCCGCCTCGGCAGCCGGATCGCCGTCGCCATCGCTGTCGCCATCGCCGTGGTCCTCGTCGCCGCCGGACAGCGCCCGCGCTGCCGTGAGCACGGCGGACGCCTCGTCAGCCGTGGGGATCAGCTTGAACTCGCTGGAGAAGCGGTACGCGACGGTGGCGGCGGCCGCCAGGTCGCGGCCGGCGCCCGCGGTGTCGCCGGCCCGGCGGGCGGCCTCCGCGGCGGCCCGGTGCAGACGGAACATGTCGTCGCCGAGCCTGCGGCAACCGGCCACCCCGGCAGCCTCCCGCAAGGCCGCGGCGGCGGCTGCGTCGTCGGCGAGCGCGGCCGCCTGCTCGAACCGCTGCTGGGCCTCGCCGAGGAGGTTGCGGGTGAAGGTCAGCTCGGCCATGGCGAGGGCGAGACGGTGGGCGTCCGCGCGCTGCTCGGGACGGTCGGCGACCCAGGCGAGGGCGGCTCGGACATCCTCTGCCAGCGCGTCGAACCGTGGGCGCCAGTCCGCGCCCTGAGCTCCCATGAGGGCGGTCGCGCCCGCCAGGCACCACCTCGCATGGCGAGAGCGGACGTCCGTCGGCTCACCGGCGGCGTCCAGTCGCTGCGCCCCGTACTGCCGGATGGTCTCCAGCGCCTGGTACCGGGTGCCGGTGGCGGACGGTGTCGCCGTGAGCAGGCTCTGTTCGGCGAGTCTGCCGAGCCCGTCGGCGACCGCGGCCGGCTCCAGCGGGGCGAACCCGGCCACCACGGCGGCCGCGTCGGCGGTGAACGGCATGACGAACACCGAGATCCGGCGCAGCAGCGCCCGGTCCGATGGCTGCAGGAGATCGTGGCTCCAGTCCAGCGCGGCCCGCACCGACCGGTGCCTGTCGTCCGCGCGGGGTCCGCCGGCGAGGATCCGCAGCTGGTCGGAGAGGCCGGCCGTGAGACCGTCCAGTCCGAGCGTGGGCCAGCGTGCCGCCGCCAGTTCGATGGCCAGCGCCATGCCGTCGAGGCGTTCGCAGACGGCCGCGATCCGGCCGCGCAGCGCCGGATCCGGCGGCGGGCCGGCCGCCGCCGCCCGTTCCATGAACAGGGTCACGGCCTCGGACTCGCCTCCGTCGGCCCAGGACAGCGGCGGAACCGGGAAGACCCACTCGAACGGCACCAGCATCCGGGCCCGGCTGGTCGCGAGCACCCGCAGCCGCGGGCCGGCTGCCAGCAGCCGTTCCAGGAACGGCGCCACCCCGTCGCGTATCTGCTCGCAGTTGTCCAGCACCAGCAGCGCCTCACGGTCCGCCAGGACGGCGAGCACCGCCTCGTCGATGCCGCGCCCGGGCTGCTCGCCGACGCCCACGGCCGCCGCGACCGCCGCGCCCACCCGCCCGGAATCGGTGACGGGGGCCAGGTCGACGAACCACACGCCGTCGGCGAAGTCCTCGGCCGCCTCCGCCGCCACCGCCAGGGCGAGCCGGGTCTTGCCCACCCCGCCCGGACCGACGGCGGTCACCTGACGGCGCGTCTTGAGCGCCTCGGCCAGCTCCGCGCGCTCCCGTACCCGGCCGACGAACGCGGTCAGGGGCGCCGGGAGGGCGGGCGCCGGGCGCGACCGGTCGGCGCGGGCGGATTCGGCCGCCCGCCGGGAGAGCGCGCGCCGGTCCGGCGCCTCCAACTTGCGCAGCAGTGCGGAGACATGCGACTCGACGGTGCGCACGGAGATGAACAGCCGCGCGGAGATCTCCGCGTTGCTGAGGTGCTCCCCGAGCAGCGCGAGCACTTCGGCTTCCCGGCTCGAGACGGCCGGTACCCCTGGGACCACTGGACTGGACACCGAGTCATTATCCGTGGTGCTTTCCGTGGCCGGCACGGAGGCGGACCGTACCCCGGCCGGGAGAGCCTGTGACCACGGCGATCGAGCCCGGCACGGCACGGCCGCCGGGTCGATCGGGACCCACGACGACAGGAGTGACCATGACCGGTTCGTCCCCGCAGAGGCGGCCCCGCGCGCAGCGTCGCCGGGACACCGAGCACCGGCTCACCCATGACGTCGACGTCTGGGTGGCCAGCGCCTCGGCGGACGGGGTGCCGTATCTGGTGCCGTTGTCGTTCGACTGGGACGGCGAGACGTTGCTGGCGGCCACCCCGGCCGACAGCCCGACCGGCCGGAACCTGACCGCCACCCGGACCGCTCGGCTGGGCCTGGGCCACACCCGCGACGTGTCGATGATCGAGGGCGAGGTCGAGGTCCTCGACCTCGACGCGCTGCCCGGGCGGCTGGGTGACCGGTTCGCCGCCCGCACCGGCTTCGACCCGCGCCCGTCGGCCACTGCGTACCGCTGGTTCCGTATCACCCCGCGCCGCGTCCAGAGCTGGCGCGAGGCGGACGAGTTGCGGGGCCGCGAGCTCATGCGCGACGGCCGCTGGCTCGCCTGACCGCATGTCACAAGGCCTGACCGCACTTCACACCTGACCATGCCTGACCACGCCTGACCACGCCTGACCACACTTCACAGGAGAGGGAATCCGCCATGACGAACACACGGAAGTCCGCCCGGAGCACCGTCGCGCCCGACCAGAAGTTCGACGGGTTCACGGCCGAGGAACGCGACGCGATGAAGGAGCACGCCCAGGAGCTGAAGAAGTCCGCGCGCCGCAGCCCGCACACGGCCAAGGCCGACGCGGAAGCCGACGTGCTCGCGAAGATCGCCGGGATGGCGGACGCGGACCGCGTCCTCGCCGAACGGATCCACGAGATCGTCGGGTCGGCCGCCCCGGACCTCTCGCCGAAGCTCTGGTACGGGATGCCCGCCTACGCCAGGGACGGCAAGGTCGTCTGCTTCTTCCAGAGCGCGCAGAAGTTCAAGACCCGGTACGCCACGCTCGGCTTCAGCGACCAGGCGCAGCTCGACGAGGGCGCCCTGTGGCCCACCACCTACGCCCTGACGGAACTGACCGCCGCCACCCAGGCACGGATCGGTGAGCTCATCGGGAAGGCGGCTCAGCGGTAGGTGTTGTTGCTGACGTGGTCGCCTTCGAGCCAGGCCTTGAGTTCGGCGTGGGCGGTGCGCCGCCGCTCCGCGTCGGACTTCTCGATGCCGGGGGCGTCCAGGGTGAACTCGAGCAGAAGGCCGTTCGGGTCGCTGGTGTAGAGCGAACGGCAGTACCCGTGCTCCAGGACGTAGGTCTCGTCGGGCTTCCAGCCGGCGTCCTCGAGTCGCCGGGCGAGGTCCTTCTGGACCTCCTCGGTGACCTTGAGGGCGATGTGCTGGAACGGCGAGTGCGGCATCCGCGGGCCGAACTCCTCCTGGTCGGCGGGGTCGGCGAACTGGAAGAAGGCGAGCGCGCTGCCGTCTCCGAGGCCGTAGAAGGTGTGGCAGTAGGTCCGCACGGCCCCGAACAGCTCGTCGGACTCCTTCCAGGTCGCGACCAGCGGCAGACCGATGACGTCCTCGTAGAACGCCCGTGTCGCCTCCTGGTCGCGCGTGACGTAGGCGTTGTGGTGAAGCCGCGTCGGCAGTGACTGCGTCATCCTTGACTCTCTCCTTCGCGATCTCCCGCTTCCGGGGCGGCGGACGACCGAACCGGAGAAATCTTCGGACACCTGTCCGCCAGGCGGGCACGGATCGACGATGGCGTGCGGCTCTTCCTGCTGTCAATAGCCCGGCAGGGCAGGGAAGGCACGTGTCGCCTGCTCGGCGAGAATCGCCGTCAGCCGGTCCGGGGCCGAGAAGAAGGGGGAGTGATCGCAGTCGATCTCGACGCTCTCGGTCGCGTGTGCCGCGCACTCGCGCTGCGCCTCGACCCGTACCGTGCGGTCCTTCGCACAGACCACGTAGGCGGTGGGCACGGACGTCCACGCGGGGTCGGCGATCGGCGTCCGCGGCACCCGGCTCCGCATCGGCCGCCAGCGCCGCGCCGCCGCCTCGGCCAGGTCGGGCGGCGAGTGCGAGTAGAGCACCTCGCGGGCCTCCGCACGCAGGACGACGGCGCCGTCGTCGTCCGTGTCCCAGGCCGCCCGGAACTCGGGATGGCCCCATCGGGGTGTGCGCGCCGCGGGTGACTCCCCGGGCAGCGGCATCCGCGCCGCGACGAAGACCAGACGGTCCGCCAAATGCCCGCCGGCGGTCACCGGCAGGCCGCCGTAGCTGTGCGCGACCAGCACGACGGGCCGTGCCCCCGCAGCTTCGCGGACCGCCGCTCGCACCGCGGCGGTGTCCTCCTCGAAGGAGGTGAGCGGCAGGTCGATCGCCCGGCCCGCGACCCCGATCCGGTCCAGCCGTTCCAGGACCGGACTCCAGCACCAACCATCGTGGTTGGCCCCGTGCACCAGGAGAACCAGGGGTTTCACGACAGTCGGGTCTCAGCCGGCCCGGGGCGCGAGCGTGGCGATGGGACGCCCTTCCCAGGCCGCCCAGTCCGAGCTGATGTCGCCGGCGGTGCGGAGCAACGGGGGGAGGTGGTGCTCCATGAGGTGCTCGACCGAGGTCTCGGCGGCATGGGCGTTCACGTTCACCGCCGCGACCGTCCGGCCCTGGCCGTTGCGGATGGGCGCGGCGACGGACCGGATGCCGAGGGCGAGTTCCTCGTCGGTCACCGCCCACCCCTTGGCCCGTACGTCACGCAGCATCTCGTCGAGTTCCTCGCGCTGCGGCCGGTACCGGGGCTCGATGCCCGACCTGCCGGGGAGGGCGAGGACGCGGTCGAGCTCGGCTTCGTCGAGGGCCGCGAGCAGCACTTTCCCGAGGGAGGTCTGTGCGGCGGGGAAGCGCGTGCCGATGGTCACGGACAGCGTCACCAGCTTGGGCATGGCGACCCGGCAGACGTAGACGATGTCGGAGCCGTCGAGCTGCGCGATCGAGCACGACTCCCGGGTACGCGCCGCCAGGGCGCGCAGGTGCGGTTCCGCCAGCTCCCAGATGCTCTGCGAGCCGATGTAGGTCATCCCGAGTTCGAGCACCCGGGGCGTCAGCGAGAAACCGCCCTCGCCGCTGCGCACGTACCCCAGTTCCTGGAGCGTGATGAGGATCCGGCGCGCCGTGGGCCTCGCCAGCTGCGCCTCGGCGGCGACCTCGCTCAGCGTCATGCACGGCCTGCCCGGCTGGAAGCCCCGAAGCACGTCGAGCCCTCTCGCGAGGGCCTCGATGAAGTCAGGGCCGGTGTCCCGCCGCATCTTTCGTCCCTCCGTACATGCGAGATACATACGAGATATCCGCGAGCTGGGCGGACGGGCCGAAGGGCCGCCCACCGGATGGTTGTCCGCCACTGTATCGCCGCTTCTCGCGCCGACACCTCTCATGATTGACAGTGGACGGACCAAGGAACCACACTGGCGGACATTGGTCCGCCTGCCGGACACGGTGAAAGGTGTCGCTCGATGACCGTCACAGCCGGCGCCCTCGACGGGCTGCTGATCGCCGACTTCTCCCGCATCCTGGCCGGGCCGTACGCCACCATGCTGCTCGGGGACCTGGGGGCCGAGGTGATCAAGGTGGAATCGCCGTCCGGCGATGACACGCGCACCTGGATGCCGCCGGTCCGGGACGGGGTGTCGACCTACTACCTGGGCGTCAACCGCAACAAGCGCTCCCTCGCCCTGGACCTCAGGAACGCCGAGGATCTGCGACTGGCCCAGGAACTGGTCTCGCGTGCGGACATCATGATCGAGAACTTCAAGCCGGGCGGTCTGGCCCGGTTCGGTCTGGACTACGCGACGGTCCGCACGGACAACCCCGGGCTGATCTACACCTCGATCAGCGGGTTCGGCACGGCCGGCGGGGCGTCCCTGCCCGGCTACGACCTGCTGGTGCAGGCGGCGTCCGGGCTCATGAGCCTGACCGGGGACGCGGACGGTCCGCCGTACCGGGCGGGGATCTCGGTGTTCGACGTCATGACCGGCATGCACGCCGCCATCGGGATCCTGGCCGCGCTCAACCACCGCAACGCGACCGGGGCCGGACAGCACGTCGAGGTCAACCTCCTCTCCTCCGCGCTGTCGGGCCTGGTGAACCACACCTCGGCCCACGTGGCCGGCGGTGTCGTCCCGCACCGGATGGGCAACGCGCATCCCAGCCTGTTCCCCTACGAACCGCTGCCCACGGCCGACAAGGACCTCATCGTCATCGCGGGCAACGACGGCCAGTTCTGCAGACTCTGCGTCGAACTGGGCCTGGACGAGCTGGTCGAGGACCCTCGGTTCGCCGGCAACGAGGCCCGGACCCGCAACCGCGAGCAACTGCGTCCGCTCCTGGTCGCCAAGCTCGAACAGCGCCCGGCGGACGAATGGTTCAGGAGACTGTCCGCGGCGGGTGTGCCCTGCGGACCGATCAACCACGTGGACGCAGGTGTCGCGCTCGCGGCGGACCTGGGGCTCGACCCGGTGGTCGCCCTGGGCAGCGGGCCGGACTCCGTGCCGATGATCCGCAATCCGATCACCTTCAGCGGCACCCCGCCCCGGCACGATCTTCCGCCGCCCGCCCTCGACCAGCACGGAGAAGAGCTACGGGCCTGGCTCGCGGCGGACAAGGAAACAGATCGATGACCGCCGGACAGCCCCGACCCGACTCCCAGCGTCGGCCTCAACCCCAGCCCCGGTACCCGACCGGTCTCGGGACCTCGGACGCCGCCACCATCAGCCTCCTCGGGCAGAACCTGGCGGAAGACCTGATGGGCCAGGTCGGCTTCGGCGAACTCGCGTTCTGGCTCACCGCCCGGCGCCGCCCCACCGCGGGCGAGGTGCGGCTCTTCGAGACGGTGCTGGTCGCGCTGGCCGACCACGGCTTCACACCCACCGCGATCGCCGCACGCATGACCCTGTTCTCCGCGCCGGAGTCCGTGCAAGGAGCCCTCGCCGCCGGGCTGCTCGGCGGCGGCTCCCGCTTCCTGGGCGTCACCGAGGACACCGGCCGCTTCCTCGCCGAGGTGCTCGCCGAGGCGAGCGCGGCGGACTCGGCAGGCTCGGCAGGCAAGCCCCTTCCCGCCACCGACGCGGGCTGGGATGCGCTGGCACGAGAGGCGCTGACGGAACGCAAGGCGGCGAAACAGCTCGTGCCCGGCCTCGGCCACCCGGTGCACAAGGAGGGCGACCCACGGACGCCGGTGATCGTCCGCATCGCGCGTGAGGAAGGGGTCTACGGCCCTCACCTCGCCCTGTTCGAGGCCGTCGGGCGGGTGGCGCCGGACGTCCTCGGTCGCGCGCTGCCCCTCAACGGCGCCGGAGTGTGCGGAGCGGCGCTCGCCGATCTCGGGCTCCCCGTCGAGCTGCTGCGCGGCTTCGCGCTGCTCGCCCGGACGGCCGGACTGCTCGGGCATCTCGCCGAGGAACTGCGCCGGCCCATCGCCCCCGACATCTACCGCTCGGTCGACCGCAACGCCCACTACGACCCTGACGAAGCGCCGTAGGACCGACCGGGGGACATCGGGGGCATCGGGGGCACGTGGGGCGAGCAGGCAATGCCATGGTAATTTTCGAACGCCAGTCGTATTCGTATACGCGGTAGTACGCGTGCACGGGTCAGGGAATCCGGTGGGAGTCCGGAACTGACGCGCAGCGGTGAGGGTGACGGGCGGGGCGGCAACCACTGGACGACGGCCATGGCCGGGTCTGGGAAGGTGCCCCGCCGGGGTGATCCCGAGTCCGAAGACCTGCTGGCAGCCGACCGTCCGAACGGGCCCCGCGCATGGGCCTCGACGCCTAGGAAGCCGCTTCGTGCATCTGTCACGTCCCGCCCGCTGTTCCGTCCTGCTCCTGTCCGGGGCACTGCTGCTGTCCGCCTGTGGTTCGGGCTCGTCGTCCGAGGGGGCTTCGGGCGCCGGCGCGTCCGCGAAGGCCGTCACGCTGGACAACTGCGGGCAGAAGGTGACCGTCGGGGCCCCTCCGGAGCGGGCCGTCTCGCTGAACCAGGGCACCACCGAGATCATGCTCTCGCTCGGCCTGGCCGACCGCATGGTGGGCACCGCCACCTGGACCGACCCGGTCATGAAGGGGCTGGAGAAGGCCGACGCGAAGGTGCCGCGACTCGCCGACAACCAGCCGTCGTTCGAGAAGGTGCTGGACGTCGAGCCGGACTTCGTCGCCTCCTCCTTCGCCTCCACGCTGAGCAAGGGCGGAGTGGCCCCCCGCGAGAAGTTCGAGGAGCTGGGGGTGCCGACGTACCTCTCGCCCGCCGACTGCGAGGGCAAGGACAACAGCGGCGGCGGCGACGGCTCGCGGACCGAGCCGCTCGCCATGGACACCGTGTACCGCGAAGTGCGCGAACTGGCGCGGATCTTCGGGGTGGCGGAGCGCGGCGAGAAGCTGGTCACGCAGCTCGAGGGCCGGGTGGCCGAGGCCACGTCCGGCATCGACGCCGGGGACGCCACCGTCCTGTACTGGTTCGCGAACCAGGAGTCCCCCTATCTGGCGGGCTGTTGCGGGGCGCCGGGCATCGTCACGAACGCGCTCGGCGCGAAGAACGTCTTCGACGACAGCACACAGGAATGGCCGCAGGTGAACTGGGAGACGGTCGCCGACCGCAACCCCGACGTGCTCGTCATCGGCGACCTCACCCGTAAGTCGCAGACGGCCGAGACCGCCGCGCGGAAGATCGCGTTCCTGGAGTCCAACCCGGCGACGAAGAACATGGACGCGGTGCGGAAGAAGCGCTACGTACTGCTCAGCGGGCAGGCCATGAACCCCACGATCCGCACCGTCGAAGGCGTGGAGAAGGTCGCCGCGGCGCTGCGCGCGTACGGGCTCGCCGGATGACCACCGCCCTGCGGTCGCCCGGGGTCCGACGGCTGCGGGCAGCCGCCGGGGCGCTGCGGGGCCTGGCCGGCCCGGTCGCCGGACTCGCGGTGCTGGCCGTGTCCGTCGCCGTGGCCATCACCATCGGGCCCGCGGACATCGGCGTCGGCGACGTCTGGTCCACGGTCGCCTCCCACCTGGGCTGGGGCGCCTCGGACCTGTCCCCCATCCGGGACGGCATCGTCTGGAACCTGCGGCTGCCGCGCACCCTCCTCGCCGCGGTGTGCGGTGCCGGGCTCGCCGTGTGCGGGGCGGTGCTGCAGTCGCTGCTGCGCAACCCGCTGGCCGACCCCTTCGTCCTGGGGGTCTCCTCCGGCGCGTCGACCGGGGCCGTCGTCGTGGTCGTCCTCGGGGTCGGCGGGAGCGTCGTGTCCGTGTCGGGGGGCGCGTTCGCGGGCGCGCTCGGCTCGTTCGCGCTGGTGCTGCTGCTCAGCCACACGCTCGGCGGGACGACGGACCGGGTGGTGCTGTCCGGTGTGGCCGCGATGCAGTTGTTCTCGGCCGTGACCTCGTTCGTCGTACTGACGGCGGCCGACGCGGAGACCACCCGGGGCGTGCTGTTCTGGCTGCTCGGGTCGCTCAGCGGCGCCGGCTGGACCGAGGTGTGGCTCTGCCTGGCCGTGCTGGCGCTCGCCCTGACGGTGTGCCTCGGGTACGCGCGCACCCTGGACGCCTTCGCCTTCGGCCAGGACGCGGCGGCCACACTCGGGGTCGCGGTGGTCCGGACCCGGCTGGTGCTGCTGTGCGTGACCGCGCTGTTGACGGCCGTGCTGGTGAGCGCGGCGGGCGCGATCGGCTTCGTCGGCCTCGTCCTGCCGCACGCGGCCCGCGCCCTGGTCGGCCCCGGGCATGCCCGGCTGCTGCCGGTCAGCGCGCTCGCCGGGGCGGTGTTCCTGGTGTGGGCCGACACCCTGGCCCGTACCGTCCTCGACCCGCAGGAGGTGCCGGTGGGCGTGGTGACGTCGCTCGTCGGCGTCCCGGCGTTCGTCCTGGTCCTGTACCGCACGAGGGGGACCCGATGAGGAGGACCCGATGAGGAGGACGCGGTGAGCGAAACGCACGACGGGGAGAACGCGTCGCCCACCCTCGCCGCCGCCCGGGTGAGCCGCTCCGCCGACGGACGGCTGATCCTCGACGGCGTCAGCCTCGCCCCCCGGCCCGGCTCCGTGACCGGACTGCTCGGCCCCAACGGATCAGGGAAGTCGACCCTGTTGCGGCTGCTGTCCGGGGTCCTGGCCCCCGCCTCGGGCGTCGTGACCCTCGACGGTCGCCCGCTGGGCGACTGGGGCCGCCGAGCCGTCGCCCGGCGCGTGGCCGTCGTCGAGCAACAGGCGGACACCCTGGTCGAGTTGACCGTCGTCGACGTGGTGCGCCTGGGACGCGTCCCGCACCGCCGCGCCTGGACGCCGACGACCGCGGCGGACGAGAGGGCCGTCCGCACCGCCCTCGAACGCACCGGACTCACCGACCGCCTGGACCAGCCCTGGCACACGCTCTCCGGCGGGGAGCGCCAACGCGTCCAGATCGCCCGCGCCCTCGCCCAGGAGCCACGCGAACTGCTGCTGGACGAACCGACCAACCACCTGGACATCCAGCACCAGCTCGACCTGCTGAACCTGGTCGCCGAACTGCCCGTCACCAGCGTCGTCGCCCTGCACGACCTGAACCTGGCGGCCATGTACTGCGACCAGGTCGTCGTGCTCCGGCAGGGCCGCGTGGTGGCCGCCGGCGCGCCTGCCGCCACCCTCACCGAGTCCCTGATCGCCGAGGTGTACGGCGTGCGCGCCACGGTCACCCACCCCGACCCCGGCGACCGGCCGTACATCCGCTTCCTGGGGACGGTCGCCGGGAAGTGAGCGCCGGCCGGCCGGGCTCTCGGCTCAGATGTCGAGCCCGAGTTCCGGTCGTCCGCCGAGGGGACGGAAATAGCGCTCGACGTCGGCGTCGGTGACCTCGGCGAGGGTGGCCGGCGACCAGCGCGGGTTGCGGTCCTTGTCGATGACCTGGGCGCGGATGCCCTCGACCAGGTCGGCGGTGGACAGGGCCGCGCAGGACACGCGGTACTCCTGCTCCAGCACCCGCTCCAGCGAGCCGAGCCGACGGGCGCGCCGCAGCGCGGTCAACGTGACCTTCAGTGTGGTGGGCGACTTGGCGAGCAGGGTCTGCGCGGCCTCCTTCGCGGCCGGGTCGCCGTGCGCGAGCAGCCGCCGGACGATCTCCTCGACCGTGTCGGCGGCATAGCAGTCGTCGATCCACTCCCGCTGACCGGCCAACTCCCCCTCCGGAGCAGGCTGCACATGGCGCGCGAGGGCCTCCGGGGCGGGCAGGCGGGCGAGGTCGCCGACGACGTCGGGCAGGGACGGGGACGGTACGTAGTGGTCGGCCAGCCCGCACAGCACCGCGTCCCCGGCGCCGATCTGCGCCCCCGTCAGCGCGAGGTGGGTGCCCAGTTCGCCGGGGGCGAGCCCGAGGAGGTAGGTGCCGCCGACGTCCGGGACGAATCCGATGCCGGTCTCGGGCATGGCGATGCGCGAGCGTTCGGTGGCGATGCGGACGCTGCCGTGGGCGGACACGCCGACTCCGCCGCCCATGACGATGCCGTCCATGACGGCGACGTACGGCTTGGGGTAGCGGGCGATGCGCGCGTTGAGGCGGTACTCGTCGCGCCAGAACGCGGCCGAGGCGGCGCCGTCCGCGTCGCGGGCGTCGTCGTGGACGGCGCGGATGTCGCCGCCCGCGCACAGGCCGCGCTCCCCGGCTCCGGTGATGACGACGGTCTCGACGGCCGGGTCGTGCTCCCAGGCGGTGAGCGCTTCGTCGATGCGGCGCACCATGACGTGGTTCAGGGCGTTGAGGGCCCTGGGGCGGTTGAGGGTGATGTGGGCCGCCCGTCCGGCGGTGTGCAGCAGGACGGGTTCCTCTCCGGCGGTCGCCTCGGACGTGCTGCTCGCGCTCGTCGCGCTGGTCGGGCCGTTCATCCGTACGCCTCCGTCAGGGGCCGCGCGCCACGATGACGCGCATGATCTCGTCGGTTCCTGCCGGGAATCCTATGGACAGGCCAGAAGATGGACGGGCCAGAAGATGGACAGGCCAGAAGAGTGACCCACGCCACACTTTTCGGGAGAACAAACTCACAGCCATGCGCTCTGCTGCGGCTTTGGCGATCTGGCCTAGCATCCGAGCATGACAGTGCTGCCTGACGACGGGCTCTCGCTCGCCGCCGAGTTCCCCGACACGACACGTGAACAGTGGCAACGTCTCGTGGAAGGTGTCCTGCGCAAGTCGGGCAAGGAGGTCTCCGGAGCGGCGGCGGAAGACGCCCTGTCCACCGTGCTGGAGGACGGGCTCGGCACCCGACCCCTCTACACCGCGCGCGAGACCGCCCCGGATCCCGGCCTGCCCGGCTTCGCCCCGTTCGTGCGCGGGGGCCGGGCGGAGGGGAACACCGTCGGCGGCTGGGACGTACGCCAGCGGCACGCCGCGGCGGACGGCGGCGCGGTCCTGGCCGACCTGGAGAACGGCGTCACCTCCCTCTGGCTGGTCGTGGGCGGCGACGGCATCCCGGTCTCCTCGCTCGGCCAGGTCCTGGACGGCGTCTATCTCGATCTGGCGCCGGTCGTCCTCGACGCCGGCCGTGACGTCGAGTCGGCCGCGGACGAGTTGCTGCGGCTCTACGCGGAGCGGGGCGTCGGTGCGGAGGCCGCGCGCGGGAACCTGGGCGCGGATCCGCTGGGCCATGAGGCCCGTACGGGCGAGGCGCTGGAGTTCGCGCCGGCGGCCGGTCTCGCGCGGCGCTGCGCCGAGGGGTACCCGGGGCTGCGCGCGCTGACCGTGGACGCGCTGCCGTACCACGAGGCCGGCGGTTCGGCCGCCCAGGAGCTGGGCTGCTCACTGGCGACCGGGGTCGCCTATCTGCGGGAGCTGACCGGGGCCGGGCTGAGCGTCGGCCAGGCGTGTGCGCAGCTCGAGTTCCGGTACGCGGCGACCGCCGACCAGTTCCTGACGATCGCCAAGCTGCGGGCGGCGCGCCGGCTGTGGGCCAGGGTGGCCGAGGTCTGCGGGGCCCCGGGGGCGGGCGCACAGCGCCAGCACGCGGTGACCTCGCCGGTGATGATGACGCGTCGCGACCCGTGGGTGAACATGCTGCGCACGACGATCGCCACGCTGGCCGCCGGGGCCGGCGGCGCCGACGCCGTCACCGTGCTGCCCTTCGACGACGCTCTCGGTCTCCCGGACGCGTTCGCGCGGCGCATCGCCCGCAACACCTCGACGATCCTCATCGAGGAGTCCCATCTGTCCCGGGTGATCGACCCGGCGGGCGGCTCCTGGTACGTGGAGCGGCTCACCGACGAACTCGCCCACGCGGGCTGGGAGTTCTTCCAGGGCATCGAGCAGGCCGGCGGCCAGGCGGCCGCGCTGCGTTCCGGGATGATCCGTGAGCGGCTGGCGCAGACGTGGTCGGTGCGCAGCGCGAAGCTCGCCAAGCGCCGTGAACCCGTCACCGGCGTCAGCGAGTTCCCGCACCTGGCGGAGAAGCCGGTCGTCCGCGCGCCCGCGCCGGAGCCGCCGTCCGGCGGTCTGCCGCGCGTGCGGCGCGACGAGGCGTTCGAGGCGCTGCGCGCCCGTTCCGACGCCCACCTCGCCGCGACCGGCGCCCGCCCCCGTGTCTATTTGGCCGCCCTCGGCCCGGCCGCCGCGCACACCGCCCGTCTCACCTTCGCCGCCAACCTGTTCCAGGCGGGCGGCATCGAGCCCGTCACGGAGGGCGGGTTCGAGGAGAGCGGGGCGCGGGAGGTCTGCCTGTGCTCCAGCGACGCGCTGTACGAGGAACAGGCCGAGCCGACCACCGTGCAGTTCAGGTCAGCGGGCGCCGAGCACGTGTTCCTGGCGGGCCGCCCCGGGCAGTACTCCGGGGTGGACAGCTACGTCTTCGCGGGATGTGACGCCGTCGCCGTCCTCTCCGCCGCCCTCGACCGTATGGGAGTGTCCTGATGGGAGACCGTCCGATGGGGGCGATCCCCGATTTCTCCGGCATCGAGCTGGGGACCCCGACCGCCGACGGCGGCCCCGACGAGTGGCGTTCGGCCGTCAAGCGGGCCGCCGACGGGGACGACCTGCTCTGGGAGACCCCGGAGGGCATCGCGGTCAAGCCGCTCTACACCGGGCAGGATCTGGAGGGCCTGGACTTCCTGGGCACCCACCCGGGCATGGCCCCGTATCTGCGCGGCCCGTACCCGACGATGTACGTCAACCAGCCGTGGACGATCCGCCAGTACGCGGGCTTCTCCACGGCCGAGGAGTCCAACGCCTTCTACCGGCGCAACCTGGCCGCCGGCCAGAAGGGCCTGTCCGTCGCCTTCGACCTGCCCACGCACCGCGGCTACGACAGCGACCACCCGCGTGTGACCGGTGACGTCGGCATGGCGGGCGTGGCGATCGACTCGATCTACGACATGCGGCAGCTCTTCGACGGCATCCCGCTGGACAAGATGACCGTGTCGATGACGATGAACGGCGCGGTGCTGCCCATCCTCGCGCTGTACATCGTGGCGGCGGAGGAGCAGGGCGTACCCGCGGAGAAGCTCGCGGGGACCATCCAGAACGACATCCTCAAAGAGTTCATGGTCCGCAACACCTACATCTATCCGCCGAAGCCGTCGATGCGGATCATCTCCGACATCTTCGCCTTCACCTCGCAGCGGATGCCCCGCTACAACTCGATCTCCATCTCGGGGTACCACATCCAGGAGGCGGGCGCGACGGCCGACCTGGAGCTGGCGTACACCCTCGCGGACGGCGTGGAGTACATCCGGGCCGGGCGTGAGGCGGGCCTGGACGTGGACGCGTTCGCGCCCCGGCTGTCGTTCTTCTGGGCGATCGGCATGAACTTCTTCATGGAGGTCGCCAAG
The DNA here is from genome assembly GCF_040635845.1 of Streptomyces sp. NPDC006872. Classification (NCBI taxonomy): domain Bacteria; kingdom Bacillati; phylum Actinomycetota; class Actinomycetes; order Kitasatosporales; family Streptomycetaceae; genus Streptomyces; species Streptomyces sp. NPDC006872. Next base: position 266,696 of record NZ_JBEYIL010000008.1, read on the forward strand.
CTGCGCGCGGCCCGGCTGCTGTGGGCCAGGCTGGTGAAGCAGTTCGACCCGAAGAACTCCAAGTCCCTTTCCCTGCGCACCCATTCGCAGACCTCGGGCTGGTCGCTGACCGCGCAGGACGTGTTCAACAACGTCACGCGTACGTGCGTGGAGGCGATGGCGGCGACCCAGGGCCACACCCAGTCGCTGCACACCAACGCCCTCGACGAGGCGCTCGCCCTGCCCACCGACTTCTCGGCGCGCATCGCCCGCAACACCCAGCTGCTGCTGCAGCAGGAGTCCGGCACCACCCGGGTCATCGACCCGTGGGGCGGCAGCGCGTACGTCGAGAAGCTCACGTACGACCTGGCGCGCCGGGCCTGGCAGCACATCCAGGAGGTCGAGCAGGCGGGCGGCATGGCGCAGGCCATCGACGCCGGCATTCCCAAGCTGCGCGTGGAGGAGGCGGCCGCCCGGACCCAGGCGCGCATCGACTCGGGACGTCAGCCGGTCATCGGCGTCAACAAGTACCGCGTCGAGACCGACGAGGCGATCGACGTCCTCAAGGTCGACAACTCCTCCGTGCGCACCCAGCAGATCGAGAAGCTGCGGCGACTGCGGGCGGAGCGCGACGAGCGGGCCTGCCAGGACGCGCTGGACGCGCTGACCCGGGCGGCCGGGGGCGAGGGCAACCTGCTGGAGCTGGCCGTGAACGCGGCTCGCGCGAAGGCGACGGTCGGGGAGATCTCCGACGCCCTGGAGAAGGTGTACGGGCGGCACGCGAGTCAGATCCGTACGATCTCCGGCGTGTACCGCAACGAAGCCGGCGAGTCCCCGTCCGTCGAACGCACCCGCACGCTGGTGGACTCCTTCGAGGAGGCCGAGGGGCGCCGTCCGCGCATCCTGGTCGCCAAGATGGGCCAGGACGGCCATGACCGCGGCCAGAAGGTGATCGCGACCGCCTTCGCCGACCTCGGCTTCGACGTGGACGTCGGCCCGCTGTTCCAGACGCCGGGCGAGGTGGCCCGGCAGGCGGTCGAGGCGGACGTGCACATCGTCGGGGTCTCCTCGCTGGCCGCCGGGCACCTCACCCTTGTGCCGGCGCTGCGCGAGCAGCTCGCCGAGGAGGGCCGCGAGGACATCATGATCGTGGTCGGCGGGGTGATCCCGCCGCAGGACGTGCCCACGCTCCTGGAGATGGGCGCGGCAGCCGTGTTCCCGCCCGGGACGGTGATCCCGGACGCGGCGTACGACCTCGTCGAGCGGCTGTCCGCCGGTCTCGGGCACGAACGCTGAGGCCCGCGCGCACCATGGCACTCGACCTCGACACGTATGTGAAGGGTGTACTCGACGGCAAGCGGGCGGTCATCGCCCGCGCCATCACGCTCGTCGAGTCCACCCGTCCCCAACACCGGTCGCTGGCACAGGAGTTGCTGACCGAGCTGCTGCCGCACAGCGGCCGGGCGCGGCGGATCGGCGTCAGCGGGGTGCCCGGCGTGGGCAAGTCGACGTTCATCGACGCGTTCGGCACGATGCTGACGGGGCTCGGGCACCGGGTGGCCGTCCTGGCCGTGGACCCCTCCTCCAGCCGTACCGGCGGCTCGATCCTCGGCGACAAGACGCGGATGGAACGGCTGGCCGTGGACCCCGCGGCCTTCGTCCGCCCCTCCCCCACCGCGGGAACGCTGGGCGGGGTGGCGAAGGCGACCCGCGAGTCGATCGTGGTGATGGAGGCGGCGGGCTACGACGTGGTGCTGGTGGAGACGGTCGGCGTCGGCCAGTCCGAGACGGCCGTCGCCAACATGGTCGACTCCTTCCTGCTGCTCACCCTCGCCCGCACCGGCGACCAGTTGCAGGGCATCAAGAAGGGCGTCCTGGAGCTGGCCGACGTCCTCGCCGTCAACAAGGCGGACGGCCCGCACGAGCGCGACGCCCGTTCCGCCGCACGTGAACTGGCGGGCGCGTTGCGCCTGATGCACGGCGCGGACGCGTTCTGGGCGCCGCCGGTGCTGAGTTGCAGTGCGCGTGAGGGATCCGGCCTGGACACCGTCTGGGAGCGCCTCGAACAGCATCGCACTCTGCTGGACTCCACCGGTCGGCTCGCCGCCAAGCGCCGCGACCAGCAGGTCGACTGGACCTGGAACATGGTCCGCGACGACCTCCTCGGCCGTCTGCACGCGGACCCGGCGGTACGGTCCCTGGCGCCCGCCCTGGAACAGCAGGTCAGGGAGGGCGAGTTGACGGCCACGCTGGCCGCCGAACGCATCCTGGCCGCCTTCGGCCGACAGGGGGCTGCCTTCGGCGGACAGGGCGACCAGGAGCAGGATTAGGCGTCGCATTGTTCGGTGGCGGCGGGCCGGGCCAGGCCCGTCGTCCACTTCTCCTCGATCCGGCCGATCTTCCACACCAGCAGGGCGACCGCCCAGGTGGCGAAGAAGAGGCCGACGATGACGTAGCCGATGATGTTGAGGTCCAGGCCGGACACCCGGTCCCAGAACGGTCCGTGCAGGTCGGCCTGGTCCGCGATCAGGCCGAGGAGTTCGACGGTGCCGACGATGAGCGCGACGGCGACGGACAGGCCGGTGACGGTGAGGTTGTAGTAGACCTTGCGGACGGGCTTGGAGAAGGCCCAGCCGTAGGCGAAGTTCATGAACGAGCCGTCGATCGTGTCGAGCAGCGACATGCCGGCCGCGAACAGGACCGGCAGACAGAGGATCGCGTACCAGGGCAGGTCGGAGGCCGCGCCCGAACCGGCCAGCACCAGCAGCGCGACCTCCGTGGCGGTGTCGAAGCCGAGGCCGAACAGGACGCCCAGGGGATACATCTGCCAGGGCTCGGTGATCGACTTCATCAGTCGGCCGAGGAGGCGGTTCATGAGGCCCCGGTTGTCGAGCTGCTCTTCGAGGGCGGCCTCGTCGAAGTGGCCGGAGCGCATCTGCCGGAAGACCTTCCAGATCCCCACCATGATCACCAGGTTGATGATCGCGATCAGGTAGAGGAACGCCCCGGAGACGCTGGTGCCGATCCAGCCGGTGACGCTGTGCAGCGCGGAGCCGTCGTCCTCGACCGGCCCGGCCAGTTCCCTGACTCCGAGGGAGAGCAGGAAGGTCAGGGCGAAGACGACGCTGGAGTGGCCGAGGGAGAACCAGAAGCCGACCGACATGGGCCGCTGCCCCTCGCTCATCAGCTTGCGGGTGGTGTTGTCGATCGCCGCGATGTGATCGGCGTCGAAGGCGTGCCGCATGCCGAGGGTGTAGGCGGTGACACCGATCCCGATGCCGAACGTCTTGGTGCCCAGGTGGTAGTGCTCGGGGGCGACGATCGCCACGAGCGTGAACCAGCCGATGATGTGCAGCGCCAGGATGAACGCGGCCATCCCGCCGAGGCTCGCCCACTCCTTGCGGGTCATCGATGTACGGATGCGGTTCATGCGGTGCGTGGGCCTTACTTGTCGACGCACGACTGTTTTCAGCCGCACCCACAAGGTTTCTGCACATTGTTTGCAGGTACAAGAATGGCGCGGCAAAGGCCGCACCAGGTTTCGCCCAACGCACAGATACGCCACGCGCCGCCGACTGTCCCCTTCTGACCATGGCCGGTCGCGATCCGACCGGGTATGCGGCCCCCTCCTCCCCTTACGTTGAGTGCAGCCGTGGACAGGCATGTTCGCCGCGGCGGAAGGGGCCCCCACAGATGACCATCCAGAACGACGCCCGGACGCTTCGTACCTGGCTCGACGACGCCGACCGGATCGTGGTCGCGGCCGGTGCGGGTCTGAGCGCGGCCGCCGGGTACGACTACGGCGACGTCGAACGCTTCAAGGAGCTGTTCCCCGCGCTGTACCGGCTCGGGCTGCGCTCGCGGTACCTGCTGGGCGTGCCGCTGCCGCCCGACATGATGTGGGGTTACTGGGCCGTCCATATCGACGACATCCGGTTCGGGTCCCGGCCCAACTCCCTGTACCGGCAGCTGCGCGCGCTCGTCGGCGACCGCGATCACTGGGTCATGACGTCGAACGTCGACGCCCTGTTCGCCCGCAACGGCTTCGAGCCGGCACGGGTCTTCACGCCCCAGGGGGACTACGGCCGACTGCAGTGCACTGTGCCCTGCACCCAGGAGACCTGGGACGCCCAGCCGTTCTACGACCGGATCCGCGCCGCGTACGACCCGGCCACCGGGCGGGTCACCGACCCGGCCGTCCTGCCCGTCTGCCCCCGCTGCGGAGCGGAGGTCTTCCCCAACGTGCGCGTGGGTCCCGAGTTCGTCGACGGCGCGTACCTGCCCGCCGGGGACCGGCTGATGCGGTGGCTCGGCGACACGCCCGGCGGCTCCCGCCTGCTCGTCCTGGAGATCGGCGCCGGTTTCCATACTCCTGGCGTGATTCGCCGGCCCGCCGAGAACGTCGTACGCCACACTCCAGGGGCCCGTCTGGTACGGGTCAATCCCGATCACCCGGGGGTCCCCACCGACCTCGGAGACCGGGCCCGGTCCGTGCCGTTCGACGCGGACCGGCTCCTGAACGCACTCGACACACTCGACACACCGACGGAAAGCGACCTCTGCCATGACTGATCTGTCCGAACCGACCGTGGTGGTCACCGGAGCCACGGGACGGCTCGGCGGGCGCGTCGCCCGCCGACTGGCCGAGCGGGGTGTGGCGCAGCGGCTGCTGGTGCGCAGCCCCGAGCGGGCGCCCCGACTGCCGGGCGCCACGGCGGTACGCGGCGACTACGGCGATCGCGACGCGCTCCGGCGCGGGCTGGACGGCGCGCGGACCGTGTTCATGGTGTCCGCCTCCGAGAGCGCGGACCGGCTCTCACAGCACAGGGCTTTTGTGGACGCCGTCGCGGAGGCCGGCGTCGAACACCTGGTATACGTGTCCTTCTTCGGCGCCGCGCCCGATGCCGCCTTCACCCTCGCCCGCGACCACTTCCACACCGAGGAGCACATCCGCGCCGGCGGGCTCGCCCATACCTTCCTGCGCGACAACTTCTACGCGGAGATGGTCCCGGATCTGGTCGGCGAGGACGGCGTCATCCGCGGTCCGGCCGGGCAGGGACGCACCGCCTTCGTCGCCCAGGACGACATCGCCGACGCCGCCGCCGCGATCCTGACCCGGCCGGCCGACCACGCCGGCGCCGTCTACGACCTCACCGGCCCCGAGTCCCTGACGCTGGACGAGGCCGCCGCCGTCCTGTCCGAGGTGCAGGGGCGCACCGTCAGGTATCACCTGGAGACCGTCGAGGAGGCGTACGCCTCCCGCGCTTCCTACGGCGCCCCGCAGTGGCAGCTCGACGCCTGGGTGTCCACCTACACGGCCATCGCCTCCGGCCAACTCGACGGCGTCAGCGACGCGGTGCCCCGCCTCACCGGGCATCCCGCCACCCCGCTGGCCGACGTCGTCCGCGGCACCCGAGGCTGAGCCATGGTCCCCGCTCGCCCCGGCCCACCGCACCTCGCGGGAACTCCGGCCGCACTGCCCCTGGACGCCTACCGTGCGGCCGTCTCACTGGACGAGCCGTTCCGACCGGCCGCACCGCCCGCCCCGGCCGACCAGCTTCTCGGGCATGTCCATGAGGCGCTCGGTCTGCTCGGCGCCGACCCGGCCGTGCGGCGGCTCGGACTCGACGCGAACACCGTACGAAGCCTTCGCGACGCCGACTTCGCAACGGCTCGCCGGGCGTTGAGGGCCCTGTTGACCGTCCGTGCCCCCGGCCCGCTGCCCGACGGCGTGACAGCCGAGTTGGACGCCCTGCTCGGCGGCGAGCGCCTTGCCCGTCCCGCCGCCGACGCGCGCAGCCTCCCCACCGTCGCCCAGAGCTTCCCCGGCACGCCCGGTCCGGCGGCCGACCGGACCGTCCTGTGGCAGGGCGACATCACCGCCCTCGCCGCCGACGCGATCGTCAACGCCGCCAACAGCGCCCTGCTGGGCTGCTTCGTCCCCCAGCACCCCTGCATCGACAATGCCATCCACAGCGCCGCGGGCCCGCGGCTGCGCGAGGACTGTCACGCCGTCATGAGCGGGCAGAACGCGCCGGAACCGACGGGCGCCGCGAAGATCACCCGCGGCTACCATCTCCCGGCCCGGTACGTCCTGCACACCGTCGGCCCCGTCGTCGACGGTCCCCTGCGCCCGCCGCACGAGCACGCACTGGCGTCGGCCTACCGTGCCTGTCTGGACCTCGCCGCCGAGGTGGACACCGTCCGCACCCTGGCGTTCTGCGCCGTCAGCACCGGCGTGTTCGGCTTCCCCAAGGCCCCGGCCGCTCGCATCGCGCTGCGGACCGTGGCCGACTGGCTGAACGCCCACCCGGGACGGCTGGACCGCGTGGTCTTCACCGTGTTCGGCGAGGACGACCGGACCGCCTACGAAACCCTCCTGGCGGGCGCCCCCGACAGCGGCCCCGGCCGGTGATGTCGCCACGCGCCGCGCCGGTGAGGGGCAGTCCCGTCAGAACAGGCCGTTGGAGTGCGGCAGTTCGGCCGGGACCGGGGCGATGACGTCCCAGTGCTCGACGATCCTGCCGTCGGCGACCCGGAAGAGGTCCCAGTAGGCGACCGGCACTCCGAACTCGCCCTCCGACTGCAGCAGTACGAGATCACCCTCGGCCACGACCTGGTGAATCGTCTTGTAGACGAGGTTCTTGCCCTGCTCGGCCCACTGGGCGGCGGCAGCGCCGAAGCCGTCCAGGCCGTCGGCGGCCTCGGGGTTGTGCTGGCGGTAGGTCTCGGTGGAGATGAAGTCGGTCAGCACCGAGTAGTCGGCGCCCTTGAGGACCCTCTCCGCGAACTGCGTCACCAGCCTGCGGTTGGCCTCGGTCGCGTCGAGGTCGCCCGGAGCGCTCGGCCCGTCGGTCTGCGTACGGCCGGAGGCGGTGACCGTGACCACCGGGGTGAGAGCGTCCCAGTGCTCGGCGAGCCTGCCGTCCGCGTCGACGCGGAACAGGTCGAAGGCGACCAGCGGCGCGGGGCCGAAGCCGTGGTAGACACCGTGCAGCGCCACCAGGTTCCCGTCGGCGATCACCCGGGCGCCCTCGTAGCGGAAACCCTCCGGCAGACCCGCCACCAGCTGCCGCAGCGCCTCGGGCCCGTCCGCGGCCAGGCTGCTGTGCTGACGGTAGTCATCGGACACCCAGCGGTCCACGGCTCCGGGGTCCTTCTTGCCGAACAGCTCACCTGCGGCCTGGACCACGATTTCCTTGTTGCTCACGACCCGACTCCGATCTATTCCATTTCCATACATGCGCATACATTCCGGCGGGCATCCTGCGACATCTCGTCCACCGGCCTGTGCTCCGCTCTCGGCTCCACTCTCGCCGGATGCCGGCACTTGGGCACGGTAGAGTCAGGCATGGCTATGGTCGAAATGGGACAGCCTCCGGTGATCGAGCGCGGCTACCGCAACCCGGCACGGCCGGATCTGGGACTGGAGGTACTCGGCTTCGCCGACCTCAGGGACCGCCTGCCGGGCAGTGAGTTCAACCGGGTGCACCGGCTCGACTTCCATCACCTCACCCTGGTCCACCGGGGCGAGGGCACGGCCATGGTCGACTTCGTCGACGTCCCCTGCGGGCCCGGGACGCTCCTGCACATCCGTCCCGGCCAGGTGCAGCGCCTGCCCACGGAGCCCGACGGCCGCCCCGCCGCCCTGGACGCCACGGTCGTGCTGTTCACCCCCGAGTTCCCGCCCCGGCTCCCTTCGACCGCCCCGGTGACCGACGACCCGTTCGGCCCGGCCCGCCGACAGCTCGCCCCCGACGACCACGCCCGCCTGCGCCACGCCCTGACCGACCTCGCCACCGAGTACGCCGACCCCCAGGACCCCGAGACGGACAAAGAGCTGCTGCGCCTGCTCCTCGCCGCCCTCCTCCTGCGCATCGCCCGCCTCCCCGAGTCCGAGGACACACCCCGCACCGCCGCCGGGACCGAGCCGTACCGCCTCTTCCGCCACGAACTGGAACGGTCGTACGCCGTCCTGCGCCAGGCGCACGACTACGCCGCCCGGCTGGGCTACTCCCTCAAGACCCTCAACCGCGCCTGCCAACGCGCCACCGGTCACACCGCCAAGCAGCTGATCGACGCCCGCGTCACCCTGGAGGCCAAGCGTCTCCTGGCCCACACCGACCTGCCCGTCGCCGCCATCAGCCACCGCCTGGGCTTCACCGAGCCGACCAACTTCAGCAAGTTCTTCACCCGCGCGACGGACCGAACCCCGGGCACCTTCCGCGACACACAGCGCTGACGCGCAGACCTGACGCGCAGACCTCAGACACAGGGCCGGCGCGCGGGGCACCGAAATCCCCCAGCAACAAGCTATTGACATGACATTTGGACAGGAGTCATCGTACTCGCACTAGAGCGCGCTAGTAGAGCGCGGCAGTGCAGTCCTCGTCGAGTTCCGGGCGCGCTTCTCCCGACCCTTTGAACCTCTCTGTGAAGGAACGACCATGACCGTACGTGTCGGAGTCATCGGCGCCGGCTGGATCGGCAAGGAGCACATCCGACGGCTCACCGAGACCGTCACCGGAGCCCGTGTCACCGCGGTCACCGACATCGACCCGGTCCGCGCCGAGGAGGCGGCGGCGCCGGCCGGCGCGCGGGTGCTGCCCGACGGCGCGGCCGTGGTCGCGGCGGACGACGTCGACGCGATCCTTGTGACGTCCTGGGGACCGACCCATGCCGAGCATGTGCTGAACGCGATGGCCGCCGGGAAGCCGGTGTTCTGCGAGAAGCCTCTCGCCACCACCGCCGAGGACTGTCTGAAGATCATCGAGGCCGAGACGGCCCACGGCCGCCGTCTGGTCCAGGTCGGCTTCATGCGCCGCTACGACGTCGGCTACCGGCAGTTGAAGCAGGTCATCGACTCCGGCCGGATCGGTGCGCCGCTGATCGTGCACTGCGCCCACCGCAACCCGACCGTCCCCGAGACGTACACCTCCGCCATGGCTGCACTGGACACGGCGGTGCACGAGGTGGACGTGCTGCGCTGGCTGCTCGACGACGAGATCGTCTCCACCCAGGTGGTCACCCCGCGCGCCACGAGCAAGCGGTTCGCGCATCTCAGGGACCCGCAGATCATGCTCTTCGAGACCGCCAAGGGCGTCCGTATCGATCTGGAGGTGTTCGTCAACTGCCGGTACGGCTACGACATCCAGTGCGAGGCGGTGGGCGAGGAGGGTCTCGTACGGCTGCCCGATCCCGCCTCGGTCGGCGTGCGCACGGCCGGACAGCACACCACGGAGGTCCTGACCGACTGGGTGGGCCGTTTCACGGACGCCTTCGACACCGAGTTCCGCGAGTGGATCGCGGGGATCGCCGCCGGCGCCGAGCCCACCGGCCCCTCGGCCTGGGACGGCTATGCCGCGACCGTCGTCACCAGCGCGACCGTCGAGGCCCTGGAGTCGGGCCGGGTCGTCGCCACGGACCTCGAGCCCCGCCCCGTCCTCTATGGAGGTGCCGCGTGAAAATCGCCCTCGACCCGTACATGTTCCGCGCGCTGCCGATCGACGACATGGTGCGCACCGTCGCCGAACTCGGCTACGAATACATCGAGTTGTCGCCGCGCGACGACTTCATGCCGTTCTTCCTCCACCCCCGTGCGGACGACGCGCGCATCGCCGAACTCAAGAACTCCCTGCGTACGCACGGCGTGCAACTTTCCTCCGTGCTGCCGCTGTACAAGTGGTCCTCACCCGACGAGACCGAGCGGCAGGCCGCCGTCCGCTACTGGAAACGCATCATCGAGATCACCGCCGACCTCGAATGCCCCCTGATCAACTCCGAGTTCAACGGCCGACCCGAACACGCCGCCGCGAGCGAAGCCGCCTTCTGGCGCTCACTCGACGAACTCCTGCCGCTCTTCGAGCGCGAGGGCATCGCCCTCGACCTGGAGGCCCACCCCGACGACTTCTGCGAGGAGAACGCTCCCGCCGTCGACCTCGTCCGGGCGATCGACAAGCCCTGGGTGAACTACCTCTACTGCGCACCCCACTCCTTCCATCTCTCCGGAGCCGATCCCACCGCCGACGTCGCCGCGATGATGCGCTACGCCGGCGACAAGCTCCAGCACGTCCACATCGCCGACTCCTTCAACCACAAGGGCTCCTCCGGCCTGCGCTACATCCTGAACCCGCCCGGCACCGCCGCCCGCATCCACCAGCACCTCGACATCGGACAGGGCGAAGTCGACTGGAACGCGTTCTTCGGCACCCTGCGCGAGCTGAACTTCGACGGCGTCGCCACCGCCTGCGTCTTCGCCTGGGAGGAGCGCGCCCACGAATCCTCCGCGTTCATGCTCGACCGCATCACCAAGGAACTCACCGCCTGAGACCGACGAGCGGGTCGGCGTACCGTCAGGCGGACCGGTTCCGTTGGGTGGCGGCGGGAGCGTTCATACGCTCCTGGCCCATGAGCGTTCTTTCAGATGAGCCGGTCGCCACGGACGCCTCGCGGGCGGTCGAGACCGATGTCCTGATCATCGGCGCCGGCCCGTCGGGCCTCTACGGCGCCTACTACACGGGGTTCCGGGGGCTGCGGGTCGCGGTCATGGACGTCCTGCCCCTGCGCGGCGGCCAGATCAGCGCGATGTACCCGGAGAAGCCCATCTTCGACATCGCCGGGTTTCCCTCGGTGCGCGGGCGGGATCTGGTCGCCGCCCTGGTCGCCCAGGCGGAGCCGTACGGTCCCCGCTACCTCCTCGGGGAGCGCGCGGTCGAGCTGACCTACGACTCCGACGGGCGGCCCGTCGTCCGCGGCGATCAGGGGACGGTCGTACGGGCGGGGGCGGTGGTGATCACCGGCGGGGTGGGGACGTTCACGCCGCGGCCCCTGCCGGCCGGTGAGGACTACCTCGGTCGCGGTCAGGTGTACTTCGTGCCGGACGCGGCCGCCCACGCCGATCACGATGTCGTGGTCGTCGGCGGCGGCGACAGCGCCTTCGACTGGGCGGCGATGCTCGCCCCGGTCGCCCGGTCCGTCACGCTCGTCCACCGCACCGGCCGGTTCCGTGCGCACCGCGCGTCCGTCGACAAGGTCCGCACCCTCGGCATCGAGATCATCACCGACTCCGAGGTCAGCGCGCTGCACGGCGACGGCCGGCTGGAGCGGGTGGAGGTCCGGCACCGGGTCACCCAGGACACCCGTCCGCTGCCGGCGCGCACGGTCGTCGCGGCGCTCGGCTTTCTCGCCGACCTCGGCCCGCTCCAGCACTGGGGGCTGGCCCTGAACGCCCGGAAGATCGCGGTGGACACCCGGATGGCCACCAATCTGCCCCGGGTGTTCGCGGCCGGGGACATCACCGACTACCCGGGCAAGGTGCGGCTGATCTCCGTGGGTTTCGGCGAGGTCGCGACCGCCGTCAACAACGCCGCCACCGTCATCGACCCGGAGGCCCAGCTGTTTCCCGGGCATTCCACCGAGAAGGAGAACTGACATGGCCTATGTCATCGGCCCGGCCTGCGTCGACATCATGGACCGGTCCTGCATGGAGGAGTGCCCGGTCGACTGCATCTACGAGGGCGAGCGCAAGCTCTACATCAACCCGGTGGAGTGCATCGACTGCGGCGCGTGCGAGACGGCCTGCCCCGAGCTGGCGATCACCGTGGACCGGCTCGCCGACCCCGAGTTCCGCGCCGACAACCGGCGCTTCTTCGACGAGACGCTGCCGGGCCGCACCGCGCCCCTGGGCACTCCGGGCGGAGCCGCCGGCGTCGGTCCGGTGGGCGCGGACACGCCTCTCGTCAGCGCGTCGCCGAGCGGTTCGCGGTGACCGGCGCAGGGACGACTGCCCCGCGGGTCGGGATCCGCATCCCGCCCTGCGACCGGGCGGACCGGGTGGTGGAGACCGTGCGGCGGGCCGAGGAACTGGGCTTCGACGAGGTCTGGTTCCCGGACTCCCAGCTGCTGTGGCGGGATGTGTTCACCACGTTGACCGCCGCGGCCCTGGGCACCGGGCGCATCGGTCTGGGCACCGCGGTCACCAATCTGGCGACCCGGCATCCGGCCGTCGTCGCGTCGGCCGCCCGCAGCGTCGCGGAACTCGCCCCCGGCCGGTTCACCCTGGGGCTCGGCGTGGGCAACAGCTCGGTCGGGCCGATCGGTCTGCGGCAGAGCACGTCGGCGTCGATGCGCGAAGGCATCGGCATGCTGCGCGCCCTGCTGGACGGTCAGGAGTGGGAGTTCGAGGGCAAGGTCCGCTCACGGCTTCGCGATCCGCAGCCCGGGGTGCCGCTGCATCTGGCGGCGAGCGGGCCGAAGAACCTGCGGCTGGCCGGTGAGGTCGCCGACGGCGTCATCCTGCTCAGCGGAGTCTCACCGGCGACCCTGGCGAGCGCGACCGCCCGGGTGCGGGAAGGCGCCGAGGCGGCGGGCCGGGCGTACGGGGCGATCCCGTTGACCGTGTCCGCGTTCTGCGCGGTCACCGACGACGTCGAGTCCGCGGCGCGCCGGCTCAAGCCGGTGTGCGCGTCGATCGCCCAGAACGGCGGTGCGCCGTTCCTCGCCCTGGCGGGGATCGAGGTGGACGTCCCCGCGACGGTGGAGGGCGTCTACCCGGACCTGGTGCACGCCGAGGACTGGGACAAGGCCGTCGAGATCTGTTCGGCCTGGATCAGCGACGCGGCGGCCCTGCGCTTCGCCGAGGAGTTCTGTCTGTTCGGGACCGCCGAGCAGCTCACCCAACGGCTCCGCGCCCTGCACGCCGCCGGAGTCACGGGGGTTCTCCTGCAGCACGTCGGCTCCTACCACCCGCCGACCGACCTGATCGAGGCGGTCGGGTCGTCGGTGCTGCCGGCGCTCGCGCTCCCCCGCCCGGCCTGAACCGCGGGCGCGCGATGACAACGCGGTTCGGCAGCGCCCCAAAGGGGCGCGAGGCGCTGACGTCTGCGGCTCCGCCGCGCGGGCGCGACCAGCCACGACGGCGCCGCAGCAAAACGACGGCACATCGCGGCACGACCAGCGGAGCGCTACGCGGCCGACTCCACCGGTTCGTCCCGGCGGGGTCGGCCGCGTGCGTAAGGCGGTCACTTGAGGCCGATGTGCGCACCTGGGCCGAGTGGCAGGTCGAAGCCGTAGAAGACGGCCAGGATCACCAGCCACACCGCCATGAACGGGATGACGAAGACGGCGAGCCGGGATATCAGCGTGCCGAGCTTCGCGTCGGGTTCGTACTGGCGGAGCATCGCCAGGATGAGGAAGAGGTAGGGGTTCATCGGGGTGATGGCGCCGGTCGCGGAGTCGCCGATGCGGAAGGCCGCCTGACTGAGCGCCGGACTCATGCCCATGAGCATGAACGCGGGGATGAAGACGGGTCCGACCAGCGACCACAGGGCGGAGCCGGAGACGATGAAGAGGTTGAGGCAGGACGCGAGCAGCACGAACACCACGATCGCCCCGAAGCCCGTCACGCCGAGGTCGGTGAACAGGGCCGCGGCCTTGACCGCCAGCAGGATGCCCACGTTGGACCACGTGAACAGCGCGATGACCTGGGCGGCGACGAACATCATGACGATGTAGCCGGACATGCTCTTCACCGAGTCGGTCACCGCGGTGACCACGTCCTCGGTGCCGGTGAGCTTCTTGACCGTGAAGCCGTAGGTGAGCCCGGCCAGCAGGAAGGCGCCGAAGAGGACCGGGACGATGCCGCTGAGGACCGGCGAGGGCACGAAGGCGCCGCCCTCGCCGCGCAGCGGGGCCCCGGACGGCAGCCACAGGGCGAGGACCCCGGCCACGTAGAGCAGGACGACGACGGTCGTGGCCAGCAGGCCGCGGCGCTGGATCGGCGTGAGGGTCAGGTCGTCCTGCGTCTGCGGTTCCTCGCCGCTCGGCTCGTACGTGCCCAGGCGCGGTTCCAGGACGCGGCCGATGAGGAATCCGCCGAGCGCGGCGAGGACGAGGCTGCTCGCCGCGGTGAAGAAGTAGTTGATGAGCAGGTGGATGTGGAGGCCGGCGGCGGCCGGGAGCACCGAGGCCGCCTGTTGGGTGATGCCGACGTACAGGGCGTCGAGCGAGCCGATGGTGAAGCCGGCGGCGTAGCCCGCGGTCACGCAGGCGAAGCCGCCGATGAGGCCGGCCACGGGGTGGCGTCCGGCGCTCTTGAAGACCAGGGCCGCCAGCGGCGGCAGCACGATGGCGGCGACGTCGCTCATCATGTGCGCCTGGCTGGCGATGAGCGCGACCGCGTAGGGGAGCGCCGCGCGGGGCACACGGGCCAGGGTGGCCCGCATGACCGTCTCCAGGAGCCCCGTGCGCTCCGCGAGGCCGACCACCATGATCAGGACCAGTACGGCGCCGATCGGCGGGAAGGTCGCGAAGTTGGGGATCAGGTTCTCCACCAGCCAGCGCAGCCCGTCGCCGGTGAACAGCCCGCCCACCTGCTTGGTCTCGCCGGTGCCGGGGACCTCGACGGAGACGTCGGCCAGCTCCAGCCCGGTGGAGACGACGGCCAGGAGGGCGAAGAGTCCCGCGAACAGGACGATCGGGTGGGGCAGGGCGTTGCCCGCCCGCTCGATGAACGACAGGACGCGGTCGAGGACGCCGGGGCGCCCGGTGTCGGGCGACTTGCTGTCGGGCGTCGGGAGGTCGGTCAGTGAGGACATCAGGGCTGCCTTCCCGTGGGGGCCGCTGGGAGCAGGAGGTCCTTGCGGACGACGCCGTCCTGGACGACGCAGACGATGTTGGCCGGGTCGCCCAGGACGCCGATGTCCCTGAGCGGGTCACCGTCGCACAGGACGAGGTCGGCGGTGCGACCGGGGGTGAGGGTGCCGAGCCGGTCGGCGACGCCGAGGAGTTCGGCGGAGGTGCGGGTGCCGGCGACGATGGCGGCCATCGGGTCCATGCCCAGGTCCACGAGGTAGCTGAGCTCCATGAGGTTCACACCGTGCGGGCCGACGGCGGCGTCGGTGCCGAGCGCGATCCGGGCGCCGTACTCGATGGCCCGGGCGATGTTCTCCTTGGTGATGCCGGACCAGCGGACCTTCTTCTCGTAGTGGTAGTGCGGCATCGTGTCCTTGTTGATGCCGGCGTACACGGTGGAGAGGGTGGGGACGACGAAGGTGCCCTGCTCGCCCGCCATGTCCAGGGCCCGTGCGTCGAGGCCGTAGCCGTGCTCGATGCTGGTGACGCCGCCGCGCAGGGCGTTGAGGATGCCCGCGTTGCCCTGGGCGTGCGCGGCGACCGGCTTGCCGCCGTGCCGGCGGGCCTCGTCGACGACGGCCCGGATCTCCTCCTCCAGCAGGCCCTCGTCGTCGGGCTGGTCGTAGGGGCTGCCCATGCCGCCGGTGGCGCAGATCTTGACGAGGTCGGCGCCCTCGCGCAGGACGCGGCGCACGGCGAGCCGGGCCTCGTCGGCGGTGTCGGCGATCTCCGACATGCCGGCGCTGAGGTCGGTGCCGTCGGGCAGCCGTACGTCGGCGTGGCCGCCGGTGTGGCTGATGATCCGGACGGCGGTGTGCAGGCGTGGGCCGACGACCCGGCCGCTGTCGACCGCCGTGCGGTAGCCGGCGGAGAGGCCGCCGAGGTCGCGGGCGCTGGTGATGCCGGCGTCGAGGGTCTGCCGCAGCCGTGCGGCGGTGTCCAGGGTGACCAGGACCGGGTCGAGTTCGGCGCGGCGGCCGGGCGGCGAGCCCTGCGCGTAGGCCAGGTGGACGTGGCAGTCGAAGAACCCGGGGAGCAGGGTGCGGCCGCCGGCGTCGACGACCCGGACGTCGGGGGCGTCGCCCGAGGCCTCGGGGGCTGTCGCGGCGGCTCCGGCGTAGGAGATGATGCCGTCGCCGTCGACGATGACGACCGCGTCGTCCACCGGGGACGAGCCGGTGCCGTCGATGAGCCGGGCGCGGTGGATCCGCAGGGCGGTCCGGGTATTCGTGTGGGTGTCCGTCATGGGGTGCGGTCACTCCTCCGGTGTCGGGGACAGGCGAACGGAGTGTGGAATGCGCGAGAAAACCTCGTGTCACTGTGCAGTTTTCACGCTGGATTCCGTCGATGTGCGCAGGGAAGCGCCGCACCGGGGGGTGCAGGATTGTGCCGCCTCGGGACTCGACGAGATCGATCGGGGGGTGGTCCATGCCCTGCAGATCCATCCCAGGGCCCCGTGGCGGCTGGTCGGCGAGGTGCTGGGGGTCAATCCGGTCACGGCCGCCCGGCGTTGGCAGCGGCTGGAGGAAGCGGGTCTGGCGTGGGTGACCGCCTATCCCCGGCTGTCCAACTCGCGGCTCGTGGTGAGCGCGGTGGTGGAGGTGGACACGGAGCCGGGAGTCGCCGAGGACGTGGCGCGGGCGCTGGCGGCCGACCCGTCGGTGGCCAACATCAAGCTCACGGCCGGCGGCCGGGACCTGGTGGCGGCCGTACAGGCCCGCAGCCTCGACGAGTTGGGCCGGCTGACGACGCTGTTGTTCCAGCGGACGCCCGGGGTGCGGGCGACGCGCACCCATGTGTCGACGGGGATCCCGGCCGAGGGCAGCCGGTGGCGGCTGCGCAGCCTCGACGCGGCTCAGGTCGCACGCGTCGAGCAGGCCGTCGCGGCCCCCGCGCTGCTGTCCGACGCGGAGGCCAGGTGGGACGATCTGGACGCCCAGCTGCTGGCACTGCTCAGTGTGGACGGGCGCATGTCGCTGCGGGACCTGTCCGCGGCGACCGGCGCGAGCCTGACGACCGTGCGCCGGCGTCTGCAGTCGCTGCTCGCCTCGCGGTTGAGCCTGCGCTGCGATCTGGCCCGGCCGCTGTCGGGCTGGCCGCTGTCCGCCGTGTACTTCGCCTCGGTGCCGGGGCAGTTCGTGGAGGAGACCAGCCGGGTGCTGGCCTCGGTGCGCGAGGTCCGTTCGTGCGCGATCACGGCCGGTCCGCACAACCTGGTGGTCGACGTGTGGCTGCGCGACCTGCACGACGTGCACGCCTTCGAGGCCCATCTGTCCCGGCGGCTGCCGCGGCTCACGGTCGAGGACCGCTCGGTGGTGCTGCGGACCGTCAAGCACATGGGACGGCTGCTGGACCGTGACGGCCACAGCGTGGGCATCGTGCCGCTCCGGCTGCCCCAGGACACGCCCCGGGTGCCGAGCGGAGCGGCGTGAGACGTCACCGGAGCCGGGCTCGTTCCGGCCGCCGTCCAGGACGGCGACTTCATGCTCGGCCCCGCCGGGTCGGCGGCCTCAGCCTTTCCGGTCGTCCACCGGCATCCGGGCGATGCCCTGCTCGCTGAACACGTCCCGCAGGGCGAGGGCGATGCCGCCGTGGATCGCGGAGGCGCCGTCGGGGCGGGCTGTGGTGATGGTCGCACCAGGGTGCGGGGGTTGTGGACGAGGACCAGGATGGCCGCGACCTCGCCGATGGCGGTGGCGGCCTGGCGCAGTGCGTGCACCGCCGACGGGTGCGGCGGGTCCGGAGACCGGACCGTCGGCCTGGTGCGCCGCTGCGACGCTCACCACAGTGGTCGTGCGGTCCGCCCTCCCCGGTACGAAAGAAGGTCACCATGACGCACGTCCTGCGGCGCGGCTATGTCCCCAGTCCCTTCGGGCAGTTGCACTACGTCGAGTACGGCACCGGCGAGCCCGTGCTGATGCTCCACCAGACGCCGCGCTCCTGGACCGAGTACCTGGACGTGCTGCCACTGGTCGGAGCCGCCGGGCACCGGGCGATCGCCATGGACACCCTGGGCTTCGGCGCCTCCGCGAAGCCCGACGGGCCGCACTCCGTCGAACGGTTCGCCGACGGGGTGCTCGCGCTCGTCGACGCGCTCGGCCTGGACCGTTTCCACCTGGTGGGCCACCACACCGGCGGAGTGATCGCCGTGGAGGTCGCCGCGCGTCTCCAGGACCGGGTGGCCGGCCTGCTGTTGTCCGGCACGCCCTTCGTCGACGAGGAGCGGCGCGGCCGGGCCGCGACCCGCAAGCCGGTCGACCATGTCGACCCCAGGCCCGACGGCTCGCATCTGCTGGAGCTGTGGAACCGGCGCCGCGGCTTCTACCGGCCGGGCGAGGAGGCCGCGCTCCACCGGTTCATGGTGGACGCGCTCACCGTCCTGGACCGGGTGGAGGAGGGCCATCTGGCGGTGACCCGGTACCGGATGGAGGAGCGGCTGCCGTACGTCACCGCCCGCGCCCTCGCGGTCTGCGCCCCGGGCGACCACTACTCGCTGCCCGCGCTGGAGAAGTTCGCGGCGCTCGGCTGGGAGACCCGGGTGCTGTCGGGCGGTCACGTACCCGTGCCGGAGCAGCTTCCGCAGGAGTTCGCCGAGGTCATCCGGGAGTGGGTGGCGAAGGGCTGAGCCGGGCCGTACGGTCCCAGGTCGTCGCCGTGATCCCCCGGGCGCGGAGCTCCGCCTTGCGGACCTTGCCGGTCTCGGTGAGCGGCAGCTCCGCCACGACGTCGACATGGCGGGGCACGGCGAACGGGGGCAGCTCGCGCTCGCAGTGCCGTACGAGGTCGTGGGGGTCGAGGGTGCGGTCCGGGCGGAGGACCACGGCCACCATGACCTCGTCCTCGGCCAGCTCCGAGGCCACCGGGAAGGCGGCGGCGTCGGCGACCGCCGGATGGGTGCGGACGGCGGACTCCACCTCCTGCGAGGAGATGTTCTCGCCGCGGCGGCGGATGACGTCCTTGATGCGGTCGACGAACCGGAACGAGCCGTCCGGCTCCCGGACCACGCGGTCTCCGGTGCGCCGCCAGTCGGCCGGGGCCGGGCTCTCGGCGTCGCCCAGGTAGCCGGTGGCGAAGGCGAACGGCTGGTGGCTGCGGACGACGAGTTCGCCGGGTGTGCCGTCGGGGACCGGGGCGAGCAGCTCGTCGACGACACGCGCCGAGAACCCGTCGCGGACGGTGCCGAGGCAGCCGGGCCGCTGTTCCTCGGGGGTGGATCCGATGACGAGATTGGTCTCGGTGGAGCCGAATCCGTCGACGAGGGTGACGCCGAAGCGCTCACGGAACGGCTGCCATGCGGGGCCGGGAGTGGCCGGTGAGAGGCCGCGCCACGCGCGGTGTGCACGGTCGTCGGGGCCGGGGGGCTGAGCGAGCAGCATGGGGACCATCGCGCCGAGCAGATGGACGACGGTCGCCTCGGCCTGCGCGACCTGCGTCCAGTACCGGGAGGCCGAGAAGCGCGGCGCGAGCGAGTAGGCGGCGCCCACGGTCATGGCCTGGGCCAGCGCGTTCAGGGCGTTGGTGTGGAACAGGGGCAGGCAGGTGTGCAGGACGTCGTCGGCGGTCAGCCGCAGGGAGTCGGCGACGTTGCGGCCCCACCAGGAGAACTGGGCGTGCGGGCAGCGCACGCCGCGCGAGGTCCCGGTGGTGCCCGAGGTGAACAGGACGAACGCGGTGTCCTCGGCGCGGACCCGGGCGGGCGGGAGTTCCGGCGCGCCGTCCCCGGGCGTCGGGAGGTCGTCGATCCCGTCGGTGACCCACAGCGTTCCCCGGTAGCCGGCCTCGACTACGCGTGCGGCCGGCTCGGGCTCCGCCAGCAGGAACGCGGGGTCGGCGGCGTGCAGCACGTGCCGCAGGCCGGGACCGCGCAGGCCGGTGTTGAGCGGGACGAGGACCGCGCCGAGCCACGCGCTGCCGAGGATCAGGTCGACGAGCTCGATGCGGTTGCCGGTCATGGCGGCGATGCGGTCGCCGGGACGGCAGCCGCGGGCCGCGAGCGCCCCGGCCGTCGTGGCGGCGGTCCGGCGGGTCTCCCGGTAGGTGCGCGTCACCTCGCCCACCCGCAGGAAGACCCGGTCGCCGAACTCCTCGGCGGCCGCGTCCAGCAGCCCGGGGACGGAGCGGGCCCCGATCACCGCAGCACCCCGGCGTCCCGCAACTGCCCGATCCGCTCCGGCGAGTACCCCGCCACCTCCCGCAGTACGGCGTCGGTGTCGGCGCCGAGCAGGGGCGCGGGCTCGCGGACGGCGCCGGGCGTGCGGGTGAGCCGGATCGGCACTCCCTCGTGCAGGAAGGCGCCCGCGGCCGGGTGCTCCTGGCGGACGTAGAAGCCGCGCGCCCGCAACTGCGGGTCGTGCTCGACGAGTTCACGCCCGTCCTGCACGGCTCCGGCCGGGACGCCTACCTCCTGGAGGAGCTCGGCGGCGAGGTCGGCCGGCATCGCTCGGGCCCAGGCGCCGAGGGCTTCGTCGACGAGGGCGCTGTCGCGTCGGCGGGCCCGCGCCGTCCGGGTCCGCTCGTCGGTGGCGAGGTCGGGGCGGCCGACGACCTCGCACAGGGCCGCCCACTCGGGGTCCGAGCGCACGCTGACGGCCAGCCAGCGGTCGGCGCCGAGACACCGGTACACGCCCTGCGGGCTCCACTCGGGGTGGGTGTTGCCCGTCGGCGCCGAGGGGGTGCCGGTGAGCAGGCTGGTGCCCATGTGCGCGGCGATCGCCTCGAGTTGGGACAGGTCGATGTGCTGCCCGCGTCCGGTCTCCTCGCGGTGTTCCAGGGCGGCGAGGGTCCCGAGTGCGGCCTGGAGTCCCGCGACGATGTCGCCGTGGCCGTAGATCACGCCGACCACGTCCTGCGGCCCCCAGCCGGTCAGCCCGGTCAGCCCGGAGGCGGCCGAGACCGTGTCGGCGTACGAGACCCAGCCGTTGCGGGGGCCGGTGTGCCCCATGCCCGACATGCTGACGTAGACGATGCCGGGGTTGATCCGGGCGAGCTCCTCGTGGCCGAGGCCCATCCGGGTCATGACGGTGGAGCTGAAGTTCTCCACGAGGACGTCGCAGGACGCGATGAGGTCGCGCAGCACGGCGAGGCCGTCCGCAGAGCGGGTGTCCAGCGTGATGCTGCGCTTGTTGCGGTTGACGTCGTTGAAGTAGCCGCTGGTGTTCGGGTCCGTGTGCGGGCCCCGGGAGAGGTGCATGAAGGGGGCGAACCGGGTGGGGTCGGGGCGGCCCGCCGACTCGACCTTGATGACGTCGGCGCCGTGGTCGGCGAGGATCTTCGTGCAGTACGGGCCCGCGAGCACCCAGGTCAGGTCGAGAACGCGGACGCCGTCCAGCGCGGGCCGCGCGGGGTTCTGCGCGGCGACGACCCGGGGCGCCGGGCGGGGTGTGTCGAGGAGGGCGCGGTCGGCGTCGAGGCCGGGGACGTCCAGGTCCTGCGTCCGGCGGCCCTCCGGGAACGCGAAGGGGAAACCGACGTCGGTCCGCCCGGCCACCCGGGTGAAGAAGCCGCGGGCCGTGAGCTGCGGGTTGTCCGGCAGTTCCTGCGGCAGGTCCACGGCGGCCCAGGGCAGCTTCCTGGCCTGCGCCGCCTCGGCGAACTCGGCCTTGGGCCAGGCGCCCGCGAAGTCCTGGACGACCTTGAAGACATGCTCCTGGTGTTTCTTGCGTTCGACCGGGTCCTGCCAGCGCGGCTCGCCGAGATCGGCCTCGGCGCCCTCCTCGCGCAGCCACTCCAGGAGCGCGTCCCACATACGGGGGCTGCCGCCGAGCCCGCCGCCCAGGTAGCCGTCGGCGGCGCGGAACAGACCGTGCGGCACGAGCGGGTGCACGGCTCCCGGCCGGGGCGGCACCCGGTCCTCGTGCAGATAGGCGAGGGCGCCCGCCTCCAGCGCGGCCGCCGTACAGGCCTGCGCGGACACGTCGATCAGCTGGCCGGGGCCCCGGCGGCGGGCGCGGAGCCCGAGGAGGGCGGCGATCGCCGCGTTGACGCCGGCGAGTTGCTCGGCCTGGTTCTCGGGCAGCCGCAGCGGCGGCCCGTCCGGGTCGCCCACCTGCGCCAGCATCCCGCCCAGCGCCGCCACCACGAGGTCGGTGCCCTGCCAGTGGGAACGCGGCCCGACGAGCCCGAAGGGCGTGACGCGGACGTGCACCAGATGGTCGGGAGCCTCCGCTCCGTCCGGTGTCCCGTCGAGCAGCACGTCCGCGCCTTCGAGCAGGCGGCGCAGTTCCTGCACAGAGCCGACGACGACGGATCGCTTCCCGGCGTGCCAGTGGGCGAAGGCGGCGCCGGCCGACTCGCGCCGGGTCGGGTCGCCGTCCGGGGGTTCGACCAGCACGACCTCGTGTCCGAGGCCGACGAGCAGCCGGCCCGCGAACCGGACGAAGGGACTGGACAGTTCGACGACGCGCAGAGCCGGTCCGCTCACGTTTCCTCCCCTGTGTGTCACTGGTGTCGCTGGTTCAGGAAGCCGCTGACGACGCTGTGGTAGTCGTACGGCCGCTCCTCCTGGGGGTGGTGGGAGGCCTCGCTGATCACATGGAGGTTTCCCTTGGGGATCATGCGGGCCAGCATCAGCGGGTAGTCGGGGGTGAGGAAGGCGTCGTGCATGCCCCACAGGAAGAGGGTAGGGGCCTGGACGCGGCCGAGTTCGGCGGTGAGGTCCTGCCAGTCGCCGCGCGGGTTGTCGGAGGCGCCGGCGAGGGCGGTCTCCTCGGGGTCGAGGCTCTGCTCGTGGCGCAGGGTGACGGTGCCGTCGGGGACGGCCTCCGGGTCGTACCACTCCAGACGGGCGATCAGCTCGCGCATCTTCTGCCAGGACGGGCCGGTGCCGCCGTAGTAGACGTCGCGGGCGTTGCGGCCGCGGCGGCCGCCCTCGGGGAGGGGCGCGAGGGGGCCGTAGAACACGGGCATGCTGCCGGTGATCACCAACGACCGTACGCGCTCGGGGTACTTGGCGGCGAGGTTGAGCGCGATGGTGCCGCCCCACGAGTTGCACACGAAGTCGGCGCGCTCCACGCCGAGGGCGTCGAGGAGGGCCACGGTCTTCGCGGCGTGGTAGTCCCACATGGGGCCCTCGATGACGGGCTTGGCGGACTTGCCGTACTGCAGGATGTCGACGAGGAGGCAGCGGCGGTCGGCGGCGAACAGCGAGGCCACCTGCCCGAAGTCGGACCAGCCGGTGCAGCCGGGCCCGCCGCCGTGCAGGAACACGGTCGGACTGCCCTCCCCCAGCTCGACGTAGTGGTACTTGACGCCGTCCGCTTCCGCGTAGGCGCCCTGCGGGGGCGTCTGGATGTCCATGAGGTCCATGGACCGATGGTGGGGCGGGGGTGATCGCCGCCCAAGCGGATCGGTCCGTTGAACGGTCCGTTGAACGGTCCGGTTCCGTGGCCGTCGCGCGGAGGCTGACCTTAGTGTGCACAGCCCGTGACGTGAGTGGGGAGGCGGCGCATGTCGGCGTTGGAACTGGCCGAGCAGAGGGCCCGGGCGGCGATCGGGGTCCCGGAGCAGCGGTCCCTGGGAGTCGTACGGGCCGAGGACGCCGCGGAGTTCGCCCGCGCCGCCGGCGAGAGCGCACCGCACCTGGTCGATCCCGGTCACCCCGGCTTCCGCGTCCATCCCCTGTACGCGGTGAGTCTGCTGCGCGGCGCGCCGGGCGCCGAACCGGCCGAGTTCCGGCCCGACGGCATGTACCGCGACGAGGTGCCCGGCACCGACGGACTCGACGTCCGGCTGATGGCGGGCGGCCAGGACGTGCACTTCCGGGCCGAGGTGCGGCCCGGGGACCGGATCAGGATGCGCCGGGCCCTCACGGGCGTGGAACGCAAGGGCGGCGACGCGGGGTTCCTGCTGCTGACGGTCGAGAAGACGTACGCGGCGGAGCGGAGCGCCCTCGTCGAGGCCGTCGAGATCATCGACGTCACGGAGAGGTTCATCGTCCGATGACGGCTCATGTCCGCCAGATCACCGTGGGACAGGCGGTGCCGGCCGTCGAGCTGACCCCGAGCGCCGTCGGCCTGCTCCGCTTCGGCGCGGTCACGCGCAACGCCCACCGCATCCACTACGACGGCGAGTTCGCGCGCTCGGAGGGGTTGGCCGGGCCGGTGGTCATGGCGCAGTTGCACGGCTGTCTGTTCCATCGCGCGGCGGCGCGGTTCGCGGGGGACGCCGGACGCGTCGTGGAGGTCGGGTGGCAGAACCGGGCGCCCGCGCACGCCGGGGACCGGCTCGTGGTGACCGGCACGGTGCGGGCGGTGGACGCGGCGAGCGGTGCGGTCACGCTGGACCTCGTCGAACACTGCGGCCCCGACGGCACGGTGTGCTGCCGGGGCCGCGCGGTGGTCGTACCGGAGTGAGCCTGGGGCCTGTCCGGCCGGACAGGCCCCAGGACCCGGCGTCAGTCCAGGTCGAGCGTCACCCTGCCGACCGCCTCCCCGGTCCGCAGCCGCTCGACGGCCTCGGCGAGGTCGTCGAGCGCGTACCGCTCGATCGGCAGCGTCAGCTCTCCCGCCGTGAGTTCGGCGAGCAGTCGCCGTACGTCGCCGGCGACCTCCGCGGCCCGTGACATCAGGTTGACGGTTCTGAGCGACACGTCGGCGAGGAGGAAGTCGGCGAGGTCCACGGTGAACTCGCGTCCGGCGGTGTAGCCGACGAGGGCGGCGCGCCCGCGTGGACGGACCAGCCGCAGCGCGTCCCGCAGCACGGGCCCGCCCACGGTGTCGATCAGCACGTCGATCGGTCCGCCGACCGCCTCCGGCGACAGCTCGGCCGCCGACACGGCCTTCGCGGGCGGCGGGACGTGCGCCAGCTTGGCCGGGCGGCCGACCACGCCGACCACCTCCGCCCCGGCCCGCGCGGCGAGCTGCACGGTCAGCGCGCCGACCGCGCCCGCGGCCCCGGTCACCAGGACCCGCTCCCCCGGCAGCACGGCCGCGACCGGGTGCACCGCCGCCCAGGCCGTGCCCACCGGGGAGAAGTAGCTGCACGCCAGCGCGGGATCGGTGCCGGCCGGTACGGCCTCGACGGCCGCGTCCGGCACCAGGGCGTGCTCCGCCCAGCAGCCGTCCCTGCGCAGCCCGAGGGCCTTGCCCCGGAGTTGGACGAGGCTGCCCTCCGGATGGGTGTCCGAGGCCAGGACGGTTCCGCTGCCCGCGGTTCCGGGCACCGCCGGCAGGTCGGGGAGGATGCCGAACCGGCCGTCGACGACGTTGAGATCGAGGTGGGTGACGGCGGCGGCGCTCAGCCGTACGAGGGTGTGGCCGGGCCTCGGCTCCGGTATCGGCCGCTCCACGAGCCTCGGCAGCGCGCCGAACGTCTCCAGGACAAGGGCACGACTCACAGTTTCACTCCGTATCGACGCAGGGCCCGGGAGGCGACGATCCGCAGGACGCGGTCGAAGACGAACCCGAGGATGCCCAGGGTGATGATTCCGACGAAGACCCAGTCGATCCGGCCGTAGTTGCGGGAGGTCCAGATCAGCGAGCCGAGACCGACCTGGGCGGCGACGATCTCGGCGGAGACGATGGTCAGGAAGCTGTTGCCCATGGCCAGCCGTGCGCCGGTGATGATGTGCGGCACGGTGGACGGCAGGACGATCCGCTGAAGGATCTGCCGTCGGCTCGCGCCCAGGCCGGCCGCCGCCCTGAGCTTGGACTCGCTCACCGCCATGACGCCGGCGCTCGTGTTGAGGGTGACGATGAAGACGGCCGTGTAGAAGATCAGGACCACCTTCGACGACTCGCCGATGCCCAGCCACACCACGGCCAGGGTGACGAAGGCGACCGGCGGGATGAACCGGAAGAACTCGATGTACGGGTCCAGCAGTTGGCGTACGACCTTGATCTGTCCCACCAGCAGGCCGACCGGCACGCCGACGACGATCCCGAGTCCCCAGCCGATCAGGATGCGCCGGCCGGAGGCGATGATCGAGTTGGTCAGCGTGCCGTCCCGGGCCAGTTCCTCCGCCGCCGACAGGGTCTCCTTGGGCGAGGCGACCAGGGAGGAGCCGTACTGGATGGCCAGCAGCTGCCAGACGCCGACGCCGATGAGGACGGACAGGGTGTACAGGCCGATCGTGCGCAGGCTCCGGGCGCTCGCCCGGTCGGAGCGCCGCCTGGCCTGTGGGGTGGCGGCTGTGCCCGCCGTCGCAACCGTCATCGGACGTCCTCCTCCGTGTCCAGGCCCTGGTCGCGCAGGGCCTTGCGGACCTCTTCGCCGATGTCCTCCCGGAGGCTGCGGCGCAGTTCGACGACGCCCGGGTCGGCCTCGTCGCGTGGTCTCGGCAGATCCACCGGGTACACGGACTTGATCCTCGCCGCCGGTCCCGCGGTCATCACGGCGATGCGGTCGGCGAGCAGGATCGCCTCGTCGATGTCGTGGGTGACGAACACGACGGTGCAGCCCGAGGCGCGCCAGATGCGGTCCGTCTCCTCCTGGAGCACCTGCCGGGTCTGTGCGTCGAGCGCGCCGAACGGTTCGTCCATGAGGACGACGCCCGGTTCGTTGGCCAACACGCGGGCGATCTGCACGCGTTGCCGCATGCCGCCGCTCAACTGGCCGGGGAAGCGGTCGGCGCAGTGCCGCAGCCCGACCAACCGCAGATATTCGTCGGCGAGTTCCCTCTGCACCGCTCGTGATTTTCGGCGCATGCGCGGTCCGAACATCACGTTCTGCCGGATCGTCATCCAGTCGAAGAGCGCCTCGCTGCTCTGGAAGACCATGCCCAGTTCGGGGTCGGGCCCGGTGATCTCGGCGCCGCCCGCGGTGAGGCTGCCCTCGCTCGGCGTCACGAATCCCGCCATCGCCGACAGCAGGGTGGACTTGCCGCAGCCGCTCGGGCCGAGCAGACAGAGGAATTCACCGGCGGCGATGTCCAGGGATATGTCCCGCACCGCCTCGAACGAGCCGAAGCGGATGCCGACGCCGTCGGCGCGCAGTGCGGCGCCGCGCCCGGCCGCCCGCCCGCTCGCCACTTCGGTGGTCTCGGTCTCGGTGGTCTCGATGGCCTTGGTCATCAGGATCCCTTCAGGTGCTCGGTGGACCAGCCGCGCAGGACGGCCGTGGACACGTCCGGCTTCGCCTTGACCTTGCCGGTGCCCAGATAGAAGGAGGCGGTGTCGTCGTACGCCTTCAGGTCCTCGGCGGTGAAGTCACGGACCGCGAAGTCGATCTCCTTGATCGCGTTCACGGTCTGGGCCGTCGGGATCTTGGTGGCCTTCTTCGTGGCCTCGGCAGCCGCGTCCGGGTCGCTCTCGGTCTTCTCGGCGGCCTCCTGGAGGGCCTGCGCGACCTTGACGGCGGTCGCGGGGTCGTCCTTGAGCCAGGTGTCGGTCGTCAGCAGCCAGTGGGAGTAGGACAGGCCGAAGTCGCCGGTGGTCTCCAGGATCCTCTCGCCGAGCGCCATGCCTTTCGTGGGCCAGGGCTCCCACAGGACGTAGGCGTCGACGTCTCCCTTCTGGGTCAGCGCCGGGATCTCGGGCGGGTCGGCGGTGACCAGGTCGACCGTCTCGGGGTCGATGCCCTTCGACTCCAGGAACCGGGTGGCGGCGAGCTCGGAGAGGCCGGGGACGACGGCCATCTTCCTGATCTGCGCGGCCGACTCGGTCTTCGGGCCGAGGACGACCTTCAGATAGCGGCCGGACTGCTCGTACACCAGCAGCGACCGGAGCGAGGGGGTCTGCTGGAGCACTCCGATGGTGGTGGTGTCGGAGTTGCCGGCCAGCTGCACCTGGCCGGCGCCGAGGGCGTCCACCCCCTCACCGCCCTTGCCGAACTGGACGAGTCGGACGTCGACGCCGTGCTTCGCCCACAGTCCCTGGGCGTCGGCGAGGAAGAAGGGGGCGAAGGAGGGGTCGATGCCGACGGCGATCCGGATCGTGGGGCCGGCGTCCTTCCCGCCCCCGGCCGCGGTCGAGTCGGTGGTGCCGGCGCCGCACGAGGTGAGCGTGAGGAGTGCGGCGGTCAGGGCTGCGGAACCTGCGAGGAGACGTCTTGGGCGGGACGGTGTCTGCATGCGCACCTCGGTGATGGGGAAGAGACCGCCGGTCGCGGCGGGTCGTCGAAGAGCGGCCCGAATTGGCGCACCGTAGACCTCGGCCCGACCTCCCCGCATCGGCATGGGTCCGCTGAGCGGGACGCGGCCCGAGGATCCCTCCGCCGTCCCGTCGTCGAGGGTGCGTTCTGCTCAGCGAGACGGGTCCCTTGGGCAGATCCGTCGGCGCCCGCATGCTCGGGTCGACTGTTCGCACGGCAGCAGGAGGACACGCACGATGACGGTCGAGGACTCACCCGAGGCACAGACTCCCGTCCGCGGGCGCCGCAGAGCATCCGGCGAGCCCGGCCGCCAGGACTGGCGGTCCTGGCCCCACTACGACGCGGCGGGCGCGGGCTTCCGCGGCTACTGGTATCCGGTCACCTGGGCCGGCCAGATCACCGGCAAACCGTTGCCGTTCACGATCTGCGGCGAGAAGATCACGCTGATCAGGGACAACGGCACGGCGTACGCCCTGCACAACCGCTGCCCGCACCGGGGGGTGCCGCTGTCGGAGGGCGATCAGCAGTTCCCCGGCACCGTCAGCTGCCCGTACCACGGCTGGACCTTCGACCTGCCCACCGGGAAGCTGAGCGCGGTCATCACCGACGGGCCGGGCTGCCGGCTCACCGGCAAGGTCTCGGTGCGCACGTACCCGGTCGAGGAGCGGCTCGGCATGGTGTGGGTGTACATCCCAATCGCCGACGAGGAACCGCAGCCGATCGACTCGCAGCTCCCCGAGGAGCTGGTGGAGAACGCCTTCGTGATGGGCGGGCGGATCGATCCGCGCTCCGGCAACTGGCGCTTCGCCTGCGAGAACGGCTTCGACGAGGGGCACGCCAAGTATCTGCACCGCACGGCGCTGTGGCGGCTGTTCAAGCCCATGCCGACCTGGAACATCACCCGGATCGTGCCCAGGGACCGGTGGATCTTCCGGGTGCAGGACGAGGTCCACTGGGAGGCCGACTTCCCCGGCGTGGGCCGCTGGAGCAACAAGCGCTGGTGGAAGCAGCAGCCGCCGAAGGAGACCTTCAACATCGGCAACACCGGCAAGCCGGACCGGGTCGACCCGGTCATCGAGGCGCAGGAGTTCCCCGGCTTCGCCTCCCTGTCCATGCCGGGGGTGCTGCGGATCGCCTACCCGAACTTCATCCACTACGAGTTCTACGTCCCCGTCGACGAGGACAGCCACCGCTACGTCGGCGTGATGGTCAACTTCACCGAGGGCTGGAACACGCTCCGCTTCTACGCCAAGTACCTGGGCGCGATCCGCTGGCTGTTCCACGGCCAGTTCTCCGGCCAGGACGCGTGGATGGTCGACATCACGGACGCGCCGCCGGAGAAGCTCTACCGCCCCGACATCTCACTGACCGCCTGGCGGAACCTCAGCGAGGAGGAGTACGCCAAGAAACTCGCGGCGGCGGGCGCGAACCCGGCGGGCGGGAACCCCCCGATCGAGAAGAAGGCATGACCATGGGCCGTACCCTGCTCACCCTGCTGGCCGGGGCCGCGATCGCCGTCGGCATCCCCCTGGCGAGGAAGCGCCTCGCGCGCACCGCCATGACCCAGGTCCACAGGATCAACCAGTGAGCGCCGACGGGCTCGCGGGCCTCGACGACCGCCGGCGCGGCTGGGCCGAGGAGGCCTGGCGGCATGTGACCGGCGACCGGCTGCGCGAGCTGATCATCGGGCTCGTCGACATCCCGAGCCCCACCGGTGACGAGGGGCCGCTCGCCGCGCACATCGCGGACACTCTCGCGATCTCCGGATGCCGTACGGAGGTTCAGCCGCTCGACGACCGGCAGGCCAACGCCTGGGCCCGGCTGGAGGGCGACGGCACCGGCCCCGACCTGATGCTCTACGCGCCGATCGACACCCTCACCGTCGGCGAGGAGAGCGAGGACCTCCCGTGGATCGGCCCCGAGCTGCGGGACGACATGCGCCCGCAGGCCACGGTCTACGACGATCTCGTCGTCGGCCTCGGCGCCTCCAACCCGAAGGGGCACGCCGCGTGCGTGATGATGGCCGCCGAGGCCATCGGGCTGGCGGGCGTGCCGCTCACCGGCGATCTGGTGGCCGCGTTCGGCGCGGGTGGCATGCCCACGAACGCCCGGCCGGTCGGGGTGCGGCGCAACACGGGCCAGGGCGTGGGCTGTTCGTTCCTTCTGGAGCAGGGCGTGTGGACCGACTACGCGGTCATCGCCAAGCCGGGCTGGACGGTCTCCTGGGACGAGGTGGGCCTCGTCTGGTTCGAGGTCACCGTCCGCGGCACGCACACCTACGTCGGCTCACGGCATCGCCTGCCCTATGACAACGCGATCGCCCGCGCCGGTGAGGTGATCCGGTACCTGGAGGAGTGGTTCGTCGAGTACGCCGAGCGCCACACGTCGGGCACGGTCGCCCCGCAGGGCATCGTCTCCTCCGTGCACGGCGGCTGGTCGCGGACGGCGGCGGTGACGCCGGCCTCCTGCACCCTGATGGTCGATCTGCGCATCGGCCCGGACATGACTCCGATGCGGGCCAAGCGGGAGTTCCTCGCGGCGATCGACACGATCCGCGGCAAGCTGCCCGGCCTCGACGTGAGCGCCGAGACGGCGGTCGTGATCCCGGGCACGCGGACGGACCCGGAGAGCTGGATCTGCCGTAGCGCGACGGCGGGCTGGGCCGCGTTCGAGGGCCGCGAGCATGAGGTGATCCGGGGCAACAGCGGCGCCACCGACGCCAACATCCTGCGCAGCCGGGGCATCCCCACCGTGCGGGTCGGCATGCCCAAGGTCGTCGAGGCGCCCTTCGGGATCGACTTCGCGCGGGGCATGAACACCGTCTCCGTGCGGGCCATGGAGAAGCTGACGCGCCATCTGATCCGGACGGCCGTCGACACCGTCACCCGCACGCGCGCCGAGCTGGAAGGAGCCACGGCATGACCGAGATCGTCCTGGGTGTGGGCGCGTCGCACAGCACGCTGATGAACACCCACTGGGAGCAGACCCTCCACAAGGACCGCGCGGAACGCTTCCGTGACGCGCTCGGCCAGGCGCGCGAGGCGCTCGCCGCGGCCCGGCCCGACACCGTGATCCTGGTCGGCTCCAACCACTTCCGGGGCTTCTGGCTCGATCTGATCCCGTCGTTCACGATCGGCGTCGGCGAATGCGTGGCGAGCGGCGAGTCCGGCACCCCGAAGGGTCCGCAGCCGGTGGACGTCCCGCTCGCCCGGCATCTCGCCGACTCGCTGGTGGAGGGCGGCCGGTTCGACGTCGCGTTCTCGGCGCGGCTGCAGATCGACCACGGCCAGTCGCACGCGATCCAGTACCTGCTCGACGGGCTGGACGTGGAGATCGTGCCGCTCGTCTTGAACGTGTTCGCCCCTCCCCTGCCGACCATGGAGCGCTGCGATCAGCTGGGCCGGGCGATCCGGGAGGCGGCGCTGGCGTTCCCCGACGACCGCCGGATCGCGGTGATCGGCTCCGGTGGGCTGTCGCACCGGCTGCCCTGGCCCGACTGGCGCGATCCGCACGGCGACGACGAGGAGTTCATGGTCGGCGCCTGGCTGAACGGCCGCGAGAACTGGCAGGACTACGACGCGCGTCGCCGCGAGATCATCCGCGCCGCCGAGGCGGCGATCACCCCGGAGTTCGACGACGAGTTCCTGACGCTCGTCGAGCGCGGCCAGGCGCACCGGACGACCGCGTTCACCACCGAGGAGCTGGAGAAGGCCGCCGGCAACGGGGCGCAGGAGCTGCGCACCTGGCTGCTCATGGCCGCCGTCCTCGACCACGCCCCGGGGCGGCGACTGGCCTACGAGCCGATGCCGGAATGGCTCACCGGGATGGCCGTCGCCGTCCTCGATCCCGCACCGACCGACGAAAGGCAGCCATGAGCATCTGGACCGAACTGTCGGGCCTCGACTACCGCCATGCGTATGTCGAGACCGGCGACTTCAGGACCCGCGCCCTGCAGGCCGGCCCGGAGGACGGCGAGCACGTGGTGTTCCTGCACGGCACCACGGGGCATCTGGAGGCGTTCGTACGGAACATCCCGGCGCACGCCGAGGCCGGCTACCGCTGCCACGCCGTCGACATGCTGGGGCACGGCTACACCGGCAAGCCGGACCGGCCCGGTGAGATCCCGGCGTACGTCGATCACCTGCTGTCCTATCTGGACGCGGTCGGCGCCGAACGCGCGCACCTCGTCGGTGAGTCGCTGGGAGGCTGGGTGGGCTCGTGGGCGGCGAGCGAGCACCCGGACCGGGTGGCCTCGCTCCAGCTGCTGTGCATGGGCGGCACGAAGATCAACCCGAAGGTGATGGACCGGCTGAAGACCTCCACCCGGGCCGCCGCGCTGGAGGACGACGTCTCCTTCACCCGCGAGCGGCTGCGGCTGCTGTGGGCGGAGTGGGACGAGGAGCTGGGCGACGAGCTGACCCGGGTGCGGTACGAGATCTACCACCACCCCGAGTTCCGGCGGAACCTGCACAACCTGCTGGCGCTGCAGGAGGTCGAGGCCCGCGAGCGCAACCTGCTGCGCCCGGACCGCATGGCCCGGATCAAGGCGCCGACGCTGGTCGTGTGGGGCAACAAGAACCCGCTCGGCGACGTCCCGGAGGCGGAGGCGATCGCCGCGGCGATCCCGGGCGCCCGCCTGGAGGTCTTCCCCGAATGCGGGCACTGGCCTCAGCATGAGAAGGCCGATCTTTACAACCCGCTCAGCCTGGCGTTCCTCGCCGAGGCGTCCTCCGTCGACTGAATCGCGAGGTGCTCCCATGACCGTCGTCCCGATCGACCGCTCCGCAGTCCCCGGCCCCGGCTCCGCTTCCGACCACGACTCGATGAACTCCGTGCTCGGCAAGGTGCGGCCCATCCTGGAGGCGTTCACCGTCGACGACGACTCGCTGTCCCTCGCCGATCTCGTGCGCCGCACGGGCGTGGCGAAGGCGACCGTGCACCGGCTCTGCCAGGAGCTGGTCGTCTGGGGGCTGCTGGAGAGGGCGGGGTGCAACTACCGGCTGGGACTGCGGCTCTTCGAGATCGGCCAGCGGGTGCACCGGCAGCGCATCCTGCGCGAGGTGGCCCAGCCGTACATGGAGGATCTGCTGCTGGCCACCCGGGAGACGATCCACTTCGCGATCCACGACGGCCTGGACGTGGTGTACCTGGAGAAGATCCTGCCGCACCGGGGGCTGAGCGAGGAGTCCCGGGTGGCGGGCCGGCTGCCGCTGTACTGCACGGCCACCGGCAAGGCGATCCTCGCCTTCTCCCCCGCCGCGCTCTTCGGCGAGGTGGTCAGGAGCGGGCTGAAGCCGTTCACCCGGCACACGATCACCTCGCCGGGCCGGTTGCGCGGCCAGCTGGAGCGGATCCGGGAGCAGGGCGTCGCGACGGAGGCGGAGGAGGTGCGGCTCGGCTACACGAGCATGGCCGTGCCGGTCTTCGGGCGCGAGGACGTTCCGGCGGGCGCGCTGTCCATCACGGCGCCCACCTACCGCGTCGACGCGACCGCCCACGCCGGCGCGCTGCGCACCGCGGGTCTGGGGATCAGCCGAGCCCTGCGGTCGGCGCTGTGAACGCCGGCGGGGGGTCCGCGCTGGACGAGGTGCTGGCCCGGGCCCGCCGTCTCGTCGACCGCTGGGACCACGAGGACTGCGGCGCGATGACGGTCCGGGACTTCTGCCGGTACGCGGCGGCGCTGAACGACGACGCGTACGTCCGGTGGGCACGCGCCCGGGAGGCGGCCGGGGAGCCCGTCGAGGCGCCCCCGCTGTTCCTCGCGGGAACGATAAGCTGGGAGGACGGGCCGGTGGAACGGGACCTGCGGCCGGACGGCCTGGCCGTGCGGGAGTCGCCGTGCACCCGGGGCCTGCCGGTGCGTCAGGTGCACGGCGGTCAGTCGGTGCGGCTGATGCGGGCGCCGGTCGCCGGCACCCGGGTCACGGCGTCCCGGGCGGTGGTGTCCGCCCAGCGCAAGCACGGCCGCTCGGGCGCGTTCGTGCTCCTGGCGCTCACGACACGGTTCACGTCGGCGGACGGGAGCGAGCTGACGGCGGTGGACGAGACGATCGTCGTCCGCGAGGCCCTGGAACCGGAGACCCGGGGAGGCGCGGCGTGACGGCCCCGATCGCGGGTGAGGTCTGCGCGCCACTGCGGTACATGCACAGCAAGGTGCAGCTGTTCCGGTTCAGCGCCGTGTCGTGGAACTCGCACCGCATCCACTACGACACCGCTTTCGCGGTCTCGGAGGGGTTCGCGGACGTCGTCGTGCAGTCCACCCTCCACGGCGAGACGCTCAGTCGGCACGCACTGGCCTGGGCCGGTCCCGACGCCCGTCTCCTCGCCGTGAGTTGGCGCAACGCCTCGACCGCCACGGCCGGCGAACCCCTCACCTGGACGGCGACGGTCCGCTCGGTCACCGACTCCGGCTCCGGTTCCGGCTCCGACGGCGGGGTCCGGGTGTCGCTCGACGTGTCGATCGTCAAGGAGAACGGAACGCCCTGCGTCACGGGGACGGTGGAGCTGTCGGTCCGGTGAGCAGGACGTCGCGCTTACCGGTCCGGGCCCGCGCTGGGACCGTCGAGTCCTCGAGCTTTCCGCCCCTGGGAGGACGTCCATGCACACCGCCAGAACCGGCACCCTCAGTGCCCTGATCGCCGCCTGCGCGGCGCTGCTCCTCGCCTCCGCCTGTACCGCCGGGTCGACGGACTCGGCGTCCGTGGGGTCGGCCGGGCGGCCGACGGTCCGCGTCGCCCTGGGCGTCGACGCCTCGTACGCCCCGTTCTATCTGGCCGAGGAGCGCGGTCTGTTCGACAAGGCCGGGGTGAACGTCCAGCTCGTGCAGACGGAGGGCGGGCCGGCCGCGGCCCAGGCGGTGACGGCGGGCACCGCGCAGATCTCGGCCAACGCCGACTCCACGGCGCTGCCGCTGATGGTGACCAGCCCCGGCCTGCGGGCCCTGGGCGTCTTCCAGACGTCCGACCGCTACCTCAAGGTGGTCCTGCGCAACGGCATCACCGAGCCTCAGCAGATCAGGACGATGGCGTCGATCCAGGGGCTCGGCCTCTACGCCACCCACACGTATCTGCGGCACAACGGCATCGACCCGAAGTCCGTGAAGATCGTGCAGAGTTCACCGCCGGAGATCCCCGGGATGCTGAAGCGCGGTCTGATCGACGGGTACATCCTGTTCGAACCGTGGGCGGCCAAGGGCGCGGCCGACGGCGGGCACATCGCGGGCCGCATCGGCGACTTCGGCGTGCGGTACGCACAGTGGCTGCTCGCCGACCAGAACTGGCTGAAGGACAACGAGGACGTCGCCGGGAAGATCTTCCAGGTCGTGGCCGAGGCGGACAAGCTGGTCGGCGAGGACCCCGCCGCCGCGGCGAAGGCGGCTTCCCAGCAGGCCAAGCTCCCGGTGGCGCAGACCACTCAGGTGCTCCCGGAGATCAGTTTCGCCGCGCGCGGCATCGACGACTCCGACATCGCCTCGTCCCAGAAGATCGTCGACTTCCTGCTCTCCCAGAAGCTGATCAAGAAATCGCCCGACCTCGGAACCACGCTGCTCAAGGGCTGGTACGAGCAGCACGCCACCTGACGGCACACGGCGGCATGGCGTGCGGGGCGCGCCGGGGGGCTTTCGCGGTGACTATGGCTTTCTAGGCGTCCGCGCGAGTCGGCTGGGAGGCAGGCATGGCGGTGAACCGGATCGGCTTGGTCGTACACGGTGGGCGCGCGGCGGCCGTGGACGCCGCGCGGGCCGTGCGGGCGTGGTGCGCCGAGAACGCCGTGGGGTGCGCGGACATCGACGTCTGGCGGGAAGGCGAGCGGCACAGCGCCCGGGAGGAGGTCGCCGCCGCGGGAGACCCGGATCTCGTCGTCACGCTGGGCGGCGACGGCACCTTCCTGCGCGGGGCCCGGCTGGCCGCCGAGCACGACGCCCTGGTCCTGGGGGTCGATCTCGGCCGGGTGGGCTTTCTGACGGAGGTTCCCGCCACGGCCGTCCGGGCGGCGTTGGACGCCGTGCGCGAGGAGCGGCTCACCGTCGAGAGCCGGATGCTGCTCACCATGCGGGCCTCGTGCCCGCTGCGGGTGCCGCCGGACGTGGCGGCGCTGCTGCGGTACGGCCGCGGGCCGCTGTTGCCGGCGCCGGCGGTGCGGCTCGACTGCGAGTCCGGTGACGACTGGGGCGTCGCCCTCGACGTCATCGCGCTGAACGACATCGTCGTGGAGAAGCTGTCGAGGGACCGGCAGGTGTCGGTCGGCGTCTATCTGGCGGGGCGGCTCCTGGCGTCCTACTCCGCCGACGCGGTGCTGGTGGCCACGCCGACGGGGTCGACCGCGTACAGCTTCGCCGCCGGCGGTCCCGTCGTCTCGCCCCGTGCGGAGGGCCTCGTGTTCACTCCGGTCGCCCCGCACATGACGTTCAACCGCTCGGTGGTGGCCGCTCCGGACGAACCCGTCGGGCTGCGGATCCTCGAACGGTCCGGTCAGGCGGCCGTCAGCGTCGACGGCCAGCTGCGCGGAGTGCTCGACCCGGGCGACTGGATCGGGGTGTACGCGGCTCCGCGGCGGCTTCGAGCGGTCCGGCTGGGTCCGACGGACTTCTACGGCAGGCTGCGCGAGCGCATGAATCTCACCGACGCCCCGGCCGCGATCGCCGACGGGGACGCCGCTCCGCTGTGGTCCGTGACGAGTCCTCCGCCGGGCGATCTCGCCCACCTCGCGCTGCCCGCCGGCCCGGACGGCGCCTCGCATCCCGGCGCGTCCGGATGAGCCCGGGGCCCGCCGGGGACGCCGGGATCGAGCTGTCCGGCGCCGGCAATGGGCCGGCCGTCTCCCGTCGGGAGTTCGACGCGCTCTTCGAGGCCGTGCGGACGTGGGGTCGCTGGACCCCGGCCGACCGCGGCGCCTGGAACCGGGTGACCGCCGATCACGTACGGCGGGCCACGGCGCGCGTACGGTCGGGGACGGTCGTCCCGATGGCGCTGCCCTGGAACACCGAGCCCGGCCCCGACAACCGCCGGCCGGCCCTGCACCACATGACCGACCTCGGTGACGTGGAGAGCCCGGAGCCGACCGCCTACAAGGACTTCATCGCCGTCGACCACCACGGCAAGGCCGTCACCCATCTGGACGCCCTGTGTCACATCGCCTACCGGGGGCGGCTCTACGACGGCCGGACCGCACACGAGGTCGTGGACGCCGCGGGCGCCCGCTTCGGCGCGGTGTCGGCGCTCGGCCCCCTGGTCACGACGGGCGTGCTCCTCGACCTGCCGGCCGCCCTCGGCGTCCCCTGGCTGGAGCCGGGCCGGGCGGTGCACGCGGAGGACGTCATCGCCGTGGAGGAGGCGCTCGGGGTGACGATCGGCGAGGGCGACGCGGTGCTGCTGCGCTCCGGGCACGTCCGCCGCCGCACGGAACTCGGCGCCTGGGACTCCGGCGCGGGCAGCGCGGGCTTCCATGTGGACGCCGTGCCGCTGCTGGCCGAGCGGGGGATCGCGTTGCTCGGCGGCGACGGCGACAGCGATGTGCGGCCCTCGCCGGTGGCCGGCGTGCACTCGCCGGTGCACACCCTGGCCGTCGCCGCGATGGGGGTGCCGCTGCTGGACAACCTCGATCTGGAGGCGCTCTCCGCCGCGACCGCCGAGGCGGGGCGCCACACGTTCCTGTTTCTCGTGTCGCCGCTGAACGTGCCGGGCGGCACGGGCTCGCCCGTCACCCCGATCGCGGTTCTCTGACGGCTGCCCGGTGCCGGGCGCGAGGTGACGGCCGTGACTCGCGCCACCAATGACCGTATCCTCGGCAATGCCGGATTCCTCCGGAAAGTGGCTTATGGCAGAGGCGAGCGAGGCAGAGCGTGGTCCGGTCCGACAGCGAGCCGACACCGATACCGACAGCGACGGGACGTGCGACGGGCGGCACGGGCCCCACACGCTTCCGTGAGCGGTTTCTGCAGGGCGAGCCGGTCGACGCGGGTGTCCGGACGCCCATTCTGAGCTCGTGGCGGCGCAGCCTGGCCCTGGGCCTCTCGCCGGACCAGACCGTCCTGCCCTTCCGGGAGGACTTCGATTCGGGCGGCCGTCTCGTCCGCGCCGCTGTGCCGGTGCTCGACCGGCTGCAGACCAGGTTCTCCGGCAGCGAGATGAACATCTCCCTCGCCGACGCGAGCGGTACCGTCCTGCTGCGCCGCTTCGGACAGTCGTCGCTGCTCAGAAAGCTTCCGGCGATCCAGACCGTGCCCGGATTCGTGTTCGCCGAGCAGGTCGCGGGCACCAACGGCATCGGCCTCGCCCTGGCGGAACGGCAGCTCATACGGGTCTACGGCGCCGAGCACTTCGCGGAGCGCTCCCAGCGGGGCGCCTGCATCGCGCTGCCGGTCCGCGACCCGCTCAGCGGGCGCATCGAGGGCATCCTCTGCTTCGGCTACCCGCTCAGCGCCGAGACCCCGGCGCTGACCGCCGTGATCCGCAAGGCGGCCCAGGCCACGGAGCGGCGGCTGCTGAGGCAGAGTTCCACGCGCGAGCGCGCTCTGCTGCAGGCGTATCTGGCGACCGGAGCCGACGTGTCGGGCGCCGACGCCGCCGACGGGCTGGACCGCGCGCCGACCCTCGATCTGCGCCCCCGCGACCGGGAGATCCTCAAGGAGAAGGCCGCCGAGCTCATCTCGGGCGCCCAGCGGGCCGCCGTCGACGTCTCCCTGCCCGGCGGCCGACGCATCACGCTGGTGAGCCGTCCGATGACGAGCAAGTCCGGGGTGCAGGGCATCGCCATCGAGGCGCTGCTCCCCGGCTCCGCCCCGGGGATGCCCCTGCTCGTCCCCCACCAGGTCGACGAGGTGTCGGACTTCCCCACCGCCGAAGCCATCGCCGAAGCCGCTGCCGGATCCGCTGCCGAGCACGCCGTCCTGTCGGCGGCCCGATCGCACCCACGACTCGCGGTCGCCGTGCGGGCCGAGCGGGCCGAGCGGGCCGAGCGGGCCGAGCGGGCCGAGCGGCCGCCCGAAGCCGCGGAGCCGTCGCCCGCGGCCAGAGGGCTCGTGCTGCTGGGAGAGCCGCACGTGGGGGCGTACGCCGTCGCCGCGCGCCGCCGTCTGGAGCTGCTGTCCGAGGCCAGCGCCCGGATGGGCACCACGCTGGACGTGCGCCGCACCGCCGAGGAGCTGGCCGAGACGGCGGTCCCGCGGCTGGCCGACTTCGTGACCGTCGATCTGCCCGAGGCCGCGCTGCGCGGCGAGGAGTCCGCCGACCCCGTCGAGGACCTGCGCCGCATCGTGGTCCACGGCATCCGCGACGGCCTGCCCTTCACTCCGGTCGGCAAGCGGATCGAGTTCGGCCCGACCGCGCCCCAGCTGCGCTGCCTGACCAGCGGACGGGCGGTGCTGGAGCCGGATCTGAAGGCTGCGGCGGGCTGGCTCGCCCAGGATCCCGAGCACACCCGGCAACTGCTGGAGCATGTCCACTCCCTCATCGCCGTCCCCCTGGTCGCACGCGGCGTCCTCCTCGGCATCGCCAGCTTCTACCGCGCCGGGGAACCCTACGGGGACGACGACCGTTCGCTCGCCCAGGAACTCTCCACCCGGGCCGCCCTGTCCCTCGACAACGCCCGGCGCTACACCCACGAACGCGCCATGGTCCTGGCCCTGCAGCGCCGACTGCTCCCGCACGGCCTGCCCGATCAGGACGCCGTCGAGGTCGCCCACCGCTATCTGCCCGCCGAATCCGACGTAGGCGGCGACTGGTACGACGTCATCCCGCTCTCGGGCAGCCGCATCGGCCTCCTCGTCGGCGACGTCGTCGGGCACGGCATGCTCTCCGCCGCCACCATGGGCCGGCTGCGCACCGCCGCGCGCAGCTACGCCGAACTCGACTTCCCGCCGGACGAGGTCCTCGTCCACCTCGACAACCTCGTGGGACGGCTGGACCGGGAGGACCCCGACGGCGAGGGCGTCGGCATCATCGGCGCGACCTGCCTCTACGCCATCTACGACCCGACCACACAGCGGTGCGTCATGGCCCGCGCCGGCCATCCGCCGCCCGCGCTGGTCAGCCCCGACGGCACGGTGTCCTATCCCGATCTGCCGGCCGGGCCGCCGCTGGGACTCGGCGGGCTGCCCTTCGACGCCGTCGAGATCGACGTCCCCCAGGACAGTCAGCTCGTCCTCTACACCGACGGGCTCATCGAGGACCGGCACCGCGACGTCGACGTGGTCCTCGAACAGCTGCGCGAGGCCCTGGCCCAGCCGGGGCGCACCCCCGAGGAGACGTGCCAGGCGATCCTGGACACCGTGGCGCCCGCCCACCCCTGCGACGACATCGCCCTGCTCGTCGCCCGCACCCACGCGCTGGACCCCGACCGCATCGCGACGTGGGAGCTGCCCGCCGACCCGGCCCTGGTCAGCGACGTGCGGGCGGCCGCCCTGCGGCAGCTGGCCGACTGGGGACTCGACGAGGCCTCGTTCGCCGCGGAGCTGATCCTGAGCGAGCTGGTCACCAACGCCGTCCGCCATGGCTCCGGGCCCATCCGGGTGCGGCTGCTGTACGACCGCGCCCTGATCTGCGAGGTCTCCGACGCCGCCAACACCGCCCCGCACCTGCGCCGGGCGGCCAGCACCGACGAGGGCGGACGGGGCCTGTTCCTCGTCGCGCAGCTGTCCCGGAGCTGGGGCACGCGCTACCTCGCGCAGGGCAAGGTCATCTGGGCCGAATGCGAGCTCGACGCGGCGTGAACCAGGCATGCGAGGCAGGCACGCGAAGTGAATGTCTGAAATGTAATGAATGATCCCTATAGGATCGACTCATGCGTCCCTTCGCGTCGGAGCCCCTGGTCCGCGTCCGCGGGCTCCGCAAGCGCTTCGGCGGGACGATCGCGCTGGACGACGTCGACCTGGACGTCCACCCCGGCAGCACGCTCGCCCTGCTCGGGCCGAACGGCGCGGGGAAGTCGACGCTGATCAAGGTGTTGGCCGGCGTCCACCAAGCCGACGCGGGGCGGATCACGGTGGACGGGCACCCGCTCGGCAGTCACGCCGCTTCCCGGAGCATGTCCTTCATCCACCAGGACCTGGGTCTCGTGGAGTGGATGACGGTCGCCGAGAACATCGCCCTGAGCGCCGGCTATGCGCGCCGCGCCGGACTGATCTCCTGGCGGCGGACCCGCGAGCGCTGCGCCGACGCCCTGCGGACCGTCGCCGGACAGCTCGACCCCGACGCGCCGATCGCCGGGCTCGATCCGGCCGAGCGCTCGCTGGTCGCGATCGCCAGAACACTCGCGGCCCGCGCGAAGCTCATCGTCCTCGACGAGCCGACCGCCCGCCTCCCGGCCGCCGACTGCGCCCGGCTGTTCGACGTGCTGCACGCCCTGCGCGTCCGGGGGCACGCCATCCTCTACGTGACCCACCGGCTGGACGAGGTGTACCGGGTCGCCGACTCCTTCGCCGTGCTGCGGGACGGCCGCCTCGTCAGCCACGGCCCACTGGCGGACCACAGCCCGGTCCGCCTGGTCCACGACATCGTCGGCGGAGACGGGGACGGAGTCGGAGACGGGGACGGAGGCAGGGACAGAGATGGCGTGGGACCGATCGGTCACCGGCCCGCCATGGCTCCGGCCCACGGACCTGCCCTCCTGAACCTCGACGGCGTACGGACCGTCGGCACGGGGCCGGTCGGCCTGGAGCTGCGGGCCGGGGAAGTCCTCGGCCTGGTCGGCCTCTCGGGGGCCGGACACCTGGAGCTGGGCCGGGCCCTCGCCGGGTCCGGGCCCCTCCTAGACGGGCGGTCCCTGCTCGGCGGACAGCCGTACCGCCCCCGTACGGTCGCGGAGGCCGTGGGCTTCGGAGTCGGCTTCGTGCCGGGCGACCGGGTGCGGGAGGGCTGCGCCGCCGGGCTGACCGTCCGGGAGAACCTGCTGGCCAATCCGCGTGCGGGAGGCCTGTCCGCGCTGCGCCCGCTCCTCCCCCGCCGCGAACGCGCCGAGGCCGCCGCGCTCATCGAACGGTTCTCGGTGCGCCCCCGCGACAGCGAGGCGCCCATCGCCACCCTGTCCGGCGGGAACCAGCAGAAGGTCATGCTCGGCCGGTGGCTGCGTGTGGATCTGCGGCTGCTGATCCTCGAGGAGCCGACCGCGAGCGTGGACGTCGGGGCGAAGGCCGCGATCCATCGCCTGCTCGACGAGGCGGTGGCCGCGGGCCTCGCGGTCCTGCTCGTCTCCACCGACTTCGAGGAGGTCGCGAGCGTGTGCCGACGCGCCCTGGTCTTCGTGCGCGGAGCCGTGACGTCCGAACTGAGCGGTACGGCCCTCACGGTCGCGGAACTCACCCGAGCGGCCTCGGCCATGCCGCCTTCCATGCCACCGTCCGTGCCGCCTTCCAGCCCGCCGTCCGTGC
Organism: Streptomyces sp. NPDC006872; assembly: GCF_040635845.1. NCBI lineage: Bacteria > Bacillati > Actinomycetota > Actinomycetes > Kitasatosporales > Streptomycetaceae > Streptomyces > Streptomyces sp. NPDC006872. The sequence continues at coordinate 308,697 of NZ_JBEYIL010000008.1, forward strand.
CGCCTTCCGCTCCGCCGTCCGTGCCCCCTTCCGAACCCCCGGCGCACACATGACGGCCCCGCGCGGGCGACCCGGGGGACATCGCCCCGGTGGGCAGCTCATCAGCGCGTATGGTCTGCTCGCCCTGACCGCCCTGCTCTTCCTGGTCTTCTCCCTCGCCCTGCCCCGCACCTTTCCCACGCTGGACACGGTCGACTCGATCCTCTACACCCAGTCGATCCCGGCCGTCCTCGCGCTCGCCGCCATGGTCCCGATCGTGACCGGCTCGTTCGACCTCTCCCTCGGCTACGCCCTCGGCCTCGCGCACGTCATGGTCATGCAGCTCATCGTGCACGCCGGGTGGCCCTGGCCGCTCGCCTGTCTCGCGGTGATCGTCGGAGGGGCGGTCATGGGCGTCGTCAACGGCGTCATCGTCGTGTTCGGCCGGATCGACTCCTTCATCGCCACCCTGGGAACCGGCAGCATGCTCTACGCCGTGACCGGCTGGGTCACCGAGGGCGGCCGGATCGTCCCCGGCCCGCAAGGCCTCCCGACCGCGTTCACCGAGTTGTACGACTCCACGTTCCTCGGCCTGCCGGTCCCCGCGTTCTACGTGCTCGCCCTCGCGGTCGTGCTCTGGCTGATGCTTGAGCGACTGCCGCTCGGCCGGTACCTGTACGTCATCGGCTCGAACCCGCGCGCCGCCGACCTCGTCGGCATCCCGACCCGCAGATACACCGTCTACGCGTTCACCGCGTCGGGGCTGATCGTCGGCTGCGCCGGCGTGCTGCTCGCGGCCGAGCAGCGGATCGGCAACCCGAGCGTCGGCCTCGACTATCTGCTGCCCGCGTTCGTCGGCGCGCTCCTCGGCGCCACGGCCATCAAGCCCGGCCGTCCCAACTCCTTCGGCACCGTGGTCGCCGTCGCGGTCCTCGCGGTGGGCCTCACCGGCATCGGCCAACTGGGCGCCGACTTCTGGGCGGTCCCCCTGTTCTACGGCGGCACCCTCCTGGCCGCCGTCGGCCTGGCCGGCTACACAGCCCGCCACCGTCTGCGCAGGGGCCCGGAGCCCGCACCGGCGCCGGAACCCGCCGGCACGACGGGCCCCACACCATGACCGGGCGAACCCGGCGGGCCTCGCCGCCGGCCCGCCCTGGGTATCGGGACCGCCGCCCGGTCCGCAGTCCGCGGTCGCGGCTCGTTGCGGGTGTCCTGGCGGCGGCGGCGACGGCAAGCCTTCTCGTCGGGTGCGAGCGGGGCTCGGCGGACGGGTCGGGTGGGGCCTCGACAGGCGGTCCGGGCGGCTGTCCTTCCGTTCGCGGCAGGGCTCAGGCCGCCGTCATCCGGGCGGAGCAGACCGACGTCCCCTGGAACGGTCCGACCACCGGGCCCGCGGCGACATCCGGCAAGAGCCTCGTCTACGTCGCCCAGGCCATGATCAATCCCGGGGTCGCGGGCGCCGCGAAGGGGGTGCGGGAGGCCGCGCGGGCGATCGGATGGAACGTCCGGGTGATCGACGGCGGAGGGACGCCCGCGGGCATCCAGGCGGCCATGAGCGAGGCCGTGACGCTCAGGCCGTCCGGCATCGTCATCGGCGGCTTCGACCCCGGCTCGACGACCCGGCAGGTCTCCCGGGCCAACGCCGAGGGCATCCCGCTCATCGGCTGGCACGCGGTCGCCACACCGGGTCCCAGTCGGCGCCCCGAGCTCTTCACCAACGTCACCACGCGGGTCGAGGACGTGGCCGACATCAGTGCGCAGTGGATCATCGCGCACTCCGACGGTCGCGCCGGGGTCGTGCTCATCACGGACGCCTCGATCCCGTTCGCCAAGCACAAGTCCGAACTGATCAGAGAGGAACTCGCCACCTGCTCGGGCGTGCGGCTGCTCTCGTACGAGAACATCCCGATCGCGGACGCGAGCAACCGCACCCGGTGGGAGATCTCCACCCTCCTCTCCCGGTTCCGAGGCAGGTGGACCCACTCCGTCGCCATCAACGACCTGTACTTCGCCGACGCCGCCCCCGCCTTCCGCGCGGCCGGCCGCAAGGGCTCCGGCCCGCCCTTCAACATCGGTGCGGGCGACGGCGACCCCTCGGCCTTCCAGCGCATCGACAGCAGGCAGTACCAGTCCGCCACGGTGCCCGAGCCACTGACCCTGCAGGGCTGGCAGATCGTCGACGAGTTCAACCGCGCCTTCTCCGGCCGGCCCGCCAGCGGGTATGTGGCCCCCGTCCACATCGCGACGGCCGAGAACAGCCAGGGCGCCACCTCCTGGGACCCGTCGGGCTACCAGGAGGCCTACCGGATGATCTGGGGCCGGTGACGCGTGGTCAGACGAGCGGATGCAGGGCTCGCGCGAGAGCCGTCGGTGTCCGGGATCACGGTCGAGGGATCCGCTACACGTCGATGTGCGCTCCCATGATGACCGTGCGGTCGCGGGGCAGGCCGAAGTGCTCGGCGGCGTCCGCGGTGATGTAGGAGGTGGCGATGAACAGCCGCTTTCGCCAGGCCGCCATGGTCGGCTCCGTTCCTCGCCGGAGCTTGATCTTCGACACGAAGTAGGACGCCTGGTCCAACTCCAGCCGCCCCTCGGTCAGGGCCGGGTCGAGCGTCGCCAGTGCGGCGGGCACGTCCGGTGTCTCCAGGTAGCCGTACCGGGCGGTGACGTAGATGATCCCGTCGTCGCCGTAGCCGAGGGGGTCCACGCTCATCCGCCGGTCGGCCGGCACCCTGGGCACGGGCTCGGTCTCGAGGGAGAGGATCACGACCTGCTCGTGTCGCACATGGTTGTGCTCGACGTTGGCCCGCATGGCCAGCGGCGCCGTCTGTCTGCCGCGGTTGAGGAAGACGGCCGTACCGGGCACCCGGAACGTCGGCGCCTCCCCGGTGCGCAGTCGGTCGATGAACTCGGGCAGCGGGCCTTCGTGCCGTACCCGCTCCTCGGTGACGATCGCGCGGCCGCGTTGCCAGGTGGTCATGACGGTGAACGCGGTGACGCCGATCAGCAGCGGCAGCCAGGCGCCGTGGACGAGCTTGGTGAGGTTGGCCGCCACGAAGAGCAGGTCCACGAACAGCAGCACGCTCAGGCCGCCGGCGAGCAGCCATCGCGGCGTCGCCCACTTGACCCGGGCGACGTAGAAGAACAGGAGGGTGGTGATCGTGATGGTCCCGGTCACCGCCATGCCGAACGCGTAGGCCAGCGCCGCGGAGCTGCGGAAGGCGAAGACGAGGGTGAGGACCGAGACCATCAGCAGCCAGTTGATCCACGGGACGTAGATCTGGCCGATGGTGGACTCGGAGGTGTGCTCGATCCGCAGCCTGGGCAGGTAGCCGAGCCGGGCCGCCTGGGAGGCGACCGAGTAGGCCCCGGTGATCACCGCCTGGGAGGCGATCACCGTCGCGGCCGTGGCCAGCACGACCATGGGCCATCGACCCCACTCGGGCACGAGCAGGAAGAACGGGCTGCTGACGTGCGCCTGGTCGCCCAGGATCAGGGCGCCCTGGCCCAGATAGCTGAGCATGCACGCGGGGAAGACGAGGAGCAGCCAGGCGCGGGTGATCGCCCGGCGTCCGAAGTGCCCCATGTCGGCGTAGAGCGCCTCGGCGCCGGTGACCGCCAGCACGACCGCGGCCAGGGCGAAGAACGCGGTGCCGAAGTGGCCGGTCAGGAAGCCGAGTGCGTATGACGGCGACAGCGCCTTGAGGATCTCCGGGTGGTCGACGATGCCGTCCACGCCGCAGGCTCCGATGGAGACGAACCAGAGGATCATCACCGGTCCGAACACCCTGCCGACGGCCGCGGTCCCTCTGCGCTGCACCAGGAACAGCGCCACGATGATCACTACGGTGATCGGGACGACCGCGTCGTCCATGGACGGCTCGACGACCTTGAGCCCCTCGACCGCGGACAGGACCGAGATCGCGGGGGTGATCATGCTGTCTCCGAAGAACAGCGAGGCGCCGAAGATGCCCAGCGCCGCGAGGAAGGCGGCGGCCTGTCGTCCTCGCTGTTCGCTCTGCCGCCTCAGCAGCGTGATCAGCGCCATGATGCCGCCCTCGCCGTCGTTGTCGGCGCGCATCGCCAGCAGGACGTAGGTGACCATGACGATGATCATCACCGACCAGAACACGAGGGACACCACCCCGTACACGTTCGCCGTGCTGACCGGGACGGGGTGCGGGTCGTCCGGGTTGAACACGGTCTGGAGGGTGTAGATCGGGCTGGTCCCGATGTCGCCGAACACGACGCCGAGGGCGCCGATCACCACAGCGAGGCGGACGGCTTCCCGTGCGCTCGGCCCGCCGGCCGACTCCGATCGCGGCACGGAACCGTCGTCCGGCCCGGTCGGGTGCTGACGATCGCTCACGGCAACCCTCCTCCACCGGGTCGACGCGCCGTGAGGTCGACGCGACGTACGGGACGGGTCGATCCCATCACGCAACCATCGACACAGCCACTCACACATTTCGTGACAGCACTGCGCGACAACGCTCGGCCGGCTACGGCCCCACGTCGCGGCGATCCGACTCGGAAACAAAAGTTTACAAGATGCTATTCGTTAACTAGAGTTGTCGCATGACCTCATCCGAGATCACCCCCGAGGAACAGACAGAGCTCGACAAGGCCCTCTACGACGCTCTCCATCCGCTCGCGTCGGCGCTGCGCTCGCGAGCCTCAGGGCTGCCCGCGGACCGCATGTGGGAGGCGGATCCGGTCGAGGTGGCGCTGTCCGTGCTGGCCGCCTGGAAGGCGGTGGACGCGGAGGTCAAGCGGCTGACCGCCGTCGCGGCGGGGACCGCCGGAGCCTACGGAGCGAGCTACGAACAGTTGGGCGCCGTCTGGGGCATCACCCGACAGGGCGCCCGCAAGAAGTGGCCCGACGCCGTCAACCGCTCGGCTGCCAGGGCAGCGCAGCCGAGCGCCACGCTCGAACTGTGCGGCGGAGTGGCCGAACTGGGGCAGGACCCCGCGTCCGGCGGCTGGGCGTGGACCGGCCGGGGCGCCGACGGAACGCACGGCCCGGCCGCCGACGACACCCGGTACGCGACGAAGGAAGAGGCCGCGGCCCACGCAGGGGCCTTCCTCAAGGAGCACGCCCTCGACCGGCCCTAGGTTCGACGCCGGTCCCCGGCGGCGGCCTTTGCCCGGTCCGTCAAATCCCCTTCCTCACAGGTAAGTTGACGGCATGTCACCGGGCTGTGCTCGGCTATGCTCGGCGCCGTTCGAACGAATGCCCAAGGAAACGTGAGAGAGCTCGTGATATCCGGACATGGCGATCACCAGGCGGCGACACATTCGGAGCGCGGCTCAGCACGACTGATCGCCGACCGGTATCTGCTCCAGGATGTCCTCGGCAGGGGCGGCATGGGCACGGTCTGGCGCGCTCACGACCAACTGCTGGACCGTCCGGTCGCCGCCAAGGAACTGCACTTCCTCCCCCACGGCGACGAGGAGCACCGCGTCCGGGTGCGCCGCGCCGTCCGTGAGGCGCGCGCGGTGGCCCGGGTGCCGCACCCGCACGTGGTCGGCATCCACGATCTGATCGAGGCCGAGGACCGGCTGTGGATCGTCATGGAACTCGTCGAGGGCCCCTCGCTGGCGCACCGGATCGCCGAGACCGGACCGCTCACCCCGCAGCACACGGCCGCCCTCGGTCTGCAACTCCTCGACGCGCTGGAAGCCGTGCACGCGGCCGGCACCCTGCATCGTGACGTCAAGCCCGCCAACGTGCTGCTGCGCCCCGGCGGCGCCGCCGTCCTCACCGACTTCGGCATCGCGGCCCTGGACGACGGCGAGTTCCTGACGACCACCGGCGAACTGGTCGGCTCCCTCGATTTCATGGCGCCCGAGCGGGTGCTGGGAGCGGAGGTCGGACCGGCCTCCGACCTGTGGTCGCTGGGCGCGACCCTCGCCACGGTCTGCGGCGGGCACTCCCCGTTCCGCCGACCGGCACGGCCCGCGACACTGCACGCGGTGGCGTACGAGGGCCCCGCCCTGTCGGAGCGGCTCGGCCCCCTGCGTCCGGTGATCGAGGCGCTGCTGCGCAAGTCCCCGGACGAGCGTCCTTCGGCGGCGGGCACGCGTGCCGCGCTGCGGCGCGTGGCGGCGGGAGAGGCCGACGCCGGGCCACTGCCGTCGGCGACCGAGCGGGTGCCGTGGCCCTCGACGCCGTCGGCCGACGCGGACACGGTGACCAGCGGCCAGGGGCGGCTCGTCCCGGCCTGGGGGACCGTGCCGACGGCGGTGCACACCACCTCGCTCGGACCCGCGGCCGCGCAGCCGCCGCGTCCGGCGGGCCGGAGGCGGCTGTGGTGGGCACTGGCCGGTACGACCGTGGCGGCCGCGGGCGTCGTGGGCGGTCTCTTCGCCACCGGCACGCTGCCGCTCAAGGAGGACCCGAAGACGACGACCACCCGCCAGGTCGTCCAGTCGGCGACCAGCTGGCAGCCGGTGGCCGGAGTGTCCGTCCAGCGGGGCGACACGGTAACCGTCCACTTCCTCTCGGGAGAGTGGACGGGCGACTACCGCAACTGGCCCATGACCGGGCCGAGCGGCTACGACGCCGCCACCGACAAGCTGATGGAGGGGGCGAAGGACTGCAAGGTCAAGCCCACGGCTCCGTTCGGCGCCCTGCTGGCGCGTCTCGTGGGCGAGCAGGACTCCCCGGTCCACTCCGTCGGGCAGAAGCTGACCTTCCGGGCCGCCGGGAACGGCACCCTGCAACTGGGCGCGAACGACGTCGCCGGCTTCTGCTCCCAGGACAACCGGGGCTCGATGACCGTGCAGGTGACCGTCACGCACCAACCTTGACCACCCGACACGCCCTTGAGGCACCTTGAAGCATCGAGGCGCGTTACGCCGTTCGGCGGTGCCCCGCGCGCCCGGGCCGACCATGGATGAAACGTTGCGGCTGTAGGGGCTGCTGGACCGGCCCTTGTCGCAGCCCCGCGTCCCATGGGGCGAAACGGACCCTGCGGGCGGTAGGGGCAAGGGGTGAGCGATGACCGACAGCTCCCAGGCCACGCTGGTCGGCAGCGCCCGCGGGCGAGTGGCGCCGACGGCCGAGGGCGCTCGGTGGCCGGTTCGCGGCACTGCATGGCTCGCCTTCGTCGCAGGCGCCTTCACCCTGGCCCAACTCCTCCTCGTCCGGCCGGGGATGGGACTCGGCTGGGACGAGACGGTCTACGTCAGCCAGGTCAGCCCGCACGCGCCGGCCGCGTTCTTCAGCGCCCCGCGCGCCCGTGGCGTCCCGCTGCTGGTGGCCCCGATCGCCGCGTGGTCGTCGTCCACCGAACTGCTGCGGGTCTACCTGGCGGCCCTGTCCGGCCTGACGCTGTTCCTCGCGCTGCACGCCTGGCGGGGCGTCTTCCCGATCCGCGTCCTCGCGACCGCGGGCGGCCTGTTCGCCACGTTGTGGGTGACGCTGTTCTACGGCCCGCAGGCCATGCCCAACTACTGGGTCGCCGTCGCCGCCCTGGCCGGCACCGGGTACTTCCTGCGCGCCCAGGACGACCGCCGCGACCGCACGGCCCTGTGGGGCGTGGGCCTGAGCGCCGCCCTGATGGCCTGGATGCGCCCCACGGACGCACTCTGGGCGACCCTGCCGCTGCTCGCGCTGCTCGTGTGCGTACCGAAGTGGCGGCGGCTCGCGCTGCTGCCGGCGCTGGCCGGCGGCCTGGTCGCCGGGGCCGCCCAGTGGGTCGTCGAGGCGTACGTCTCCTACGGCGGCCTGGCGCAGCGGCTGTCGGACGGCTCCCGCATCCAGGGCGGCCTGGGCTGGAACATCGCCGTCGCGGACCAACTGCGCAGCATGGGCGGACGTACCCTGTGCCGCCCGTGCACGGGCGACCTGCCCCACCCGGCGGTGACGCTCTGGTGGTACGCCCTCCCGCTGCTCGCCGCCCTCGCACTCGTGGTCGCCGTCCGGGCCCGCCGCACGGCTGCCACGCTGGTGCCGCTGGCCTGCGCCGCGACGGCGGCCTTCCCCTACCTCTTCCTCATCGGATACGCCGCGCCCCGCTTCCTGCTGCCCGCCTACGCGCTGCTCGCCGTGCCGGTCGCCGACCTGCTCGTCCGCCTGGTCACGACGCCGGGCCGGATCCGGCGGACGGTGGCGGTGATCTGCGTGACCGTCGCGCTGGCCGGGCACCTCGCCGTGCAGTTCGCCGTGCTGGACCGCACGGTGCGGCGGACCACGGCCGCCCACCACAACTGGACCCACGTCGCCGCCGGCCTGCACCGGCTCGGCATCCGGCCGCCCTGTCTGCTCACCGGGCACTTCAACGTCCCGATCGCCTTCTACGCGGGCTGCTCCTCCGTGGCGACCGTCGGCCACAACGCCAACACCACGGCGGCGACCCTGCTGCACACCGCGCGCCACACCCCCGTCGCCGTACTGGCGAAGGGGGACGCCGGCCCGCCCGCGTACGCGCGCGCCTGGCCCTGGCACGAGGTGGCCGGCTGGCGGGTGTACGTGACGCCGACCGCCTCGCGGACAGCGGCGCCCTGAGCGTCCGTCACACGGGGCGACCCGCCGCTCCGCGCGCTCACGGCACTCACAGCACTCACAGCACTCACAGCACTCACAGCACGGTGATCACGGCCTTGCCGCGGGCATGGCCCCGCTCCACATGGCGCACGCCTTCGGCGGTGTCGGCCAGGGGGTAGGTCCGGTCGACCACCGGGGTGAGCGTGCCGGCCTCGATGAGCGCGATGACGGCGAGCAGGTCCTCGTGGGTGGGACCGGCCGGGGCCGACGGAAGGATCGGGCGGAGCCGCTGCCGGGCGAACGCGTCGGCCGCGACCAGCCGCAGCATGGAGCCGACCGCTCCGAAGACATGGCCGGGCGAGCCGCCGCCGTTGGCCACCAGGGTCCCGCTCGGGGCGAGCGCCCGGCGCAGCCGGCTCAGCGGGCGGTTGCCGACGTTGTCCAGGATGACGTCGTAGCGCACGCGACCGTCGGTGAAGTCCTCCTGGGCGTAGTCGACGACATGCGCGGCGCCCAGTGCGGCCACCAGGTCGGCGTTGCGGGCACTGCACACCCCGGTGACCTCCGCGCCGAGGGCCGCGGCGATCTGCACGGCGAACGTGCCGACGCCACCGGCGGCCCCGTTGACCAGCACCCGCTGCCCGGCCTGCGTCCGCCCCACGGTCCGGATGCCGCGCAGGGCGGTCACCGCCCCCATCGGCACGGCCGCGGCCTGCTCGAAGGTCAGGCCGACGGGCTTGGGCACCAGCAGGTCCGCGGTGGTGAGCGCGTACTCGGCGAAGGAGCCCGGGCAGAAGCCCAGCACCTCGTCGCCGGGCTCGAGCCCGTGCACGTCGGCGCCGACCGCCTCCACCCGTCCGGCCGCGTCGATGCCGGCGACCCGGCGCTTGGGCCGGTTCAGCCCCACTCCGCCCATCAGCCGTGCCACATACGGGTCGCCGCGCAGCATGTGCCAGTCGTAGGGGTTGAGGGCGGCGGCATGCACCCGTACCAGCACCTGGCCGGCCCCGGCCGTCGGCCGGTCGGTGTCCGCGAGCCGCAGTGTGTCCGGCGGACCGAACCGCTCCTGAACGATCGCCTTCATCAGGTCTCGTCTCCCCTGTCACCTCGTGATCGCGACTGGAGGTGTACGGCGTACACCTCCAGTCGCACGGTAGGTGTACGCCGTACACCCGTCAAGGGGCGAAGAGGAAAGGAGAGGAAAGAGGACCGAAAAAGACAAACCACGCGAGTGGATCAGGTCGTGCGCTGGAGCCGTTCGAGGCCGTCCAGGGTCAGGTCCAGCGCGAACTCGAACTCGAACTGGTCGTCGCAGCCCGAGCCGACCACGGACTCCTCGTCATGGGCGACCGCCATGGCCAGTTCCGTGATGTGGGGATAGCGCGCGGCCATCTCCTCGGGCGGCAGCGCGTCCGGATCCGGCTCGCGGTCGGAGCTGTCCTCGAACAACTCCTGGGAGAAGCCCAGCAGACGGCTCCCCATGACGTGCATCGCGTGATGGACCAGGTCGAGTGAGAACCCCCCGGCCCGGAAGATCCCGATCATCGAGTCCAGATACGCCATGAGTGCGGGCGTCGGGGCGGACCGCGCCTTCATCCGCGACTCGATGACCTCGGGCGCCCACGGGTGGCGCAGCAGCATGCGGCGGGCCGACAGCACCCGCAGCCGGACGGCGGTCTTCCAGTCGGCGTCGTCGGCCGGCGGGTCGATCTCGCCGACGAGGGCGTCGATCATGCCGTCGAGCAGCTCGTTCTTGTTCGCCACGTGCTTGTACAGCGCCATGGGCACGACACCGAGCGCCTGCGCGATCCTGCGCATGCTGAGCGCGTCGACTCCGCCTTCGTCGGCGAGGGCGACGGCGGCACTCAGCACCCGCTGCCTGCTCAACGGCGCACGGGGTTGCGTGGCGGTGCCGACCTGCGTGGCCATCTCCACCATCCCCTTCCGTGCGGGCAGGCCCCGGAGCCGCCCCTCGTTCCCGTCGACGAAGGTACAACGTCCGTGACCACCGATGAGTTCGGCGTCTCGCGTCGGTCATATGGGGGACGGAGCCGATGCAGCCGGAACCGTCCCGGGTGCCGTTGTCAGTGCCCCCGGCTAATGTCCGCAGAACCGACCCGCTGCCTCTTTCAGGAGGATTCCATGGCTTCGCGACTCAACCCCTACATCACCTTCGCCGGCGAGGCCCGGCAGGCGCTGGAGCGCTACAAGGAGGTCTTCGGCGGCACCCTGTCGCTGAACACGTACGGCGACTTCGGCCAGGGCGAAGCCCCGGGCTCGGCCGGCGCGGACAAGATCATGCACGGCATGCTGGAGACCCCGAGCGGCTTCACCCTGATGGCCGCGGACACCCCGCCCGGCACGGACTTCACCGTCGGCACCAACTTCTCCGTGAGCCTGAGCGGGGACGACGACACCGAGCTGCGCGGCTACTGGGACAAGCTGTCCGCCGACGGCACGGTGTCGGTGCCGCTGGACAAGCAGATGTGGGGCGATGTGTTCGGCATGTGTACGGACCGCTTCGGCATCACGTGGATGGTCAACATCACCGCGGCACAGGGCTGAGACCGAGGCCGGGTACGGGACCGAGGCCGGTTCGAGACCGGGTACGAGGCCGGCCGGGTACGAGGCCGGCCAGTACGGGCCGAGACCGGTGACCAGGTCGGCCGCCCAGGCGTCGGCCTCGCACCCCCGGCCGGCCTCGATGCGGTGCCCTCACACCGGGCGGCGTCCCCCGAGCGAGGCGGCGACGAGTTGCTCCGCGACCCAGCGTGCGACGTCGTCGGGGTAGGGCGCGGCCAGTCCGAGGACGATGTGCCGGAAACCGGCGTCGATCGCTTCGGCGATCGCGTCCCGGGTCGCGCCGGGGTCGTCATAGGAGACGTGGAGCACGATCGAGCGCGTGATGGCGGCGGGATCGCGCCCGATCTCGGCGCAGTAGCGGTCCAGCAGTGCGCTGCGCTCGACGGCGTCGACGATGTCGCCGCCCGGGATGTTCCACAGGTCGGCGTGCTCGGCGACCACCCGCAGCGTCGAGGCGGCGCGCCCGCCGATGAGGATCGGCGGGTGGGGGCGTTGGACCGGCTTGGGGTTGCCGAAGGCGCCGGTCAGCTGGACATGGGTGCCGTGGAAGTCGAACGGCTCGGTCTCGGTCCACAGCCGCCGGATCACCGTGCACGCCTCGGCGAGGCCGCCCACGGCCTGGGCGGTGTCGTGGAAGGGCAGACCGTGGGCGGCGTACTCGCGCCGGGCCAAGGGGTGGCCGGGGCGTGAGCCGACGCCGATGCCGAAGTCGAGGCGTCCGCCGGAGACGACGTCGACGGTCGCGGCGATCTTCGCCAGCATCGCCGGCGGCCGGAAACGATTGCTGGTCACCATCACGCCCAGACGCAGCCGTCGGGTGTGGGCGGCCAGGGCGGAGAGCAGAGTCCAGCCTTCGTAGGTCACGCCGTCGGGGTCGCCGCCGATCGGCATGAGGTGATCGAACAGCCATGCGTGCTCGATCTCCGGGAGGGTGTCGGCCTCACGCCAGACCCGCAGGATGTCGTCGTAGTCGACCTGCGAGGGAGCGGTCATGATCCCGAAGCGGGGAGTGGGAGATTGCGCCATGGAACCGTGAGTCGTCACTTGCTCTGCAGCTTCCCCAGCGGGTCGGGGTCGCCCTCGAGTGCGACGGTCGCCGCCTTCCAACCGGTGTCCCCGGGGTAGAGGACGCTGCGCAGGAAAGCGGTGCTGAGCTGCTGGATCAGGGCGACGCGGGCGGGACTCTCGTCGGTCGTCTCGGCGACCTCGTAGCCGGGGATGCCGCCGAGCGAGTGCTCCGCGCCGAACAGGGTGAGCAGGCTCTTGTCGCCCGGGCTGTGGGTGTAGGGGTCGGTGAACCAGTCCGGTCCACGGGTGGACAGCTGGGACCGGTCGTTGTCCCCGGCGACGATGAGAGCAGGCGGGGTCATGGCGTCGAAGGACGGCCTCAGGAAGGGGAGATGCTCGGCGGCGAACGGAGTGAGGTCGTCGCCCAGGCCGGTCAGGGCGAGCAGCACGCCCGCCTTGACCCGAGGGTCGGACATGTCCTCGCCTGGCGCGCCGGCGGAGTCGAGGACCCGCGCGCCCAGCAGCGTGCTCGCCGTCTGGGCGCCCCAGGAGTGGCCGGCCACCGCGATGCGATCGCGGTCGATCCGCCCGCCGAGGCCCGGCACGGAGGCCTCCAGCACGTCGAGTCCGTCCAGCACGCGCGTGAGGTCCTCGATCCGGATGCGCCAGATCCGCGGCGTACGGGGGTCCTCGGCGGGGATGCCGAGCGTCCGGGAGTCGAGGTGGGTGGGCTGGACGACCACGAAGCCGTGCGCGGCCCAGTGGTCCGCCAGCGGAGCGTAACCGTTCATCGACCAGCCGAAGCCGTGCGAGAAGACGATGACGGGCAGGTCGGCGCCGGTGGCGGGGGCGGACACGCGGACCTGGAGGTCCTCGCCCCGGCCCGGGGCGGACAGGACGACGGGCTTCGCGGAGATCACGGTGGTCGAGGTGGTCGAGGTGGTCAAGGTCGTCGGAGCGGTCGATCCGGACATGGAGGTGCCTTCCGTTCGGTTTCTTCGGTTTCTTCGGCTTCTTCGAGTCCTGGTTCGGCGAGCCCGGCGGCGAAGCGCGCCGCAGGCCGGGCCGGGTGGACGCGGGTGGCGTGTGATGGCATGACGGCATGGCCGCCGGTCCCCCGGTCTGCCATCATGAGCAAACCGGAACCTTGCTCCGCTTACGATACGGAACACTGTTCCGCTTCGCAAGGTTCAGCCATGGAAGCCACAGACGTCACAGACGTCACGGAAGGAGGGCCGCGGTGAACGACAGCGGCCAGAAGGCGGGCAGCGCGGCCGGGTCCAAGCGCAAGGACGCCCGGCGCAATCAGCAGATCCTGCTGGACGCGGCCGCCGCGGTCTTCGTCACCTCGGGCGTGGAGGCGCCGGTGCGCGACATCGCGGCCGAGGCCGGCGTCGGGATGGGCACGATCTACCGCCACTTCCCCACCCGGGCGGATCTCGTCATCGCCGTCTACCGCCATCAGGTGGAGGCCTGCGCCGAGGCCGGCCCGGCTCTGCTCGCGGCCGGCCCGACACCGCACGCGGCCCTGGGCAAGTGGGTCGACCTCTTCGTCGACTTCCTGGTCACCAAGCACGGACTGGCAGCCGCGATGCAGACGGACAACGCCGGCTTCGAGGCGCTGCACACCTACTTCCTCGACCGCCTCCTGCCGGTGTGCACCCAACTCCTCGACGCCGCCGCCGCCTCCGGCGAGATCCGCGCCGACCTCGACGCCTACCAACTCATGCGCGGCATCGGAAACCTCTGCATCGGCGCCGACAGCGACTCCCGCTACGACGCACGCCGACTGGTCGCGTTCCTCGTCGCGGGTCTGCGCCGACCAGCCCCCTGAACCCTTCGAGTCACCCGCGACACCCCCAGGCCACCATCCAGCCCCACAGCGCCCCCACGAAAGAGACATCAGGGGTTCACATCTCGTCCACATCCGACGCGTTGGGGGGAAAGGATTCGGCCATTGACTCTGCACGCGCGCCTCGATCACGAAGCCGCTTGCGGAGAAACGTTTCCTTTGGGGGGCGCAGTGACGTCCGTACTGGACGCTGCCGATGAACCGGAGCCCGATAGATCCGGCATGTTCGGAAAGTTGGACCCACCCGTGCCACGCCGACTGCACACGGCCCGGGGGCTCGGTGACCGGATCTTCCGGTACCAGCTGACGGCCACGGGGGTCGTCGTCCTCGGCATCATGGCGGCGGTCGGACTGTTCCTGCTGCTGAGGGCCGGTCAGGCGCTGCGCGCGCGGGGGTTCGGATTCCTCACCACCGCCCAATGGCAGCCGGACGTCCACAACTTCGGCATCGCGGCCGTCCTCACGGGCACCCTGCTGATCGCGGCCGTGGCGGTGACGATCTCCGTGCCGCTGGCCGTCGGGACCGCGCTGTTCATCTCCGACGTCGCCCCGCGCGGTCTGCGCCGCACCCTCGTCACGCTCGTCGACCTGATGGCGGCCGTCCCGTCGGTGGTGTACGGGCTGTGGGGGCTGTTCTTCCTCCAGCAGCACGTGATCGGACTGTCGCGGTGGCTGTCGACCTGGTTCGGCTGGATCCCGCTGTTCGCGGTCGACGGCGCCGATCCCGGCGAACCTCTCGCGTCCGAGAGCGTGTACACCGCGTCCGCCTTCGTCGCCGGGATCGTCGTCGCGCTGATGGTCGCGCCGATCCAGTGCTCGGTGATGCGTGAGGTGTTCGCGCAGGCACCGGCCGGTGAACGGGAGGGCGCGTACGCGCTGGGCGCCACCCGCTGGGGGATGATCCGCTCGGTCGTCCTGCCGTACGGCAAGGGCGGCATCATCGGCGGCACGATGCTGGGGCTCGGGCGGGCGCTCGGCGAGACGATCGCCGTGTATCTGATCATCTCGCCGGTCTTCCTCATCCAGCCGCACATCCTGCAGACCGGCTCCAACTCGGTCTCCTCCCTCATCGCCCTGCACTACGGCGACGCCTCCGACTTCGGCATGTCTGCGCTGATGGCAGCGGGCCTGGCGCTGTTCCTGCTCACCCTGGCGGTCAACTTCACCGCCTCCTCCATCGTGGCCCGCTCCCGGTCCGGCGCGCAGAGCGAGGCATGAGATGACCGTCGTAGAAGAGATGCCCTCGGTGGCGGACGCGGCTCCGGGCCCCCTCGAAGCCCCCCTCGAAACCCCCGTCGAACCTCCCGACCAGCCGCGCCGCATCGGCGGACCCACCCGTTCCGGTGTGCTGGCGCTGTGCGGGGCCGCCGTGTCCGGGCTGTGCGTCGCGGTGCTGCTGTTCGGTCAGATCGCGCCGTTCTCCGGCTCGTTGGGCTTCGCCGTCACCTGGTACGCCGCCTTCCTCGCGATCTACGCCGTGCTCACCGGCCTGGAGGAGGACGGACAGGCGGTCCGCGACCGGGTGATGACCACGGTGCTGTGGACGGCGGCGGGGCTGTTGTTCACGGCGCTCGCCCTCGTCGTCGGCTTCACCGCGTGGCGCGGGCGCGAGGCATTGCCGCACGGCAACTTCTTCACCCAGGACATGCAGGCGGCCGGCCCGCTCGACCCGCTGAGCAACGGCGGCATCGCCCACGCGATGGTCGGCACGCTGATCATGATCGCGATCGCGCTCGCCGTCACGGTCCCGCTGGGGCTGGCCTGCGCGGTCTACCTCAACCAGCTCCCGGGCCGCTTCTCCCGCTTCGTGCGGACCATCGTCGAGGCGATGACCGCGCTGCCGTCGATCGTGGCGGGTCTCATGGTGTACGCCGTCTGGATCCTCGGCCTCGGCATGCAGAAGTCGGGGCTGGCGGCGGGGTTCGCGATCAGCGTGATGATGCTGCCGATCGTGATCCGCGCGGCGGACGTGGTGCTGCGGCTGGTACCCGGCACGCTGACCGAGGCCGCCGAGGCGCTGGGCGCGCCGCGCTGGCGGACCGTCTGGCACGTCGTCCTGCCGACCGCCCGCTCCGGCCTCGCGACGGCGGTCATCCTCGGCACGGCGCGCGGCATCGGCGAGACCTCGCCCGTGCTGCTCACGGCCGGCTTCACGGCCGCGCTCAACGCCGACCCGACGAGCGGGCCGATGGTCTCGCTCCCCCTCGCCGTCTTCAACTTCGTCAAGTCCCCCGAGCCCACGATGATCGCGCGCGGCTTCGGCGCGGCGGCGGTGCTGATGGCCATCGTCCTGATCCTCTTCGTGATCGCCCGGGTGATCGGCGGGCGGGGCCCCGGGCACCAGACGAAACGCCAGGCCCGCAGAACGGCGCGAGCGTCCCGCCGGGACGTCGAAAGATACGCCGACACCGACCGACCAAGGGGCGCGGGCCGTATCGACATGCGGCTCCGCCGCGTGGGCGCGACCAGCGACAACCAACCCGCACCCGACCACGGAGATGGCGACCGATGATCAACGCCCTAAGACGACTGGGCATCCTGGCCGCGCTCATAGGCATCCTCACCACAGCCACCCCCGCCTCGGCCGACAGCTACACCCCCATCGCAGGCGCAGGCTCCACCTGGGCCGAGAACGCCGTGGACGAGTGGCGCAGGGCGGTCAACCAGTACGGCATGCGGATCAGTTACGCCGGTACCGGTTCCTCCGACGGACGGCGTCAGTTCCTCTCCGGCACCGTCGACTTCGCCGTCTCGGACATCCCGTTCCAGACCAACCCGACCGACGGCTCCGCGGCCGAACGCCCGGGCGCGGGATCGTACGCCTATATGCCAATCGTCGCCGGCGGCACGGTGTTCATGTACCACCTGACCGTCAACGGCAAGCGGGTCACCAATCTGCGCCTCTCCGGGGACGTCGTCACGAAGATCTTCACCGGGGTGATCAAGACCTGGGACGACCCCGTCATCAAGGCGGACAACCCGGGGCTCCAGCTCCCCCACCGCACGATCGTCCCCGTCGTGCGCTCCGACGGCTCCGGCTCGACCGCCCAGTTCACGATGTGGATGGCGAACCAGCACAGGTCGCTGTGGCAGGCCTACTGCGCCAAGGTCGGCCGCTCGGGCGCATGCGGGCAGACCTCGTACTTCCCCACCGTCTCCGGCATGATCGCGCAGTCCGGCGATCTGGGCGTGGCCGGCTACGTCGCCCAGAACTACGGTGAGGGCGCGATCGGTTACGTCAACTACTCGTACGCCCTCAACGCGCACTATCCGGTCGCCAAGGTCCTCAACCACGCCGGCTACTACACCGAGCCCACCCCGCAGAACGTCGCGGTATCGCTCCTCAAGGCGAAGATCAACACCAACAAGAGCTCCGCCGACTACCTCACCCAGCAGCTCGAAGGCGTCTACAACGACAGCGACCGGCGCAACTACCCGCTGTCCAGCTACTCGTACATGATCCTGCCGCTGAAGGTGCAGGGCACCTTCACCAAGGCCAAGGGCAAGACGCTCGGCGCGTTCTCCTACTACTTCATGTGCCAGGGCCAGCAGCAGGCGCCCGACCTCGGCTACTCGCCGCTGCCGATCAACCTCGTCCAGGCCGGCTTCGACCAGATCCGCCGCATCCCGGGCGTGCAGGCGCAGAACATCGACATCCGCAAGTGCAACAACCCCACCTTCACCTCCAACGGCCGCAACAAGCTCGCCGAGACGGCCCCCTACCCCAAGGCCTGCGACAAGAAGGGCGCCGCGTCCTGCACCGGCGGCAGCGGCGGCGCCAAGTCGACCGGCACGAGCACCGGTTCCGGCGCTGCCGCCGGCGGATCCACCGGCGGCACGACGTCCGGCGGCAGTACCGGCGGCAGCTCCTCCGCAGGAAGCGCGGGCGGCCGGCCCTCCGTCGATCCCGACACCGGTCAGACGCTGAGCCCGGGCGGAGGATCCGGTACCGCCGGCGGCTCGGGGGACGCCGCCACCACCGCGGACGGCACGGTCGCCCTGGCCCAGCCGGTCGCGGTCGCCGGCCGCACCGGCTGGACCGGCGCCCAGACCCTGATGCTGCTCGCCGCGTTCCTGGTGCTCGGGCTGATTCTGCTGCCGTCCGTGGTGTCCCGTCTCCTCCGCGACAAGGGGGCTTCGCGATGAGGAACGCCGTCCGCGGTCTTCTCACCCGTCTTCTGGCCGGCGCAGCCGTCGGCGCGCTCGCCGGACTCGCCCTCGCCCAGGCCGCCCCGCCCGCGACCGCCGCGAGCACCGGCGGCGGATCCGCCGTCACGGTCTCCGGCCGCGGCGAGTTCAAGGACATGAGGTTCACGGTCGACCGGACCACGCACCTCACCAGCCAGGCGGTCACGGTCTCCTGGACCGGGGGCACCCCGACCACATTCGCGGGCACGCTGTTCAACACGGACTTCGTGCAGATCATGCAGTGCTGGGGCGACGACGACGGGACGGTCCCGGCCAACCCCGGCCCGTCGCGCACCCAGTGCCAGTTCGGCGCCTCCCCGACCACCGACCGGGGCAGCTGGCCGGGCAACGACTACGACGACACCCGCCGCGTCTTCTACAGCGCCGACCCCGCCAACTACGGTCAGGACAACCGCTACGGGGCCGCCAATCCGAACGCGCCGGGCGAGGTCCCCTTCAAGCCGGTCAGCGGCGACACCGTCACCAGCGGCACCCAGAACAACCCCTACTTCAACCGCAACACCACCAACGAGGTCGACTTCGCCCGCACCGGCGCCGACGGCACCGGCAAGGAGTTCTTCGAGGTCCAGACCGCCAACGAGGCCCCGCATCTCGGCTGCGGCGCACCCGTCACCGCGGGCGGCGTGACCAAGCCGCGCGGTTGCTGGCTGGTGATCGTCCCGCAGGGCCGTCTCGACCTCGACGGCAAGCCGTACGCCGACCGGAGCCAGGTCAACGCGGGCTCCCCGGTCTCCTCCAGCAACTGGCAGAACCGCATCGCGATCCCGCTCGGCTTCAACCGGGTCGGCGTCAACTGCGCCCTGGGCTCGGACGAACGCGCCACCGCCGGCAGCGAGCTCGCGGCCGACGCGATGACCAGCTGGCAGGCGGCCCTGTGCCCGTCCGGCAAGGTGTACGGCTACACGGAGCTCGGCGAGCCCGACGCCCGCGCCCGCCTCACCCGCGACGGCGGCTCCGGGCTCGCCTTCACCACCCGCGCGCTGGGCGCCGACGAGGGCACGACCGCTCCTTCGGGGACGACGTCGTACGCGCCGGTCGCGCTGTCCGCGACCGTCGTCGGGTTCACCGTCGAACGCAGACCGAAGGCCGGGGCGTCCCAGGCGGTGGAGAGACTCGCGGGCACGAAGGTCGAGTCGATCGACCTCACCCCGCGGCTGGTCGCCAAGCTGCTCACCTCGTCCTACCGCAACTCGCCCTGGGGCGCGGTGATCAGCGGCACCGCCGCCAAGAAGTACGGGTGGGCGAAGAACAACCCGGCCGGTCTCGCCACCGACCCCGAGTTCGTGGAGCTGAACCCCGAGTTCGCGGAGCTGTCGGTCGCCGAGACCCCGGCCACCGACACCGACCTGCTCACCTCGCTGGGCCACTCCGACTCGGCCCGGGCGCTGTGGCAGTGGATCCGGTCGGACAGGGACGCCCGGCAGTTCCTCGGCGGGGTCTCCGACGACTGGGGCATGCGCGTCAACCCGTACTACTCCACGAACGCCGATCTGAACCCGACCGGCGCCGCCTTCGACCCGTCCCGCACGGACGACTACCCGAAGAGCGACCCCTGGTGCACCGTCCCGCCCGGCACCGGCGCCACCCAGCAGCAGTGCATGATCGACTTCCATCCGTACGTCGACGACATGCACTCCGCCGCGCTGCACACCCGCCGCACGGACGGCCTGTGGAAGTCCACCTGGGACCCGCTGGCCAGCCCGCCCGCCTACAGGAGTCCGGGCCCGCAGACCGTCGGCTCCCGGTTCGTCATCACCGTCACCGACGCGGCCTCGGCCACCCGCTACGGCCTGCAGACCGCCCGGCTGCGCAACGCGGCCGGAACGTTCGCCGCGCCGACGACCGCCGCCCTGACCGCCGCCGCCGCGAGCGCCGCCGGTTCCCAGGTCGCCGAGATCAGCCCGGCGACGGCCACCGCCAAGGCCGCCTACCCGCTCGCCCAGCTGGTCTACGCCGCCGCCCGCCCCGCCGAGCTCGACGCCGCCGCCCGCAAGGACTACGCGACCCTGCTGCGGTACGCGGCGGGCGACGGCCAGCTCACCGGCGCCGACCCGGGCCGGCTGCCCGCCGGTTACGCCCCGCTGCCGATGAAGCTGCGCGACCGCACCGTCGCCGCCGCCAACGCCCTGGCCGCATACAAGGGCGGTGCCTCCGGCAGCGGGAGCAGCGGTTCCTCCGCCGGCTCGTCGACCGGCGGCTCCGGCACGGAGACCGGCGCGGGCAGTGCTTCGGCCGACGGCGGCGCCGGCCCGGCGGCGAGCGGCGCCGCGAGTGCCTCACCGGCCGCCTCGGCGTCGTTCGGCGGTGGCGACGCGGTGCGCACGACCGCGCTGGGCACGACCCCCGACGACCCCGCGAACGCCCTGCGCTACGCCGTTCCCGTGGGCGCGGCCCTCGGCGCGGCGGCCGCGGTGGGCGCGCCCTTCGCGGGCGGCCGCCGGCTGCGGCTCCCGCTGCGGGTGCAACTGCCCGGTGGCCGCACGGCGACCCTCCTACCGGCCCTACCGGCCCTACCGGCCCTGCCGGCGCTTCCCGAGCGGCTGCGCAAGCTGCTGCGGCGCTGAGAGCGCCCCCACAGACGGCCGCCCGCCCCGAAGGACAGTCGGGGCGGACGGCCCGCACCACCCTGCCAGATCCCTCTCCGCACCACCCCATTCGCACAGTCACGGAGACTCTCGATGCGCAGAACGCGCTCCACGGCGGCCCTCGTCGCCGCCTCAGTGGTGGCCGGCGGCATGGCTCTCGCGAGCCCCGCGTACGCCGACCCCACCCCCGCCGGAACCTTCCGCCAGCTGGTCGGCACGGGCTCCGACACCACCCAGGACGTGCTGAACGCCCTGGCCGGCGACACTGTCAACGGCACGGACTACACCGCCACGGCGGTGAAGTCGGCGTCCGGCGCGGGCCTCGCCTCCTACGACGCGATCGGCTCCAGCACGATCCAGACCCGCTCCGGCGGTCCGGTCTTCACCCGCCCCAACGGTTCGGGACCGGGCCGTACGGCGCTCAGCATGTCGCTGACCGGCGACAAGTTCCCCACCGCGACCGGTGTCGCCGTCCAGGGCCAGGTCGACTTCGCCCGGTCCTCCGGCGGCCCGAGCGTCTCCGGCAACGCCCTCACCTACATCCCGTTCGCGCGGGACGCGGTCGGCGTCGCGGTCCGCGGCTCCGGCCTCGACTCGCTGACGGTCGCCCAACTGCACGACGTCTACGCGGCCGGCAGCGCCCACACGGTCAACGGCCAGACCGTGCACCCGGTCCTCCCGCAGAACGGCTCCGGCACCCGCAAGTTCTTCCTCGGGGCGATCGGCCTGAACGAGAACACGGTGGACACGAGCCTGCCGACCGTCCAGGAGAACCAGGCGAACGACGCCCTCACCACGGACGGCACGCTCGTCCCGTTCTCCGTGGGCAGCTGGATCGCCCAGAACAACGGCGTCGCCCCCACCAAGAGCGACACCGCGATCGCCGCCGGCGCGCACCTGGCGAGCATCACGCTGCCCAACGACAGCGGCGACACCAGCCCGGTCACCACAGTGAACGGCAAGCTCACCCCGGTCGCCGGCTACTACGAGAACGCCACCTTCGGCCGTGACGTCTACAACGTCGTCCCGAGCCGGGCCATCGACGCGACCAGCATCTTCTTCGACAAGGACCTCTACGACGTCTTCGTCACCAGCGGCGCCCACGAGGCGGCCCTGGCCTCCGACAACGCCGAGAAGGTCATCTCCGACTTCGGCTTCCTGAACGAGTCGTACAACGGCTCGATCAACCTGGCCAAGCACGCCAAGGTCGGCGGCCTGGAGATCTCGGGCCTGGACAGCAGCACGCCCGCCAAGCCCACCCTGAAGGCCACCCTGGGCGACGCGAGCCTCCAGCTGGCCTGGACCGCGCCCAGCCCCGCCCCCGCCCAGGCGATCACCGACTACCGCGTCACCCTGAAGGACGCGGACGGCGGCGTCGTCGCCACGAAGGACCTGACGGCGGCCACCACGTCGTACTCCTTCACCGCTCTGGCCACCGGCTCCTACACCGCCACGGTCACCGCGAACAACGTCAACGGCACCGGCGCGGAGGCCATCTGGTCCGGCGCGGTCAAGTACGCCAGCACCACCAAGGCCACCGCCGCGGCGACCCCGTACGGCAGGACCCCGAAGATCGCCGTCACCGTCACCGGTACGCACGCGGTCGTGCCGGGCGGCACGGTGACCGTCAAGGAGGGCACCGCCACCCTCGGCACCGGCATCCTCGGCTCCACCGGCAAGGTGACCGTCAGCCTGTCGAACCACATGAAGCCGGCCACGCACAAGCTGACCGTCTCCTACGGCGGCTCCGCCAAGCTCAACGCGTCCGCGACGACCGTCTCCCTGGCGGTCACCAAGGCGTCGCCCGCGGTCTCCACCAGCGCGCCCGTCTCGGTGAAGCACACGGCCCGCGCCAAGGTCACCGTCAAGGTCACCGCGACCGGCACCGTCCCCGGCGGCACGGTCCGCATCTACGAGGGCTCCCGGGTGATCGCCACCGGCACCCTGAGCGGCGGCAAGGTCACCGTCACCCTGCCGAAGCTGAGCAAGGCCCGGCACACCCTGCGCGCCTTCTACGCGGGCTCGACGACGGTGAACAGCAGGAGCGGCGCCAACTTCGTCATCAAGTCCACCTGATCCCCAGCCCAGTGGCTGATCCCGGCGGCCCGGGCTTCGGGCCGCCGGGCCGACATCTGTGAAGGAGGCGGGCCGCCGTGACGGTCGCCGTACCCAGCACGCTCACCCGCGCCCGCGGCGTCACCGCCGTCCGCCACCTCGCGCGCGGCGGGCTGCTCGCCCTCGCCGCCCTGCTGCTCGGCATCACCGCACAGCTGCTGCTGGTCAGCGGCGTCCAGGAACGGTCCGCGCAGCAGGCCTCGTTCGACGAACTGCGCGGTCGACTCGCCCTGGGCACCGCCCCGGTGGCCCAGACCGACCAGGACGGCCGGCTGCTCGCGCCGGGCACACCGGTCGCGCTGATCGACGTCCCCCGGCTGGGCATGACCCAGGTGGTCCTGGAGGGCACCGACTCCTCCGTCCTGACCGAGGGCCCCGGCCACCGCCGGGACACCCCCCTGCCCGGTCAGACCGGCACCAGCGTCCTGATGGGCCGCGCCGCCGCCTACGGCGCCCCCTTCGGCGAGCTCGCCTCCCTCGGCGCGGGCGACCGGTTCACCGTCACCACCGGCCAGGGCAAGGCCGCCTACCGGGTCACCGGCGTACGGCGGGCCGGCGACCCGGCCCCCGCTCCGCTCGCCGCGGGCAAGGGCCGCCTGGTCCTGGTCACCGCCACCGGTCAGCGCTTCATGCCGGCCGGACTGCTGCGGGTGGACGCCGAGCTGGTCTCCGCGCCCTTCCCGACCCCGGCGGCGGTCATCCGCTCCGGCACGCTCCCTGACTCCGAGGAGCCGCTGGCCCGCCCGTCCGGCGCGCCCTGGCCGCTGGTGATGTGGCTCCAGGCGCTGCTGCTCGGCTCCGTGGCCGCCGTGTGGACCTGGCACCGGTGGGGCCGTCACCAGACCTGGATCGTCTTCGCCCCCGTCGTCCTGGTCCTCGGCCTCCAGGTCGCCACCCGCACCACCGAACTCCTGCCCAATCTGCTCTAGACCCGAGGTGCCCCCGTGACCGACACGATCGTCCTGCCGACCGTCGCTCCTGCTCCGGCCGCCGCCCCCGCCACCCTCGAAGCGCGTTCCGTCTCCGCCTGGTTCGGCAGCCACCAGGTGCTCAGCCGGGTGTCGCTGACGATGCCCGCGGGCGAGGTCACCGCCCTCATCGGGCCCTCCGGCTGCGGCAAGTCGACGTTCCTGCGCACCCTGAACCGGATGCACGAGCTGACCCCGGCCGCCCGGTTCGGCGGCGAGGTGCTCTTCGAGGGCGAGGACGTCTACGACGCGTCGTGGCGGCTCACGGACGCCCGGCGGCGCATCGGCATGGTCTTCCAGAAGCCGAACCCGTTCCCCGCGATGTCGATCTACGACAACGTGGTCGCGGGCCTGCGCCTCACCGGCACGCGGACCGGCCGCCGCGAGCGGGACGTCCTGGTCGAGGAGTCCCTGACCCGCGCCGGCCTCTGGAAAGAGGTCCAGGGCCGCCTGCGCCAGCCCGGCGGCGCGCTCTCCGGCGGCCAGCAGCAACGCCTGTGCATCGCGAGGGCGTTGGCCGTACGCCCCCGGGTGCTGCTGATGGACGAGCCGTGCTCGGCGCTGGACCCCACCTCCACCCGCCGCGTCGAGGAGACCGTCCAGGAGCTGGCCGGGCAGGTCACGGTCGTGATCGTCACCCACAACATGCAGCAGGCCGCCCGCGTCTCCCAGCAGTGCGCGTTCTTCCTCGCCGAACAGGGCACCCCGGGCGGCATCGTCGAGGCCGGCCCCACGACCGAGGTCTTCGGCGCCCCGAAGGACTCCCGGACGGCGGACTATGTGGCGGGCCGCTTCGGCTGAGACACGGCGCACGGTCCGCGTGCGGCAGGGCACTGTTACGGCCCCTGAGCGCTGGCCCCCGATAGATCGGATCTCTCGCAGTGCATTGACGTACATCATCCCCTTCCCTATGTTGCGCCACGGGATAGCTCCGATGAATCACTGAGCCTGCCTGGAGGCACCGTGCCCTGCCCCTCTGCGCCCGATCCGTCCAGACGTACCGTCCTCGCCACCGGATCCGCCGTGGGCGGCGCGTTGTTGGCCACCGGCCTGTCGGCCGCCCAGGCGAGCGCGGCCGACCGCGCCGAGGCGGCCACGCCCCGTGAGGACCCCTGGCGGGTCGTTCTCGACGACGCCGACCTCGTCTGGCAGCGGATGCCGACGACCTGGTATGAGGGCCCGTTCCTCGGCAACGGCCTCCTCGGCTCCGGGATCTACGCGGAGCCGAGCGCCGGGCCGGGCGCCGCGTCGACGGCCGTGCGCTTCAACGTCCAGCACTCCGAAGTACAGGACCACCGGCCCGAGTTCGGCTCCCTCTTCGGCCTGGCCCGGCTGCCGATCGGTTACTTCACCCTGGAGCCGGTGGGTGCGATCACCGGCCTGGACTGGCGGCTGTCGCTGCACGACGCCGAGTTGACCGGCACGCTCACCACCGACAAGGGCACTCTGTCGCTGCGCGCCCTGGTCCACAACGACCGCTCGCTCCTCGCCGTGGAAGTGACGCCGAGCGCGGGCGAGCGCGGTTTCCGCTGGGTGTTCCACCCGGCGGACGCGATCAGTCCACGAGCCGCGTTCAAGCCGCTGCCGGACGGCTACCGGGGCAACCCGCCCGCGCAGGTCGCCGGCCACGGCGCGGTGACGGCCGCCGTGCAGCCGCTGCTGGCGGGCGGACAGCACGTCACCGCCTGGCGGGAGCGGACCAGGGGCCGGACGCGGACGCTCTATGTGCACGTCGCCCACTCGTTCCCGCACAGCACAGCCCTGGACCGGGCCCTGCGGACGGTCCGTGCCGCGGCCCTGCTGCCGTACTCCGCCCTGGCGGTGGACCACCGCGCATGGTGGCACGGGTACTACCGCAAGAGCTTCCTGTCCGTCCCCGACGCCCGCATCCAGCGCTTTTACTGGATCCAGCTCTACAAGGCCGCCTCCGCGGCCCGCCGCGACGCTCCGGTGATGGCGACGAGCGGCCCCTGGCTGGAGCCCACGCCATGGCCCAACACCTGGTGGAACCTCAACGCCCAGCTGGAGTACTGGCTCATCCACGGCTCCAACCATCTCGAACTCGACGCGATCACCCGGGCGTTGAGCGAGTTCCGGGACAACCTCGCGGCCGAGACGCCGACGCCGTACCGCACCGACTCGCTCGGCATCCCCCGCACCACCGACCCCCACCTGGTCAACGGTGCGGCGAGCACCCTCATGGGGTACGGCGTCGGCATCCCCGGCCAGGACCCGCCGACCCCCGAAGTCGGCAATCTGACCTGGGCGTTGCACAACGTCTGGCTCAGCTACCGCCACACGATGGACAGGTCGATCCTCCGGGACGTCCTCTACCCCCTCCTCCGTAAGGCGATCAACTACTACCTGCACTTCCTGGAGCCCGGACCGGACGGCAGACTGCACCTGCCCGCCACCTTCTCCCCCGAGTACGGCGGCGACTCACGCGACTGCAACTACGACCTGATGCTCCTGACCTGGGGCTGCCGCACCCTCCTCGAATCCGCCGAACTCCTCGGCGTCCAGGACCCGTCGGCCCCCCGCTGGCGCGAGGTGCTGGCGAGGCGGGCGGCGTATCCGACGGACACGAACGGTTTCATGATCGGCGCGGACCTCCCCTTCGCGAAGTCCCACCGCCACTACTCGCACCTGCTCGCCGTCTACCCGCTGTACGAGGTGACCGGCCGCACGCCCGACGAACGCGCCCTGATCGAGAGGTCGTTGGCGCACTGGGTGGGCTTCGAGGGGGCTCTCCAGGGCTACACGTTCACGGGTGCCGCCTCGATGTCCGCGCTGCTCGGCAAGGGTGAGGACGCGCTGCGGTACCTCGGCGAGCTCATGACCCGCTTCATCAAGCCCAACACCATGTACCAGGAGTCGGGCCCGGTCATCGAAACGCCCCTGTCGGCGGCCCAGTCGCTGCACGACATGGTGTGCCAGTCCTGGGGCGGGATCATCAGGGTGTTCCCCGCGCTGCCGGCCGCCTGGGCGGACCTCGTCGTGCACGACTTCCGCACCCAGGGCGCCTTCCTGCTGAGCGCCCGCCGTCAGGGCGGCGCCACCCGTTGGGTGCGGCTGGTCAGCGAGGCGGGGGCCGACTGCGTCGTACGGCACGGGATCGCGGGGCCGGTCGATGTCCGTGACCGGCGGGGCCGCGTCCTGCGGTACTCCGAAGCCGGCGACGGCGCCCTCCATGTCCCCCTGCGCAAGGGCGAGTCGGCGCTGATCACCGCCAGGGGCGACCGCCCCGACCTGACCGTCGCGCCCGTGCACGCGAACGAGGACGCACCCCGCTGGGGACTGCCCGGCGCCTGAGCCCGGCGGGTTTCGCGGGCGAAGCTTCCAGCGCCGCGGAGATTGGCCGGAAACCGATCCGGCCTCATCGGTCCGGACCATTGACCGTGCTCGGTCCGACCGGGACTCTGTTCCACGCCCCTCAATCTGATGCATGAACTCAGTCCATGTATATGAACGAGAACGAGGTGAGTCCATCATGAGCACATCCCGCAACGCGTCCCGCAGGACCTTGCTCGGCGCGGCACTCGGCGGCGCGGCGGCGGCCACGGTCGGCGGCCTGCCCGGCACCGCCTACGCCGCCTCCTGGCAGCAGAAATGGGCGCCGTCGGCGAGCAGCGCCGGCCTCGGCGCCTTCGAGACCGTCGAGGACGACCGCGCCGACTCCCACACATCGGGTCAGCCGCACATCTTCGCCACCGGCAACAACTGGCGCTTCAACATGCACATGGCCGACCGGGACACCTCCACCGACCGTCAGCGCCAGGAGGTCACCGGGCTGCGCAACGGCAGCGGCAGCGACTACCTCAAGTGGACCTCGGGTCAGACCTGGCGGGTCACCTACTCGATGTACATCCCCAGCTCCCTGAAGGCGACCACCACCTTCACGCACATCATGCAGATGAAGCAGCCGGGCACCGGCACCTCGCCGATCGTCGTGCAGTCGCTGCGCCGGGTGAACGGGGTGCAGACCATCGAGCTCAAGCTGTTCGAGCAGGACATCCTCGTGGGCCGCACCGACCTCGCTCCCCTGCACGACAAATGGACCGACGTCGACTTCCAGATCAAGGTCGGCAACGGCTCGGCCGGCTCGGTGCGCTGGATCCTCAAGAGCGGCTCGACCACCGTCGTCGACGCCTCGAAGACCGGCGTCGACACCTTCCTCGCCGACCGGGTGCGCCCGAAGTGGGGCATCTACCGCTCCCTCGGCGACACCTCCGGGTCCCTGCAGGACTGCTACCTCCTGCTCACCAATCTGCGCGGCTACCAGCTCGTCTGAGGAGCCGGACCGAGGACGGGCTCCGCCAGGCCTTCGGGGGAATCCGCGGCCGTCCGTGTGGGCCGCCGGGCCGCGGGTGGAACGAAGAGGGGCATGTCCCCCCACTCCGACCCGCCCGCGTCGCCGCCCGGCCGGACCGGCGGTACGCAGACCCGTGTGCCGCGTACGCTGCGGAGCGCCGCCGCGTACGCCTGGCGCATCCTGGTGGTCGGCGTCGTCGTCCAGGCCGCGTTCTCCGTGCTGGGACAGTTCCATCGCATCGCCGTCGCGGTCTTTCTCGGTCTTGTCATCACGGCCGTGCTGAAGCCCCTGGCCGACCTGCTCTCCCGTGTCCTGCCCCGGCCGCTCGCGGTCGCGGTCGCGGTCGTCGCGGGGATCGTCCTCGTCCTCGGCGGCCTGGCTCTGGTGGGCGAAACCGTCGCCGGACAGCGGACCGGACTCGAGCGGGAGTTCGTCTCGGGCTTCGACCGGATCGAGCACCGGCTGGAGGAGCCGCCCTTCCGGCTGGAGCCAGGAGCACTGGACGACGTCCAGTCCCGTATCGGCAGGCTGCTCTCCAGCCACCGCTCCACCGTCATCAGCACCGCGCTGAGCGGCGCCGGCCGACTTCTCGAGGTGCTGACCGTCCTCGCCCTCGCCTTGTTCTGCTCGGTCTTCTTCACCCACTCGGGCGACCGGCAGTGGCGCTGGTTCTGCGACCAGCTGCCGCCGCCGGCGCAGGGCCGGGTGGCGCTCGCGGGCCGGACCGCCTGGCGGACCTTCACCGGCTACACCCATGGCATCCTGCTGGTCGCCGCCATCAACGCGGTCCTCGTCGGCATCGCCCTGTCCCTGCTGGGCGTTCCGCTCGCCGTGCCGCTGGCGCTCCTGGAATTCACCGCCGCGTTCATCCCCCTGATCGGCTCGCCCATCGCCCTCTCCGTCGCGGCCGTCGTCGCACTCGCGTCGAAAGGGGCGCTCACCGCCGCGGTGGTCGTGGCGCTGATCGTGATCATCGGTCAGATCGAGGGCCATCTGCTGCACCCGATCGTGATGAGCTGGGCCGTCCGGCTGCATCCGGTGGTGGTCGCCCTGTCGGTCACCGGCGGAGCGGTCGCGGCCGGCGTGATCGGAGCGGTCGTGGCCGTGCCCTTCGTGGCCGTGGTCTGGTCCGTCCGCCAGGCACTGCGGCCTCAGGACGCGATGGCGACGACCACCGATCCCGATCCCTCGGCCGGATAGTCGTGTTGGGGAACATGGTCGGATCGCCCCGCGAGACCCTCGCCGTCACGCCTCCGCTCGGGCCATGTCGCCGTGTGCATCGCCGAGTCGGCGGTCAGGTCCGTCCGTCCGCCGTTCGGTCCGCCGTTCCGTCCTCCGGGTCCGTCACCGGAGCGGCCGCCGTCGCCGCGATACGGCGATAGGCGGCGCGGGCGTCGAGGATCCGGGCCAACGCCGTGCCGACGAGGGCCGCGGCGCACAGGCAGCTCAGCCAGAACGCGTCCCGGTCGCCGGCCCAGGTGAGAGTGCCGGCGGGCGGGACGGCGAACCCGTTGAGCATCAGCCAGCACAGGACGGCCGTGCCGGGGGCCGCGGTGAAACGGGCGCACAGCCCCAGTAGGGCCGCCAGCGCGGACAGCGCCGCCAGCGCGAGCCCCGGCCGGTCCGTGCCCAGCAGCATGTTGTGCAGCGCCACCAGGATCAGTGCACCGCCGAAGGCCGTGGCCCACACCAGCGGGGTGGCGACGGGCTGGGGCACGGGCCTGGTACCTGGCCTCAGGGACACCCACTCGATCATGTTCCACGCCGCCTTCCGTTCCGGCCGTGCCTCTACACGGCGATGTTGGCAGGCGCGCTGCCGGCGGCGTTCGACAATCGCGAAGACGGGTGCCGCCCACGCCCTGAAGTGGACGGCACCCGTCGTGTGCCTACTTGATGTAGACGAGCCCGTCGGTGGTGACGGTCGGGCGGCCCGCAGTGCCCACCACGACGATCTTGACCGTGTGCTTGGCGGCGGCGGACCAGGTCTTCGTCCAGAGCGCCTGCCGGTAGAGGGTGGTGGCGAACTTCAGGTCGACGGTCGCGACCTTGGCGCCGTCGACGTAGACGTACGCCTGGCCCGAGGTGGCGGCACGGGAGACCACCCAGGCAGCCGAGCGGCCCGTGAAGGTCCAGGTGAGGCTCGCGCCCTTGGCGGCGCTGGAGTACGACTTGCCGCCGAGGTAGTTGGTCGAGGAACGGGCGGTCCAGGCACCGGACTTGGTCGCGGAGGTCTCCTGAAGGATCGCCGGGGTGTAGGAGGCCGAGGAGGCACGGTAGTTGCCCGCGTAGTCGTAGGCCTGCATCGACCAGGTCGCGGCGGCGCCGGGCTTGGCGGTGCGGCTGGAGGAGGTGACGGTCGGGCCGAACGTGGCCGTGGTGGGGGCCAGCAGCCTCACCTCCCGCAGGGCCTTGTCGTCGACGGCCTTCCAGCCGAGGGTGACCGGGACGGCGGTGGCGGTGACGACGCCGGTGCGCAGGGAGAGCTTCGGGGCGGTGGTGAAGGTCGGGGCGGCGGTGTCGGCCACGACCGTGAGCGCGGTGGTGGTCGTCGTCCTGCCGGACTGGTGGACGGCCCGTACGGCGACGGTGTGGCTGCCCGCGGCCAGGGTCGCGCTCGTGGAGGTGGCGGTGCCTGCGGCGGTGGCCGCGGTCTTGCCGTCGACCAGCAGTTCGGTCCTGGAGATGAGCGTGCCGGGCGTGGTCGTCGACCAGTGCACCGTGATCGCGCCCTTGGTGTAGTACGTCGACCCGGACAGGGTCGCGCCGCTCACCGAGGCGACCTTCAACCCCTGCACCGGGCCGGCGGCCCAGGCGCGGATGGTCGGCAGCTGGTCGTAGAGCAGACCGCCGGGGCACAGGGTGTTGTAGCCGTCCCGGTGCCCGGAGATGCGCTGGAAGGTGTACTTGGTGCCCGCGGTGAAGGCGGTGCCGGAGAAGTTCTTCTGGGTGGCGCCCGCGGTGAGCTGGACGGTCCCGGCCGGGTCGGCGCCGTACTGGCCCAGCTTCCAGGCCGCCAGGCGGGCGACCGAGGCGAGGGCGGCGCTGGAGGGGCCGGCGGTGGTGTAGTCGCCGAGCACCGCGACGCCCGCGGCCTCCCGGTTCCAGCCGTAGGTGTGGGCGCCGAACACCGGCAGGTCGACGCCGCCCTTACGGCCTTCGAAGATCGTGCCGCACTTGTCGACCAGGAAGTTGTAGCCCATGTCCTTCCAGCCGCTGACCTGCACGTGGTAGGCGTAGATGGCGCGCACGATCGACGCCGAGTCGGCGGCGCAGGAGTAGTCGTTGGCCCCGTCGGTGTGATGGACGAAGACGGCCTTGACGTCCGCGTTGTACTCCGGCGCCTCGGGGCTGATCGACTCGTCCGCGCCCCAGCCGGCCCGTGAGGTGATCGGCGGTTCGGGCACGGTGGACGGCGGCGCGGTGGGCACGGTGGCCGTCGGGCTCGGGGTCGTGCTCGGCGTGGCGGACGGGGAACCCGAGTCCGTCGGCGTGGCCGAGGTCGTGGTGTCGGTCGGATCCGCGGACGCGGTGGTCTGGCTGTCCGTCGGGGTCGAGGTGGCGCTGTCGGTCGGAGAGGCCGAGTCGGTGGACTCGGTGGGCTCGGTGGAAGCGGTGTCCGTGGGGTCGGGGGTCTCGTCGGCGACGAACGCGGCCGGCTCCGTGGCGTCGGCGCCGGCCTTGGTCTCGGCGGCGGTCACCACGCCCGGGTCGACGAGGTTGACCTCCATGCCCTTGGGCAGCGAAGTGCTCGTGGTGCCGTTCTTGCGGACGACCTGTACCTGTACGCCGTCCGAGGGGCCGACCCACAGGGGCTCGGATGCGCCGCGCACCCCGGGCTCCGGACGGTCCAGCGGGTCGACGTCCACGTCCAGGTCGTGCCAGGCGCTCCATTCGCCGCTCGTCAGGCTGCGGGTGCGCACCTGCGCCGTGCCGTCGAGTCGCTTCGCGGCCCCGGTCCAGGAGACGCCGAGCATCGAGAACTGTGCGGTGCCCGTGCGCGCCAGCTCCCGGCGGTCGCCCGCGGCGCTCTTCAGCCCCACGTCGTAGACCTTCACCGGCCGCTTGGACCGGCCCGGTGCCTCGGAATGGCCGGAGGGGCTGGCGACCGCGTAGGTCACCACACCGCCACCGCCCAGGAGCACCGCGCCCAGCGTCAGCCACGCGCGCCGTTTCAGGCTCAACGGTCTGTACGCATGCGACGAACGACGACTCACGACGAAAACCCCCAAAGACGACCGACAAGGCCCCAGAAGACAAGGCACGCGGGGGCACACCCGTCACGCGGGCCCCCTCCGCATACAGCGCTCCGGGCCTGAAGATCATCACAGCGAAGACAGCCAGCGTGACGCAGATCACCGTGATGGTCGGGGTCGACAGGTTTCGTCAGGCTCGGCCTTGTGGTTTGCGCCAGATCCTGATCTCGGTCGCCGGAAGTCGCTCCGCGAAGCCGCTCTCGGGTGCTGCCGCCTGCCGCAGCAGCGCGCGCAGCTCCCGCTCGAAGTCCGCGAGCCTGTCGCCGAACAGGTGCGGCGCGGAGTCGGATCGGGAGAACGTCCACGCGACGATGTCGTCCGCACTGCGGTCGACGACGTCCCCGGCCGGCACGACGTGTCGCTCGACGGGCCCGAATCCCGCCCGGGCGATGACGAGGTCCTCCCGGTCCGGCGTGCCGTGCACGAGTGCGCCCTGCCCCGCCCGGCGCACCGGCCCCAGGTAACCGCGCACCAGATCGCGGATCCGGTCGTACGGGGGTTCCGGTGAGGGCAGCGGCCCCGGGTCGGCGGGCGGGTCCTTGAGGTCGCTGATGTGGACGAACGCGCCGCCCGGCTCCAGCATCTCCAGCACGGTGGCCGCGACGCGATCGCGATCCGTCCAGTGGAAGGACTGGGCGAACACCACGGCCCTGAACTCGCCCAGCCCCGCCGGCAGGTCCTCGGCGCGGGCGACCACCCACCGTGCGTTGGTCACCCCGCGTCGTCCGGCCTGTCGCTGGGCCTCGGTGAGCATGTCCTCGTCCGGGTCGAGGCCGACCGCCTCGGTGACGAACCGCGCCATCGGGAGCAGCACGATGCCCGGGCCGCAGCCGACGTCGAGGAGTCTGCCCCGGCCGTCCAGTCCGAGGGCCGTCGCCAGTGTCTCGGCGAAGCGCGGGGCGTAGGGGAGCCGACCGCGCTCGTAATAGGCCGCGCTGCCCTGGAACAGGGTGCGGTCCCACTGCCATCCGTCAGGCATCTCGGTTCCGTTCCACGAGTCGGCCAAGTCATCGACGTTTTCGAGCCCTCGGCGAACGCGTACGCTCCCGGCTCTGGCCCCGGCGACCTACCCGGCGGTATACAAGCCCCGTCGAACGGTACAACGGCCGTACGTGACGGCGTCGTCGGTCAGGCGTCGGTTCAAGGGGGAGGAACGCGATGCAGAGCAACGTGGGCACGGCGAGCCGGATCAGCCGCCGCCGAAAGGGCGTCAGCCTCCTGGCAGCGCTGGGGGGTTGCGCGCTCGTCGCCGCTTCCGCGATGCCCGCCGCGGCGCACGGCGGGGGCCGTGACAGCCAGTACGTCGCGCTCGGCGACTCCTACACCTCCGGCCCCTTCATCCCCCGGCAGGTGGACGCCAACTGTGCGCGCTCCGACCACAACTACCCGTCGATCGTGTCCGGGCAGCTGCGGGTGAGTCAGTTCAAGGACGTCAGCTGCGGCGGGGCGACGACCGAGCACATGTGGAAGCCGCAGGGCACCAACGGCCCGCAGCTCGACGCGGTGGGCCGCAACAGCGACATCGTCACCGTGCAGATCGGCGGCAACGACATCGGCTTCGGCACCATCATCGGCACCTGCGTGCAGCTGGCCCCGACGGACCCGACCGGCAATCCGTGCCAACGCCACTACGGCGCCTCCGGCGTCGACGAGCTCAGCGTCACGATCGCCAAGACCGCCCCGAAGATCGCGAGGGTGCTGGAGGCCGTGCACGACCGGGCCCCGCACGCCCGGGTGCTCCTCGTCGGCTATCCGGACCTGCTGCCCGACGACGGCAGCGGCTGCGCACCGTCGGTGCCGTTCGCCACGCGGGACTTCCCCTACCTCCGGGACACCGAAAAGCGGCTCAACCTGATGCTCCGTCTGGTGGCCCGCTGGAACCACGCGGAGTATGTCGACACCTACGGTCCGACCATCGGCCACGACATGTGCAAGTCCCCGGCGGTGCGCTGGATCGAGCCGCTGCAGCCCGCCTCGCCGGCCGCTCCCGCGCACCCCAACGCCAAGGGGGAGGAAGCCATGGCGGGTGCGGTGCTCAACCGCCTCACCCACGGACGCGGCGGCCGCTGACCGCCCGGCTTCAATGGACGACGTCGGCGAGGTGCGGCACCACGCGGGTCAGCCGTAGTACGCCCCAGAGGATGACGAGCACGCCGATCGCCTCGGGCAGCAGCCACCAGCCCGTGCGGATCTGCTCCTCGAAGAGCACGACGCCCAGCAGGAGACTCACCGCGGCGTCACCGATGGTCAGCGCGGGCTGGGAGGCGGCCAGGGGGCCGGCTTGCAGCGCGTTCTCCAGCAGCAGGAGTGCCGCCACTCCGGTGACCGCGAAGCCGTAGGTCTGCCAGGCGGTGAGGAAGGCGGGCAGGCCGTCGTCGGTCAGACGGCCTGTCGCCGACTTCAGGAGAGCTGCCGTCAGGGCGTTGCCCACCGCCGCGGCCGACGCCAGCGCGGCTGCCCGGAACAACGGCGAGGACGCGGAGCGGGCCAGGAGGACCGCGACGGCCATCACTGCCACGGCGACGACCAGTACCGGGATCCAACGGTCCATGCCGGCCTGCCGCCGGTTGCCGGAGGGGGCCGCCGAGGCCAGGAGCAGGGCGAGTCCGGCCACCACTGCCCCGACCGCCCACCAGGCGGCTGCCGACAGCCGACGGTGCAGCAGGGGCACCGCCACCAGCAGGGCGAACGGAAGTTCGAGGATGAACACGGGCTGGACCAGGGCCATGGGACCGTTGATCAGGGCCAGGGCCTGGAACAGCGCGGCCCCCGTCACGCCCGCGATGCCGATCGCCCAGGCGGGCCGCCGCGCGAGGGCGAGCAGCAGCCGCACCCCGCCGCCCCGCGCCACCGTGGCGGCGGCCTTGCGCTGGAAGACCGTGCCCACCGCGTTGCTGGCGGCGCCCAGGACGGCGAAGAGCACGGCGAGCACGATCATGACTCCACCATGCCTCGCTTTCGCCGCCCCCTCAGCCTGGGCGCGCGCTGCCCGGGTACGCGCCGCCCGGGTGCGCCATCAAGGGCAGTCGAGTGCCGTGAGGTCCACCGCGTCGGCCATCGCCTGCATCCCCTTGTCGTTGGGGTGCAGATGGTCGCCGCCGTCGAAGAAGGGCAGGATCCGCTCGGGGTCGTAGGGGCTGCGCAGGATGCGGTCGAAGTCGGTGACGGCGTCGAACTCCCCGCCGGTGCGGATGAACGCGTTGACTTCCTGGCGTACGGACTCGGCGGCCGGGTCCCACTCCGACCAGCCCTTGAAGGGGGCCACGGTGGCGCCGACGACGCACTTGCCCGCCGCGTGCACCCGGCGGACGATCTCCCGGTAGCCGGCGATCAGGTCCTGGGCCGTCACTCCGGTGTGGGCCTTGATGTCGTTCACGCCCTCGAAGAGGAACACCGTGCGCACGCCCGGGTGGGACAGCACGTCCCGCTGGAGCCGGTTCAGCGCGCTCTGGCCGGCTCCGTCCGCGAGGACCTTGTTGCCGGAGATCCCCTCGTTCGCCACCCCCTTGATCGGGGATTTCGCCTGTTGCAGCCGACGGGCGAGGTAGTCGGGCCAGCGGCGGTCGAGGTCGGAGGTGGACTGCCAGCCGTCCGTGATGGAGTCGCCGAGCGCGACCACCGCGCCCGTCGACGCGTTCGCGCGCACGGAGACGGCGTCGAGGTAGAACCACGAGCCGATCGCCCCGGTCCACCGTTCGGCGCTCTCCTCGGCGCTGTGGTCGCCCTGGGCGATGTACGACGTCTGCATGGCCATCCCGTGGCCGCTCGCCGGGCCCGCCGCGTCCGGTGAGTGCAGGCTGACCGCCAGGTCGGTCGCGGCGGGCAGGCTGCCGGGCAGCGCGTCGCTCAGCGCCGTGCCGCCGGCGGGGATCGTGACGGAGTCCGCGCCGCCGAAGCTCAGCCGCCGGTTGCTGCCGGGCACCAGTGCCGCGCCCTGCTGCCGCACCCCCGCGTAGACGCTGTCGAAGGTCACCGGACGGTCGCCGAAGGCGTTGGTCAGCCGGATCCGCAGGTCGCTGCCGCCGACGCTGGTGCGCACGACGAGCCGGTAGCCGCGGTCGGCGACGCCCTCCCCCACCCGGTCGGCGGACGCGCCCCAGGTGATGACGTCGTGCCGGGGTTCGGCCGCATGGGCCGCCGGGACGGCCTGAAGCAGGGCGACGGCCGACAGGACGGCGACGAGCAGGCGCGCCCGGGAACGACGGGCCGGCGAGCGACGGGCCGTCATCGGGTGAAACCCTTCAGCGTGACGGACTCCCCCGGCCGCAGGTCCACGGTCCGGGAGGTCCCCGCGTACGTCACCGTCGTGGTCCGGCCGCCGACGCTGCGCAGCCGCAGCGAGGTGGGTGTGCCGTCGCGCCAGCGCAGGTCGGCGACGAAACCGCCACGGGCGGGCAGGCCGGTGACATGTCCGGCGGCGGCCCAGGCGGCGGGCAGGGCGGGCAGGAGTTCCAGGTGTCCGGGGCGGGAGTACAGGAGCATCTCGCTCATCGCGGCGGGCGTGCCGAAGTTGGCGTCGATCTGGAAGATGCCCCGGCCCTGTTCGACCTCGTAGACGTCGAACAGGTTGAAGGCGGTGCCGTTGCCGCCGCCCGTCGACGGGCGCAGGTTGGTCACAACGAGTTCGTAGGCGTTCTCCGCGTTCTTCAGGCGGGCCCAGCACAGGGCTCGCCAGGCGTTCGCCCAGCCGAAGCTGTTCATGCCGCGCGCGGTGAGGAGGGCGGTGGCGCCGTCGACGATCTCCTTCGGTGTGGATCCGTCGGGGCGGATCCGGTCGCCGGGGAAGAGGCCGACCAGTGGGGAGAGATGGCGGTGGGTGGTCTCGCCGAGGTTGTCCGGGGACATCCATTCCTGCAGCCAGCCGGTCCTGGGGCTCACCTCGGGCAGGTACAGCCGCTTGCGCAGGCCGGCGATGGTGTCGGCGTAGTCGGCGTCCTCCCCCAACTCCGCGGCGGCGGTGCCGTAGTGGCCGAACAGCTCCCACACCAGTTCCTGGGCGTAGGTGATGCCCTGGGCGTCGAGCGGGCCGTGTTCGGGCGACCAGTCGCTGTCGGCGACGAGGACCTCTCGTGCGGAGCCGGGGAGGGTCGTCGGCAGCAGCCGTGCCTCCCAGAACTCGCAGGCGCCCT
Organism: Streptomyces sp. NPDC006872; assembly: GCF_040635845.1. Taxonomy (NCBI): domain Bacteria; kingdom Bacillati; phylum Actinomycetota; class Actinomycetes; order Kitasatosporales; family Streptomycetaceae; genus Streptomyces; species Streptomyces sp. NPDC006872. The sequence goes on from NZ_JBEYIL010000008.1 coordinate 346,181, forward strand.
TCAACAGCGGGTAGATCCTGGCCAGATGGGCGCGTGAGCGGGTGAACTCGTAGTGCTCCCAGAGGGTGTTGGCCAGCCAGGCGTTGCCTGCGGGGTGCCACCACCAGCCCATGCCGCCGTGCGGGTTGGTGGAGATCGCGACGGTCCAACCGGCGTTCTTGCCGGTGGAGTTGCGATAGCGGTTGCGGGGATCGTCGAACAGGGAGCGCGTGAGTGCGGTCCAGGAGGGCAGTTGGGCGAGGCAGTAGTCGGTGAGGGCGTCGAAGCACGGGGACAGGCCCGTGCGGTCGGCCATCCAGTAGTTCATCTGAAGGTTGATGTCGGTGTGGTAGTCGCCCATCCAGTCCGGGTCGTTGCCGTCGAGCCACAGTCCCTGGAGGTTGAGCGGGAGGCTTCCCCGGGATCCGGAGATCATCAGATAGCGGCCGAACTGAAGGTAGGAGGCTTCGAGTTCGGGGTCCGGCACCGTGTCGCGGGCGCGTGCCGCGAGGCGTTGCCAGGTGTCCAGGGAGCGCTGCTCGGCGGTCGACTCGCCGAGCGAGAGGTCGAGTCGGCCGTAGAGGGCTCGGTAGTCGGCGACATGGGTGCGCAGCAGCGTGCCGACGGGGTGGGCGGCGGCCGCGCGCACCTTCGTCCGGGACAGCTTCTGCGGGTCGAGCGACGGGTCGCGGTACTCCGCCTCGGCGTCGGGTGCGTAGTTGGTGCCGCCGCTGACGACCACCGTGAGGTCGGTGCAGCCCGTGAAGTCGATCCGGGTCCCGTTCACCCGGACCCGGCCGCCGCTGCCGTGCGCGGTGACGGCGGCGCCGTAGCGCAGGCCGTTCGGGAGGGACGCGCCGAACGACTCCGCTCCCGTTCCGGTCTCGCCGTGGGTGCCGTCCAGGGTCACCGATCCGGTGTAGCGGCCGCCGCCGCTCTGGGTGAAGTGCAGGACGATCACGTCGTCGGGGCGGCTGGCGAAGATCTGCCGCCGGTAGGTCACCCCGGAGCGGACGTACGTCGTCGTGAGCACGGCCTGCGCGAGGTCGAGGGTGCGACGGTAGCCGTTGACGCCGGACAGGTCGTGGTCGGGGATCTCCACGGTCAGCCGGGCGAGCAGGGTGAAGGATCCGAAGTCGGCGCGGCCGTAGGGGAACTGGCCGTCGGCGTCCAGTGTGTCGTTGAGGCCGCCGGTCCACATGGTGGCGTCGGTGACCAGCAGGAGCTCGCGGCCCGGATCGTTGCTCGCGAGGGCGCCGAGGCGGCCGTTGCCGACGGGCAGGCCCTGTTCGATCATGGAGTGGTCGTCGGCGGGGGCCTGCCACCACAGCTGGTGGCGCGGGTGGCTCTCCGACACCGTCGAGGCGGGCGGCCGTCGGGGCGCTGCGGTGGCGGTGAAGGTCGGGAGCGTGGCAAGGGCTCCGGTCGTCGCGGCGAGGGAGAGCAGGGTTCTTCTGCTGGGGCGGGGGTTCATGACGGCTCCAGAAGTCTGAGAAGGGGCCCCGCGGACGGCGCGGGGCCCCGGAGTGTTCAGGAGGACTTCGGTACGTCGATCCGGTCGATGTCCGGTGCGTAGCCCGAACCGCTGTCGAAGGTGATCGTGTTGACGCCGGCCTTGAGCGTCACGGGCACATGGACGACCGACACGGTCCCCCAGTCGCCGGTGGACGGGAACTTGTGCCGGGTGGCGCCGCCGCCGTTCGCCGAGACCTCCAGCGAGCGGGCGTCGCCGCTGACGTAGGCGACCTTGACCTGGTAGACACCGGTCTTGCCGACCACGACGTCGTTCACGGTGAGCTTGCCGCCGAGGTAGAGGTTGCCGACCTTCTTGCCGTCGGAGCAGGCCGAGCAGTCGGCGACGGAGGCGTTCCCGGCGAGGGTGTTCGCCGCGGCCTCGGCTTCATGGCCGGTGTACGTCAGCGTGGCGCCGCGCGGGGTGACGGTGAACAGGCGGGAGCCGTGGGCGGGCAGCGCCTGGGTGATCCCGTTCTTGTACGTGCCGAGGTTCTCGTGGTTCCACAGGTCGCGGACGGCCGCCTTGCCGGTGAAGCCGAGCGTCGCCCAGTCGGCGCTCACCGAGGCCGGCGCGTCGGCCAGGTTGAACAGGGCGACGGTGTAGGTGCCGTCGGGGTTCTTCGCGGCCCAGACCTGCTGGGGGTCGGACGGGGTGACCGGGTGCGCGGGCGGCGTGTCGCCCTGGTTGACGGCGATGACCTCACGGTTGGTGAGCAGGGACAGACCGTAGGAGTCCAGGCGGGTGAGGTCGTCACCGGTGTAGAGCGGGGACTTGGCGATGGCCCAGAGAGTGGCGTAGGTCTGCCGCTCGGCCTTGGTCAGGCCGTCCATCGCGCCGTTGCCGACGTCGAGCGAGTCGAGGTCGTTCCAGCCGCCGGGGCCGGCGTGCCGGGTCCAGGCCGGGGTGTCGTCGAAGCGGTCGTCGACGGAGTTCTCCCAGGAGACCAGGGTGTTGCAGTAGCACTCGACGTCGGTGTCGACGCGCCAGCCGTTGCTGTACTTCTTCCAGTCGGCGGCGTGTCCGATGTCGAGGGACCAGGACACCTCCAGATGGATCGGGCGGCCGGTGGCGGCGATCGCCTTCTGCCAGGCGGCCACGTCGGCGATGTTGTCGTAGTTGTCGCCGCTCTTGAACGAGCCGGGTCCGACGCCGTCGAGCTTGAGGAAGTCGTAGCCCCAGTCGGCGAACATCCGGGCCTGGGAGTCGATGTACTTCTGCGCGCAGGGGTCGGAGAAGTCGATCTTGTAGGCGCTGTCCCAGCCGTTGGTGGTGCGCAGGTCGGAGTGCACGATGTCGGCGGTGGTGCAGCCGTCGGCGTTCCAGATCGGGGCCTTGCCGTCGGCGTACGCCTCCTTCTCCAGGCCGACGGGCAGGTAGATGCCGGCCTTGAGGCCCTTGGCGTGCACGTGGTCGGCGACCGCCTTCATGCCCCGGGGGAAGCGCTGCGGGTCGGCCTGCTGGCGGGCGTACTGGTCGAACCCCGGCTTCCAGGCCTTGTCGCGCCACCAGCCGGCGTCGATGTTGACGTACTCGTAGCCGTACTTCTTCAGCTTCCCGGCGAGGGCGTCGGCCTGCTTCAGCACGTTCGCCTCGGTGAGGTAGCTGTAGTCGCCGTCGGGGTTCAGGCCCGGGTACTTGGAGGACTGCATGCTCCAGCTCGACCAGCCCATGTAGGGCTTCGCGGCGATCCCGGGCGCGGTGGGCGCGAGGGTCTCGGCATGGGCGGCGGGGGCGACGGTCGCGGTGCCGGCGGCGAGCGCCAGGACGACCACGGCCCGGACGGCTCTGACGGCGCTCAGGGCGCGTGCGGGCAGGACTGAGTGCGAGGGTGACCGCATGGGTCGTACCTCCTGGGGGTGGGGGTGACGGTGGGGTGCGGGTGCGGGTGCGGGATCGGTCAGTTCGGGTCGGTGATGAAGGACTGGATGGCGGTGGCCGCGGCGCCCCGCGCCCACTCCTCGAAGGGCAGCGGACGGGTCTGGACGTCGCACTGCGCGGCCGAGCCGAACGCGGCCGCCGCGAAGGCGCTGCGGATCTGCTCGGCGAACAGGTCGTGGGCGGCGAGGCCCTCGCCGGAGATGACCACCCGCTCCGGGCCGAGGAGGTTGGCCACGGTGGCGATGGCGCGGCCGATCGCCTCCCCCGCCCTCGCGTACGCCTCGCGCGCCTCGGGGTCGCCCCGGCGGGCGAGTTCGACGGCTTCGGCGGTGCCGGTGACCTCGACGCCGGTCCGCTCGCGGATCCGGGCGAGGATCGCCGGGTCCGCGGCCACGGCCTCGACGCAGCCGCGGTTGCCGCAGTGGCAGGGCGGCCCGTTCGGGTCGACGGTGACATGGCCGATCTCGCCGGCCACGCCGTGCGCCCCGGCGACCACCCGGCCGTGGACCACCAGGCCGCAGCCGATGCCCGCGCCCACGGTCACCACGGCGAAGTCCGACAGGCCCACGCCGGCGCCGAACCACTGCTCGGCCACGGTGAGGGCCCGTACGTCGTTGTCGACGGTGACCGGCAGGCCGGTGACGGTGGAGGCGAGTTCGGCGAGCGGGACCTCGCGCCACTCGAGGAACGGCGAGTAGCGCACCACGCCCTCCCCGCGGTCGACGTCACCGGATACTGCGATGCCGAGTCCCATGACGTGTACGCCGTAGCCGTCCGCCTCCGTCAGCAGTTCCCGCACGATCTCCGCGACCGAGGTCAGGACGGCTTTCGGAGCGCGGTCGGTGAGCGGCACACGCCGGGCCAGCAGGATCCGGCAGCGCAGGTCCGTGAGCACTCCGATGATCTCGTCGCCGGTGAGCTTGAGCCCGAGGAACAGGGCGCGGCCGCCGTCGACCCGCACCAGGTTCGCGGGCCGCCCGAGCGCCGGAGGCGCGTCCGGGTCCGCGTCCTCCACCAGGTATCCCGACTCGATCAGCGGCCGGACCGCCTTCGTGACGGCCGCCGCGGACAGCCCGGCCCGGCGGGCCAGTTCGAGCCGGGTGAGCGGCCCCTGGGACAGCGCGGTGGTGAAGATCTGCGAAGCGGCCGGCGTGCCGGCGGGGAACCTCTCGGCGGGGTGCGAACGGGAGAGCGAGGGCATGGCCGGGAACCTATGGCCCTTATTTTCTGCTGTCAATGAAAGAAGCAGGAATTACCTGAAGACCTGCTGTGAGACCTGACCACCTTTCAAAGCCCATCAAGCCACGGAGAGTTGTCGTGCAATCGAAGGCTCAGGGCGGCGGACCCGATAGGTCGTCTTCGTCGGGTCCGTGACCGGCTCGCCCAGGGTGATCCGTCCGGTCCGGTACAGCTCGTCGCACTCGGCGGTGGACAGCGCCACGTAGCAGCCTCCCCGGCCGCCGACGGCGTCCAACGGCCGCCAGTAGCCGTACACCCGCCGTCCACTGGCGTACTCGGTGACGAACACGGGTGTGCGCGAATCGGAGACGATGCGCAGAACGTCGAGTGCCTGTGGCGAAGTTGATCTCACCCGCGCATCCTTCAGCACGGCACTGACAACGGGCCTCAGAGCCCGCGGGCCCACTTCTCGACGACGGGCACACAGGCCTCGGCGAAGTGCTCGTAGTCCTCGGGGGTGTTGTAGACGTGGGCGGACAGCCGGAGGTAGCCGAGCCCGTCGAAGCTGGTGAACGCGGCCTCCACGCCCAGTTCGACGGTCGCCCGGTCGCGCAGGGCGTCGGCCGCGATCCGGCTGCCTCCCAGGCCGTCGGGCAGGCGGACCAGACGCATGCCGGGCACGGGCATCCCGACGTCGACGGGGTCCGCCGGGTTCCCGCTCCGGCCGAAGGCCTCCGCGACGACACGGGCGCCGTGCTCCGCCAGTTCGTCCATGTAGCGGCGGGCGGTGTCCCAGCCCCAGGTGTCGTCGATGAACTCCATGGCCGTGGGCGCGGCCAGACAGCCGGTGGCGTCGATCGTGCCCTGATGGTCGAAGCGGTCCGGGAAGGGTTCGGCCGCGCCCCAGGAGTCGATCAGCGGGTGCAGGTCCGCACGCAGCGGGCCGCGCGCGACGAGGGCCGCCGTGCCGCGCGGGGCACACCCCCACTTGTGGAGGTTGCCGACCCAGGCGTCGCAGACCAGGCCGTCCAGTGGCGCGGCGAGCAGACCGGGGGCGTGCGCGCCGTCGACGAGCAGGGCGACCCCGCGCCGGGCGGCTTCGGCGCCGACGCGTTCGACCGGCATCCGGCGTGCCGTGGCGGAGGTGATCTGGTCCAGGACGATGAGCGCGACGTCGTCGTCGACCTCCGCCAGCACCGCTTCGTACGCCTGCTCGGCGTCGGCCGCCAGCGGGACGCGGGCGGTGCGCACCCGCGTTCCCCAGCGGTCGGCCAGCCGCTGGGCGCTCATGGTGACGGCGCCGTAGCCGTGGTCGGTGACCACGATGTCCCCGCCGGGGCGGGCGGCCAGGGCGGCGTGGACGATGCCGACCCCGGCGCTGGCGTTCGGCACGAGGGCCAGGTCCCGGCCGTCGGTCCGCAGGTGGCCGGCGACGGCCGCGCGGGCCGCGGCCAGCCGCCCGGGCAGCGACGGGAACCACGCCACGGGGGCGCGTTCCATCTCGGCCCGCAGTGCGTTCTGCCGCTCCTGCGCGACCCGGGGGACCGCGCCGAACGAGCCGTGGTTGAGGTGCCGCATCCGGGGGTCGAGCGTCCAGGCCGACAGCGCGGGCCGGCCGTCGGGCAGCGTCAACGGCCGGGGCACGGTGCCGACTTCGCCTTCGTTCACGAATCTCCTCGGATCCGGGCGTGCTCAGCCGAAGAACCCCCGCGGCGCGGGCAGGCCGGGAGTGAAGGAGGACGGGGCGCTCATGACGCGGTCCAGGTCTCGCTTGATCCGCTCGGCCTCGCCGCGCACCTGGGCGGGGATGTCACCGCGTTCGGTGATGAGACGGTGGTAGATCGGGGTGTCGTCGAAGACGGGGGTCACCGAGGAGGCTCTGCTTTCGTGGACGGTCGGGCTGGCCGACACGGCAGGACTTGCTTCGGACACGGCCGACGATCCGACGGGACGAATCGGCGCTTCCGCGACGTCGCCTGACGATTCGACAGCTCAACCGTCGGCGACGGCACCATCGTATTGTCCCTGATGCGGCATGGTGCGGGTGACCAGGGGGCTCAGGGGAGCGCGAGGGAGGCCGGCGCGGACCGTGCCGGGCCCTACCACGGCAGGGGGCCGTCCGCCGCGCAGGCCTCGCCGGCGAGTCCCTCGCGGACCGGTTCAGGGCACAGCAGTTGGGCGACGATCGCGCCGGTGGCGCGGTGCCAGTCGCCGCCGCGCCGGAGCATCGCGTGATCGCCCCGGCGGACGAGGACGAGGCCGGCCTGCGCCGCGGTCCCCCGCGCCCGTCGGACGTAGTCCGCGGAGTCCCCGGGATCGGTGACCCGGTCACGGTCTCCGTGCAGGACGACGATCCGCGTCCCGCCGAGGTGGGCCACGGGTTCGTCGGGCGGGCACCACGGGGCGAGCGCGAGCACTCCGTGCACGGCGGGGTCGGCCGCCGCCCGCAGTGCGGCTCGGCCGCCCATGGAGTGCCCGACCAGGGTCACGGGCACCTCGCCCGCCAGCCCTCGCAGCTCGTCGAGCGCCCGTGCGGTGTCGTGCACCGGGTCGGCGGTCGCGTTCCAGCCGCGATAGCGGTACCGCACCTCGGCGACGAGCACGTCCTGACGGTCCGTCGCGGCGACGGCCGCCCGCAGGACGGGACGCATGCGCAGCGCGGGCGCATGCCAGGCCCGCGACGGCTGCCGACCGTGTTCGCGGCCGCCGTGCAGGACCACGACCGCGGCGCCCGGCGGCCCCACCGGTGTGTGCCGCACCACCAGCGCGGTTCCGGCCGCCTCGACGGCTCCTCCTTCGCGCAACTCCCCCGCCGCCTCTCTCACCTGGCCGTGTTCGTGTAGCGGCGGACGATGGGCTCCAGGTAGTCCACGTGTGGACCCGCCAGTCCGGCCAGCTCGGCCGGGCAGCTCACCAGGGTAATGCGGTCCAGTTCCGGGGCGCGCCCCGCGGTCCGTTCGGCGGCCGTCATGGCCTCGAAGGCCTCGCGCAGCTCCTTCGCCGGACGCGGTGGGGCGAGATGGGCGAGGCCGATGCTCCGGTGCGCGCCGCGGGTGACCGCCCACAGCGCCAGCTGCCGAGCCGGGAGGTCGACGCCGGTCTCCTCGACCAGCTCCCGCGCGGCATGGGCGCGCAAGGCCTCCTCGTCGAGTTCCGCGCCGTCCTGCGGAGGCTCGACCGAGCCGCCCGGCAGCTGCCATCGTCCCGGGGTGGACGTCGACGACGACATCCGCGCAATCAGCATCCTGCCGTCGTCCGTGGGCTGCACGACGTACACGAACAGCGACGGCAGCCAGGCCCGGTTGCCCGGCACCCGGCGCAGCGCGTAGTGCCGGTAGGTCACCCGCGTCCAGGACAGAACGAGACGATGCGGCCCTTCCCAGGCCACCCCCGCGCACGCTGCCACGGGGCCGTCGAACAGGTCGGGGTTGGCCTCGACCGCCCGCTGCCAGGCATGGTCCCGGGCCGCCTCGTCCGCGGGCGACAGACGCGGCGGCGCGGCCTCCACCAGCCGAAGCCGGGGAACGTCGAAGACATCGACACCGGCGGAGCTCTGGGCTTTCGGGGCCTTCGTCACCGGGCCATCGTAGGAGCCGGACGCAGGGGGCCGACGAGGCCGCCGGTCGGCGAGTCGCGCGGGGCGGTGGGCGTGGTCGGCCGGACGGCGGGGCCGGTCGCCGTGGCCGGCGCCGTCGTAGGCGAGGAGCACGGCCTCGCCGCCGATCCGGCGGGCGGCGTCGACCCGTAGCCGGTGCGGGCGGGTCGGACACGTCCGTCGACCGGCTCTGGCAGCCGGTCACGTCGTTCCGAGGGAACGGTATGTGACGTTGCGTCACCGTTGTCGGCGTCGGTGACCGGGCGCTCGCGTCAGGGCCGCCCGACTGCGTGATCACCCGACCCGCGCGACACTGAAGTTGCGGACGATCCTCGGGGCGCGCACGGAGAGGAGCCCTGATGCCCAAGCGGCCGTCGCTCGCCGAATCCGTCGGGGCGGGGCAGCGTGGTGCTCGGGTCACGGTCGCCGCCGCGGCGGGGTTCTATCCGGCGGCGTACGTGCTCGATCAGCCGGTGACCGCGGTCTACGCCCTGTTCACGCCCATCGCGTTCGGTGTCCTCTCGCCCGTGCCCGGATCCGGGCGCCGGCGCGCCGCGACGGTGCTCAATGCCCTGCCGGCCGCCGCCGTCCTCACCGCCCTGGGCACTGCCCTCGCCGTGGGGACCTGGCCGGCCGTGGCGGGGATGCTGCTCGTCGGGTTCGGGCTGCGGTTCGGCGCGGTGTGCGGGCCGCGGCTGTCCGGCACCGTGCCCGGGCTGCTGCTGTTCTACATCCTGGCGTGCTTCCCGCCCTTCGCCCCCGAGACGCTGCCCGAGCGGTTGACCGGGGTCGCGATCGGCGGGGCGGCGCTCGTCCTGTGCGAGCTGGCGGTGGCCGCGGACCTCCCGGATCCGGCGTACCGCGACCGGCTCGCCGACACGCTGGATCTCGCGGCCCGGGCGGCCGGGTCCCTGATGCGCGCCGGGGTCCCCGAGCCCGGTCCGGCCGAACGGCTGAGGGCGGCGGGCCGGGGCCTGCGGTTCTCGCAGCAGCCTCCCGGTGCACGTCCGACCGGCGCAGGGAGGAGGGACCGGGCGCTGGCCGAGGCGGGTTCCGCGACCCGGCGTCTCGTGGACCAGCTGGCCGCCCTGACCGCGCTGCCCGCCGCGCCGTCGGACCTGGCCTCGCAGACCCTCCTGCGCGGCACGGCGGCGGCATGCGCCGAAGCGGCCGGCGCGCTGCGCCGGGCCCGCCCCGGGGCAGGGCCTGGGCTGCTCGAGGAGATGATCGCCGAGTTCCTGGCCGCGCGCGACGCGCCGACGTCACAGACGGCGACAGGGACGGTGGCGGAGACAGTGGCGGGGACGGGGCGTGTGGATCGTCCGCACGAGGTGCTGCTGCGGCAGTCGACGGTGCTGACCGTCGCGGTGTCGGCGGTGATCGTGCGCACGGCGGTCACGCTGGCGTTCGGCGGCCGTCAGCCGGTGCACGGTCTGCCCGAAGAGCAGTTCTGGTACGCCCGGACCCCGACGGTCCGTCTCTTCGGCATCCGCCTCGCCGGTAACCTCACGCGGCGCTCGGTCGTCTTCCAGAACGCGCTGCGCACCGCGCTCGGTCTCGCGCTGGCCCGTCTGGTGGCGGGCTCGCTGGACCTCTCGCACGGTTTCTGGGTGCTGCTGACCGTGCTGACCCTGGGGCGCACCACGGCGCTCGCCACGTGGTCCGCCGTCCGCGCGGCCGTCGTGGGCACCCTCGCCGGCGCGCTGGCCGCCGGCCTGCTCCTCATCGGGGCGGGCGACGCCACCGAGGTCTACGCGGCCCTGCTCGTCCCGATGATGCTGCTCGCGTTCACCGTGGGGCCCCTGGAGGGACCCGCCTGGGCTCAGGGGCTGTTCACCCTGGTCGTGTCCGTGGCGTTCGCCCAGATCGAGCCCGTGACCTGGCGGCTCGCGGAGCTGCGGGTCGTCGATGTGCTGACCGGGAGCGCGGTCGGGCTGCTGTGCGGTGTGCTGGCCTGGCCCTTCGGGGCCCGCGCCGAGACGCGGCGCAGCATGGCGGCGCTGCTCCGGGACTCCGCGCCCCTGATCCGGGCCACCACCAGGGCCGTGACCGGTGACGCACCCACCGGAGGCGGCGGCCCCGCGGATCGGGCCCTGCGGCTGGCCCGGCACCGGCTGCGCATGGCGGAGGGCTCGTACGCGCAGTACCGCACCGAGCCCGCTCCGTCCGCCCCCGGGACCGAATCCGACTATCTCGCCGTGCTGAACTTCGGCGCCCGCGTCCAGCTGGGCGCCCACTGGCTGCCCCGGACTGCTCATGCGCACGAGTTGCCCGCCGCCGCCCGTACGTGGCTCCGGGACGTCGGCGAGGCGGTGGAGGCGGCCGCCGTCCGGGCGGCGGACTTCCCCCCGGACGGCCTGCGGGTCCGGCTGACGCCGCCGCCGTCCCTCACGTCCCGGGCGCCGCCGCCGGTCCTGTCGCTCCTGAGCGACATCGAGGTGTGGCTCGACGCGCTCACGGCGGACCTGCGGGCCGGCACCGGCCACCGGACAGGCCCGCCCGCGGCGCGCTCCGGTCAGTGACCGGCGAGCAGCTCGAGGGTGTCGATCACCCGGTTCGAGAAGCCCCACTCGTTGTCGTACCAGGCGACGACCTTGATGTGGCGGCCTTCGACGCGGGTGAGGGCCGAGTCGAAGATCGACGAGGCCGGGTTGCCGGTGATGTCGGAGGACACGAGCGGGTCCTCCGAGTACTCGAGGACGCCCGCGAGCGGGCCCTCGGCGGCGGTGCGGTACGCGGCGAGCACGTCCTCACGGGTCACGTCGCGGGCGACGGTGGTGTTCAGCTCGACGATCGAGCCCACCGGGACGGGCACCCGGATCGAGTCGCCGGACAGCTTGCCCTCGAGGTTCGGCAGCACGAGGCCGATCGCCTTGGCGGCGCCCGTCGTGGTCGGCACGATGTTGACGCCGGCGGCGCGGGCGCGGCGCGGGTCGCGGTGCGGACCGTCCTGGAGGTTCTGCTCCTGCGTGTAGGCGTGCACGGTCGTCATGAACCCGTGCTCGATGCCGGCGAGGTCGTCGAGGACGGCGGCCAGCGGCGCGAGCGCGTTCGTGGTGCACGAGGCGTTCGAGACGATCGTGTGCAGCTCGGCGTCGTAGGCGTCGGTGTTGACCCCGTAGGCGAGCGTGACGTCGGCGCCGTCCGAGGGCGCGCTGACGAGTACCTTCTTCGCGCCCGCGTCGAGGTGGGCGCGGGCCGCCTTGGCGGAGGTGAACCGGCCGGTCGCCTCCAGCACGATGTCGACGCCGAGCTCGGCCCACGGCAGCTGCGCCGGCTCGCGCTCGGCGAGCACCTTGATGCGACGGCCGTCGACGACGAGGGTGTCGCCGTCCTCGACACTGACCGGGCGGCCCAGCCGGCCGGACGTGGAGTCGAAGGCGAGCAGCTGCGCGAGGGCGGTGGGCTCGGTGAGGTCGTTGACGGCGACGATCTCGAGGTCGCTGTCGCGTTCGAGGAGTGCGCGCAGCACGTTGCGTCCGATGCGGCCGAATCCGTTGACGGCGATGCGAGTCATGAATGGTGTCCCTTCGGTTCGCCACCAGCCTCGCGCGCGGCCCGCTCGCGTGGCCAGGGCGTGAGCGCCATGGTTCGCAAGGATCTCGCCAGCCCCGTGGGCGTCCCGGCTACTCGCCCTGGGTGAAGGTGCGCCGGTACTCGCTCGGCGTGGTGCCGAGGATCTGCTGGAAGTGCATCCGCAGGTTCGCCCCGGTGCCGAGCCCGACGTCGCCCGCGATCTGCTCGACGCCGCGTTCGGAACGTTCGAGCAGCTCACGGGCCGCGTCGAGGCGGGCGCGCATGACCCACTGCATCGGCGTGTATCCGGTGTCCTCGACGAAGCGGCGCGAGAACGTGCGCTCGGAGACCGCCGCGTGCCGGGCGAGCGCCTCCAGGGTGAGGGGTTCGCCGAGCCGGTGCAGGGCCCACTCCCGGGTGGCGGCGAACCTTTCGCCGAGCGGCTCCGGCACGCTGCGGGGCACGTACTGCGCCTGACCGCCGCTGCGGTAGGGGGCCGCGACCAGACGGCGGGCCGCGTGGTTGGAGGCGGCCACGCCGAGGTCGCGGCGCAGGATGTGCAGGCACAGGTCGATGCCGGAGGCGGCGCCGGCCGACGTCAGCACGCTGCCCTCGTCGACGAACAGGACGTTCTCGTCGACCTGGACGAGCGGGTGTTTCGCCGCCAGCGCCCGGGTGTAGTGCCAGTGGGTCGTGGCGCGTCTGCCGTCGAGCAGTCCGGTGGCGGCGAGCGCGAAGGCCCCGGTCGAGATGGCGGCGAGCCGGGCGCCGCGGGCATGGGCGGCGAGCAGGGCGTCGACGACCACCTGCGGCGGGTCCTCACGGTCGGGGAAGCGGTAGCCGGGGATGAAGACGACCTCGGCCCACTCGAGCGCCTCGGGGCCGTGGGCGACGTGGTACGACAGACCGTCGCCGCCGGTCACCAGGCCGGGCGCGGCCCCGCACACCCGCACCTCGTACGGCATGCTCGCGCGGGTCGTGAAGACCTGCGCGGGGATGCCGACATCGAGCGGCTTCGCTCCTTCGAGCACGAGGACGGCGACACGTCGGAGGCGGGAGGACGACACCCGCAACAGGGTACGGGGGTGCGGAGCCCGGCTTCGTCAGGCCCTGAACAGCAGCGCCGTCCCGGCGCGGAAACCCGGCCCAGCATTGGCATAGACCTGACACCAGGGACGGGCTAGGCTCTGCCGCGCCATACCTGAGAGCGCTCTCACGGATCCGCTGTTCCACCCCCACCTCCTGGAACGACGAAGGGCAACTCCCATGAGACGCACACGCCTCAAGCACGTCTGCCTGGCCGCGCTGCTGACGCTCGCCGCACTCGGCGGCACGAACACGCTCCCCGCGGCGGCGGCCGGATCGACCGCCGAGACCGCCCCCGCCGCCGTCCCCGCCTCCCCGGGGCTGCTCCAAGCCATGCGGCAGGAGTTCGGGCTCACCGAGGACCAGGCGGTCGCCCGTCTCGAGGCCGAACAGGCCGCCACCGCGCTCGAACCGAAGGCGCGCCGCACGGCCGGGGCCGCGTACGCGGGGTCCTGGTTCGACGCCGCCGAGAACCGGCTGACCGTGGCCGTCACCTCGCAGGCGTCGCAGGCCACGCGCGCGGCGCTCCGCGCCGACGACGCCGATGTCCGGATCGTCGAGCACAGCGCACGGGCGCTGGACGCGGCGAAGGCGCGCATCGACCGGCTCTCCGCGCCCTCCGCCGTGGGGAGTTGGCACGTCGACCCGGTGGCGAACACCGTCGTGGTCACCGTCGTCCGCGACCGACGCTCGGACAACGATGTCCAGCGGTTCCTGGCGCAGGCCCGCGCCGCCGGTCCCGTCACCGTCGAGACGGTCGCCGCCGCCCCGCGCACCTTCGCGGCGGGCACGGTCGGCGGCGATCCCTACTACACGGGCAACGTCCGCTGCTCCATCGGCTTCTCGGTGCACGGCGGGTTCGTGACCGCCGGTCACTGCGGTCAGGCGGGCGCGGGTGTGCGGGGCTGGGACGGCTCGTACATCGGCAACTTCCAGGGCTCCTCGTTCCCCGACAACGACTACGCCTGGGTCAACGTGGGCAGCGGCTGGTGGACGGTGCCGGTCGTGCTCGGCTGGGGGACGATCCCCGACCGGCTGGTGCGCGGCTCGGCCGAGGCGCCCGTCGGCTCGTCCGTCTGCCGGTCCGGGTCGACCACGCACTGGCACTGCGGCACGGTCCTCGCGAAGAACGAGACCGTCAACTACAGCCAGGGCGCGGTGCACCAGATGACGAAGACGAGCGTCTGCGCCGAAGGCGGCGACTCCGGCGGCTCGTTCATCAGCGGCGACCAGGCACAGGGCGTCACCTCCGGCGGCTGGGGCAACTGCACCGGCGGCGGCGAGACATGGTTCCAGCCGGTGAACGAGATCCTCAACCGCTACGGACTCACTCTGCACACCTACTGACCGAAGCCCCCCGGGCCTCCCTGGGCCCCGCACCACACCCGTCTCCCCGCACGTGGGGGTGGCCGTCTGTCAGGGACGGCCACCCCCGCCGGGGGAGTCGTTCCTCGCGGTCGACGACCTGCAGGCATACGCGAGTTGAACACTTCGCGCGACGCCCGCCGGCCCGTTCGACGCTCCTTACGCTGACGCGCGTGCGAGATCTTCGGCAGGCGGGCGACGACCGTCACAGCAGTGCCCGTGAGCGGTCCCCGCTGGCGACGCGTGCGCCCTGGGCGGCAGGTCCCAGCAGTGGGCCGAACCCCCTGCTGGGGCTTCAGCAGAGCGCGGGCAACGCGGCGACCGTCGCGGCGCTGAACGGGGCGGGGCCTTCCACCGCCCGCCGTCGGAAGGCACCGATGCTGGACGCCGTCGAGGAGGTGGCGGACGACGCCCTGGAACTCCCGCCGTATCTGCGGTCCATGGAGGCGGGAGGGCTGTCGACGGCCTACGCGCTCACCGGCCATGAGTTCGTCACGGCCACCCTGGCCGAGCAGATCGGCCGCCGCGACGACGTCGTCGCCGAGATCGGGGCGGAACTGGCCGGGCGGCCCGAGTCGTTCTACGGGCGCGGCCGGGCCTTCGCGGTCACTGGGCCGCGGGGCACGGACCGCTACGACGTCACGGTGACCCTCTCCCCCGCCGCCGACGACCAGCCCCCCGTGTTCTCCGCCGCGGGCCCCGACGCCGAGGGCGCCGCGACCAAGGTGGACGTGCAGCACAACTCCTCGACCGCCGTCGCGCACAGTGTGGGCTCGTCCGCGTCGAAGGGCGTGTCGTTCACCGCGTTCGGGCTGGCCCCGGTGGCGCCGGCCGTCTGGGCGGGGGCGGCGGCCACCGTCAACGCCCAGCCCTTCCAGTCGTCCCGGGACTCGCGCGCCCAGCGCAGTACGGCGGAGCCGCGCGTCCTGCGCAGCGACAAGGGGTCCGTCGAGGTACCGCGCAGGGTGCGCTACGGCGTGCGCGTCAAGAAGGACGGCGCACGCTCCGCCCAGCGGTTCAGCGGGACCGGTTCGCTCACCATGCGGGTGCCGGTGGAGCATCTGGTGCCGATCGCCGCCGACGCCCCGCCGGCGCCGGTTGCGGTGTCGGCCGAGACCGCCCGGGCGGTGTCGCTGGCCGACTCCATGGCGCCGCTCGCCGTCGCGGACGGCGCCGCTCCCCATCAGGGCGGCGGCGGGCTGTTCGACGCGGTCGCCGCCGCCCTGCACCCGTCCCTCACCTGGCCCGGAGCCCCCGGCCGGGCCCGGCTGTACGAGGCCACCGCCACCGCGACGGTCCTGGAGGACCTGCCCCGGCTGCTGCGCGACGGGGTGGTGGGCGAGGATCTCACCAGCCGGGACGGCAGCACCACGGGCACCTACCGGATGCGGGCCGCGGTCACCGAGCTGGCCCCCGGCTGGGCCACCGGCAAGACGCAGTTGCGCACGCACCAGCAGACCCAGAACGGGGTGACGGACACCGCGGGCAAGGGCCGCGGCGGCGCCTTCGGCGTCGGCCCGGCCCTGGGGGTCGGCGTCCTCGGCAACGCGGCGGCCGTCCGCGGCACCGTCATGCCGGTGGTCGGCGCGCGCCAGGCGCGGTTCACCATGGCCGAGCAGACGGTGTCCAGTCGGCAGGGCGCGGAGGTGCGCGGCGACAAGGTGCTCTATCTGGGCACGGTCCTGTTCACCGTCGAGGGCAGCGGCCCGACCTCGCCCCTGACCCGGGCGCGGGGCGGCGGCCGTACGGCGCAGCACTCGATGCGGGTCTGGATCACCCTGCGGGCCGACGAGGCGCAGGAGCTGGGGCTGCCGTTGCCGGAGGGCGTCACGGCCGGGGCGTTCGTCGAGAAGCCGCTGCGCCCCCTGACGGAGGCCGAGCGCGAGGAGAAGGAGAAGCAGGAGAAGCGGGACGCGAAGGGCAAGGGGAGGGCCAGGGCCGCCGATCAGGACGAGCTGGAGAGCGGCGAGCGGGCCGAGGGGAGCACGGCCGCCGGGGATGCGCCGCCCGAGCACGTCGTCCGGCATCTGCCGTTCGGGGCCATGGGGTCCAGCGTGGCGATCAGTCGGCTGGACACCGCGCCGATGATGCGGGCCGTGCAGCAGTTGTTCGCCACCGACGCACGGCTCGTCGGGTATCTGCCCGCCTTCGGCGACGAGGACCGGCCGCACGAGCCGAGCGCGGAGGACGCCGAGGTCCAGCGGCGCAACTACCGCGAGCTGGTCGCCGCCCTGTCCGAGACCAACCTGCGGGTCAACAAGGACCAGTTGCTGTCCACCGGCATCCGGGTGCGGATGCGCCGCAAGTCCCGCTTCCACACACACGATGTACAGGTGAAGGTCACCGGCTCACTGCGGGAGACCGGCTACCTCGGTGACACCGGCGACTGGCTCGTGCGCAGCCATGCCGGTGTCACCAGCAACGTCCAGAGCGGGCGGGCCAGTTCACGGACCGTCAGCGGGATGGCGCTCGGTCAGTTCCGGCTGATCCCCGGCGCCCTGACCGCGTCGGTGCGGGCCGAGAAGGGCCGTACGACGACCCGGCGCGGGCAGGCCGGGCCGACCCTGCGCACCGACGTCCTCACCAACGGCTCCGAGACCGCGAGCGTGTTCGGCGGGGCGTTGAGCCTCGGCGTCGGCGTCACCATGACGAGCCGGGAGCGCAAGGTCACCCGTTCCCTCACGCCGGGTTCGATGGGCCGGGACGTGCCCACGCCCGAGGACATCGCGACGCTCCCGTTCGACGCCCAGGACGTGCGGTTGCTCACTCCCACGGCGTTCACCATGGACGCCGCCGCGAAGCAGCGGCTGGACACCGCAACCACCTCGCGCAAGGCACAACACCTCGACGCGCGCGCCCGGTTCGGGGCGGCGGGCATCGGCGACCTGGCCGGTCTGGCCCCCGAGGCGCTGGGCGGCGGGGGCGTGCGCGACTGGACGCTGGTGGAGACCGTCGGCGACGGGCAGCCGGTGCGGGATCTGGCGTTCGATCTGCTGTCGCGGGCCGCCGCCCGCAACCAGGTGGAGGCCGGGCAGCGGCCGCGCAGGGACCGGGCGCTGGAGACGGAGGGGCTCGCGCCGCGGCTCGCGGTGGAGGAGCGGTTCAGTCCGCAGGCCGTGACGGCGGCGCTGCGGCAGGCGGTCTCCGCGGGCTGGGTGGTGCAGAACCTGCGGTACGCGCGTCGGCTCGCCGAGCTGAACGGGGCGGTGGGCACCCGGTTCGCGCTGACCGCTCCGAGGGTCGTGCACCAGGGCACCGGTGCGGGCACCGAGACCTTCGTCCTGGGCGGGCACCAGGCGACCGGCCAGGAGGGCAAGAGCAACAGCACCACCGTGCAGGGCGGTCTGACGGGCGCGGAGAACGGCACCGAGTGGCGGATCGCCGAGGGCGTCTCGGCCGGCCGCACGCTCGGCAGCGGCGACACCACGGCGTCCACGCTCGTCGGCACGGTCGAGCGCAACGCGCACACCTCGCGCAAGAACCCGCTCTACCTGGTCCAGTGCGACCTGGTGGTCCGGATGGTCGCCGAGGTCGCCGTGACGGGCGGCGGCCCGTACGTGGCACGCGGCGGCCGTACGGTCCCGGCCGCCGTCTCCGTGTGGCTGACGGCGCCCCAGCTACGGGCGGCCGGGCTGCCGGTGCCCGGCGAGGAGCAGCGCAAGGACGCGGCCTCCGGCTCGGGCGCCGAGGCGGCCAAGGGCGACGGCGGGACCGCGCGGACCACGAGGACACGCGCGGCCGAAGGGGAGGTCGCGGAGAGCTCCGGCAACGCCCCGACGGACGCGCCGCCGGCCCCCGGCCTGGCCCAGAGCCTCCCGCTGGGCTTCGGCATGATCGAGGAGCTGCCCGACTTCGTGCCCCTGCTGGCGGGGATCCGCGGCAGGCTCGGCGACCCGCTCGCGGACGAGCTGTTGCCGCGCACGCATCTGAAGGACCGCAACGACAACGTGCAGCGGCTGCTGCGGGTGCTCGACCGGGACGGCTCCGCGGGTCTGCTGTCGAGCGCGATGGACGGCGGTGTGGGCGTCGAGCTGTTCGACGGGCGCAAGCGGCCGTACCGGGCGGTGTTCAGCATCCGCAGGACCGGGCGGGGCACCTACCTCGACACGGCCTCCGACGGCCGGGACATGGAGTACATCACCTCCGCAGCGGCGCAGCGGGCCGGCGCCCACGACGAGAGCGACACACGGGGCGTCGAGGCCGTCGTCGCCGGTTCCGGGAAGCCCGACGGCGGCGCCGGGCAGCTGAAGAGCGCGGGCGCGGCCGCGGGTCTCGGCGTGTCGTCGAGCGACTCGCGCCGCTCCGTGAGCGTCGGGCGGGCCCAGTCGGGCGTGAAGACCGTCGCGGAGGCGTCGGCCGCGCCGTCGGCCCGGATGAACGTGCCGATCGAGGCGCGGCTGGAGGTCTTCGCGGGCAACCGCCGGATCGCGCTCGACCGGCGGGACGGCCTCAGCCTGACCCACCGCGTCCTGGCCGCGGACCTGCGCGCTCTGTCGCGGCTCGCGCCCGTGCCGCCCCAGCAGGTCGGCGCGCATGCCGTCGCCGTGACGGAGGCCGACGCCGACCGGCTCGGCCCGTGGCGCGACACCGGGGTGCGGCTGCCCATGGAGGCCCAGGTCAACGGGTTCCGGGGGACGCCCAGGGTGCGGCAGGCCGTGGACGACGCGGTGCAGCGGGCGGGCGGGAACGCGCGGTTCCGCACGAGCGGTGAGGCGGCCTTCCATCTGCTGCGCGAGGCCGTCTCCACGGAGTGGCTGATCGCGGCGCTGCCGCTGCTGACCGCGGCGGGCGTCGACCTCCCGCCGGTGCACGCGACCGGCGCGACCGGCCAGGACCTGCACACCTCGCTGCACGCCCGGCTGCGCGGCGGCCGGGTGCTGGACGTGGGCGACAAGATGACCTTCGAGACCGTCGCACAGAGCGGGCTGGACGCGCCCCGCCCGACCGGCGGCGACGGGCAGCAGGCCAACGAGCACGGCAAGTCGGCGCGCGGACTGTTCGGCGCGGGCACGCTCAACGCCGACGAGTTCCGGATGAACCAGCTCCTCGGCGTCATGGACGGCAGCGGCAGCGCCACCGACACGGCCGCGAACGCCGCCGGCTCGATGCCGCTGCACAAGCCCAAGTTCGAGTCGGTGCTGGTGCAGTTCACGCTCGACGTGCGGGTGGTGGCGCAGGTGGCCGACCGCGTGTCGGGGCGGGGATCGACGGCCGTGCAGGACGTCACCCTGCCGGAGCCCGTCGTCATCCGCATGCCCGCCCCCGTGGTGCGCCGTCTGCTGGCCGACGCGGCGAACCCGGGACGCCTGCGGGACCCGGACGGCCGGCTGACAGCGGGTGCCTGACGGAACGACACCCGTGGGTCAGCCGGAGGGTGTCCGCAGACGGTGGCCGAAGTCAGGTTCGCCTACCCAATCGGTCTGCCCGAGTGGGCCCCTCGGGTCACAGCTTGGTGCCGAAGTTCTGGGTCCACCACGGGCCGCCGGACCCGTCGTGGATCCCCACGCCGATGTTCTTGAAGTCGCAGTTGAGGATGTTGGCGCGGTGGCCCTCGCTGTTCATCCAGGAGGTCATCACCGACTCGGCCGTCTGCTGCCCCTTGGCGATGTTCTCGCCGTACGTGGACCAGCGGTAGCCGGCGGCCGTGATGCGCTGGCCGGGGTCGGCGCCGTCGGGGTTGGTGTGGTCGAAGAAGTCACGGGCGGCCATGTCGTCGGAGTGCCCCTGGGCCGCCTTGCGCAGCAGGGCGTCTCCCGTGAGGGCGCCACAGCCCGCCGTCGCCCGCTCCTTGTTGACCAGGGCGATCACCTGACTCTCGAGGTCGGACGAACCCGACTGCGCGAACGATGTCTTCGAGGCGGACGGCTTCGGCGCGGAGGTCTTCGCCGGCGCCGACGCGGAAACGGTCCTGCTCTTGCCGGCGCTCGGCGAGGGGCTCGCACTCGGCGACTTCGACGCCGACGCGGACGCCGTCGGGGAAGGCGAGGGCGAGAGCGAGCTCTCCCGGCCGGCGTCCGGTGTGGGGCTGTCGGAGACGGTCTCGTCGCTCGCGGGCTGCACGGCGGCGCTGTCCCCGGTCCCGCCCTCGGGCTGCATGCCGAAGTAGTAGAAGCCGCCGCCGGCCACACAGGCCGCCACGACCGCGCCGCCGACCGCGCGGCGGCGGGTGCGGCGCCTGCGACGGGCCGCGGTACGGGAGGCGGTCCGTTCGCCCGCGGAGCCGCGCCGCCCCGACCGCACGGACACCCCGAGGTCCCCGTCCCCGGCGACCGGGGACTCCGCGGCGGCCAGGGCGACGGTGTCGGCGGCCGAGCGCGTGTTCGCCAGGAGCGCGGAGGACGCCGAGACCAGGGCCAGACCGGCCAGGAGGCCTTCCGCGGGCACCAGTCCGCTCCACAGGCCCGAGCAGCGGGCGCAACCGCGCGCGTGCCGGGCTATGCGCTTGCGCCACAGCGCCGAGGGCCGGCCGTCCCAGCCCGCAAAAGCGCCGCGCAGTTCCTGGCACGGCGGCTGCGCGTCCAGTGCCCGCACGACCACGCGGGCCGCCTCCAGTTGCGCCTTCATCCGCTGCACGCGTACCGCGGTGTGCTCCGGGGACAGCGTCAGGGCGGCGGCGATCTCGGCCCGGGTGAGTTCGCCGGCGCACTCCAGCCACCACAGGGACAGCAGCCCCCGGTCGTCGGGCTCCAGCCAGCGGGTGGCGCGCGCGGTCTCCTGCCGCTGGCCGGACAGTTGGAGCTGCACGATGGTCAGGTCCACGAAGTCGGCGCCCGGATCGGCCACCGCGTCGGCCTCCTCCACCGCGCCCTGGGCGGGCTGTCGGCGGTTCCAGTGCGCGCGGACCTGGTTCATGGCGATGGCCACCAGCCAGGAGCGGAAGCTCTCGGGCTCCCGGAGCGAGCCCAGCGAGTCGAGGGCGCGCAGCATGGTGTCCTGGACGACGTCGTCCACGTCCACCGAGCCGTTCAGCGCCCGGCCCACGATGTTGTAGACCAGCGGAAGGTACGCGCTGACGAGCGCGTCCTGTGCCGCGTGGTCGCCCGCTCGGGCGGCGGTCACCAGCGCCGCCGCCTCCACCGTGTGCCGTTCAGTCATTGCTGCTTCCCTGTCCTCGACGCCGAACGATGCTGTCCGTCACTTCGGGGATCTCCGCGGGAGCACCGGATAACAGTTCTTCGGAAAGTTGTGCGAGGAGAGGTTCGCGGCTCCTGTGGCGTCTGTGCAATGGAGAAGGTCACATCCCGCCCGGGACGCCCCGTTTTCCGCAGGAACGTGCCGTCGCGCCGACGCCACCCTCTTGAATGCTCTATTCAGCATCCCTAGCCTCTTCTGGTGACTTCATTCACCCAAGCGTTCTCCCGCCGCCCCGAACCTCCGCGCAGACCCCGGCACTTGTACCGGGCCCTGCTCCTGGCCCTCGGTCTGACGCTGCCCTCGCTGCCGTCGGCCGCCGCCGCATCGGTCGAGCCGGCCGCCGCAGCCGTTCCCCAGGTGTGGCCGACGCCCCGGCACATCGAGGCCGACGGCCGTCGACTCACCGTCCCCGACCGGGTGGTCGAGGTCGTCGGACCGGACACCGACCCCGCCGCCCGCCGGGTCGTCGAGGCCGCGCTGCGGGCCGCCGGGGCCGACCGGATCGTGACCGTCCCCTCCGGCGCACGCCCGCCCGCGGCCGGGCTCACCGTCTTCGTCGGCGGCCCGGGCGAAAACCCGGCCACCGCACGGGCGTTGAAGGAACTGGGCGTCGAGTCGCCCGCCGGGCTGCCGTCCGAGGGATACGTCCTCGCCTCCGGCCGGTCCGCCGGACGCGCCCTGCTCGCCCTCTCCGGCGTCGACGCCACCGGCACCTTCTACGCCGCCCAGACCCTCCGCCAATTCCTCACCGGCCCACGCCTGCCCGAGGTCACGGTCCGCGACTGGCCCACGGCCCGGCTGCGCGGGGTCGTCGAGGGCTTCTACGGCACGCCCTGGACACACGCCGAGCGGCTCGGCCAACTCGACTTCTACGGCCGCACCAAGCAGAACGTGTACGTCTACTCCCCCAAGGACGACGCCTACCTGCGCGAGCGGTGGCGCGACGAGTACCCCACCGCCGAGCTGGGCCGGTTGCGCGAACTCGTCGACCGGGCGGCCGCGAACCACGTCCGCTTCACCTACGCGCTCTCCCCCGGCCTGTCGGTCTGCTACTCCTCGGACGCCGACGTCGCCGCGCTGGTCCGCAAGTTCGCCTCGCTGTACGACATCGGCGTGCGCTCCTTCGCGATCCCGCTGGACGACATCAGCTACACCAAGTGGAACTGCCCCGCCGACGAGGAGAGGTTCGGCAGCGGGGGCGGGGCGGCCGGAGCCGCGCAGGCCGAGCTGCTCAACCGGGTGTGGCGCGACTTCTCGGCCGGCCGCACCGGTCTCCAGCCGCTGGAAATGGTCCCCACCGAGTACTCCGACCTCGCCGACACCCCCTACAAGAAGGCGCTCCGCGAGCAGTTGGACCCCGACGTCGTCGTCGAATGGACGGGCGTCGGCGTGATCGCGCCCACCGTCACCGCCGCGCAGCTGCGGCAGGCCCGCACGGTCTACGGGCATCCGATCCTGCTCTGGGACAACTACCCGGTCAACGACTACGTCACCAGCCGTCTGCTGCTCGGCCCGTACACCGGCAGGGAGGCGGACGTGGCACGGGAGGCCGTCGGCGTCACCGCCAACCCGATGGTCCAGGGCGAGGCGAGCAGGCTGGCGCTGTTCACCTCGGCGGCCTACCTGTGGAATCCGGACGGCTACGACCCGCGGGCAGCCTTCCTCGCCTCGGTCGACGACCTCGCCGGAACGGCGAAGACCGCGAAATGGCTGCGGATCTTCGCCGAGAACAACTACTCCTCCCTCCTGGACGCCACCGAGTCCCCGACGCTGACCGGGCTCATCGCCGCCTTCCGCACGGCGTACGAACAAGGCCGCGGCCTCGACCGGGCGGCGGCCGCGCTGCGGTCCTACTTCACCGACATGGCCGCCACGCCCGCGCAGTTGCGCGCCCGTCTCGGCAACCCCGGCTTCCTGAGCGAGACCTCGGCCTGGCTGGACAAGCTGGGCTCCTACGGAACGGCCGGGCTGACGGCCGTGGATCTGCTCCTCGCGGACAAGCGGGGCGACGCCGAGGCCGTGTCGACGTACTGGAACCGGCTGCGCAGCGAGCGCAAGACGCTGGACGCGATACCGCAACAGGTGTCGCCGGGCGTGATGGACCAGTTCCTCTACACGGCGATGATCCAGAACGCCCCCGACCCCGGCGTGGACCCGTCCTTCTCCCCCGGCTCGCTGTCCGTGAAGCCCGGCGCGAGCGCGACGGTCACCCTCACTCTCGCCGACCACCGGTCCACCGCCGCCCGGTCCGTCGAGTGGAGGCTCACCGTGCCCGCCGGCGTCACGGCGTCCCCGGCCGGCGGCACGGTCACCGTCCCGGCGGGCGGCAGCGCCTCCGCCACCGTCACGTTCACGGCCGCCTCGGACGCCTCGGCCGGCGTCCGCTCCGTCGTGGTCTCGGGCGGCTCGGGGGTGCTCACCCGGGCGCTGCCCGTCCGGGTGACCGACGGCGCGGGAAGCCCACGGGCGCTGACCGCCGATTTCAGCGGCGCGTCGGTCAGTTCGATCGACCTCGCCGCCGGCACGAGCACCCAGATCAAGGTGGGCGCCAACCCGGGCGAGGTCGTCGTGAGCGCCGACGGGCGCACCGCGTACGCGGCGAACCAGGGGTCGAACACGGTCAGTGTGATCGACGTGCCGAGCGGGACGGTCACCGGCACGGTCGCGGTGGGCCGGGTCCCCGCCGGCCTCGCCCTCACCCCTGACGGCGGCACACTGTGGGTGGCGAACTACACGGACGGCGCCGTACAGCCCGTCGACACCGGCACGCTGACGGCGGGTGCGCCCGTCGCCGTCGGCTCGGGTCCGGAGAACATGGCGATCACGCCCGACGGGGACACCCTGTACGTGGCGAACATCCACGACGCCACGGTCACCCCGGTCGACCTCGCGACCCGCACGGCCGGGGCGGCGATCCCCGTGGGTCCGTCCCCGTTCAACGTGGTCGCGTCGCCCGACGGGAGCACCGTGTACGTGTCGAACTCCGGCGGTTCGACGGTGACCCCGATCGACACGGCCACCAACGACACCCATCCGACGTTCCTCGTCGCCGGCCAGGCCTACGGCCTCGCGCTCTCCCCGGACGGCCGGACCCTGTGGGTCAGCCCCAGCACGGGGGACACCGTCACCCCGGTCGACACCGTGACCGGCGCCCCGGGGACACCGGTCACGGTGGGCCGGTCGGCCTTCGACGTGGCCCCGGACTGGAACGGCGCCACGGTCTACGTCACCACGGCGGACGGCAACAGGCTGGTACCGGTCGACACGGCGTCCGGCACCGCCGGGACCCCGCTGCCGACCGGGGCCTATCCGCTCGCCGTCGCGCTGACCCCGGTACCTGTGGAGTGACGGGTTGGGTACACGCCCCTGAGGGGCGCGGGGAACTGCGCGACCAGCCCCCACCGGCCCGCAGGTCGATCACAGTGCCGACCAGCGGACGCTAACTCGCGGTGCGCCGGATCCGTCCGGCGTACCGCCGCTCCAGTTCCAGGTTCCCCTCGAAGCCGCCGGGCACGTTGGCGGAGACATAGACCGGCGGACGGTCGCCGGAGGCGAGCAACTGCGCGGCCGTCTCCGCGACCGTCATCTGGACCAGCAGCACCCCGGTCAGCGTGGACAGGGCGCAGACCGCGCCCCCGCCGGGGAGTTCGAGGAGGGCGTCGCCGCGGGGGGCCTTGTTGTCGAGGACGACGTCGGCGAGGTCGGCGAGCTTCTTCCCGCTGGGGTGGGTGGCCGGCACGGACCGGGTGTGGGCCAGCGAGGTGATCGCCAGCAGCCGGTGACCGCGCTCCTTGGCGTGCAGGGCCATCTCGACGATGACGTTGTTGACGCCCGAGTTGGAGATGACGACGAAGAGGTCCTGCGGGCGGGGCTCGGCGAGCTCGTAGAGGCGCAGCGCGATGCCGGGCTCGCGTTCCAGGAGCGGATTGTCGAGGCCGCTGGGGTGATCGCCGCCGAAGAGGACGAGGTCGGCCATCTGGAGGCGGTTGGTGGGCACCAGTCCGCCCGCACGGCCGGCGAGTTCGAGGACCATGGCCTGGGAGTGACCGGTGCCGAAGGCGTGCAGGACGCCGTCCTGACGGATGCAGTCGGCGACCAGCGCGGCGGCGGCTCTCACGTCGGCGCGCGCGGACTCGGTGAGGTCGTTCAGCACGGCCAGGCTCTCGCGGGCGAAGCGGTCGGCGTTCACCGGCTCGGTCACCGTCTCGCTCACCGGCTCGGTCACGGATTCGTCAGCGTTCTCGACAGACACCTGGAACTCCCCACTGGTGGATTGAACCACCCCGTACGCACCTACCGGTGAATCAATAAATCATAGGCGCGGCAGCGCGGGCAATGGCCCAGTTCGCCCCCGGGCGGAGCGGGCGATTTCCGGTCGTGGTATTCAGGCGTGCCTCTAACGGGTGGCTGATACCTTCTCTGCATGCCCTCGACCGATGTCACCACTCTCATCCGCACCGAGCTGCCCCGGCTGGCCGGCTCGCTGCGGAAGGTCGGCGAGCTGATCCTGGAGGATCCGGCCGCCGTCACCCACTGCTCGGCGGCCGAGCTGGGCCGCCGCACCGGCACCTCCCAGGCCACCGTGACCCGGTTCTGCCGGGCCATCGGCCTCGACTCCTACCAGCATCTGCTGATCGAACTGGCCCAGGAGCGCGGCCGCGGCGAGTCCTCCGACTGGGGCAGCGCCGAGATCGGCCCGGACATCTCCCCCGACGACAGCCTGGAGCGGGTCGTCCAGGTGGTGGGCACCGCCGATCTGCGGGCCATCCAGCAGACCATCGACCGCATCGACCTGGACGCGATCGAACGCGCGGCCCAGGCCGTGGCCCGCGCCCGGCGCATAGACGTCTACGGGGTCGGCGGCAGCGGGGCGGTCGCCCAGGAGACGGAGACCCGGCTCTTCCGCATCGGCTGCGCGGTGCGCGGCTGGACCGAGGTGCACGGGGCCACCACCTCCGCCGCCCTGCTCACCCCGGCCGACGTGGCGATCGGCATCTCCCACTCGGGGGCCACCCGGGAGACGATCGAGCCGTTCGAGCTGGCCAAGGAGCGCGGCGCCACCACCATCGCCCTCACCGCCGACTCGCGCTCACCGCTGGCCCGCGCCGCCGACGTGCGGCTCATCTCCTCCTCCTCGGAGACCAGCTTCCGCACCGGCAGCATCGGCGCCCGGCACTCCGCGCTGATGCTCATCGACTGCCTCTACGTGCGGGTCGGCCAGCTCTCCTACCAGCGGGCGAGCGCCTCCCTGGCGCTGACGGACCACATCGCCGGGGCGCACGCGGTGAAGTCCCGGCGGACCCGCTGAGCCGACCGGCACACACCCGGCATGCATGGATGAGCCAACCGACATAGCAAGAGATGGTTGATTGAACCACCCCGCGATGCCAGGATGGGGCTCCCCCGCGCACTCCTAGGAGCCCCATGCGTGTCATCTCTGTCGAGTCGACCGAGCTCTTCACCGGCACGGAGGACCAGCCGTGCCAGGTGGTCGCCGTCGACGTCGAGCACGACCCCGGCCGACCGGTCCGGCTGAGCGTGGCGGGCCCGGGCGTGCACAGCGTCGGGGAGACCGTCGTCACCGTCGGCGAGGACGGCACCGTGCGCGCGGAGATAGCCGTGGCCGCCGACGGCCTCGCCCCGGGCGAGCGCCGCGAGATCACGGTCACCGCCGAGGACGGCGCTCTACTGGCCCGGCACACCGCCGAGTTCACGGTCGCCGAACCCGGCTGGACCATGTTCATGGTCAGCCACTTCCACTACGACCCCGTCTGGTGGAACACCCAGGCCGCCTACACCGAGACCTGGGACGTCGCCGACGACCCCGCCCGCACGGGCCTGGCCGCCCGCACCTTCGACTCGCGCGGCCAGAGCGGCATGAGCCTGGTCCGGGCCCACTGCGACCTGGCCCGGCGCGACCCGGCCTACACGTTCGTGCTCGCCGAGGTCGACTATCTCAAGCCCTACTGGGACGCCTTCCCCGAGGAGCGGTCCTTCCTGCGCCAGCTGATCCGCACCGGCCGGGTGGAGATCATGGGCGGCACCTACAACGAGCCCAACACCAACCTCACCGGCGCCGAGGCCACCGTCCGCAACGCGCTGTACGGCGACGGCTTCCAGCGCGGGATCATCGGGGCCGCGCCGGAGACCGCCTGGCAGCTGGACGCGTTCGGGCACGACCCGCAGTTCCCGGGGCTGATGGCGGACGCCGGGGTCACCTCCAGCTCCTGGGCGCGCGGACCCTTCCACCAGTGGGGGCCGACCCTGTCGGTGTTCGGCGAGGAGCCCCGCGATCCTCGACGCATGCAGTTCCCGGCCGAGTTCAGCTGGATCGCCCCCTCCGGGCGCGGGCTGCTCACCGCCTACATGGTCAACCACTACGGCGCGGGCTGGGCCATCGACAACGCGCCCACGCTGGCCGAGGCGGAGGCCGCCGCGCTCAAGCTCTTCCAGGGACTGAAGAAGGTCGCGCTGACCCGCAACGTCCTACTGCCGGTCGGCGGCGACTACGCCCCGCCGTGCCGCTGGGTGATGGGCATCCACCGCGACTGGAACGAGCGGTACGTGTGGCCGCGGTTCGTCAGCGGCATCCCCCGGGACTTCTTCGCCGCCGTCCGGGACGAACTGGAGCGGGAGGGACGCACGGCGTCCCCGCAGACCCGGGACATGAACCCCGTGTACACCGGCAAGGACGTCTCCTACATCGACACCAAGCAGGCCCAGCGGCACGGCGAGACGCTGCTCGCCGACGCCGAGGCCTGGGCGACCCTCGCCTCCCTCGTCACCGGACGCCCCTATCCCGACGCGGCCCTCGACAAGGCCTGGCGGCAGCTGATCTACGGCGCCCACCACGACGCCATCACCGGCTCCGAGTCGGACCAGGTCTACATCGACCTGCTCACCGGCTGGCGGGAGCTGTACGACCTGGCCGAGGCCGTGCACGCCGACGCGACCGACGCGTTGGCCCGCCAGGTGGTCGAACTGCCCGGCGGCGCGCCCGACCTGGTCGTCTTCAACTCCGCGACCTGGCGACGCCGGGACGTGCTGAGCGTCGACGACCCGGGCCTGGTCCCGCTGGACGTCACCGGCCTGCCGCTGCCCGCGGTGCGCGAGGACGGCGAGCTGCGGGTCGTCGTACCCGACGTGCCCGGCATGGGCCTCCAGGCGCTCTCCCTCGCCGAGGGCCACGTGCCCGGCTGGACCGCGGGCGAGGGAACCACCATCCGCAACGAGTTCTACGAGGTGACGGTCGACCCCGCGCGCGGCGGCGGCGTGAGCAGCCTGCGCGCGCTCGCCGAGGACCAGGACGCGGGCGGCCGGGAACTGCTGCGCCCCGGGGACATCGGCAACGAGCTGGTCGTGCAGGAGGAGTACCCGAGGCACCCGCGGTTCGGCGAGGGCCCCTGGCACCTCACCCCGACCGGCACCACCGCCGCCCGTAGCCGGGACGTCAGCGCTGACATCGATGTCGAGCACTCCCCGGCCGGCTCCCGCATCACCGTCCGCGCCGACCTGGGCCTGTTCCGCTACACCCAGCGGCTCACCCTGTGGGCGGGCGTCGACCGGCTGGACGTCACGACGACCGTCGACGGCTACGACGGCGCGGACCGGCTGATCCGGGTGCGCTGGCCCTCGGACGTGCGCGGCGGTCTGCCGGTGCACGAGGTCGCGGACGCGGTGATCGGGCGCGGCTTCGGGTTCGTGGAGGTGGACAGCGAACAGTTCCCATGGACGCTGGACAACCCGGCCAACACCTGGTTCGGGCTGGGCTCCACGGCCCGGGTCGCCGTCCACGACGGCGCCGGCGCGCTGCTCGGGCACCGCTCGATCGGCGTCGCCGAGCTGGTGTTCGCCGACTGGGACACCGCCGGCGAACTGGGCACGTCACTCGCCGCGGCCCTGGTACGGACGGGCGTCACGGCGACCTCGACGATCGCGGGCGGCCCGCGCTACGGCGATCTGGAGGTCGACTCCAACCTGCCCGACATCCGGATCGCCGTCGGCGGCCCGGAGCGCAACCCGGTGGTCGCCGAGGCCCTCGGGTGGGACCCGGCGGCCGCGCGCGAGCTGCGCCGCCAACTGGCCGCGGACGGCCTCGCCGCCGTGTGGGTGGCGCCCCGCGCTTCCCTGCGCGAGGAGTGGGTGCCCGGTGCCGACCTGCGCGATCTGGAGCGGCTGCCGCTGCTCGTGGTGGCGGGCGCGGGCGCGCAGGACGACGTGAAGGCCGTCGACGCGCTGATCGCCGACCTGGACGACGCGACCGTACGGGCCACGGCGGCCGGCGGCGGCGAGGCGCTGCCGCCGGGCGACTCCTGGGACGGCCGGGGCTTCGCGGTCCTCAACCGGGGCACGCCGGGCTGTGTGGTCACCTCCTCCGGCGACCTCTACATGTCGTTGATGCGCTCGTGCACCGGCTGGCCCTCCGGCATCTGGGTCGACCCGCCCCGGCGCACCGCCCCGGACGGCTCCGCGTTCCAGCTGCAGCGCTGGTCGCACACCTTCGAGTACGCGGTCGTCGCGGGCGAGGGCGACTGGCGCGACCTGGGCTGGCCGCGCGCCGGGCATGCCTTCAACCATCCGTTCACCGCACGGCTGCGGGAGCCCGGCGACACACCGGCCGGCCTGCCGAGGTCCACGGCCCTGCTGACGCTGCGGCCCGAGGGCCGGGTCCTGCTGGACGCGCTGAAGCCGGCCGGATCGCCGCTGGCCCGGGGCGGCACCACGCCGGCGGACCCCGCACGCGGGGTGGCCGTACGGGCGCACGAGGTGGACGGCCGGCCGGTGCGGGCGCGGCTGACCGGCCCGACCGCGTGGGCCGAGGGAGTTCGGGCGGACGTGCTGGAACGGCCCGGTGAGCCGCTGGCCCCCGACGGGGACGGCGCGCTGGAGGTGGACCTGACGGGCTTCGAGGTGGCCACCGTGCTGGCCGCACCGCTCGACGGACGGCCGGTCGAGGGCGCCGGGGTGGCCGCGCACGAGCCGGCCCAGCCGGTGCACACCCGCTACTGGCTGCACAACTCCGGCCCCGCGCCGAGGGGGAACCTGCCCTTGGCCGTCTATCTGTCGCCGGGCGTGCTCACCGCCGACGGCCCGGTCACCGCGACCGTCCGGGTCTCCTCCGAACTGACCGACGCGCCGGTGTCGGGCACGGTGACCGTGGACGTGCCGGACGGCTGGGGCGTCGAGCCCGCCGAGCTGCCGTACGCGCTCGGCCCGGGCGGCTTCACGCTCACCGAGGTCACCGTCACCCCGCCGCCGGACGCCGTGCCCGGCCGCCATCGGCTGGCGGCGCGGCTGGTGTACGGCGGCCAGACCTACGAGGACGTCGTGGCCCTGGACGTGCCCGGCGAGGCCGAGGAGGGCGGCCCCGACGGGCGGACCGGGCCGAGTCTGGTGATGGAGCTGGGCGTCGACCGGGTCCGGGTGCGCCGGGGTGAGCGGGTGCGGGTGCCGGTGAGCCTGCGCAACACCACCCGGGGGCCGGTGAGCGGCACCCTGTGGGCGCTGTCGTCCTGGGGCACGTGGGCCGGGGTCGGACCGGGCTGCCAGGGGTTCGTCGTGGCCGCCGGGGACAGCACGGTGTGCGAGGTGGAGGTGGACGGCTCGGCGCTGCCGCCGGGGTCGTACTGGCTGATGACGAAGGCCGGTTGGCACGGCTGCGTGGCCTACTCGGAGGCGGTCGTCCTGGAGGTGACGTCATGAACGGACCGAGGCCGACCGGCGACCGGACGCCGGCCCACCGGGGAACCCGGCCGACCGGGCCGCCCACTCCTGACCGACGCACCCTCGCGGTCCCCGCGCCGGAACCGGAGCACGGCACCCGACCGCGCACGCACAGGTACACGGCCGCAGCGGAGGCGACGTCATGAGCAGATCGACCACGGCCGACGGCAGGGCCGTACCCCCGGAGCACCGGGGCACCCCTCCGGAGCCCCTGGCGCCCGGCCCGCACGCGCACGACCGGGCCGACGGCCACGGTGCGGGCGGGCCTGCGGTGGCGGCGGTGGTGAGAGGGGACGAGGTGCCGGCGGCACGGGTGGACGCCCTGCTGGCGGCCGTCCCGGCCCGGGACCGCGAGACCCGGCCGGAGGCCCTGGCGCGCGCCGAGCGGCAGCGCAGACGCTGGGCCACGCAGGTCGTGGTCACGGACGAACTCGCCCGCCGGGCCTGCGCGCAGCGCGGTCTGGCACCGCCGGCCGAGGTGTCCCCGGCGCGGGTCCTCGCCGTGTCCGGGACCGATGTCGCCGACCTGGGCAGCATCGTCGCGGTGGCGCTGGCCCACTCCCCCGCCGCGCGTGCCCTGCTGGTGGCGCTGGAGGCCGAGCAGCAGGTGCCGGAACAGGCCGTGCGGGACTACTACGTCCGCAATCGCGACCGTTTCCTCACCCGGGAGGCGCTGCGGCTCGGCGCCGACCCCTACGGCGAGCTGGGGCCCGCCGACGTCCTGCCGTACGAGGACGTCCGCGAGGAGGTGGTGCGGGAGCTGCGGCGGGCGATGGGCCGGCAGGCCTTCTTCGGGTGGCTGGACCGGGCCCGGGCCGAGGTGGCGTACGCGCCCGGGCACGAGCACCCGGGCGACCCGTCCCACCCCGACCACGAGCACCGGCACTGACGCCGTGGCGGTGGCGGCCGCTGACGCGCCGGTAACCGCCCGGAACCGAAAAGCAACACGGCAAGCATTGACCTCCGATGAATTCTGGTCCACCTTTTCATCAATCGGAGTCCAAGTTGGTGATTTGAACCAGCAACAGGAGGCACCATGCGCGCGAGCAGACTGACCGGAACCGTGGCGGGCGTCATAGCCCTGACCCTCACCGCCGCCGGCTGCGGCCTGTCGGGCGGCGGCTCCGACAGCGGGGACTCCACAGCCGGCGGCTGCAAGGTCGACCAGGGCAACGTCGGTTCCGGGAAGCTCACGGGGGACGTCAAGGGCCAGATCACCTTCCAGACGACCAATCTGAAGAAAGACTTCGGGGACTTCTTCAACGGAGTGATCAAGGCGTTCGAGAAGGCCCACCCCGACGCCTCGGTCAAGTGGATCGACGACCCCGGCGACAACACGTTCACCTCGCGCACCGTCGCCGACGCCCAGGCCTGCACCCTGCCGGACGTGCTCAACCTCAACGCCGAGACGGCGACCTCCCTCACCAAGGCGGGCTATCTGCTCAACCTGGGCATGAAGGACCCCGACGCGGCGAAGCCGTTCGTGCCGGCGTTCTGGAACTCCAGCACCTTCAAGGACGCCTCGGGCGCGTCGGCGCACACCGTGTTCCCCTGGTACACCGGCGGCATCCTGCTGACGTACAACACCGAGCTGCTGAAGAAGGCCGGCGTCGACCCGGCGAAGCCGCCGACGACCGTGTTCGGTCTGTTCGCCGACTACGAGAAGATCGCCAAGGCGGCCAACGGCAAGTACTACGCCACGATGGCCAACCCGATCTGGCGGATCCCGGCCGACTTCGACCAGATGGACATCAAGACGCTGTCCGCCGACGGCAAGTCCGCGGTCTTCGCGAATGATCCGAGGACTGTCGAGTGGGTCGCCTGGATGGCGAAGCTGTACAAGGAGGGCGCGATGCCGAAGGACTCGCTGTCCTCCAGCAACGACCCCTCCACGCTGTACAGCCAGGGCAAGGTCGCCTACGGCTCGACGAACCCGAGCTTCGTGCGCTTCGTGCAGCAGAACAGCCCGTCGGTCTACGCCAAGACCGGGGTCGGCCAGCAGCCGTACGACCAGCTCGGCCATGTCACCGCCGCCCCGCAGTACATCGGAGTCGCCTCGACCAGCAAGAACGCCCCCGCCGCCCTCGCGTTCGCGGAGTTCCTCACCAACGCCGAGAACCAGACGGCCTGGTGCAAGGACCCGAAGGTGGTGATCTTCCCGACGACCACGACCTCCCTGAACGACCCGTTCTTCCAGAACGTCACCGGGAACGACCCGTTCTCCCAGGCCCGCAAGCTGGTCGCCGAGCAGCTGAAGACCACCACCGCGTACCAGACCAGCCTCTCCCCGGCCGTGCAGAACGCGATCGTGTCCCAGGTGCAGCTGGCCATGCAGGGCAAGAAGACCCCCGAACAGGCCGTCAAGGACGCCCAGGACAAGGCGAACGAGCTGCTGAAGCAGGCAGGCTGATCGTGGCGACCCAGATCGTGAAGCCGGTGTCCGGGCCCGCCGCGGAGCGCACCGCCTCCGTGGCGGGCCCGGCCCCGTCCCGTGTACGCCGCCTCGGCCGGGCGCTGTTGCCCGGCCCCGCTCCCGGCGCCAACGGAGCGGCCCTGTACCGCCGTTGGTGGCTGCCGTGGCTGTGGACCGCCCCCGCGGTGTTCTGCGCGGTGGTGTTCGGCGTCTTCCCCTTCTTCAACACGCTGCTGCTGTCGTTCACCGACGCCAAGCCGCTCGGCGGCGCCGCGTCCTTCGTGGGCCTGGACAACTACAGCCGGATGCTGGGCGACGACGACTTCTGGCTCGCCACCCGCAACAGCGTGCTGTACGCGGTGATCGTCGTGCCGCTGATGGTGTTCCTGCCGCTGATGCTGGCCGTTCTGGTGGAGAAGAACCTGCCCGGCATCGGCTTCTTCCGGTCGGCCTTCTACACGCCGGTGCTCGCCTCCAGCGTGGTCGTGGGTCTGAGCTGGCAGTGGCTGCTGGCCGACGACGGCCTGATCAACACCTGGCTGGAGAAGTCCCATCTGATCAAGGACGCCATCCCGTTCCTGTCCGACTCCTGGCTGATCCTGCTGTCCGCGATGGGGCTCACGCTCTGGAAGGGACTCGGCTGGTACATGGTCTTCTACCTGGCCGCGCTGGGGAACGTGCCGAAGGAACTGCACGAGGCGGCCTCCATGGACGGCGCCGGCGCGGTCCGCCGCTTCTGGCACATCACCGTGCCCGGCGTACGGCAGGCCATGATGCTGGTCGGCACGCTCACCGGCATCGGCTCGCTGCGGGTGTTCACCGAGATCTACATGCTGGGCAGCTCCACCGGCGGCCCCGGCGGCGCCGACCGCACCCTGCCCTTCTACATCCGCGACGTCGGCCTGGACCCGCTGACCGGCAACGCCGGCTACGGCTCGGCGGTCAGCGTCGCGCTGTTCGTGCTGACGCTGGGTCTGACCCTGCTGGCGCAGCGTCTGACGAAGGAGGACGAGTCATGACGACCGCGGTGGACAAGCCCCGGCGCCTGCTGCCGCGCTGGCGGGACTACGGCCGCCCCGGCGAGCTGGTCGTCCGCTATCTGCTGCTGCTGTTCGTCCTCGGCCTCACCGTCGGCCCCCTGGTCTGGCAGCTGCTGGCCTCGCTGAAGAGCACCAGTGAGGACGTGTTCGGGGCGAACGCCTCCCTGCTGCCGCACCATCCGACCCTGCGCGCCTACCGGCAGGTCTTCGAACAGGTGCCGGTGGCCACGTACATCAGGAACAGCATGATCGTGGTCGTCCTGTCGATCACCAGCCAGCTGGTGTTCTCGACCACGGCCGGTTACATGCTCTCCAAGCCCAGCTGGAAGGGCCGCAGGGCGGTCTGGGTGGTGCTGATCGCCTCGATGATGTTCCCCTTCGAGTCGATCATGGTGTCGCTGTTCCTGAGCATCCGCGACCTGGGACTGGTCGACAACCTGGCGGGCGTATGGCTGCCCGGGTTCGTCGGCGCCATCAACGTCCTGCTGATGCGGGGTGCGTTCCTGGCGGTGCCGCGCGAGATCGAGGACTCGGCGATGCTCGACGGAGCGGGCGAGTGGCAGCGGTTCCGGTATCTGTATCTGCCGTCCGCGTGGGGCGCGATCCTGGTGGTCGTCATCAACACGTTCATCAGCGCCTGGGACGACTTCCTGTGGCCGCTGATCGTGCTGCGCTCCGAGGAGCACATGACGCTGACGCTGGGTCTGTCCCGGCTGCAGAGCTCGTCGTTCGGCTACGACCAGCGGGTGGTCATGGCCGGGTCGGTGATCTCGGTCGTCCCGGTGCTGGTGCTGTTCGTGATCACGCAGCGGTGGTTCTACAAGGGCGTGTCGTCGGGAGCGGTCAAGCTCTGAGATCCAGGACTACGGGCACGGCCGTCAGTGCCGCCGGGGCCGACTCCGCGACACGGATCTCGACGGAGTCGGCCCCGGCGAGTTGTCCGTCGTCGAGGGTCAGGGCGACGGTACGGCGCTCTCCGGGAGCGAGGCGGACACCGTCGAAGGCGCACAGTTCGAGGGTGCGCGGCCACGAGGACGTGATCAACCGCCTCAGATACACCTGCACGACCGAACGCCCGTGCCGCTCCCCGGTGTTGGTGACCTCCACCTCGACGGTGCGTCCCGTCAGCCGCGGCTCGCCGTACGCGAAGCTCGTGTACGACAGCCCGTGGCCGAAGGAGTGCTGCGGCTCGGCGCTCTCGTCCACATAGCCGCCGTACTCGGTGTCCTTGTGGTTGTAGTGGACGGGGAGCTGGGCCGCCGAGCGAGGCACGGAGACGGGCAGCCGGCCCGCGGGTTCCGTGAGCCCGAGCAGGACCTCGGCGATCGCCTCGCCGCCCCAGGGGCCCGGGTACCAGGCGGTGAGCAGCGCGGCGGCCGTGTCCGGCACGAGGTGCGGGCGGCCCTGGATCAGGACGACCGCCGTGGGCGTGCCCGTCGCGACGACGGCGTCGAGAAGCGCGTACTGCGCGTCGCCGAGCCGTAGTCCGGCGAGGTCGGCGCCCTCGCCGCAGGTCATCTCGGAGACGGCGGTCAGGGCCGCGCCGTTGGCGTCGAACTCGGTCTCGGGCGTCCGGGCGCTGCTGCCGCCGAGTACCAGCACGGCCAGGTCGCAGGCGGCGGCCGCGGCGACCGCCTCGGGAACGCCGGTGCGGTCGTCGCCGGTGAGGGCGCAGCCGTGTGCGTGACGGACCTCGACGCCGGGCGGGGCGAGCCTGCGCAGGCCGTCGAGGACACTGGCGCCGGTCCCCGGGCGCTGGGGCGCGGTGTAGTCGCCGAGCTGGTGGGCGGCGGTGGCGGCGTGCGGCCCGAGGACGGCGATCCGGCGTACCGCCGGGCCGACGGGGAGGACGCGCTCGCGGTTGTGCAGGAGGGTGACACAGGCCCGGGCGAGGTCGGTGCTCAGTTCGCGTCCGCCGTCGGGCATCGGCGCCCGTCGGGTGTACGGGTCCTCGAAGAGGCCGAGGCGGAACTTCAGCCGCAGAACGCGGGCGACGGCGGTGTCGAGGGCCGTCCCGCTCACCAGGCCCCGCTCGACCGCCTGCGTCAGATGGGTGAAGCCCTCGTCCCAAAGGCTCAGATCCACACCGGAGTTCAGCGCGAGCGCGCCCGCGGAGACCGTGTCGCCGGTGATCCGGGCCAGCCGGTCCACGGCGAGGCCGTCGGCCATCACCAGTCCCTCGAAGCCCCAGCGTTCGCGCAGGAGCCCGGTGAGGAGGGCGCGGTTGCCGGAGCAGGGCAGGCCGTCGACCTCGTTGTAGGCGGCCATCAGGGCGGCGGCCCCGGCGCGGACGCCGGCCCGGGCGGCGGGCAGGTGGATCTCGTGCAGCTCACGCGGGCCCAGCTCGGACTCGGCGGAATTGCGGCCGCCGACCGTGGCGCCCTGTCCGGCGAAGTGCTTGAGGACGACCGCGGCCTTGTCGGCGGCGAAGTACTCGGCCGGTTCCCCCTGCATGCCGTGCACCAGCGCCTCCGTCAGCCGGGCCGCGAGGTGCGGGTCCTCGCCGTAGCACTCCTCGGTGCGGCCCCAGCGCGGGTCGCGGGCGATGTCCAGGGCGGAGACCAGGGCGACGTGGCCGCCCCTGGCGCGGAGTTCGGCGGCCGCGTGGGCGGCGGCCCGCCGGTAGAGGGCGGGGTCCCAGGCGGCCCCGACCGCCAGGTTGACGGGGAGGACCGTGCCGTCGAGGGCCATGTGGCCGTGCGGCACCTCCTCGACGAACAGGGCCGGGATCCGCAGCCGGCTGCGCTCCAGGACATGGCGCTGGACCAGGTCGGCGAGATCGGCGCTGTCCTCGGCGCCCGGGCCGTGGCCGTGGTCGACGCCGGACCAGGCGTCGGCGCGCATCAGCCCGTACAGGGCGCCGAGCCCTTCGAACCGCTCGGTCTCGGCGTGCAGGGCCTCGGTGAGTTCGAAGTCCCCGTCCGGGGTGCGGCGGTAGGCGTCCCAGCCGTACATCCGCTGGTTGAGCTGGCCGACCTTCTCGCGCGGCGTCATCCGGGCGAGGAGATCGGCGACGCGGGTGTCGAGGGGGGCGGTCGGGTCGAGATACGGGTACGGGGTCATCGGCGTCAGCTTCCGGTGCCGTGGGCGAGGCGGGCCAGGGCCACCGCTCCGGGCGCGCCGTCGGACACCGGCGTGACGGTGAGCGAGAAGGGGGCCAGGTGTTCGGCCAGGAGCGACAGCAGGGGGCCGTCGGGGGCGAGCAGACCGCCGGTGACGACCAGAGGTTCGCCCGGACGGGGCGCCAGTGCCGTCACGGTCTCGGCGAGCAGCCGGGCGGCCTCGCGCAGGATCTCCCCGGCCACGGCGTCCTTGTCCTCGGCCGCCGCCACGACCAGCGGGGCGTGGTCGGCGAGCCGGACCGGCGGGCGGTCCATCACCGCGGGCAGCAGGTGCGCCCGGTAGGCGGTGCGCAGGGTCGCGCTCCAGGGGACGGCGTCGGCGACGCCGTAGCCCTCCGGGGGCAGGACTCCCGGCGGCAGCCCGAGTTCCCGGCCCACCGCGCGGACGAGGACGGTGGGCGCGCCCCGGCCGTCGGCCGCCCGCAGGGCCGAGCGCACGGCCCTGC
This sequence comes from Streptomyces sp. NPDC006872, assembly GCF_040635845.1. NCBI lineage: Bacteria > Bacillati > Actinomycetota > Actinomycetes > Kitasatosporales > Streptomycetaceae > Streptomyces > Streptomyces sp. NPDC006872. The sequence goes on from NZ_JBEYIL010000008.1 coordinate 384,173, forward strand.
GGCCGATCCAGAAGCCGCTGCCGTCGTCGCCCAGGAGCCAGCCGTCGCCGCCGGAGGTCGCGGCCGGGGCCCGGGTGACCATCCGGGCCGCGACCGCGCCGGTGCCGGCCACCAGCAGCAGCCCGTCGGCGGGGTGCCCCGGGGCGGCGGCGAAGGCGATCTCGATGTCGCTGTGGACCTCGGCCCCGGCGGCGATGCCCAGCCGGGCGAGTGCGGTGGCCAGGGCGATGTGGGCGCGCACCCGGCCGGGCTCGTCCGCGCCCTGGCCCTGATGGCCGGCGCCGGCGAAACCGCCCGCCACCGCCGCCACCCGGCCGCGCAGGGGTGCGGGCACGGCGGCCGCGAGCGCCTCGGTGAGGTGGTCGGCGAGCTCCGGGCCGGGCACGGTGAGCGCGTTGCCGGGTCCGGCCGTGCCCTCGCCCAGCGCGCGGCCGTCGCCCAGGTCCGCCAGGACGGCACGGGTACGGGTGCCGCCGGCGTCGAGGCCGACCACCAAAGCCTGGTTCAAATCACTATTCATTGCTCCCCATGGTGGTTGATACATTCGCCTCAGACAAGGCCCGCCGGCAAGGGCCCGTCAGAGTCCGTCTCGCGAGGAGGACCCCATCGACACACCCCCGCCCGCATCCGCGCTCCGCTTCGGTGTCAACTACACCCCACGCCGGGGCTGGTTCCACGCCTGGCACGACTTCGACCCCGGGCTCGCGCGCGAGGACCTGGCACAGATCGCCGGGCTGGGCCTGGACCACGTCCGGGTCTTCCACCTGTGGCCGCTGCTCCAGCCCAACCGCACGCTGGTGCGCGCCTCGGCCGTGGACCAGCTCGTCCGCCTGGTGGACCTGGCGGGCGAATGCGGGCTCGACGTCCTCGTGGACGGCGTCCAGGGCCATCTGTCGAGCTTCGACTTCTACCCGGAGTGGACGCGCAGCTGGCACCACCGCAACGTGTTCACCGACCCCGAGGCCGTCGAGGCGCAGGCGCTGCTGCTGCGCACGCTGGGCCGGGCCCTGTCCGGCCATCCTCGCCTCATCGGTCTTCAGCTCGGCAACGAGCTCAACAACCTGGTCGAGCACAACCCGGTGTCGCCGGCCGAGGTGGACCACTACCTGGACACCCTGCTGGCCGCCGCACGGGACGGGCTGGGCGCGGACGCGGGCCTGGTCACGCACTCCGCGTACGACGCCGCCTGGTACGGCGACGACCACCCGTTCACCCCGGAGGCCTCGGCCCGCAAGGGCGATCTGACCACCGTCCACCCCTGGGTGTTCTCCGCCGACTGCGCCCGCCGCTACGGCCCGCGCTCGCCGCAGGTGCACCACCTCGCGGAGTACGGCACGGAACTGGCGGCCGCCTACGCCACCGATCCGGCGCGCCCGGTCTGGGTCCAGGAGACGGGCGCGCCCGAGCCGCACATCCCGGCGGCCGACGCCCCCGACTTCGCCCGCGCGACGCTGCGCAACGCGGCCGGCTGCGCGCGGCTGTGGGGCGTCACCTGGTGGTGCTCGCACGACGTCGACCGCGCCCTGGCCGACTTCCCGGAGCTGGAGTACACGCTGGGCCTGTTCGACTCCACGGGCCGCCCCAAGCCGATCGCGGACGCCCTGTCCGCCACGGTGGCCGAGCTTCGCGCCGCGCCCGTCCCTGCGCCGCCGCGCACCACGGCCCTGGTCCTGGACTGCACCCCGTCCACGCGCTCGGTCTCCGGTCCGGGCGGCGCGTTCTTCGAGGCCTGGATGCGGCTGCGCCAGGAGGGCGTCCGCCCGGCGGTGGTCCTGGCGGAACGCGCACAGGACCCGTCCCACCTGGCGGCCCGGGGCATCACGGAGCTGCTCAAGGTCTAGCTCGCGGTGCCGGTCAGGACCTCCGCGAGCGCCCGCAGGTTCACCCGCCCCCTCCCGTACGCGCACAGCGCGCGGCCGCCCGGCTCGGGCAACCCGGTGGAGACGAGCACCGTGTCCGGCCGTGCGGCCAGCAGCGCGTCCCGCATCCGCCGCTGCCACGGATGCAGCTCCGCGTCGCACACGGCGACGACCAACGGCCGCCCCTGCGCCACCCGCAGCGCCTCCCGTACGAGGTCCTCGGCGTCCTCCGGTTCCCCGGCGACGGCCGTCCCCGTGGCCGTCGGGTCGAGGGCGCGCAGTGCGGTCAGGAGGTCCTCGCCGCCCCAGTTGAGGGCGGGGTGCGGGGGCGGGAAGCAGTCGACGACATGGGCGCCGTGCACCGGCTCGGGCCGGGATCCCGCGCTGCGCACGGCCGCTCTCGCCGCCGTCAGCCCGGCCTCCTCGTCCCACGCGGCCACGTCGTCCGGGCGGTACGGCAGCACCGCGTAGCGCAGCGCGAGCCGCCGTACCCGCGCCGCGGCCTCGGTCACCCGCTCGGGGGCCAGCTCGCCGGACCGCAGGGCGTCGAGCACGGCGTCCCGGCAGGCGAGGGTGACCTCCAGGTCCGGTACGGCGACGATGACCTGGTCCGCTCCCGCCGCGAGCGCGAGCCGCGCGCCTGCCGCCTCGCCGTAGCGGTCGGCGATGGCCTTCATCTCCAGCGCGTCGCTCACCAGGACGCCGTCGAAGCCCAGTTCGCCGCGCAGCAGCTCGGAGAGGATCCGCGGACTGAGGGTGGCGGGCCGGTCCGGGTCGAGGGCGGGGAAGACGACGTGGGCGCTCATCAGCATCGGCACGCCCGCCTCGACGGCCGCCCGGAACGGCGCGAGGTCGAGCCGGTCGTAGGGCCGTGGGTCGACCGCGAGCTCGTGGTGGCTGTCGGTGACGGTTCCGCCGTGGCCGGGGAAGTGCTTGGCGCAGGAGGCCACCCCGCGCGCCTCGGTGGCCGCGATCCAGGCCCGCAGATGCCGGGAGACCAGCTCGGGGTCGGCGCCGAAGGCGCGGGTGCGCACGATCGGGTTCTCGGGCCGGCTCTGGACGTCGGCCACCGGCGCGTAGGACGCGGTGATGCCGAGCGAGAGGAGATGGCCGGCCAGGGCGTCGGCGCAGGCGGCGGTGAGCGCCGGATCGTCGGCGACGCCGAGCGCCCAGGAGCCGGGCACCTCGGGGGCGCCCGCGGCCACCAGGTGACCGATGCCGCCGCCCTCGTTGTCGATGGCGATGAGCAGGTCCGGGCGCAACGTCCGCAGGGTGCCGGTGAGTTCGCGGACCTGGTCGGCGTCGCGGATGTTGCGGGTGAACAGGATGACCCCGCCCAGTCCACGGTCGATGAGCCGTTTCAGGGGGTCGGGGACGGTCGTCGTGCCGTCGAAGCCGGCGACGAGGCAGCGGTGGGCCGCCTCGTCGAGGGCCGCGGGGAGTGCCGGGCCGACGGGCCCGGAGGCGGAGTGCGTCACCTCCGGAATCCTCTGGCTCATCAAGCCGAAAGTCAACATTTGCATGGATGGGTGATTCAAAAAACCGTGTCTTCGCCGGCTGAGCGGAAGCGGCCCGACTCGCCGGGTGGACGGGCACCTGGCCAGGGCTGCGCACGGCGTTACTGTCGCCGGCATGGACCGTGATCGCCGAGGGTGGCTGCCCTGTCTGCTGGCCGGCGCCGTGTTCGCCGTGTGCATGGTCGGCACCACGCTGCCGACCCCCCTCTACGGCCTCTATCAGGAGAAGTTCGGCTTCTCCGAGCTGACGGTCACCGTCGTGTACGCCGTGTACGCCTTCGGGGTCATCGGCGTACTGCTGCTGGCGGGCAACGCCTCGGACACCGTGGGCCGACGTTCCGTGCTGCTGTGGGGCCTGGGCTGCGCGGCGGCGAGCGCCGTCTGCTTCCTGTGCGCCACCGGGCTGGGCTGGCTGTACGCGGGGCGGCTGCTGTCGGGGCTCTCCGCCGGTCTGTTCACCGGCGCCGCCACGGCGTACGTGATGGACCTGGCCCCGCCCGGCGGCGCCTCGCGGGCCACGTTCGTGGCGACGGCCGCCAACATGGGCGGGCTGGGCTGCGGTCCGCTGCTCGCCGGTGTGCTCGCCCAGTACGCCCCCTGGCCGCTGTATCTGCCGTTCGTCGTGCATCTCGCCCTGGTCGCCTGCTCGGTCGTCGTCGTGCTGCGGCTGCCGGAGACCGTGCACGACCTCAGACCGCTGAGCACGGTCCGGCCGCAGCGACCCGGCCTGCCCGCACAGGTGCGCCCGGTGTTCGGGCCGGCGGCGATCGCCTCGTTCGTGGGGTTCGCGTTGTTCGGCGTGTTCACCTCGGTCAGCCCCGCGTTCCTCGCCCAGTCCCTGGACGTGCACAACCACGCCGTCAGCGGTCTGGTCGTCGCGCTGGCCTTCTTCTCCTCGACAGCCGGACAACTGGCCGTCGGCCGGGTCGGGGTCGCGCGTTCGCTGCCGCTGGGCTGCGCCGCGCTGCTGGCCGGGCTGGCGCTGCTCGCGGGCGCGCTGCGCTGGGACTCGCTGACGCTGGTGGTGCTCAGCGCGATCGTCGGCGGGGCCGGGCAGGGGCTGGCGTTTCGCGCGGCGCTCGCCGCGGTGGCCGGGGCGTCTCCGCCGGACCGGCGCGCGGCGGTGATCTCGACGCTCTTCGTGGTGGCCTACACGGGCATCTCGGTGCCGGTGATCGGGGTGGGCGTACTGGCGGAGCCCATGGGTCTGGAGGGCGCCGGGCTGGTGTTCATCGCGTGCATGGCCGTCCTCGTCTCGACCGCGGCCGCCTATCTGCTGCGGCGGCCGGTACCGGCAGGCAGGTGAACGCCCGCAGCCGTACGGGTGGGTTCGGTCCATGGGCGAAGCGGGGCGGGGCCGACGGACGTTGAACAGAACCTGCAGAGCAACCTGCAGAACAAACTGCAGAACAACTTTCAGAACCAACCTGCAGAACCCATCCTTCATCACCGGAAAGGCCCTTCGATGCGACGTACCGCTCTCCTCGCCGTCTGCGCCCTGGTCAGCGCCGCAGCCATGGGATTCTTCACCACCAGCGCGCTGCGCAGCCGCTGAGGCACGGGAGCCGGGGCGGCCGTCCGGCTTCCCCGGCTCAACGACGGGCACGCGAGTCGTCCGATGTCTCCTCGGACCGCTGTGTGCCGCCGGGATGCCGGAGCGCTCCCAGGAAACCGATGCCCAGGGCGACGGCCATGCCGTAGAACACCCGCTGGTTGGCCTCGGCGAAGTCCATGCGGATCGCGGACATCGACTCCCGCACGGTGTCCGCGACCGCGCCGCCACCGCTGAACCGCTGGTCGTCGGCGTTGCCGGTGACCGCCTCCGCGACGCCCCTGGCCGCGTCGCCCGCCGCTTCGGACGGCACCCCGCGCGACTCGAGCGTGTCCGTGACCTTGTCGGTCATGGAGTGGGTCAACAGCGTGCCGAAGAGCGCCAGACCGACGCTGGCGGCGTAGTTGCGGATCGTCTGGGTGACACCGGTGACCTCGCCGTACGAGGCGTCGATCGCCCGGTTGACGGCGTCCGTCGAGGCGGGCGCGAGGATGAAGCCGATTCCGGCCCCCGCGAGGGCCGCGTAGGGCCACTGGTCGTGCATCGACAGATCGGTCAGCTTGCCCGCCCAGAGTGCGAAGCCGATCGCGCCGACCGCGCAGCCGAGCTTCATGGCCGGCCGCGCGCCTCGTTGGTCCAGGATCCGCCCGCCCCACTGGGAGGCGAGCGCGAAGCCCGCGAAGAAGTACAGCAGGTACAGGGCCGCCTGGTTGGGCGAGGCGCTCAGGGACACCTGCGCGTAGACGGAGGCGAAGTAGAACAGCGGGACGAACGCCAGCATGGCGAAGAACAGCACGAAGGAGTCGACGACGAACGCACGGTCCCGGAAGACCGCGAGCTTGACCAACGGATGGGCCGTGCGCAGCTCGTAGCGGCAGAACACGTACAGCACCCCGAGGCCGCCGACGATGCACACCCACGTGATCGCGCTGTCCCAACCCCACGCCGACGCCTGCTGGAAGCCGAGCACGCTCACGCCCATGCCGACCGCGATCAGCGCGGCGCCCGGCACGTCCAAGGGCTCGTCGCGGCGGCGATCGGACACATGCGCCATGGCCGTCAGGATCAACGCGACGATCGCCACAGGCACGTTGACCCAGAAGATCGCCCGCCAGGTCCAGTCGGTGAGCCAGCCGCCGAGCAGCGGCCCGAGGGCCGTCAGCGCCCCGGTGACGCCGAAGAACAGCGCCAGCGCGCGTCCGCGTCGTTCCACCGGGAAGACCGCCACGACGACCGCCAGCGCCGCGGGGAAGAGCAGCGCGGCGCCCAGCCCTTGAGTGGTCCGGAAGACGATGAGCCAGGTCAGGGCGGCGTCGCCGCGGGGGACGCAGCCGCACAGGACCGACGAGACCACGAACACCAGGGTGCCCGTCACCACGATCCGCCGAGGACCGAGGAGGTCGGCCAGCCGTCCGCCGAGGGCGAAGAACGCGGCCAGCGCCAGCAGATAGGCGTTGACGACCCACTGCATGCCGGAGGCGGAGAGGCCGAGTTCGTCGACGATGTCCGGCGTCGCGATCGCCACGATGGTCTGGTCGATGAACGTCATCGCCACCGCGAACATCATGGCCGCGAGCGCCACCGACTGCGAAGGCGCACCACCCCCTGCGGACGTGCTTCCCGCCTGGCGCTTGGTGTACATGCCAGTCACCACTTCAGTCTGCCCCGGCTCCACCGACGACGCATGCGCTGAGCCCGTGGAGCGCTCCGGCGCTCCCCGGGCGTTCACTTCACCGTCTCGTACCGACCCAGGAAGCGGGCACGTCCCTCCTCCACCCGGTACAGAAAGAGCGCGGGTCCCGAAAGGATCTGCAGCGTCGTCCTGTTGAACGACAGCTCCTTGCTCACGCCCCGGTAGGTGAGCGTGCGCAGCCTGCGGGTCATGCCGCCCCGCTCGACCCCGTCCGGGCCGAGCAGCCGCAGCCCCTCTGCGGCCAGGCCGAGCGCGTCGTAGGCCTCGGCGGCGTAGGCGCCCACCTCGGCGACGCCGTAGCGCTTGCGGTAGGCCGCCGCGAAGGCCTTCGCCGTCGTCAGAGCCGACGGATCCACATAGGCGGCGGCGAACACCCAACCCTCGGCGTCCTTGGCCGCCTCCGCCAGGAAGGCCGGCCCCAGCACCGGCTCCAGGGCCGCGCACGGCCCGACGAAACCCGCCTCACGCACCGCGCGGGCGCACAGGGCGGCCCGGTGGGCGGAGGCTCCGGTGTAGACGAGGGCCTCGGCGCCGGCGGCGCGGGCCGCGTCCACGGCCGGGCGGAAGTCCTCGCTGTCGGCGGCGACGGCATGGAGGGTGGTGGTGCCGTTGGAGGGTGGGAACTCGCTCACCGACCTGGCCTTCCTCCAGCCGCTCTCTCCGGCGGCCCGGTCGTCGACGACGGCGGTCCGGTGGACGGGTTCGACGTGGGTGAGGTACCACAGCACCGGTGCCGTCAGGGTGCTGTCGCTGGGCCTGAGCTGGTAGATCGCCTCGGCTGCGCTGTCGGACAGCTCCTCGTCCCCGACGGACACGATCAGCGCGGGCTGCAGGGCCTTCTCGTACGTCTCCTTGGCGGCCACGGCGGTCGCGTCGGTCGTGGGGCCGATCACCGCGTACACCGCGTCGTCGGCCACGAAGGCGGCGGCGGTCCGCACCGCCCGGTCCGGCTTCCCGCCGTCGTCCCTGACCCGCAGCACGAGGTCGAAGTCCCGGTCCGTACGGGCGTTGTGGTGCTCCACGGCGAGCCGCGCGCCCCGCTCCTGGGCCTGCCCGAGGCTCTTCTGCCCGCCGCTCAGATCGGCGTGCAGCCCGATCGTGTACCGGGGGAGCGGGACCCCCGCCCGGCCGGTGGGCCCACCGGCTCTGCCGCGGGACACCCACGCGGCCACGCCGCCGCCCGCGCCGAGCACCCCCAGGGCCGCCCCGAGGATCACGAGGCGCCTCCGTGCGGGCCGGGTGTCCACCTGGGTGTCGTCCGGGTCGGGCGGGTGCCGAGCCGGCAACTCCAGTACCCGCGCGGCCCGTTCGGCGATCAGCCCCGGGAGGGGAACGGGCAGCCAACCCTCCTCGGCCGTACCGCCGGGGTCGAGGGCCTCGTGCACCTCCCGCGCCGACGGCCGGGCGCCGGGTTCCTTCGCGAGGCAGGCGGTCAGCAGCGGCAGCAGCGGGTCCGGTACGCCGGCGAGGTCGGGGGTGTCGTGGACCGTGCGGTAGATGACGGCGGCCGGGGTGCCGGTGCCGAAGGGGCGGCGGCCGGTGGCGGCGAAGGCAAGGACACAGGCCAGCGAGAAGACGTCGCTCGGCGGGCCGACCCGCTCCCGACCGCCCGCCTGGGCCTGCTCGGGCGAGAGATAGCCCGGGGAGCCGATCACCACATCGCTCGCGGTGAGCGCGGTCGCGTCCGCCGAGCGGGCGATGCCGAAGTCGATGAGGCGCGGTCCGTCGAGGGCCAGCAGGACGTTGCCGGGCTTGACGTCCCGGTGGGTCAGTCCGGCCGCGTGCACCTCCGCCAGCGCCTCGGCCAGCCGGGCGCCGAGCACCCGTACGCTCTCCGGCGGCAGCGGCCCGTACCGGGCGACCGCGTCGATGAGCGGCGGCCCGGGGACGTACGCGGTGGCCAGCCAGGGCTCGCGGGCCTCCGGGTCGGCGGTGGTCACCGGGACCAGCCAGCGTCCGCGGGGCCGCCCCGCGACCTCCCCCCGGCCTTCGGCCGCGGGGACCCCCGTCTCGCTTCGGTCGCCGAGTCGGGCCACCGCCTCCACCTCGCGCCGGAAACGCACCCGGAAGGCGGGGTCGGCGGCGTACTCGGCGCGGATCACCTTGAGCGCGACCAGTGCCCCGCCCGGCGTCCGGGCCAGGTACACCACGCCCATGCCGCCCGCGCCGAGCCGGCCCAGCAGCCGGTGGCCGCCGATGACGGGCGGGTCCCCGGGGCGCAGGGCGGCGACGGGCACGGTGCGGCAGCCCTAGGACGACGCGGAGGGTACGGAGGCCGGGCCCAGGAAACGGAACCTGCCGCCGTCGACCCGGTAGCCGAAGACCGCGCCGCTCGCGGGGGTGACGAAGGACCCGGTGTCGGGGGTGAAGGCGAAGGCCTTCGTCACGCCCTGATAGGCGGTCGCGCGCAGCGACTTGATCAGCTCGGCGCGCGTGGGCCGCTTCCCGGCCTTGCGCAGGCCGTCCGCGATCAGGTTGACGACGTCGTAGGCCTCCGCCGCGAAGTAGGCGGGGGCGCTGCCGAACCGTTTGCGATGGGCTGCGGTGAAGTCGGCGGCCGCGGGCAGTTCGGTGGGGTCGACACAGGTGGCGGTGATCAGCCAGCCGTCCCCGGCCTCGTCCGAAGCCTGGAGGAACTCCGTGGTCAGCGCGGCGCCCGGGGTGTATACCGGCCCGTCGAAGCCGGCCGCGGTCAGGGCGCGGGCGAAGGCGGCCGCGCCCGGCGCGTACCCGCCGTAGACGAAGGCGTCGGAGCCCGCCGCGAGCATGTCGGTGACGATGGGCCGGAAGGCGTCGGTACCGGCCGGGACGACCCGCGGGTAGGGCGTGAGGCCCGCGTTGCGCACCACCGCGTTGACCGAGCCGACGCTCTCCCAGGCGTAGTCGCCCGCGCTGCGGTCCAGGAGCAGACCGGGCCGCCGGGAGGGGCCGCCGGCCGCCGGGCCGGCCGCGTACTGAGCGCCCAGTGCCGTCCCGCCGACGGTCAGGAGCATGGTGATGGACGCGGTGGCCTCGAGGTTGTTGGGGCGGGCGTGCAGGAAGGAGCGGTTCTCCACGGTGCTCAGGATGCTCGCCCCGGCGGACACGGAGATCAGCGGGAGCAGCGCCTCGTCGTACACGGCGAGGACCGCGCGGGCGGGGGTGTCGGACGTCGGGCCGAGGACGGCGAGCACGTCCTTGTCCTCGACGAACGCACGCGCGACGGCGCCCGCCCGGTTCGCGTCGCCCCGGTCGTCGGCCGTCTTCAGGGTGAGCGTGAAGGGCTTGTCCTTACGGGCGTTGAACTGCTCGACGGCGAGCCGCGCCCCGCGCTCCTGCGCCTGGCCGAGGGCCTTCGCCGGGCCGCTGAGATCCGCCTGGAGCCCGACGATCCACTCCCGGGACCCGCCCGTTCCCGCGCCGGACGCCTTCCCGTCACCGTCACCGTCGTCGCGGAGTGCCGCCCAGACCGCCGCCGCACCGCCGCCCGCCACAAGTACGGCGCCCGCCCCCGCGACGAGGAACCGCCGCCGGCTCGGCGGGGCCTCGGCTGTGGCGGGCGGCTCGGCGACGGTCGGTTCGATGTCCGGCAGGGCGAGCATCGCGGCCGATCTCTCGGCGATGATCCGTACGACGTCCTGCGGCAGCCAGCCCGCCGGTTCGCCCGGGGTGTCCTCCATGATCAGCCCGTGCAGCCCGGCCGCCGAGGGACGCTCGGCCGGGTCCTTGGCCAGGCACGGCCGCAGCAGGACCAGCAGTTGTTCGTCGACGCCTTCGAGGTCGGGATCGTCGTGCACCGTGCGGTAGAGCAGGGCGTCGACCGCACCCGTGCCGAAGGGCGGGCGGCCGGTCGCCGCGTAGGCCAGCAGACAGCCCAGCGAGAAGACGTCGCCGGCCGGGCCGAGCGCGTCGGCGCGGGCTTCGGCCTGCTCGGGCGCGAGGAAGCCGGGGGTGCCGACGATCATGTCGGCGGAGGTGATCGCCGTGTCGTCGGCGGCCCGCGCGATCCCGAAGTCGATGAGCCGCGGCCCGTCCACGGCGAGCAGCACGTTGCCGGGCTTGACGTCCCGGTGCACCAGACCGGCCGCGTGCACCTCCGCCAGGGCCCCGGCGAGCATCTTGGCCAGGACGCGCGCACTGCGCACGGGCAGCGGCCCGCACTCGGCGACGGCCTCGGCGAGCGAGGGCCCGGGGACGAAGGCGGTGGCGAGCCAGGGCTCGGCGGCCTCCGGGTCGGCGCCCACCACGGGCACCGCCCAGGGACTGCTGACCCGTCGCGCGGCCTCGACCTCACGCCGGAATCGGGCCCGGAACTCGGGGTCGTCGGCGTATTCGGCCTTGATCACCTTTACGGCGGCCGGCGCGCCGTCGTCCGTGCGGCCGAGGTAGACCACGCCCATGCCGCCGGCGCCGAGCCGGCCGAGCAGCCGGTACCCGGCGAGGCGGGAGGGGTCGGAGGGCAGCAGGGGGCCGGTCACTCGGCCACCTCCAGCTCGGTCTCCAGGCGGACCAGCATGGAACTCTGCGTCTCGGCCAGGGCCGAACTCAGCTCCTCGCCGGAGTGGCCCTGGGAGACCCGGCCGGTGGCAGCGACGGTGACCTGCCCGATGCGGGCCTGGGTCCATATGTAGGAGTAGGGACCGCCCAGGGCGTCGCTCTGATAGTCGCCGGTCTCGTAGAGCGCGTCCTCGGCGTATTCGTTGCCGTTCGTGCCGAACGGGATGCCGACGGAGTTGAGGCCGGAGACCTTCTCCCCCGCGCGCAGCGTCTGCTCCGGGCAGCGCAGCGCCTCTTCGAGGGTCGATGCCTGTTCCCAGTCGGCGCCGTCCACGTCCCTGTGGACGGTGACGGTCGCGGCGACCCTGATCGGGCCCTTGCCGTCGGCGGCGGGGAGTTCGCTGTAGCGGGTGATGCTGGCGAGCACGTCGTCGGGCACGGGCTCACGCTGCCAGACGCAGCGGCTGTCGAGGACCGGCCAGGTGCCCGGATCGCTGTCCGGGGACGCGATGACGAAGCCGACTCCCCACAGCTCCGGACCCGCGGCGACCTTCTCGGCCAGGCGCACGGCGTCCGCGCGGGTCTTCGGGGCGCGGTCGGGGTCAAGGGTGATGTCGAGCGCGGTGGGCGCGGCGCTGGGGGTGGCCGAGGCTCCGTCGGCCGAGTCGCCCTGGGCGTCCTCCCCCTGCGCGACCGTTCCGGTGGTCGTCTCCGCCGGCTTCGCGGTGGACTTCCCGTCGCCGGATCCACCGCCGTCGCCGGAACATCCGGTGATCAGCAGTAAGCCACTCGCCGAAAGGGCGCATAAGCCCCGTAAAAGCCCTCTGTCCACTGCTCCCGCCCCCCGGCGCTCCGCACCGTGTCAGCCCTCTCCCAGGCCTCACTCACGCACGACAAAGAGTAAGACCGTTGGCCTGCGCCTGTCCGGGTTACCGCACGGTTCGGGCGGGCCCCTCGAACTCACTCATGCTCGATGCACCACAGGCAGTTTGGCAGGTGCAGAGCAAATCAAGCAGCCTTGTGCGACCGGTGCGACCGACGCGGCCGGCGCCTGCACACCGGCAATCTCAGGAGGAACGGATGGGACCGAGGACGCTCAGACGAGGTCTGGCCTCAGCAAGCGTCTTGATCATGCTCGGCTTGGGGACGACGGCGGTCGACGCCGCAGAGGTCGACGCCTCGGCCGCGGTCGCCGTGTGCGGTCACACCGCCGAACAGCCGCTGCTCCAGCGAGGGTCCACCGGCCAGGCCACGCTCGAAGCACAGTGCGAGCTCAACCTGGCGACCAAGGCCGGCAGTCACACGCCGATCGCGGCGGACGGGTCCTTCGGACCTGCCACCGAGGAACGGGTCAGGACGTTTCAGCACTGTGCGGGACTCGCCGCCGACGGCGAGATCGGCCCCCTGACCTGGGCCGCGCTCACCTCGTGGTCCGCACATCCGCAGCCGTGCTCACCCGCGGGAGCGGCAGGCGTCCCACCGGCTTCCGTGTGCGGGCACTCGACCGCCCGTCCGGTGCTGCGCCAGGGCGCGAAGGGCGTCGACGTCAAGGAGTTGCAGTGCCGTCTCAACCTGGCGATGGAGCCGGGTCACCACCCGCCGCTCGCGATCGACGGCGACTTCGGAGGCGGCACCGCGAACCGGGTCGTCGAGTTCCAGCTCTGCGCCGGCCTCGGCGCGGACGCCGTCGCCGGGCCCAACACCTGGACCGGACTCACCGACTGGTCCAGCCGCAACGCGTACTGCACGCCACCACGCCCGACCGGTTACCCGATCGACGGTCTGGATACCGCCAAGTACCAGCATCCGGACGGCGCGCCCATCGACTGGGACGCGATACGGGCCTCCGGCGTCGAGTTCGCGACCGTGAAGGCCACCCGCGGCACCAATGTGACCGATGAGTACCTCGCCACGGACCTGGAAGGCGCCAGAGCCGCGGGGCTCGCGGTCGCGCCCTATCACTTCTACACCGCCACCTCCCCCGACACCGGAGCCGCGCAGGCCGAGCGGTTCATCGCCGCCGTACGCGCGGTCGGCTACACGGGACAGCGTCCCGGGGACCTGCCGCCGATCTTCGACCTGGAACGGATGGACGACGGCAGCGGCCGTTGCCCCACCTACGGCTCGGTGACCGACGCCATGGCCTGGCTCGACACGGTGGAGGCGGCGTTCGGCCGGAAACCCGTCATCTACACGCAGAAGTCGTTCCTCGACGACTGCCTGGGCTCGACGACCGCATTCGCCGGGTATCCGCTGCAGCTCGCGGACTACCGCCGGTCGATCACCGAGCCCCCGCTGCCGACCGGCTCCAGCACCTGGCTGATGTGGCAGTACACCGCCTCCGCGCTCTTCGACGGCATCAGTGCCCCGGCCACCGCGGACGTCTTCAACGGCACCCAGGACGACCTGGACCGCCTGGCCAACCGCTGAGACAGCCGTCTCGGCGCGGCACACGCGGCCGCCCGAGGTGCGCGGCGGCCCGACCGGATGGAAGCTGACGATCATGGGGCGCAAGGGTGTGCGGCACGGTGCGGAGCACGACGTGGAGAATCTTCTCGACGAGCTCCACACCACGCCGCCGTCCGACTTCGTCTCCCGGAGAGGGCAGCTGGCCGCGGCGGCCAAGGCGGACGGACGCCCCGAGGACGCCCGTCGGATCCGTGCCGCCCGCCGCCCCACGCTCGCGGCCTGGGCGGCGAACCTGCTGCTGCGCTCGCGGCCGCAGGAGAGCCGACGGTTCCTGGAGCTGGGGCAGGCACTGCGCGAGGCCTACCGGACCCTGGACGCCGACGGGATCAAGGAGCTGTCCGGGCAGCGCCGGAGCGTCGTCTCGGCGCTGTCCCGGCAGGCTTGTGAGCTGGCGCTCGAGGCCGGACACCGGCTGTCGGACGCGGCTCGTCAGGACGTCGAGTCCACTCTGCGCGCCGTGCTCGCCGATGAGGACGCGGCAGACCGGTGGGCCGCCGGACGTCTGGAGAGCGCCCTCACCCCGCCGGCGGACTTTCCGGCGGTCGCCGCCTCGGCCGCCGGCGGACCGCACAAGCCCACCGATGTCGTACCGCCGCCCTCGTCCCGGTCGCGGGCGAAGGACGAGCTCGCCGAGCGGCGCCGGCAGCGGCAGGAGCAGCTCGGCGCGGCGCGCCGGGCGGCCCGGGCCGCCGATCGAGGCCTCCGTGATCTGCGCGCCGAGCAGGCGGACGCCGACGAGGTGCTGCAGCAGGCGCACGACCGGCACGAGCGGGCCGGACGGCAGCTGTCCGCCGCCGAGGAACAGCTCCGGCAGGCACGCGAGGAGCTCGAGCGAGCCGGCCGGGAGGAGAGGGAAGCCGGGGAACGGCGTCGGGCGGCCGCTGCCGCCGTGGCCCGCGCCGAACGGGCCGCGCAGGACGCCGCGCGGGAGGTGGAACGCCTGGCCGGGCCCGCCGGGTAGAGCGAGGTCCGCTCCCGAGGCCGCTCCCGAGGTCCGATCCCGCCTGGTCGGGGGCGTCCGGTGGTGCGACGCTGGAGGCAGGAGGCGTCCGACAACGGACGTGCCGGGAGGACCGATGGGACGCGATGTCCCGGCGCTGGTCTTCACCCGCGAGGACCGCCGCCGGTACCGGATCAAGATGCAGGAGTGTCTCGAGGTGTTCGCGCAGATGCTGCGCGAGTCACGGTTCGAGTCCGAGCGGCCCCAGGTGGGCCTGGAGATCGAACTGAACCTGGTCGACGACCGGGCCGAGCCGGCGATGCGCAACAGCGAGGTCCTGGAGGCGATCGCGGACCCCGCCTGGTCCACCGAGCTGGGCCGCTTCAACCTGGAGATCAACGTCCCGCCCCGCCGGCTGACCGAGGGCGGCCCCGATGCCTGGGAGTCCGAGATCCGCGCCGCGCTCAATCACGCGGAGGAGCGTGCCAGGTCGGTCGGCACGCATCTGATCATGATCGGCATCCTGCCCACCCTGCGGCAGACGGACGTGGGCGAGTCGGCGCTGTCCGAGAACGCCCGCTACCGGCTGCTCAACGACCAGGTCTTCGCGGCGCGGGGCGAGGATCTGCACATCGAGCTGGACGGCGTGGACCGGCTGCGGACCTACGCGGACACGATCACCCCCGAGGCCGCGTGCACCAGCACCCAGTTCCATCTCCAGGTCTCCCCCGACGAGTTCGCCGCCTACTGGAACGCGGCGCAGGCGATCGCCGGCGTCCAGGTGGCGCTGGCGGCCAACTCGCCGTTCCTGTTCGGCAAGGAGCTCTGGCACGAGACCCGTGTCCCACTGTTCGAGCAGGCCACGGACACCCGCCCCCAGGAGATCAAGGCGCAGGGGGTACGGCCCCGGGTGTGGTTCGGGGAGCGGTGGATCACCAGTGTCTTCGACCTCTTCGAGGAGAACCTGCGCTACTTCCCCGCTCTGCTGCCCCTGTGCGACGAACAGGATCCGCGCGAGACGCTGGCGGGCGGAGACGTCCCCGAGCTGCCCGAGCTGACCCTGCACAACGGAACCATCTACCGCTGGAACCGCCCGGTCTACGCCGTCGCCGACGACCGGCCGCACGTGAGGGTGGAGAACCGCTGTCTGCCCGCCGGCCCGACCGTCGCCGACACCCTCGCCAACGGCGCCTTCTACTACGGGCTCACCCGCGCCCTGGTGGAGGAGGAGCGGCCGGTGTGGTCACGGATGTCGTTCCGGGCCGCCGAGGACAATCTGCACACGGCGGCCCGGCACGGCATCGAGGCCCGGCTGTACTGGCCGGGGATGGGCGAGGCGCCGGTGCCCGAGCTCGTGCTGCGACGGCTGCTGCCGCTGGCGCACCTGGGGCTCGAGCGCTCCGGAATGGACGCGGCCTGGCGGGAGCCGCTGCTCGGCATCATCGAGCAGCGGTGTGTCACCGGCCGCAACGGGGCCGTCTGGCAGAAGGAGACGTTCCACCGCATCACCGCCTCCGCCCGGGTCGACCGCCACGAGGCCCTGCGGCGGATGACCCAGCAGTACATCGACTACATGCACCTCAACGCTCCCGCCCACACCTGGCCGGTGGACTGACTGGCCAGAGGGGGTGCGAGCGCCGACACGAGACCCACTGTGCGACAGCACTCCCCGGACCGTGCAGGATAGAGCTATGACGATCAAGGTTTACTTCGACATCACCATCAACGACGCACCCGCCGGGCGCATCCACTTCAACCTGTTCGACGACGTCGTGCCCAAGACGGCGGAGAACTTCCGCGCGCTCGCCACCGGCGAGAAGGGCTACGGCTACGCCGGCTCCTCCTTCCACCGGGTCATCCCCGACTTCATGCTCCAGGGCGGTGACTTCACCCGCGGCAACGGAACCGGCGGCAAGAGCATCTACGGCGAGAAGTTCGCCGACGAGAACTTCAAGCTCAAGCACGACCGTCCGGGCCTGCTGTCCATGGCCAACGCGGGCCCGAACACCAACGGCTCGCAGTTCTTCGTCAC
The DNA here is from genome assembly GCF_040635845.1 of Streptomyces sp. NPDC006872. Taxonomy (NCBI): domain Bacteria; kingdom Bacillati; phylum Actinomycetota; class Actinomycetes; order Kitasatosporales; family Streptomycetaceae; genus Streptomyces; species Streptomyces sp. NPDC006872. The sequence continues at coordinate 400,711 of NZ_JBEYIL010000008.1, forward strand.
CACGGTCGTGACGGGCTGGCTCGACGGCAAGCACGTGGTGTTCGGCGAGGTCGCCGACGAGGACAGCATGGCCCTCGTCAAGAAGATCGAGTCGCTCGGCTCCGGCAGCGGCTCGACCTCGGCGAAGATCACCATCTCCGCGTCCGGCCAGCTCTGACAGCGGCCTCGCACCGCCCGCCCGGCCGGGGACAGCACCCCGGCCGGCCGCGGGCGGTACCCGTGCGCTCCGGGCTCGCACGGCCCGCGTTCAGCTGCGGGACGGTTGCAGAGTCGCCGGGGTAGGGCCGTCGGGGCGGACGGTGATGCCGTACGTCGTGCCGGTGGGGGTGGCGGAGAAGACCGGGGTGTGGGCCGGCAGCAGGTGTTCGAGCAGGACGGTCGATTCGCGGAGCGCGAACTGCAGGCCGATGCAGGCGCGGGGACCGATGCCGAAGGGGTAGTAGGCGCCCGGGTGGGTGGGACGGCCGTCGGGGGCGGTGAAGCGCCGGGGGTCGAAGCGCTCCGGGGCGGGCCACAGCTCGGGGTCGCGGTGCGTGAGGTACGGGCTGACGAGAAGATCGGTGCCCGCCTCGACGGCGTAGCCGGCGAGGGTGTCGTCCTCGGTGGCGTGGCGGGGCAGGATCCAGGCGGACGGGTAGAGCCGGAGCGTCTCGTGGACCAGGGCCTGGAGGGCCTGGCGGCGCCCCGCCGAGCCTTCGCCGCCGGCGGCGAGCGCCTGTTCCCGGGCGGCGGGGTGCCGGTCGAGGAGCAGGTAGAGCCAGGTCAGCGTGGTGGCGGTGGTCTCGTGTCCGGCCACGAGCAGCGTGACCAGCTCGTCGCGGATCAGCCGGTCGGTGTACTCGGGGTGCTCGGCGGCGGCGTCGGTCAGGACGTGCAGCAGACCCGGACCGTCGGGTCCCGCCGCCCCGCTGCGGGCGGCCTCGATGGCGTGCCGGGCGACCGTGTCGATCCGGGCGAGATCGGCGGCTACGGCGCCCCGGGCGTCGGTGGCGTCGGCGGGCAGGGTCGGGAGGGCGGTCGCGACGGCGGCCACGGCGGCCAGTTCGCGCTCGGTCTCGTCGTCGACGGGGTGCCCGGTGAGGGAGCGCCAGATGGCGTCCACAGCGAAGCGGCGCATCTCCCGCCCGACGTCGAGGCTCTGCCCGGTGCGGGCGTACCCCTCCCAGCGCGCTGCGGTGGTCCGGGCGGCCCCGGTGATCCGCTGTTCGTAGCGGCGCATCCCGACGCCGGTGAACTGGGACTGCAGCAGACGGCGTTGACGCTTCCACGCGGCACCGGTGGCGGCGAGGACGCCGTCGCCGATCAGCAGACGGGCCCGGTGGGAGCGCTTGACGTACCGGTCCGGGTGCCGGGCGAGCACGTGCTGGACCGCCTGTGGGTCGGTGACGAGCACGGTGGGGGCGGCGGCCGGCCCGAGGCGGACGGCGGCGACCCCGCCGAGCCGCTCGCGCACCTTGGACAGCAGTTCGACCAGTTCGCCTCCCCCCGCACGCCACCCGGCCACGAGTGCGGGGTCGGCTTCGGGGAGGGGCCGCCCCGTTCCGGAGGCGGGCGCGAGGGAGCCGGGTCCGGCTTCGGTGTCCATGTTTCTTCTCCTGGTCAACCCGTGTGCCCGGCCGTGGCGGGGCACTGACCCCACGGACTGTACGGGAGCGGGCACACGCAGTGACAGCCCGCCGAGGGCGGGCTGTCGGTCGGCTCTCGCCCGGTCCGGTCACCGCGTCCAGTAGAGGATGTCGCGGAAGCGGGCCTCGACGCGGCCGGAACCATGGTTGTAGACGCCGTTCTTGAAGTACCGGGTGGCGGGGCCCCGGTCGGCGACCGTCAGGACGAGCGAGTCGTCGAAGTAGACCTTGATCGTCCCGGTGCCGCTGGTCGCCTGGTGGGCGATCTTCACGTTGAACCAGGTGTCGTACGCGTCGGTCTTGAGCACCGTGCCGTCGTAGCGCCGCACGGTGCCGCCGTCGGTGTCGTAGACGTTGAGCATGATGTCGGTGGCCGGGGTGCCCGCGGGATGGACGCCGCGCAGGATCTGCACGAACGACGCGCCGTCGCTGCCGGACGGCAGATAGACGTCGGCGTCCCACATGCGGTCGCCCGTCTTGTAGTCGTTCTTCCAGCGCATCTCGGTGCGCGGGTCCGTGGTGCTGCCCTCCTCGAACGGCTCGTCGGTGGCGTACACCCACATGCGGTGGACGCCGCCGCTGTAGCTGTGCCGGTCGGCGAGGTCGAGGTTCCAGGGCTTCTGCCAGCTGTAGGTGAACGCGGTCTGCGTCCAGCCGTCGGTCGGGTCGGCGGCGGGCGCGGCGCCGGCGGACGGGGTCGCCGCCGCCGTCATGACGCCGCCGGCCAGCAGACCGCCGCCTGCTCGTAAGAGGGTTCTCCGGTTCATCTCGCATCCTTTCCCAGGTATGGACCATGTCAGGAACACGCCAGCAGACAACTCCAATACATCGGAGGAGTCAAGGACTTGAACCCTTGACATGTCCGTGAACCCTCCCTACGGTCCCGGCATACACCCGATGTATCCGATGTATCGATGATCCGTCAGATCTGGAGGACGATGATGACCTCGCAGTCGGGGAACCCCTCAGGCCTGCCCCGGAGAGCGGTGATCGGCACTGCTCTCGGCGGCGCGGCGGTCGCCGCGCTGCCCGGCACCGCCGAAGCGGCCGCCGCCACCGGGACCGCGCACGACCGGCGCCCCTGGAAGCTCCGCGACAGCATGACCTCCGACCAGTCCTGGAACAGGTTCCTGCGCGACCAGGACCTCCTGTGGAGCACGCTGCCCACCCGCTGGTACGAGGGTCCGTTCCTCGGCGACGGGCTGCTGGGCAGCATGATCTACCAGGAACCGGGCGTGCATCAGATCCGCTTCACCGTCCAGCACGGCCGGGTCCAGGACCATCGGCCCGAGTTCGGCAGCGGCTGGGGCACCTGTCGGCTGCCGGTCGGACACCTCACCCTCGAACCGGTCGGCGCGGTCACCGCCGTCGACTTGCGGCTGAGCCTGTGGAACGCCGAGCTCACCGGCACCGTCACCACCACCGCCGGCGCCCTCGCCCTCTCCGCGTTCATCCACGACGAAGTGCTGGCCGTCCGTGTGACAGCCGAGGGGGACGAGCGGGTCGTCTGGACGTTCCACCCCGAGGACGCGGTCAGCCCCCGGCAGATCAGCGAGGCCCCGCCCGCCGGGTACACCGCCAACCCGCCCTGGACCACCCGGACCACCGCCGACGGCACCGAGCAGGTGCTGCAGCCCCTGGTCGGCGGCGGACAGACCGCGACCTCCTACCGCCGCACCGGCGACGAACTGCTGCTCAGCGTCGGACACAGCTCGCCCTCCGACACCGCCGCCGAGGCGGACTCGCTGCGCAACCTGCGCCGCGCGGCGTCGTACGGCGCGCTGCGGAGACGGCACATCCGCTGGTGGCACGCGTTCTACCCGAAGAGCTTCGTCTCGTTCCCCGACCAGCGGCTGCAGAGCTTCCACTGGATCCAGCTCTACAAGGTCGCCTCCGCCAGTCGCGCGGACGGTCCCGTCATGGCCACCTGCGGGCCGTGGCTGGAGCCGACGCCGTGGCCCGCGGTGTGGTGGAACCTCAACATCCAGCTGGAGTACTGGCTCATCCACGGCTCCAACCACCTCGAACTCGACGCCCTCGCCACCACCCTGCGCCAGAACCAGGAACAGCTCATCGCCAACGTGCCCGCCGCCTACCGCGCGGACAGTTCGGGGGTGGGCCGCAGCTCCGACATGTTCGCCAACCGGGGCGTCGGCCGGCCCGGCACCGGCGCCGAGACCGGCGACCTCGCCTGGGCGCTGCACAACGTGTGGCTGTCCTACCGGCATTCCATGGACAGGGCCCTGTTGCGCGACACGATCTACCCGGTGCTGCGCCGGACGATCAACTACTACCTGCACTTCCTCACTCCGGGCAGCGACGGCAGGCTGCATCTGCCCAGCACGCTCTCCCCCGAGTACCCGGTCGTGCCGCCGCAGGACACCAACTACGACCTGGCCCTCGTCCGCTGGGGCTGCCAGACGCTCATCGAGTCCGCCGAACTGCTCGGCATCGACGACGAGTTGACCCCGCGCTGGCAGGAGGTGCTGGCCAAGCTCACGCCGTACCCGGTCGACGACAACGGTTTCATGATCGGCGCCGACACCCCGTACGCGCAGTCCCACCGGCACTACTCGCACCTGCTGATGGTGTATCCGCTGTACCTGGTCAACTGGGACCAGCCGGAGAGCCGTGAGCTGATCACGAAGTCCGTCGAGCACTGGCATGCGCTGACCGGCGCCCACCGGGGCTACAGCTACACCGGGGCCGCCTCGCTGTACGCGATGACCGGCGACGGCGACACCGCGATCGCCTACCTGCGGAAGTTCTTCGACACCAGCACCCGCTACCCGTGTCGCCCCAACACGCACTACACCGAGGCCGGTCCGGTCATCGAGACGCCGCTGTCCGCCTCGCAGTCGCTGCACGACATGTTCTGCCAGAGCTGGGGCGGCGTGCTCCGCGTCTTCCCGGCTGTTCCGGCAGCCTGGGCGGACATCACGCTGCACGACTTCCGTACCCAGGGAGCGTTCCTGGTCAGCGCCGTCCGCAAGGCGGGGGCGACCCGGTTCATCCGGATCAGGAGCCTGGCGGGCGAGCCGCTCAAGCTGCGGCACGGGCTCACCGGCCGTGTCACGGCCGTGCTGGACGACGGCACCCCGGCCCGCACCCACGACCTGGGCGACGGCACCCTCGCCATCGACCTGCCCCGGGGCCGCGAGGTGCTCGTCCACCCGGGCTCCCGGCCCGACCTCGTCATCGCGCCGGTCGCCGTCAGCGAACCGGGCCCGGCCTGGGGACTGCCGTAACCGACCATCCGTACGGACGCACAACAGGGAGGGTTTACATGGCTGTTCCGATCAGGACCGCGGTCGGCGCACTCTGCGCCGGGCTGCTGGCCACACTCTTCACGACCGCGCCCGCGAGGGCGGAGCAGGACTCCGGGGCGCACCAGCGCGCATGGACGGTATCCGCGGCGGCACACGCGCCGCGGGCGCAGATATCCCTGGACGACACGACCGGCTCGCTGAGTCTGACGGTGTCCCGTGACGGCCGCACGGTCCTCGAGCCGTCGCCCGTCGGCATCGTCACCGAACAGGCCGACCTGTCCCAGGGGTTGCGCTTCCTGCACCGCAAGGACCGCCGGATCGAGGAGAGTTACCGGGCGAAGTCCGGAAAGCGCCTCGACCGCAAGGTCCGTATGAACGAGACCCGGCTGTCGTTCGCCTCCGCCGCCGGCGCCCGGCTCGACCTCGTCGTCCGCGCCTCCGCCGACGGCGTCGCCTACCGGTACGTCCTGCCCGGCGGGTACGGAGACGTGCTCGGCGAGACCTCCGCCTTCAACCTGCCGCCGGACGCGAGCGCATGGCTCAGCACCTACCGGGTCGACAACGAGGGCCAGTTCGTCCAGTACACCGCCGCGAGCGCCCCCACCGCCGCGTACTCGGAACAGGCGCTCTTCGCCACGCCCGGCGGCTACACCCTGCTCGCCGAGTCCGACCTCACCGGCGCCTACTCCGGTGCCCGGCTCGCCCACACCCAGGGCAGCGGCGGCTACCGGATCCAGCTCGCCGACGAACGGGTCCGCACCGACGGCCGACTCGCCACCCCCTGGCGGGCGATGGTCACCGGCGACCTCGCCACCGTCACCCGGTCCACCTTCACCGACGACCTCGCGCCCGCCTCCGCGATCGCCGATCCCTCCTGGATCCGGCCCGGGACCGTGCTGTGGACCTGGCTGGCCGGCGGCCGCGAGGCCGGGCAGAGCCTCGCCGCGCAGAAGGCCTACGTCGACTACGCCGCCGAACGGAACTGGCCCTACGAGGCCGTCGACGCGGGCTGGTACTTCAGGACCGACGCGTGGGACACCACCGACCCGGACTGGCAGACGAACAGCTGGATGCCGGAACTCGTCGAGTACGCGCGGGCCAAGGGCGTCGGGATCATCGTCTGGATCCACCAGCGCGATCTCGACACGCCCGAGGAGCGCGCCCAGTGGCTGCCCACGCTGGAGCGATGGGGCGTCAAGGGCATCAAGATCGACTTCATGAACTCCGAGGCGCAGTCGATGCTCCAGTGGTACGACGCCATCCTCCCGGAGACCGCCGCCCACCACCTCATGATCGACTTCCATGGCTCCACGATCCCCAAGGGGATCCAGCGCACCTGGCCGCAGGTCATGACCCTGGAGGGGGTCGGCGGCGAGGAGAAGCGCACCAACACCGCCGCCCACCTCACCACCCTGCCGTTCACCCGCAACGTCATCGGGTCCATGGACTTCACCCCCGGCGCCTTCCAGCGCGTCGGCCTGCGCCCCAACTCCGACGCGGCCGAGGTCGGGCTCTCCGTGGCCTACGAGTCGGGCCTGCAGATGTTCGCGGGCACCCCCGGGTCGTACGACGAACGCCCGCTCGCCCGGGCCTACTTCGACCAGGTCCCGGCCGCCTGGGACGACACCCGGCTGCTCGCCGGGCAACCCGGGCAGGAAGCCGTGCTCGCCCGGCGCAGCGGTGACCGCTGGTTCCTGGGCGGGGTGTACGCCGGCGCGGCCCGCACCGCGCAGGTGCCGCTGTCCCTGGCGCCCGGACGATGGCTGGTCGAGACGATCCGGGACGGCGCCGACGGGCTCGTCCAGGACCGTCAGGTGCTGCGCGGCGGCGACACGCTCGGCGTCGACGTCGTCGGCAACGGCGGTTTCGCCGCCCTCGCCTGTCCATGGCGGCCGGGCGTCACCACCTGCTACCGCTGACGCGGTCAGCCGGTCGCCCGGGACCTCATCAGGGGCTGGATCCGTGTGCCGAAGTTCTCGAGTCCTTCGAGGAAGTCGTCGAAGACCAGCATGATCCCCTTGGTCCCGGGCACCCCGGCGATCTCGTCGAGCATCCCCGCGACGGTCTCGTACGAGCCGACGAGCGTGCCCATGTTGAAGTTCACGGCGCCCTCGGGCAGCACGATGGTCCGGGCGGTGGAGGAGTCGTCCGCGGTCGTGTCGGTGGCCGACTCCCCCGCCATGTAGGCCAGCGCCGCGCGGTCGGCGTTGTCGTGGTAGTCCTGCCACTTCGCCCGGGCGGCGGCGTCGGTCTCGTCCGCGATGACCATGAACAGCGACAGCGCCCCGACGTCACGGCCGGTCTCGCGCACCGCGTCCATGAGCGCGGCCGTGGTGTCCGAGAACGCGAGCGGGGTGTTGACGCCGCTGCCCAGGATGAAGTTGTAGTCGGCGTGCTCGGCGGCGAACCTCATCCCGGTGCCGCTCTGCCCGGCGGCGACGATGTCGATGTGCCCGTTCGCCGGCCGCGGGGACAGCACACAGTCGTCCATCTCGTAGAACTCGCCCTTGAAGGTGCTGACGCCCTCGCTCCACAGCTCCTTCAGCACGGTGACGTACTCGACGGCCCGGGCGTAGCGGTTGCCGAAGTGCTCGTCCCCGGGCCACAGGCCCATCTGCGCGTACTCGCCGGGAGCCCAGCCGGTGACGATGTTGACCCCGAACCGTCCGGGGGCGATGGAGTCGACGGTGGTCGCCATGCGCGCGACGATGGCCGGCGGCAGGGCGAGGATCGGGGTGGAGGCGTACAGCTTGATCCGCTCGGTGACCGCGGCCAGGCCCGCCATCAGCGTGAACGACTCGAGGCAGTGGTCCCAGAACTCGGTCTCGCCGCCGAAGCCCTTGAGTTTGATCATCGACAGGGCGAAGTCGAGTCCGTGCTCCTCGGCCTTCTGCACAACGGCCTTGTTCAGCTCGAAGGTCGGCAGGTACTGCGGAGAGCTCTTGGAGATGAGCCAACCGTTGTTGCCGATGGGGATGAAGACGCCGATGTCCATGATCGGAGCGTAGCCCGTGCGGCGGCACGCCACACGGCGCACCCGACGACAACTGCCTTCGGCGTCACGGGTGTTGTCGCACAGGGCGGTTCCGGGGGCCGCAGGTGGAATCTGTGAAACAGGTTTCGGAACCGACCGGGAACGATAGGTTTCCCCCCATGAATGCACGACTCGCTCTGCTCGGCACGGTTGCCCCCGGTGTCACCGAGAGCGAGGTCTTCCGGCTGGCACTCCAGCACGCGGTGAGCGAGCTGGACGCGCTGGGCGGAACCATGCATCTGCGCGGTCCGATGTCCGCCCTGCGCCTGGTGTCCGCCGTCGGTCTGCCGCCCGCCCTCACCCGCCCGTGGGAGATCGTCGACCAGGAGGGACCGCTCGCCCCGGCGCGCGCCCTCCAGCAGGGCAGCGGCGTGTGGGTGCCACGGCGCTCCGACGACCCCGGCGGCGCCGCCGATCCCGGCGGGGCGACGGCGGAGGTGCCCTGGCCCGGCACCGGACTGGCCTCCCTGCCGGTGTTCAGCGGGAAACGCAGCGTCGGCGCACTGACCGTCCTGGCCGGCGAGCGCGGCGAACCCGAACCGGAGCACTGGGACTTCCTGCGGGCCGTCGTCGACTGGACCGAGGACCGGATGGCCCAGGCGCCCCCGCCCTCCGGGCCCGGACAGCCGGAGCCGAGCGCCGAGCACCTGCGCCAGGCCCTCAAGGAGGTCCAGGTCGGCTCATGGGACTGGGACGTCCGCAGCGGCGACCTGATCTGGGACGAGGCGGCGCTGGAGCTGTACGGCACGCTGCCCGCCGACTTCACCGGCAAGATCGAGAACTGGATGCGCATCGTCCACCCCGACGACCTGGCGCCCACGCTCGCGGCGGCCCAGCGCGCGATCCTCGGCCACACCGTCTACGAGGCCGAGTACCGGGTCCGCCGCCTCGACGGCACGTACGGCTGGACGCAGGCCCGTGGCCGGGCGACCTACGACGAGCAGGGCGAACCCCTGCGGATGGTCGGCGTGGGCTGGGAGAGCAACGAGTCCCGCACCGCCCGGGACGCGCTCGGCCGGGCCCTGCGGCACATGAGCGACGGCTTCCTGGCGGTGGACGACGCGTGGCGCATCACCTTCGCCAACCTGGAGGCCGAACGCCTGCTGGGCCTCTCGGAGGAGGAGTTGTTCGGGCGTCTCCTGTGGGACCTGCCCTCCGTGCGGGAGGCGCCCGACCTGGAGCACCGGTGCCGGGAGGCCGCGGCCAGCGAGAAGCCGGCCGGTTTCGATGTGGACATGCCGGACTCCGGGCGGCGGTTCCATCTGCGGCTGGTGCCGGGCCCCGACGGGCGCACCCTGTACTTCACCGACGTCACCGAGAAACGGCGCCTGGCGAAGGAGCGGCGGACCGCCGAGCGGGCGGCGGCCGAGCGCGCGGTCCGGATCGCGGAGCTGACGACAGAGCTCGCCAAGGCGTCGACCTCGAAGGACGTGGTGGCCGCGGTCGCCCGGCGGGTGCTGCCGCCGTTCGCCGCCACCGGGCTCCTGGTGCAGGTCATCGAGGACGAGCGGCTGCACTACGTCGGAGCCGTCGGCTACCAGGACGACTTCCTTGAACGCATCAACTACCGCACCCGGACGCCCGGCGACCCGGCCTGGGACGTCATCGCCTCCGGCACTCCGCTGTTCCTGTCCTCGTCCCAGGAGCTGACCGCACGCGCGCCCCAGCTGACCGGCCTGCCGCAGCGAGCCGGGAAGCAGGCGTGGGCGTTCCTGCCCCTCACGGCGTCCGGCCGCACGTTCGGGGTGTGCGTCGTGGCCTTCGACCGGCCGCGGCTGCTCACCGACGAGGAACGTGCGCTGCTGACCACGATCAGCGCCCTCGTCGCACAGTCCCTGGAGCGGGCCCGGCTCTACGACGCCGAGCACACCCGGTCCCGCGAGCTCCAGAGCAGTCTGCTGCCCCAGGAGCTGCCCGTCCTGCCCGCGTGCACGGCCGCCGCCCGCTACCTCCCGGCCGGGCAGGGCGCGGACGTGGGCGGCGACTGGTACGACATCATCCCGCTCTCCGGCGGGCAGGTCGCGCTCGTCGTCGGCGACGTCATGGGCCATGGTCTGCCGGAGGCGGCCACCATGGGCCGGCTGCGCACCGCCGTGCACACCCTGGCGGACCTCGAGCTGCCCCCCGACGAGATCATGGGGCACCTCAACGACATCGTCGGCGGCATGGGCGAGGCCTCGTACGCCACCTGCCTGTACGCGCTCTACGACTCCACGACCCGGGTCTGCTCGATCGCCCGCGCCGGGCATCCACCGCCCGCGCTGGTCCATCCCGACGGCACGGTGCACTTCCCGAAGACGGACGCCGATCCGCCCCTCGGCGCGGCCGAACCGCCCTTCGAGACGGTCGAGTTGGAGGTGCCCGAGGGCAGTCTGCTCGTGCTCTACACCGACGGTCTGGTCGAGTCTGCGAGGCGGGAGATCGACGAGGGCATGGCGGAGCTGGCCCGGATGCTCAGCACTGCGCACAAGGGCGGCGCCGTCAGCACCGAGGCGGATCTGGAACGCCTCTGCGACACCCTGACGGCCGGTCTGCTGCCCACCGAACAGCAGGCGGCCGACGACGCGGCGTTCCTCGTCGCCCGGCTGCACTCCCTGCCTCTCGACCGGATGGCCTCCTGGTCGCTGCCCGACGAGGCGATAGCGGCCGGCCGGGCCCGCCGTCATGTCCGCGAGCAACTCGCCGTCTGGGACCTGGACGACCTCGCCCCCACGACGGAGCTCCTGGTCAGCGAGCTCGTGGGCAACGTCGTCCGGCACGCCAGGGGCCCGGTGCGGCTGCGGCTGCTGTACGGGGCCGAGTTGATCTGCGAGGTGTTCGACGGCAGTCAGACGATGCCCCGCATCCGGCGCGCCGCGGAGACCGACGAGGGAGGCCGCGGACTCCAGCTGATCACGGCGCTCTCCGAACGGTGGGGCGCGCGCTACACCCCGACGGGAAAGTGCATCTGGACCGAACAGCAGCTCGTCTGCCCCAACGGCGCGGACGGCCCGGACGGCCTGGGCGATCGGTCGCCCGAAGCACTGGAGTCGATGTTCCTCGACGCCGCGGACCTCGACGAAGGTCCCTAGGCTGGGGCCATGTTCACCACAACACCCGGTCAGCCGCCCCTGGTTGGGCACGACGAGCTCATCGCGGACCCGTACCCGGCGTACGCCCGACTCCGCGAGGCGGGGCCTGTCCACCGCATCACCGGAACGGACGGGCTGCCGGCCTGGCTGGTCACCCGATACGACGACGTACGCCGGGCCCTCGCCGATCCCCGGCTCTCGCTCGACAAACGCAACGCCAAGCCCGGCGGCTACCGCGGGCTCGCACTGCCGCCGGCACTGGACGCGAACCTGCTGAACATGGACCCGCCGGACCACACCCGGATCCGGCGCCTGGTGTCCCAGGCGTTCACCCCACGCCGCGTCGCCGCCCTGCGCGCACCCATCAGGGAGACCGCCGACGCACTGCTCGACGCGATCGAACCGCTCGGCCGCGCCGACCTGATCGCCTCGTACGCCGCGCCGCTGCCCATCGCCGTGATCTGCGATCTGCTGGGTGTGCCCTCGCACGACCGGCGGGACTTCCGGTCCTGGACCGACGCGCTGGTCGCCCCCGACCCGGCGGAGCCGTCCCGGACGAAGCAGGCCGTGGGCAGCATGCTGGCGTTCTTCACCCGGCTCATCGCCGACAAGCGCAGCAACCCGGCCGACGACCTGCTGTCCGCCCTGATCGCGGTACGCGACGAGGAGAACGGCGGGGCGGACGGCAGGGCGGACGGCGAGGACCGGCTGAGCGAGGACGAGCTGATGTCCCTCGCCTTCCTCATCCTCTTCGCCGGCTACGAGAACACGGTCCACCTCATCGGAAACGCCACCGTGGCGCTCCTCGGCCACCCCGACCAACTGGCCGCCCTGCGCGCGGACCCCGGCCGGCTGAGGTCCGCCGTCGAGGAGCTGGCCCGCTACGACGGCCCGGCACCGCTCGCCATCCGGCGTTTTCCCACCGAGGACCTCACCATCGGCGGCGTCACCGTCCCCGCGGGCGAAACCGTCCTGCTCGGCCTCGCCGCCGCCCACCGCGACCCCGCCCGCTTCACCGATCCCGACCGGCTCGACCTCGGCCGCGACGCGACCGGCCACCTCGCCCTCGGCCACGGCATCCACTACTGCCTGGGCGCGCCCCTGGCCCGGCTGGAGACCGAGATCGCCCTCGCCGCCCTCCTCGACCGATTCCCCCGGCTGTCCCTCGCCGTCCCCGCCGGCGAACTGCGCCGCCGACCGGCGATGCGCGCCCGCGGCCTGCTGGCGCTCCCGGTCACCTACTGATCGAGCGAGACCGGCGTACGGCTACGCGCACGACGCCCCGCCCTCCTCCCGCAGGGTCCCGATCTCCTTGCGGGAGGCGATGCCGAGTTTCGAGAACACCTTGCGCAGGTGCCACTCGACCGTGTGGGGGCTGATGAACAGCTGGGCGCCGATCTCGGGGTTGGTGAGCCCCTCGCCGGCGAGCCGGGCGATCTGCGCCTCCTGCGGGGTGAGGGCCGCCTGCGTCGCGGCGGTACGAGGTCCGCGGACCTTCGCCCCCGTGGCCTGGAGCTCGCGTCGCGCACGTTCCGCGAAGCCCTCCGCCCCCATGTGGCCGAGCATCTCGTGAGCGGCGCCCAGTTGGGCCCGGGCGTCGGCGCGGCGGTTCTCGCGGCGCAGCCACTCGCCGTAGAGGAGTCGGGCACGGGCGGTGTCCATCCGCACCTGTGTGTCGCCGAGCCGCTCGACCGCCTCACGGTAGAGGGCGTCGGCGGCCTTCCCCTCGCTGACCAGGGCACGGGCGAGGGCCGAGGCGCCCAGGGCCCAGTCGGTGCCGCCGGCCTGTGCCATGTCGCTGATCCTGCGGACCGCCTCGGCGGCGTCCGCCGGTCTGCCGAGCCGTGCCGCGGCCTCGACGAGCTCTGCCGTGGACTGGATCGACAGGCCGAGCTCCTGGGGGTTGTCACAGCCGCGCCGGGCGGCCGCGAAGGCCTCTTCGTAGCGGCCCAGACCGTTGTAGAGCACCGCCGCCGCCCATTGCGTGGCAGTGATCACCTTGCCGTCCCCGCGCAGCAGGAGATCTTGGGTGATGGCGTCGATCGCCTCGCGGGTCGCGGACTCCCGGCCCTTCCACGGCTCGACGACCAGTGCGCTGTAGTGCGCGAAGAAGCTGCTGCCGGTGGCCTCGCCGATCGCGGACGCCTCCGCGACGAGCGAGTCGGCGCCCGCCAGATCGCCGGCGAAGACGCGATTCGACAGACGCAGCAGGAGCGCCGACGGCAGCACGGACAGGGCCCCCGTCTCACGTGCCATGTCGACCAGCCGTGCCGAGAGCACGGACCAGGTGTCGAAGTCCCAGGTGCTGTGGGCCATCCGGCAGACCAGCGGGAGCCAGCCGAGCCCCTCCGCCCGCGAGACGTCGTCGGTGCGGAACTCGTTCAGCGCCCGGAGCACCAGCGGCGCGCCGACGGCGTAGCCCTCCGTGATCATCCTGGCGACGCCGTCCAGGAGGAGATCGTCGCGCGTCGGTTCGACCGGCGTCGGTGCGCTCAGCACGGCCTGGGCCACTTCGAGGACCCCGCCGTTCGGCAGCCGGCCGGCGGTGAGCGCCGCGTAGATCGCGTCCCGGTAGGTCTCCCGGGCGATCCGGGCGTCGAGCGGCCAGAGCCGCTTGGCCGCTTCGAGCATCAGCGGGATGCCCGCGCCGGCGCTCCGGGACGCGGACATGATCCGGCCGCGCAGCAGTTTGGACTGTGCGGCCTCCAGTTCGTCCAGGGCGCTCAGCTCCGCCGCGTCCGCGAGCTCTCGCGCGGCGTCGAACGCGCCGGCCTGGTACTTGGCCTGTGCCGCCGCCAACTGCCTGGTGCCACGCCGTACGGGCTCGGGGGTCAGCTCGGCGGCCCGGTCGAGGAAGGCCGCCGCGGCGGCGACTCCGCCACGCGCCTGTGCCCGGCCGGCCGAGCGCTCCAGCTCGGCCGCCACGCTCTCGTCGGGTCCCGCGGTCGCGCGGGCCAGATGCCAGGCCCGACGATCGGGATCGAGCTCGGCGTCGGTCGCGTCCGCCAGCGCTCGGTGCACCTCGCGACGGTCGTACAGGTCCGCCGCGCGGTAGGCCGCCGAGCGCACCAGCGGGTGCCGGAAGCGCACCCAGGTGCCGAGTGTCATCAACCCGGACGCCTCGGCGTCCACCGCTGCCGCCTCCAGGTCGATCCCCAGCAGTGCGGCCGCCCGCCGCAGCAGCGGCACGTCGCCGATCGGCTCGGCGGCGGCGGTCAGCAGCAGGCGTTGCGTCCCGGCCGGGAGCGACTGGACGCGGCGGAGGAAGCCCTGCTCGATCTGGCCCGCCAACGGTTGCGCGTCGGGGTGCCCGAAGCCGCCGGCCAGCTCCGTCGTGGAGAGCCCGTGCGGCAGCTCCAGCAGGGCCAGCGGGTTGCCGCGCGTCTCGGCGATGATGCGGTCGCGCACCCGCTGGTCGAGGGGGCCGGTGACGACCAGGCCGAGCAGGGTCCGGGAGTCGCTCTCGGTCAGCCCTCTCACCGGCAGCTCGGGGAGACCGGCGAGGATCTCGCCGGCGGTGGGCTCGCGGACGGCGAAGACGAGCAGGATCGATTCCGCAAGCAGCCGACGGGCGGCGAACGCCAAGGTCTGCGCCGACACGTGGTCCAGCCACTGGGCGTCGTCGACGAGGCAGACCAACGGCTGGTCCCCGGCGGCGTCCGCGAGAAGACTCAGCGTGGCCAGGCCCACCAGGAACCGGTCGGGCGCGTTGCCCGCCCGCAGCCCGAAGGCCGTGCGCAGCGCGTCGCGCTGAGGCTCGGGAAGGTGGTCCAGGCCGCCCAGCAGGGGGGCGCAGAGCTGGTGCAGGCCGGCATAGGAGAGCTCCATCTCCGACTGGACGCCGGCGGCACGCACGACGCGGCATCCGGTGGAGCGCTCCAGGAGGTGGTGCAACAGTTCGGTCTTCCCGATCCCGGCCTCACCGCGCAGGACCAGGACCGCGCTGCGTCCGCCCCTGGCGCCTTCCAGGAGTCCGTCCAGGGTCCGGCACTCCTCCTGCCGCCCGAGGAAGCCGACTCGTGGACCACGGCCCGTCATCGCAGCCTCCTCCTCACCGGTACCCGTTCGGCCACGGACCCGCCCACGTACGACCACGGAGCCGACCACGGCCTTCCCGGGGTGCGCGGGGGTGCGCCCGGGCGTCAGGCTGGTTGTCACCAGCCTTCGAGCCACGGACCCCCGAACGAAGGAGCCGGTCGTGGACACGTACATCGCCCCAGCCGGACAAGTTCGCGAGCGGTCCGGCCCCACGGCCGACCCGCTGGTCGGCGACCTGGAAGGGGCGACTTCCGTGTTCGTCCGCGACATACCGGGACTGCTCAAGATCGCAGGCCGGATCGTCGGGAACGCGAACGAGGCCGAGGACGTCGTCCAGGAGGCCTGGCTGCGCTGGCAGGGCACCGACCGAACGGTCGTCCTGAATCCGTCGGCGCTGCTCAGGACGACGACCGCCCGGCTGGCGATCAACGTCGTCCAGTCCGCCTGGAGACGCCGGGAGTCCTGCGCCACTCCTTGGCTCCCGGAACGCACAGACATCCATGAGACCCCAGAAGTGCTGGTAGAGCAGCAGGACGCTGTCGAGGAAGCGGTTCTCCTCCTGATGGAGAGACTCACGCCCAGTCAACGGGCAGCCTACGTTTTGCGGGAGGGATTCGGCTACCCGTACGACCGGATCTCCGAGCTCCTGCGCCTCACCGTCCCCAACTCCAGACAGCTGAACACCCGCGCCCACCAGCGGCTCGCCGCCGATCGCGACCGGCGGCCGGTGGACGCCGCCGCGCATCGGCGTCTCGTTCAGGCGTTCCTCGCGGCTGCCCGGTCCGGGGACACCGCGCAGCTCGAGGACGTCCTCGCGGCGGACGCCGCCCGCGACCGGTGCGGCCCGGCACGACCCGCCGTCCGGACGCCGTGCGGACCGCGTCCCGGGTAGGCCCCGCCGACGGGTCGGGCCGGAGCGGCGGGGCCCGACGCCCATGGGCGAGGCCGCTCTCAGCAGATCCGGGGCAGTTGCTCCCCGATCGGAAGGTCGACCACCCGGGTGCCGCCCAGCCCGGTCCGGGCCACGACCATGCCGGGATGCGCCGCGACGGTCTCGCCGATGACGGCGGCGTCCGCGCCCAGCGGATGGGCCCGCATCGCCGCGAGGACGGCTTCGGCATGCTCGCGCGGGACGAAGGCCACCAGCTTGCCCTCGTTGGCCACGTACAGGGGGTCCAGGCCCAGGATGGCGCAGGCGTTGGCCACGGCGGGCGGGACCGGGACGGCGCGTTCCCGGATGACGACCCCCGTCCCGGACGCCTTGGCGATCTCGTTGAGGGCAGCCGCCAGGCCGCCCCGGGTGGGATCGCGCAGCACGTGCAGATCCGGGGTGACCGCCAGCATGGCGCCGACCAGACCGCCGAGCGCCGCGCAGTCGCTCTCGATCTCCACCCCGAACTCCAGGCCCTCGCGGACACTCATGATCGCCACACCGTGGACGCCGACGGCGCCGCTGACGATCACCACATCCCCGGGGACGACCCGCTGCGGGCGCAGATCGACGCCTTCGGGGACGAGCCCGATGCCCGCGGTGTTGATGAAGATCCCGTCGCCGTGCCCGGCCTCCACCACCTTGGTGTCGCCGGTGGCCACCTCGACGCCGGCGGTGCGCGCCGCCGCCCCCAGGGCCTGGGCGACCCGGGCGACCACGTCGAGCTCGACGCCCTCCTCCAGGATGAAGCCGCAGGACAGGTAGGCCGCGCGGGCGCCGCTCATGGCGAGGTCGTTGACCGTGCCGTTGACGGCGAGGTCGCCGATGCTGCCGCCGGGGAAGAACAACGGCCGCACCACGAAGGAGTCGGTGGAGAACGCCAGCCGTGCGCCGCCCAGGGACACGGCGGCGGCGTCGCCCAGCTGGGAGAGCACCTCGCCGCCGTAGGCGGGAGCGAAGATCTGCTGGACCAGTTCGGCGGAGAGGACCCCGCCGCCGCCGTGGCCCATGACCACCCGGGGCCGGTCGCGCAGCGGCGCGGGACAGGTCCACGCCTCGATGTCCAGTGCGGGGGCAGGGGCGGGGGCGGGGAGATCGGTGGTGTCAGACAACGGGGGTCGCCTCCCGGGCCTTCGCGGTGGGCAGGTCGAGCCGCCGGTAGAGGTAGTAGGCGGCGCAGGCGCCCTCGCTGGAGACCATGGTGGCCCCCAGGGGCGTCCGCGGGGTGCACAGCGTGCCGAAGGCCGCGCACTCATGGGGCTTGAGCAGCCCTTGCAGCACCTCGCCGGCGCGGCACTCGGCCGGTTCCTCGGTCCGGATGCCCTCGACCGAGAAACGGTGCTCGGCGTCGTGGTCGCGGTACTTCGACGACAGTCGCCAGCCGCTGTCCGGGATCATCCCGATGCCCCGCCAGGCACGGTCGGTGACCTCGAAGACGTCCTCCAGCATGGCCTTGGCGGCCGGGTTGCCCTCCGGGCGGACGGCGCGGGCGTAGGCGTTGTCGACGGTGTGCTCGCCGCGTTCCAGTTGGCGCACGGTCCGGCGCACGCCTTCGAGGATGTCGAGCGGCTCGAAGCCCGTCACGACGATCGGCACCCGGAACCGCTCGGCGAGCTCCGGATACTCCGCCACGCCCATGACGCTGCACACATGCCCGGCCGCGAGAAAGCCCTGCACCCGGCAGCTCGGCGAGGCCATGATCGCCTCGATGGCGGGCGGCACCCGGACATGGGACACCAGCATGCTGAAGTTGCGGATGCCGAGCCTGCGGGCCTGATGGACCGTCATGGCGTTCGGCGGCGCCGTCGTCTCGAAGCCGATGCCGAAGAACACCACCTCGCGGTCCGGGTTCTGCTGCGCGACCCGCAGCGCGTCGAGCGGCGAGTAGACGACGCGTACGTCGCCGCCCTCGCCGCGGACCTGGAACAGGTCCCGCCCGGTGCCGGGCACCCGGAGCATGTCGCCGAAGGAGCAGAAGATCACGCCCGGCCGGGAGGCGATCTCCAGGGCCTTGTCGATGACCTCCAGCGGGGTCACGCACACGGGACAGCCGGGCCCGTGGATCAACTCCACCTGTTCGGGGAGGAGTTGGTCGATGCCGTGCCGGATGATGCTGTGCGTCTGGCCGCCGCAGACCTCCATCAGCGCCCACGGCCTGGTCACCGTGGCGTGGATGTCGTCGAGGAGCCGGCGTGCCAGGTCCGGGTCCTGGAACTCGTCGATGTACTTCACTGGTTGCTCACCTCTTCCACCGGGCCCGCGCCCGCCTCCGCCGCCGTCTCCCAGGGGTCGCCGAACTCCTCCTGGAGCAGGCCGAGTTCGGCGAAGAGTTCGAGGGTCTGCTTCGCCGACTCCTCGTCCAGCCGTTGCAGGGCGAACCCCACGTGGACGATGGCGTACTCGCCGACCCGGAGGTCCGGCAGGTACTCCAGGCACACCTCCTTGACCACCCCGCCGAAGTCGACGGTGGCCATCCGGGTGCCGTCCCGTTCCTCGATGTCCAGCACTC
Organism: Streptomyces sp. NPDC006872; assembly: GCF_040635845.1. Taxonomy (NCBI): domain Bacteria; kingdom Bacillati; phylum Actinomycetota; class Actinomycetes; order Kitasatosporales; family Streptomycetaceae; genus Streptomyces; species Streptomyces sp. NPDC006872. Next base: position 419,188 of record NZ_JBEYIL010000008.1, read on the forward strand.
TGCCGGGTACCGCCAGGCACATGGGCCTCTCCTCGCTGTGGCGCGTCTTGGTCAGTCGGTGGCATCGGTGGCGTCGCCGGCAGCGGCACGGGCGGCCACTATCAGCTGGCCCAGGGCCAGCCCGCCGTCGCCCGGCGGCACCAGGCGGTGCCGCAGGACCGTGAAGCCGTCCTCGCGCAGCAGGGCGGCACAGGCCGAGGACAGCAGCGTGTTGGCGAACACGCCCCCCGTCAGGGCGACCGTGTCCAGCCCGTGCCGCTCACGCGCCCGCCCGCACACCCGCCGCACCAGGCCCGCGACGCCCCGGTGGAACCGGGCCGCGACCAGGGCGGGTCGCACGCCCGCCCGCAGGTCGGCGACGATCGCCGCGAGCACGGGCGCCGGGTCGGCCTCGACGGGGCCGTCCCCGGGCGAGCGCAGGCCGAAGACATACGCCGTCGTGTCCCCGGCGGGTGCGCCCAGTGCGGCGTTCTCCAGCTCGACGGCGGCCTGCGCCTCGTATCCGGACCGGTGGCACACCCCGGCGAGCGAGGAGACGGCGTCGAAGAGCCGGCCCATGCTGGAGGTGGGGACGCAGTTCAGCTCGCGCTCCAACTGCCTTTCCAGGACGCGCAGTTCGTCGGGCGGGCAGACGGCCGTGCAGGCGAGGTCGGCCGACCGGCCGAGGCCGGCTGCCCGCAGATGCGCCAGCGCCATGCGGTACGGCCGACGCACCGCCGCGTCGCCGCCGGGCAGCGGGACGTAGGCGAGATGCCCGAACCGTGTGTAGCCGTCGTAGTCCGCCAGCAGGAACTCGCCGCCCCACACGGCCCCGTCGTCACCGTGACCGGTGCCGTCGAAGGCGACGCCGATCACCTGCCGGCCGCCGTCCAGCCCGTGTTCGGCCATGGCGGCGGCGATGTGGGCGTGATGGTGCTGGACGCGTACGACGGGTCGGCCGGCCGCGTTCCGGTCGGCCCACTGTGCGGAGCGGTATCCGGGATGCCGGTCGGCCGCCAAGGTCTCGGGCCGCACGCCCGTGATGGGCTCCAGCTGCGCCACCGCGCGTTCGAAGGCGACCTGGGTGCCGAGGTCGTCCATGTCGCCGATGTGCGCCGAGAGCCACGCCCTGCGGTCCGCCCCGAGACAGAAGACGTTCTTCAGGTCGCCGCCGACGGCGAGGGCCGGCCGGACGGGCAGCGGCAGGGTGACCGGCAGCGGTGCGTAGCCGCGGGAACGGCGGATCACCAGCGGCTCCCCGTCGCACACACGGACCACGGAGTCGTCGCAGGGGACATGGATCGGCCGGTCGTGCACGAGCCAGGCGTCGGCCAGGTGAGCGAGCCGCTCCAGCGCCTCGGCGTCGTCGATGACGATCGGCTCACCGGAGACGTTCCCGCTGGTCATGACCAGCAGCCGAGGGCCGGCCGGGTCGCCGGGCAGGCCGAGCAGCAGGTGGTGCAGGGGCGTGTACGGCAGCATCACGCCGAGGTCGGGACTGCCGGGCGCGACGGCCGCGGCGACCTGCGACGCGCGCCGGCGCAGCAGCACGACGGGCCGGGCGGCGTCCTCGAGGAGCCGCCGTTCCTCGGGGCCGAGGCGCACCAGGTGCTCGACGTCGTCCGCGCTCCTGGCCATGACCGCGAACGGCTTGTCCCCGCGCGCCTTCCTGAGCCGGAGCCGGGACACGGCGTCGTCGTCCGTGGCGTCGCAGGCCAGGTGGTAGCCGCCCAGCCCCTTCACGGCGAGGATCGCACCGCGCGCCAGCAACGCCCGCGCCTCGGCGACCGGATCGCCTCCCGCGCCCGCGCCGACCAGCCGCACCCTCGGCCCGCACTCCGGGCAGGCGACCGGCTGTGCGTGGAAGCGCCGGTCGGCCGGATCGCCGTACTCGCGGGCGCACTCGGCGCACATCGCGAAGGCGGCCATCGTGGTGTTGGCGCGGTCGTAGGGGACGCCCGTGACGATGGTGAAGCGGGGGCCGCAGTGCGTGCAGTTGACGAAGGGGTGCCGGTAGCGCCGGTCGGCCGGGTCGGCCAGCTCGGCGAGGCAGTCGTGGCAGGTGGCCGTGTCCGGGGAGACGAGGGTGCGGGCCGGGCCGTCGCCGCGCGAGGCGAGGATGGTGAACGCCTCGCCTCCGGCCGCGGCCAGTTCCTGGTGGTGGACGGACTCCACCCGGGCCAGCGGGGGCGCCTGCACCGCGATCCGGTCGCAGAACTGGGCCACGGCCGCGAAACTGCCCTCCACCTCGGCGACGACGCCCTCCGGGGTGTTGGTCACATGCCCGACCAGGGCGAGTTCGGTGGCGAGGCCGTACAGGTAGGGCCGGAAACCCACGCCCTGCACCACGCCCCGGACGACGACCCGCCGACGCAGCGACGGGGTGCTCACGAGGGGACGTCGGCCAGGTCGCCGCCGACCGCCTGCGGATGCGGGTGCGTATGCGGGTGCGCGTGGGCATGCGGCGCACGGGCCATGACCGGCTGGTGGACGGGAGCTCCCGAGGCCGCCGCGAGTGCCCGGTCGAGGACCGCGCCGACCCCCTGCCCCCGGCGCGCCGAGGTACGGACGATCTCCACCCCCGGATTGACCTGCTCCACGTTCGCGCGGAAGGCGTGCTCGTCGAACTCGACGGCCTCGGCGATATCGGTCTTGGTGATCACCACCAGGTGGGCGAGGCCGAAGGCGGTGGGGTACTTGAGCGGCTTGTCCTCACCCTCGGTGACGGACGCGAGGACGACCCGGAGCGTCTCCCCCAGGTCGTAGGAGGCCGGGCAGACCAGGTTGCCCACGTTCTCCACGAACAGCAGCCGGGTGTCGTCGGGCAGCCAGCCCACCAGGTGCCCGGCGAGCATGCCGGCCTCCAGATGACACAGTCCGTCGGTGAGGACCTGTTTGACCGGAGCTCCCGAACGGGCCAGCCGGGCCGCGTCGTTCTCGGTGGCGAGATCGGCGGTCAGCGCCGCGACCGGCAGGGAGCGTTCCCGGGCCAGCAGCAGTTCGCGTTCGAGCAGAGCGGTCTTGCCGCTGCCTGGGCTGGACAGCAGGTTGACGATCGTGGTGCCGCGGGCCGCGAGGTTGCCGCGCAGCGCCTCGGCGCCGGCGTCGTTCTTCGCGAGTACGGCCTGCCGGAGGTCGACGGCACGACACATGGTTCAGCACTCCTCGGAGATCGGTTCGCGGGTGGGCGGCGGCGGCGCCGGATCGCCGTCGTCCCAGCGCACGCCGACGATTCTCAGCTCCCGGCCCGCGAGCAGATCGGTCTGCGCCCCGCCGCACGCGGGACAGGTCAGCCGGGGCGGCATGCCGACGGCCCAGGAGTGCGCACAGGACGTGCAGCGGGCCCGTCCGGGCACCGCCTCGGTGACCAGTTCGGCGCCTTCCAGCAGGGTTCCGGCACAGGCCAGCTCGAAGCAGAAGGCGAGCGAGTCGGGTACGACGCCGGCCAGTTCGCCCACCTGGAGCCGGACCGAGCGCACCGCCGTGACGTCTCCGGCCTCGGCGGCGGCCGCCTCCACCTGGTCGATCACGGCGAGCGCCACGGACATCTCGTGCATGGGTCGGTCTCTCCGTCCTCCCGGAACCGACTTCATTACAGGTGCGAGGTGCGGATCCGGCGGCCAGGCACGCCGTGACCGGTCGGGTGGGTACGCCGTTCGCCCCACCCGACCCCTGGTTCACATCCGCCGGATCCGTAGATAGCGCCGGACGTCGGGGAGCACCTCGACGACCACGACGGCCACGACCAGGGCCGCCCCACCAGCGATGATCTTCTTCATCCCGTCTCTCCTCAGGTCGAGGCCCCATCGGTCGAGGCCTGCGCCACGGGCGGCTCGACGCCGCCCCGCAGCAGCTCTTCGATCAGCCGCACGGCCTCGGGCACGGCGTCCGACACCGGGGCGCTGAGGCCGATGCCCTCCGCCACCGAGGCCGGCTCGCAGCCGACGATCAGGACGCGCCGCGGCGGCTCGCCCCCGGCCCCGGCGCACAGGGTGGCCAGCAGCGCCAGCACGGCGTCGGGGGTCATCCGATGGCCGTCGATCGCGGGCGCGGCGCCTTCGGCGGTGTCGCCGGGGCCCTCGTGCTCGATCAGGTACAGGGTGCCGGGGGCCTCGCCGCGTGCCGTGGCGTCCAAGAGGACGAGGGTGTCGTAGCCGTCCAGAAGCTGGTAGGCGAGGTGCACCCCGCGCACGCCGATGTCCACGACCTCGACGTGCGGCGGCAGTCGCCGTTCCGTCCGTTGCCGTTCGGCCAGTCGGCGCGCGGTCTCGACGCCGAAGCCGTCGTCGCCGAGGAAGATGTTGCCGATGCCGGCCACGAGGATCCGGGTCATGGCCGGTCCTCCAGGGGGAGGATCTCGTCCGGCTGGAAGTAGAGGTAGCGGCCCTGTTCGCGGCGGATGTCGGCGCCCGGGTCGCCTTCGACGGTGACCGCCAGGTGCACCGTGCCGTCGACGTCGTGCAGCACCGCCTCGACGGTCGCGGCGCGCCCCTGGAGGAACAGGTCCTGCGCGTCGGTGTGGCGCAGGCCGGGCCGCAGCTCGACGCGGCTGCCCCTGCCCACCGGCCGGCCGGCCACCACGACCGTGTCCTGCTCGGGGTCGAAGCCCGCGTCGCTCGCCGGGTCCCACCAGGGGGTGTCGGGACGCTGCACCCCGTGCTCGTCGGGGAAGCCGGGCGGCTCCCCGGTGACCTCCCGCAGGCTTCGCACCGCGCCGTGCAGGCGTTCCAGGACCTCCGGCGGCATCGAGTCCGCGAGGTCGATCACCGCGGCGGCCCGCTCGTCGGTGCCCCGGGCCTCGCGCTTCTCCTCGTCGGTGAGGGCGGCGGTGCGCAGCGCGAGGATCTCGTCGATCTCGGTGGCGTCGTAGAGCGTGCCCGGGCTCTCGGGGGCGATGGCCGGGTGGTCCTCCAGGATGATCGGCGAGGAGAGCACGAGGTCGGCGCGGCCGGGTTCGCCCGCGAGCACGGGCCAGGTGTGCAGGTTGCGGCACGCGGCGGCGGCGCCCTTCGCCCACTCGGGGGGATCGGTCATCGACAGGAACGATCCGGCGCTGAGCGCCATGAGGAGGTGCGCGGACACCAGGGAGTGCGGCAGCGCCGCGTCCCGGTCGGCGCCGCGTCCCTCGGGAGCCGTCCAGTCGCTGGTGTTCTCCACGACCGCGGTCAGCCGCAGGGTCCGGTAGGGGCCGTCGAGTTCGCGGGCGGACAGCCTGATCCGCCCGCTGATCTCCTCGCACCGCCGCACCAGTCGGCCGACGGTGCGGCCGGCGGCGTCCAGGACCGGTTGGGCGTCCTCCCGGGCGGGCCGTCGGAAGGGGTGCGTGACGCCGTCGCCGAGCAGGTCAGCCACTTGCGCCACGACCTCGACGCGCTCCTCGCCGCCCTCGTCCCAGGGCACCAGTACCCGGTCGTCGAGGTGGAGTTCGGGGACCGTCTCGTAGCCGCCGTCCGAGCGGATCCGCTGCACGGTGCGCCGCCGGGCGTGCAGGAAGCGTGCCTCGACCGCGAGGGTCGCACCCGCCTTGGGTTCCATCAGGCACTCGGTGTACTGGAAGTCGTGCTCCTCGCACTCGGCGCCCCAGCCGGGCGGCACGAGCACCCCGAACTGCCAACGCAGCCGGTTCTTGGCCGCCGAGGCACGGTACGGGTAGAGCACATAGCCCTCGAAGAGCACGGCGTCGGCCACCTGCCGGGCGAGGGCGAACCGCTCCTCCGTCTCGGGGGCGAACGCGGTCACGGTCACGGGTCGGTCCTTCCGGTGAGCGCACGGAACGGGTCGCGCACGGACGGGTCGGCGTGGTCCAGCAGCACCTTCAGCGTCGCCTCCCAGGAGGGCAGCGCGTGCCGGGAGCGGTAGGCGAGGAGGGCGTCCATGGTGTCGCTCGGGAGTCGGATCCAGCCGCAGCCGGGGAAGTGCTGTTCGAGCATCTCCCGCCAGACGGTGACCGGCATCCGGAAGGCCGCCTCGCGGTCCCACGGGACGGGCTCGACCTGGAAGCCGCCGGCTCCGGTGAACGCCGTGCCGGAGAAGAGCATCAGCAGCGGGACCTCGCCGTCGGCGAGGGCGGTGAGGTAGCGGGTGGCGGCGATGTCCATGTCGTAGGTGCAGGGGACGACGAGATCGACGTCGGTCTCCCCGGTGAAACTGGGCACCATCACCGACACCTGCGCGAACTGCACCGGCTGGAGCGTGCTGCCCCAGCGGGAGCGTTCGCCGAACAGGTCGCTCAGGCCGTCGGCCTCGGCGGGCGCGTAACCGCGACGGGCGGGTTCGATGCGGAGCTGGCAGCGCAGCGCGAGGGCGTGCACGGGGGCGTTCCCGGAGGCGGTGACGCGCAGCCGGAAGACGAGGGTCGGGCCGGCCGCGTACCGGTCGGCGCGGACCCCGGTGCAGGCGAAGGAGAACTCGGTCACGGTCGGACCGCCTCCTCCACCGGTCGAGCCTGCCGGCGGACGTCGTCGAAGAAGGCGTCCAGCGCGGCCCGGGCCTCGGCCCCGCCGTCGAAGCCCTGCCACAACAGCCGCATACGGCCGACGAGTTCGTAGCAGATGTCGATCGGGACGAGATGGCACTCGATCCGGCCCTCGGCGCGACGCAGGAGCAGGGCCTCGACGTCCGGTTCGAGGAGCTCTGCGAGCCGGCCGCCGCCGAGGACCTCGGTCCAGGTGGCCGGTTCGAGTTCGCTCTCGGTGGCGCCGGCCGGACTCGGGTAGAGGGCGACCAGCCGGTCGAGGGCGGCGTTGCGGAAGAAGAAGGCGACGCCGACCGGGATCTGGAGTGCGTCCCACGCACCGTCGTCGAGGCGGTGGGAAGGGTCGGTCAGATACCGGTTCGGGACCGCGCGGAAGCGGCCCGCGGCGGCGCCGGGCGCCTCCATCAGCAGCGCGCAGGCGGTGCAGGCGCAGGCGAGGGCGCGTTTCTCGGTGTCGACGAGGTGGCGGTGGTCGTCCGGCACCGCCGCTGCGCACAGTTCGCACCGTTCGGGCCGCGGCGGGCGCTCGATGAGGAATCTGCGCAGGCCCAGCGCGTTCATCGGCTCCCCACCGGACCGGAACCGATCTGGAGCAGCGCGGGCGCCGACTCCACGACTACCTCCGTGACCTCCGGCGCGAAGCAGGCGAGGGCGGCCCGCGCCGCCTCCTGGGCGTCCGCTCCGGAGCCGCATCCGCAGCCGCCGGCGGCCCGTGAGCGCAGCCGCAGGGCGCCGCTCGCCGTGTCGAAGTCCACGGCCTCCAGGCCGTGTTCGCGCACGCTGTCGAGGGCCCGGGCGATCCGGGCGTCGCGGTCCTCGGGGTGCAGGTCGTGCAGGACGAGCAGGCTCGCGACCAGTTCGTCGCCGAGCAGCGTCCCCGGAATGCCCCCGGGCGCGGCGGACAGCAGTTGGAGGACGCGGGCGAGGCCGGAGCCGTAGAAGTCCATGAGGGACCGGACGAGTTCCTCGGCGGCGGCCGCCGCGGTCGGGTCGCCGCTCGCGGTCAGCCGGTCCAGGACCTCCTCGATCCGGCGCCCGGTCTGCTCGGCGTTCGCCGGGCGCGTGGCCGCCGATGTGCTCGCGCTCATCCGCCGAGTCCGCTCAGGCCGGTGGGCACGTGCATGGTCTTCACCGTCTTGCCGCCGCCGACGTACATGTGGACGCCGCAGGGCAGACAGGGGTCGAAGCTGCGGACGGCGCGCATGATGTCGATGCCCTTGAAGTTCTCCGGGGTGTTCTCCTCGAAGATCGGGGTGTTCTGCACGGCGTCCTCGTAGGGGCCGGGCGTGCCGTAGGAGTCACGGACGCTGGCGTTCCACGGGGTGGGCGGGTACGGGTGGTAGTTGGCGATCTTGCCGTCGCGGATCACCATGTGGTGGGAGAGGACGCCGCGGACCGCCTCGGTGAAGCCGACGCCGAGCCCCTCGTCCGGGACCTCGAACTTCTCCCAGGTCTGGGTGCGTCCGGCGCGGACCTCCGCCAGGCCCTTCTCGGCGCAGTGCAGGGCGACGGCGGCGGCGTACGCCTGGAAGTAGGTGCGGGCGCGGTTGCGTTCCAGCGCGTTGGACCACTTCGGGATCTTCCACTCGAAGGTGGTCTCCGGCTTGGTCATGGTGCGCGGCAGGTTGATGACCACGCTGTGGCCGGTGGCCTTGACGTACCCGATGTCGACGAGCCCGGACAGGGCGGTGGACCACAGGCGGGCGATGGGTCCGCCGCCGGTGTCCAGCGCGAGGTGGTCCTTGCCGTCGAACCAGCGCGGGGACATCACCCAGCTGTACTTGTCGTCGAAGTTCCGCTTCTGCGGGGCGGGGATGGTGTGCTGGTTCCACGGGTGGCGCGGGTCCACCGGGTTGCCGAGCGGGTCGTGGGTGACGAACTGCTCCTGGCCCTGCCAGTCCTCGTAGTAGGAGCTGCCCAGCAGGATGCGGATGCCGAGGTTGATCTCGGTGAGGTCGTTGGTGACGAGCTTGCCGTCCACGATGACACCGGGCGTGACGAACATCCGCCGGCCCCAGTCGGTCATGTTGGCGTAGGTGAAGTCGCAGTACTCGGGGTCGTTGAGGGCGCCCCAGCAGCCGAGCAGGACGCGGCGGCGGCCGACCTCCTCGTAGCCGGGCAGTGCCTCGTAGAAGAAGTCGAACAGGTCGTCGTGCAGGGGGACGACGCGCTTCATGAACTCGACGTACCGCATCAGACGGCTCGTGTAGTCGGTGAAGAGCTGTACGGAGGCGATGGTGCCGACACCGCCCGGGTAGAGCGTGGAGGGGTGCACATGGCGGCCCTCCATCAGGCAGAACATCTCCCGTGTGTACCGGCTGACCTGGAGGGCCTCGCGGTAGAAATCGCCTTCGAGGGGGTTCAGGGAGCGCATGATGTCGGCGATCGTGCGGTAGCCGTGCTCGGCGGCGTGCGGGGCCTCGGTGCGCTCGGCGAGTTCGAGGACGCCGGGGTTGGTCTCCCGGACCATCTTCTCGCAGTAGTCCACCCCGACCAGGTTCTCCTGGAAGATGTTGTGGTCGAACATGTACTCCGCGGACTCGCCGAGGTTGATGATCCACTCGCCGAGGTGCGGGGGCTTCACGCCGTACGCCATGTTCTGCGCGTACACCGAGCAGGTGGCGTGGTTGTCACCGCAGATGCCGCAGATGCGGCTGGTGATGAAGTGCGCGTCGCGGGGGTCCTTGCCGCGCATGAAGACGCTGTAGCCGCGGAAGACCGACGAGGTGCTGTAGCACTCCGCGACCCGCTTCTGCTTGAAGTCGATCTTCGTGTGGATGCCCAGGCTGCCCACGATCCGGGTGATCGGGTCCCAGGACATCTCCACCAGGCCGCTGCCGTCGCCGGCCGCCTTCGTCCTTGCCATCGTCTTTGCCGTGCCCTTCGTTGCGGGGGGTATCGGGTGTGGGGGTGCCCGAAGCAGAAGCGGGTCAGGGTCGGATGTTCCGGTGCGTCGGAGTTCCGGTGCGTCGGGTGCTCAGGTGCGGTGGCGTGTCACCACGGGGGCCGGTAGCCGGTGGTGATCTTCTCGCCGGTGCGGCGCCACTTGGGTTCCTTGTCCAGCGTCTTCGCCGTGATCGTGCGCATCCGTCGGATCACGGCGCCGTAGGCGCCGCTGGCGGTGGTGGAGACCTTGGCGCCGGGGGGTTCGTCCATGAACGGCATGAACTTGTCGGGGAAGCCGGGCATGGTGCAGGCGATGCAGATGCCGCCGACGTTCGGACAGCCGCCGATGCCGTTCATCCAGCCGCGCTTGGGCACGTTGCACTTGACGACCGGACCCCAGCAGCCGATCTTGACCAGGCACTTCGGCGAGTCGTACGTCGTCGCGAACTCGCCCTGCTCGTAGTAGCCGGCGCGGTCGCAGCCCTCGTGCACGGTGGCCCCGAACAGCCAGGTCGGACGTAGCTTGTCGTCCAGCGGGATCATCGGGGCGGAGCCGGCCGCCTGGTAGAGCAGGTAGGTGAGCGTCTCGGCGAAGTTGTCGGGCTGGATCGGACAGCCGGGGACGCACACGATCGGGATGCCGGCCTTGGACTTCCACTCCCAGCCGAGGTAGTCCGGCACGCCCATGGCTCCGGTCGGGTTGCCCGCCATGGCGTGGATGCCGCCGTAGGTGGCGCAGGTGCCGATGGCGACCACGGCCAGCGCCTTCGGCGCGAGCCGGTCGATCCACTCGCTGGTGGTGATCGGCTGGCCGGTCTCCGGGTTGTCGCCGAAGCCGCACCAGTAGCCCTCCGGCTTGATCGCCTCGTTGGGGACGGACCCCTCGACGACCAGCACGAACGGATCGATCTCGCCCCGCTCGCCCTTGAAGAACCACTCGATGAACGTGTCCGCGCCGCCGACCGGACCGCACTCGAAGTCGATCAGCGGCCAGTGCACGGCGATCTTCGGCAGCCCTGGCAGCACACCGAGGACGATCTCCTCGATGCTCGGCTGCATGGCCGCCGTCAGCGCGACCGAGTCGCCGTCGCAGCTCAGCCCCGCGTTGATCCAGAGGATGTGGATCGTGGGTGTCTCTTCGGCCGTCTTCGGCGCCGCCTCAGTCATGGGATCGCCTCCTGGGGAGGTATGGGATCAAGGCGAGCATTCGCCCTAAATGTTCTGCGGAGTCCTACATGTTTCTTCGTATCAGCCGTTCGGCCGCGACGAGACGCCATGGGGGGCCGTTCCGGTGAATCTGACGACGGACGGCCCGGAGTGGTTTAGGCGAGATGCGGCGGGGTGTGCCGGGGGCGTTCCTTGCGGACGAAGGCCCGGCGCAGGGCGTGGTACGGGGCCTCCGGGTCGTCGAAGGTCTGCCGCATCCGGGCCAGCTCACGCTCCCGGAACCCGGCGAGCGGGGCCGCGCTCTCCCGCAGCTCCAGCTCCCTCTTCTTCGCGGCGATCCGGGCCTCCGTCGCCGGCAGCCCGGCCAGATACGCGGCCAGGCGGCGGACGTCCGCGGCGAACGCGTCGGGACCGGCGTCCACCACCAGGTCGACGAGCCCCAGCTCCTCCGCGCGCGCCGAGCTCACCGGCAGCATGTCCCGCACGAGCCGTTCGGCCACCGCCGGACCGACCCTGCGGGGCAGGGTGTACGTCCAGTACTCCGAGCCGTACAGGCCCAGCAGGCCGTAGTGGGGGTTCCACACGGCCCCGGAGCGGCACCACACCTCGTCCGCCGCCAGGGCGAGCATCGCCCCGCCGGCCGCGGCGTTGCCCGCGACGGCGGCGACGACGAGGCGGTCGGTGGTGGTCAGCACCGCCTCGACGAGGTCGTCCATGGCGTTGATGTTGGCCCAGGACTCGGCGCCGGGGTCGTCGGCGGCCTCGATGACGTTGAGGTGGATCCCGTTGGAGAAGAAGTCGCGCTCGCCCCCCAGTACCAGTACCGAGGTGGGGCGGGCGCAGGCCTCCCGGTAGGCGCGCAGGAGGCGGTGGCACTGCTCGGTGCTCATGGCGCCGCCCGGGAAGGAGAACGAGAGGCAGCCGACGCTGCCGTCCTCCCGGTAGCGGATGTCGGTCCACCCGGGGCCCTCCGCGTCGGGCAGCGGGGGCGGGGCGTGCTCGGGCAGGGGCGGCAGCCGGTCGCCCAGCGCCTGCACGGCGGGGAGCCTGAACGTGGGCGGCTGCCCGGGCAGCCGGCGCGGCCTCAGCTCGGGGATCCACACCGCGCCGTCCGTGGTGGCCCGGCAGATCGCCCCGGCCCGGGTGGCCAGCAGCTCGCCCGGGCTGCCGCGCAGCACGCCTTCGGCGTGACCGCCGTGCAGATACCATTCGCCGCCGAGCAGCACGTCGAGCACCCCGGGCTGCGAGTCCGCCGCCCGCAGCTTGCGCACGACGGTCCGGGTGGAGTCCTCGGCCCAGTCGATGCGCCGGACACTCTGGTCGAGGTAGGGGCGGACGCGCAGGAGGCCGTCCCGGGCGCAGAGCTCGCTCTGCCGGCGCGGCACATGGGTCCCGCCGGCGAAGCGGTCCACGGCGAGGAGGACGGCTTCGAGGGCGGCGTCGGCGATCTCGCCCCGGTACAGGTCGCTCTTGGCGACCGGGGGAACCCGGCACGCCACACAGGCCCATACGTCGCCCGCGTCCATCTCCCCGTCGGCCTGCAGAACGGTGACGGCCCACTCGTCGACGCCCTCGTGGATCGCCCAGTCCAGCGAGGAGGGTCCGCGGTCGCCCACCGGCCCCGGATGCACCACGAGGCAGGTGTACGCCGTCCACACTTCCTCGGGGATCGCCGTCTTCAGTATCGGCGCCACGACGAGCTGCGGGTCGTGCCGCCGGACGGCAGCCGGCAGCGAGCCGTCCGGGAGGGCGAGTTCCACCGCCACGCGGTGGCCGCGGTCGCGGAGCTCGGCGTGGACTCGCTGGGTGAGGCTGTTGAACGCGCCGGCCACGAGCAGGATGTGCACAGCTGTCTCCAGGCGGACGAGGGGCACGCCGGGACGCCCCGGCCGACTGCGATCCTCCGGTGCGCCGGGCGACTGCCGCCGCCGACAGACGGTGAGGTCATCCGAAAGCAGGCGTCGCTCCGCCGTCCGGCCTCACCGCCCTGACGATGTCCTGGTCAGCGTGGCCGCAGGCCGCTGATGACGCGCTCCCAGCGGGAGCGGGTGGCGCCGAACCGGGTCTCGTGCGTCCAGGTGTGGGTGCAGGAGGGGCACTGCAGATGCAGCAGGCTGCCGGTGTTGGAGAGCAGGTAGCGCCAGTGCGTGGAGCAGGTGCGGCCGTCGGCGCACGGGGCGCAGCCCTGCCGGTCGTCGCAGTTGGGGCAGGCGACCCAGGCGCGACGGCCGATGTCGGCCTGCGGATCAAGGGGCAGCATGGCCGTCGCCTCGCGGGGGGAGCACGCCGGCCGCGACCAGCTCGTCGTAGACGCGCTGCTGGCCGTCGTCGAGGCCGGAGTACAGCAGCGCGTACGCCTCCTGCTCGCCGCGCAGGGCCTCGCCGGGATCCCAGTCGGAGCCCAGGGCGTCCAGCACATGAGCCCGCCGCAGCATTTCGTGCGCGCTCAGATCGATGGCGAAGTCGGAGGACATGCGACCGAACGTAAGGAAGCCTTCCTCTCCCGGGCAAGAGCAGGTGGGAGAAGTCACAGCCCGGAGCACCTCGGCAGAATCTCAGTGCAACCTTCGGGTCAATCCGGTTGTCTCAGTAGATATCCGACACACACAGCTTCGGGGGAGATCATGGTACGAACCAGAATCGTCTGGGCGACCGCCGCCCTGCTGACCGCCACGCTGGCCGTGGCCGTGGCCGCGGCCCCGGCCGTGGCCGCGCCGACCACCGCGCCCCGGGCCGCCGTCGCCTGCCCGACCGGCTGGGGCAGCCTCGACAAGACGTACTTCGCGGGCACGTCGACGCCGGTGACGAACGTCAGGACCGGCCGCCACGACTGCTACGACCGGTTCGTCATCGACGTCCCCGGCACGAGCAGCGCCGAGCTCGGCTACTCGGTGGGCTACGTCGACCAGCTCTACCAGGACGGATCCGGCCGGCCCATCGCCGTCGGCGGCGGCGCTGTCATCGAGGTCCGGGTGAACGCGCCCGCCTACAACGTCGAGACCGGCGCCTCCACCTATCCCGGACGGGTCGCACAGCCCCTGCCGGGAGTGAACCTCACCGGGTACGCCACGTTCCGGGACACCCGTTACGCCGGCAGTTTCGAGGGCGTGACGCAGTTCGGGCTCGGCGTCCGCGCGCGGCTGCCCTTCCAGGTGCTGCGGCTGCCCGGCCATGTCGTGGTGGACGTGGCCCACACCTGGTGACACCTCCAGGCCGCGATGTCCGACCCGGGGACATCGCGGCCGAGTCCTCGTAGGCTGACGGTCGCCGCTCGCGTTCCCGCCACCCCCCGCAGAGGACCGGATGCCGACCATCAGATTCGTCAGACTTGTCAAGTACCTGACAGCACCTGCCGTGGTTCTCGCTCTCCTGAGCCCGGCGCCGACCGCCGGGGCGGCCGACGCGCCGGCCCAGGCCGCTCCCCCGGCCGCCGACGCCGGCGCCTGGCAGCCGCCCCTGTCCACCCGCGGCCGCTACATCGTCGACGCCCAGGGAAACCGGTTCCGTCTGAAGTCGGCCAACTGGGACGGCGCGCAGGGCTCGTGGACGGGAAGCGGCAGCACGGCCGACCCCGCCAACCACCACGCCGGCCAGAACTCCTACGGAATACCCCTCGGCCTGGACCGCGCCCCGTTGCGGCAGTTGCTCGCCGACTTCCACGCGCTCGGCATCAACAGCATCCGGCTGCCGTTCTCCAACGAGATGATCCACGCCACGGCCGCGGTACCGGACGCAGCCGTCACGGCCAACCCGCAACTGCGCGGCAGGACGCCCCTGCAGATCTACGACGCCGTCGTGGCCGCCCTCACCCAGGACGGTTTCGCGGTCGTCCTCAACAACCACACCAACACCTCCCGTTGGTGCTGTGGCGTCGACGGCAACGAACGCTGGAACAGCGGTCAGACCACCGGGCGGTGGGCCGACGACTGGGTCTTCATGGCCCGCCGCTACGCCGACGACCCCCGGGTGGTGGGCGCAGACCTCTACAACGAGGTGCGCCGTGACGTCCTGGACGACCCCAACTGGGGCCTGGGGGACGACCACGACTGGTACGCCGCGGCCCAACTCGCCGCGGACCGCATCCTCACCGAGGCCAACCCCGATCTCCTCATCGTCGTCGAGGGAATCAACTGGACCGGGCTGCCCGTGGACGGGCTGCCGCACGAACGCCCCACTCTCGCCCCCGTGCGCACGCTCTCGCACACCCTCGTGGACGCGCACAAGCTGGTCTACTCCGCCCACTTCTACGGCTACACCGGCCCCCGGCACAGCGGCGCCACCGGGATCGGCGAGACCCACGACCCCCGCTACCAGGACCTGACCCGCGACCAGCTGTACCAGGTCCTCACCGACCAGGCCTTCTTCGTCACGGCCGAAGGACAGCACTACACCGCGCCCGTGTGGATCAGCGAGTTCGGCGTCGGCGGCAATGAGACGGGCGCCGCGGCCCGCACCTGGTTCGGCAACCTCACCGACTACTTCGCCGACCACGACGCCGACTTCGCCTACTGGCCCCTGGTCGGCTGGGAGGGCCACGACGACTGGGCGCTGCTGCGCTACGACACGGCCGGGCGACGGTACGGCATCCTCGACCAGGGCGACTGGCGCGGCACGGCCTGGAGCCGTCTGACGACGTCCCCGTCGCTCACCGGGCCCGTCGCGCCGACGGCCGTCCGACGCATGCTCGCCACCGACCACGGCGACTCCGTGCAGTCGCTGCGGGTACGGGCCGGCGGGGACTGGGATCCGGGGGCGTCCAAGGCCGCCTGCCCCGACGGCCTGCGGTTGACCGGCCTCAGCCACACCGGCGGCCGCGGTCTGTGCAGCGACGAGACGGGCGGCGACCTGCGTGCCCCGGGCAACGCCCAGACCGTCGTCACCGACGAGCGTCACGTCCCGTCGGGCGGCGACTGGGCCGGCGGCTACACCAAACTCCAGTGCCCCGCCGGGCAGTTCCTCATCGGCTACAGCCGCCGCGGCGAGCGGGTGTCGGCGGCGCTGTGCGCCCCCGCCCGCACTCCGCTGGGCGGCGCCGGACGGACCGTCTGGTTCGACCGGTCCGACAACCGGCCGGCCGACGGCGGCGGGGACTTCGCCCAAGGCCGCTACAAGGGCCAGTGCGCCGCCGACGAGTACGCCGCCGGCATCGCCTTCACCACCCGCCTCGGCAGCACGCCCGGCCCCGCCGCCCTGTTGTGCACCCCGCTGCGGCCCTGAAGGAACTCGTTTTTCCCCCGAACCTGCGCGTAAGTGTCCGCAATCGGTAACAGGCGGATCCGGCACGGCACTTTCGTCGTCCTGACAGCTGCACGGGATCAACCACCAGGGCGAGGACAGGGCAGACATGGCGCGACATGGCGGGCGGGGATGGCACGGCCGAGTACTCGCGGCGGCGATCGGGGTGACGGCGATGGCGGCCGTCACCTCTGTCTGGACCGCGCAGGCCGGATCCGCCGGCGGGTCGCAGACGGGAGCGGGCGCCTCCGCGAGCCCGTCGGCGCCGGGCGCCGCCCGCGCCCTGGCGGCGGTGTCGGTGGAGATCGTCCACGCCTCGGACCAGGGCGCACGGGGCGTCAACATCACCATCGACGACGGTCCGGACCCGGGCTGGACACCGCAGGTCCTTCAGGTGCTGCGGGAGAACGGCGTGAAGGCGACGTTCTGCATGGTCGGCACCCAGGCCCAGGCCCACCCGGACCTGGTCAAGGCGGTGGTGGCGGACGGGCACCGGCTGTGCGACCACACGGTCTCGCACGACACCACCATGGACACCAAGCCCGAGTCCTACCAGTCGCAGCAGATCCTGGACGCCGAGCGCATGATCACCGAGGCCTCCGGCGGTGTCCGGCCGATGTACTACCGGGCGCCGGGCGGCGCCTTCACCCCCTACAGCCGCACCCTGGCCGCCTCTCGCGGGATGCGGCCGCTGGGCTGGAACGTCGACACCAAGGACTTCGAACGGCCCGGCGCCGACGCCATCGTGGCCACCGTGCAGAACGAGGTGTCCAACGGTCCGACCATCCTCTTCCACGACGCCGGCGGGGACCGCTCGCAGACCGTCACCGCCCTGCGCGAGGTCCTGCCGTGGCTGAAGGAGCAGGGGTATTCCTTCGGTTTCCCGGTGCGCTGAGGAACGACTCGCCGAGGAACGACTCCGCGTCGGCTGTCAGCCGAGCGCGAACGGGATCCTGGCGACGTACGCGCAGAGGGGGGGCCGACGGTCAGCACTTCGTCGCGGGTGCCGACGCGGGCGCGCGGGTCGGCGAGTTCGGCGGCGCGCCCGGCCGCGGAACCGACGTCGTCGAGAAGAGATCCACTTCGGCAGGGCAGCGCTGCGCCGGAGCGGCGGACAAACACATGAGCCCAGGACGCGTCGCGGACATCTCCTGGGCTCATGCGGGTCGTTGCGCGACCATGGGAGGACGAATCAGGAATCGCACCAGGGGGAGGGGCGGTCGATGAGCGGTGGATGGCGAAGGCGGGGGCGTCGGGGGAAGGCGGAGCAGCAGACCGAGCCCGCGGAGCCGGAGAGCCTCGGCACCGGGGAACTCGGCGAGGGCGTCTCGTACAGCATCACCAGGCGTGAGCGCGCCGGCGATGTGCCCCTCGTGAACATCGCGCTCACGATGACGCCGGAGGCGAAGGCACGGTGGACGCTGAGCGCCGCCTACCGGGACCTGGGCGAGACGCATCACGAAACCCTCACCGCGGCCTACGAGTTGGCCGAGGTGCTGTGGAGTCAGGGGTCCACGGACGAGGCGGTCGAACTGCTCCGGTATGTCGTCGCCGGCCGTCGGAGCGTGGTCGGCCACGGCCATCCCGACACCCTGGCGGCCACGTCGTTCCTGGCGCGGGCGCTGGAGCAGCTGGGCGAGTTCGCCGAGGCGGAGCAGCTCACCCGGACGGTGTGGGCGGAGTACGTCCGCGCGTCCGCCGCCGCTCACCCGGACGCCCTGACGAACCTCGCGCGGCTCGCCCGCCTCGTGTGCCGGCTGAACCGGCCCGTCGAGGCCGAGGAACTGGCCCGACAGGCGCTGGCGGGCCGTGAGCGGGTCCTCGGGCCGGGGCATCGGGACACCCTGGCGAGCCGCAACGACCTGGCGGGGGCGCTGCGTGCGCAGGGGCGGCCGGAGGAGGCCGAGCGGCTGTACGGGGAGGTCGCGGAGGACGCCGGGCGGTTGTACGGCGAGGACGACTCGATCTGTGTGCAGGCGCGGGCCAACCAGGCCGCCGTCCTCGCCCACCAGGGCCGGTGGGCGGAGGCGGAGCGGCAGTACCGGGCCGTGGTCGCACTCCGGTTGCGCAGCAACGGCGCGGGCCACGTCGAGACGCTGGGCGCGCAGTTCAACCTGGCTTCGGTCCTGCACGGCGCGGGCCGTGCGGGTGAGGCCGAGGCGCTGATGCGCACGGTGGTGGAGGGGTACTCCGAGGTCTTCGGCGCCGACCATCCCGAAACCGTCTCCAGCATGAGCAACCTGGCCGCGATGGTGCACCGCCGGGGCGACCGGGCGCAGGCGGAGGCGTTGTGCCGCCAGGTGGTCGCCGCGTACGAGCGCCGCTTCGGGCCGGGTGACCCGCGCACCGCCCGGGCCCGGGCGAACCTGCGGCTGGTCGTGGAGGGCGACGCCTGAACGCGGTGTGCGACGGTGCGGGTCACACGCCCACATGGATGTGCGAGGCCCACAGGGACGGGAACCAGGCGTACCGGGTGTGGAGTTCGGCCACCGTCGCGTGCAGCGCGAGCGCCACATGGTCGTCGTCCGGCTCGTCCTCCAGGTCACCTGTCGCGTCGCCCGTCGTCGCCTGTGCCGCGAGCGCCGTGTAGAAGGTCGTCGCCAGCTCCGGAGCCAGCTCGTCCCCGACCGGCCACAGGGTGCCCACCACGTGCCGGAAGCCCGCCAGTTGGAAGGCTCCGGTGATGTGGACGGCCTCGTCCACCAGCTCCTGCCGGGTGGACGACGTCGCACACGCCGAGAGGTATGCCAGATGTGCGCCGTCGAGACGGAGGCCCGCGATGTCGGTGACGGTGAGCGGGCGGGTCGCGTGGTCGTGGGTCAGAATGCGGCATGCCGAGGGGTCCTGTGTGTCGGCCACTGCGTGGCAGGCAAAGTGCACGGACCTCGCGTCCCGCAGGGCCTCCAGCACCCGGTCCCTGGTCGCCCTCTCGTTGACGAGGGCCACAGTTCCCCGACGTTGCCGACGGTTCGTCAGCTGCCAGCCCACGGCCCGGACTTCAGCGTCCGCGTTCGGCAGGTCCCCCGCCCCCGGGGTGTGCGACATGCCGACGACCAGTTGTTCGGAGCCGCCCCGGCGGGTCCCCGTACGCCGTGTCCTCGCATGGTGGAGCGCGGCGACGGTGGAGGTGTACGAGGACGCCACCCGCGCCAGCACGCACCGCTGGTCGTCCGGGGCGGCTCGGGGGCCGTGGTAGCCGGCCGCGTGGAGCGGCAGGAACGCCAACGCCCCTTGCGGGCACCACCACACGCGCGCGGGAGTGCCGTCCGGCCCGGACCACGGGGGAAGGTCGAGCCGTTCCAGGACCGGTCCGGTGATCGTGTCCCACAGCCACTCCAGTGTCTGCGCGACGGTCTCCTGGCGGGCCAGCCGTTCGTCCAGGCCCTCCGAGCGGTCGGCAGGTGCGCCGACGGCGGCGAGGAACCCGGCCACCCTGTCCCGGACCTCCTCGGCGGTGGTCTCCAGCCGCACCACGTCGAGTGCTCCGTCGGCCACGATCAGCGCGTCGCAGCGGATGCTGACGTTGATCACCACGACCGGTCCCGCCCCGGCCTGCCGGAGGATCTCCTGTGCGGCCGGTGGGCGCAGGAAGTCCGCCATTCCGGGCAGGGAGCGGATCTCAGCGAGGAGCGCGTCCCACTCGGCCTCGCGGGTCCACATCCGCTCGGCGAACTGTCGCTCCCGCGCCGCGGAGTACGTGTCGCCGCCGGACGGCGCCGGATCCTCCATGTCACGCAGCCGCACGAATCGATCGGCCAGCGCGGGCGCACGTTCCCGCAGCCGTGCCACGTCGGTCTCCCGGGACCGCAGCAGACGGCCGAGCAGCACACCGCGCCCGTGTTCCAGCACCTCCAGGGCCTGTTCGGGGTGTCCGGCCTCCAGCGCGTACGCGGCCGCCTCGGCCGCCAGCCCGTGCTCGCGGGCCAGGACGTACTGCTGGTCCGTGCGGTCCAGGTCGCGTGCGGCCAGCCGCGGCAGCAGCCGCACCGCCTCCGTCAGCCAGTGCCGGGCCGCCTCCCAGTCGTGCCGGGTGCCGCACACCTGCCCGAGCGTGCCCCGGGCACTCAGGCGCTCGCCGACCGGCGCGGTGCGTACCTCGACCGACGCCCGTGCCACGTCGAAGGCCTCCGCCAGGAGACGCTCGTCGCCCGTCGCCAGGAAGAGTTCGTGCAACGCCTCGGCGAGCGCGGTGCGCGGGGAGATCTGTGCCGGGTGATCGGCCGGGTAGCCGGCGACGAGGGTGCGCAGCACCTCGACGCACTCCGCCAGATCGGCGTCGTCTCCCCGGGCCTCGGCTCGGGACCGCAGGGCCTCGGCCAGTTCGAGGAGGGTGATCCGGCCGTTCCCGGAGTCGCCCGGCCACAGGGCCAGCACCTGGCGGAGCAGGCCCACCGCCTCGTCGAGGTCCGCGGTGCCGACACCCTCGGCGTCATGGCGCAGCCGCAGCAGAAGTGCGAGGCCGCCCAGCAGGAACCGCCGTTGGGACCCCCCGGGCGGACACGCGGCGACCGCCGCACGCTGCGTCTCGACGGCCTCGTGCAGGTGAGGTCGGTGGCCGGTGTGCTCATAGCGGGCGCGCTGGGCGCTGCTGAGGCTGGACAGCAGCACGGGGAAGTTCGACGAGTGCGGCGGCAGGACGGCCAGCGCCCGCTGCAGGTGGTCGACGCACCGGTCGAGGTCGCCGAGGTCGTGGCGGTCCACGAACCGCTGCAGCAGGTTCTGGCCCAGGGACCCGTGCAGGGCCGCGAGGTTGAGGCTGTCCGGGCAGGCGTGTCCGACGGCGTCCCGCTGGAGTTCGATGGCCTGGTCCAGGTCGGCCGCGTCGCCGGTGCGCTCGTGGCGGCGGGCGAGTTGGACGGCGAGTACCGAGGCGGCGGCTGTGGCGTTCTCCGCGGAACCCTCGTCCGCCCCGAACACGTCGAGAGCGGCGCGAAGTCGGGCGATCGCCGACTCGAGGTCGGCCGGATCGTCCGTGAGGCCGTACCGGCTCGCGTGGGCCCGGCCCAGTTCGAGCAGGGGAACCCCGCGGTTCAGGTCGTCGCGGGGAAGCGTGCGCACACTCTCCTGCAGGGCCCGCACGGCCCAGTCGACCCAGTGCACCTGACCCGAGAACTCACCGCGCTCCACCGACAGATCCGCTGCCCGAAGGGTCACCATGAGGCGGCTGAAGTCATCGAGGGAGGGTTCCGTCTCGAGGACGTGCCGCAGGAGCATGACCGCCTCGTCCAGTTCTGCGAGACCGCCGTCGAGCCGGAATCTGTCCACCAGGCACGCCGCGAGATTGAAGGCCGACTCCCACGGTTGTGCGCCGCCGTTCCCGAGCATCTCGTCGCGGGCGCTGCGCAGGATCTCCACCGCCTCGTCCAGCGCCGCCCGCTCCCGCGTCCGGTCGTACCAACTGCTCAGGAACGAGGCCAGGTTGACCTGTCGAGAGACCCGCTCCGGGCTTCCGGGCGGCGTTTCGGACAGCGCCCGCCGTTGTGCCGCGACGGCCTGGAGCAGGTGTTCCGGCTCCCGACCGATGTCGTACAGCTCCCCCAGAACCTCGGCCAGACCGCCGAGTTCGGTGGCGCGCTCGCCGGGCATCGCGGGCGGGAGCGCCACGCAGCGGGTCAACAGCCCTGCGGCTTCGTCGAGTTGTCCGCGTTCCCCGGTCCGGTGGTGCAACTGTCGTAGCACGCGGCCGAGTTCGTAGAGGTAGACGCCTCGGTACGAGTGACCCTCGGGGGCCAGGTCGAGGGCGCGCCGAAGGTGGTGTTCGGCTCGCTGCAGGGTCGGCAGATCGCCGGTGTGCTCGTACAGTTCGACTTCGACGTGGGCGAGGTTCCTCAGGTGCACATGCCGGTCGGGGCTGCCGTCGGAGGTGGCGTCGACGGCTTGACCGTGCAGGTCCCGGGCCCGCCACAGGGCGGAGACGTCCCCCGTGTGGTGGTAGCGCTCCAGCTCCCCCAGGCCTTGACGGTGCAGTTCGCCGACCGACGCCCTGGCGGGCCGCCCGCGGCGGGGAACCTCACTGCTCATACCGACACCATAGGTTCGCCGGGCCGTCGGGGGCAGGGTGCGTCAACTCCCGGGCAAGGGCGTCGAGTCGAGCGGGTCGGGCGGGTGGAAGTACCGATCCGGCGGCGGCAGGCCCTGACGCCAGTGCCGGCACAGCTCCTCCGCGAGTGCCCGTTCCTCCTGGAGGGTGTCGGGCAACGGCAGGTGCAGGGCCGTCAGAAGGTCGAAGCGGTGCAGTTCGAACCCCGCGCGGACGGCGTCGCCGTAGGTGAGCGCCGCCTGTACGGCTCCGTGATACGCGAGTGCGGCCACCGCGGCGGGAACCAGGGCGAGCAGCAGCCACCAGCCCGAGCGGAGCAGCAGCGCCGCGCCGACGAGCGCGGTCACCGCATGGGTGACGCACAGTCGTGCCGCTCCGTCGAGGGAGTCACGGCAGTCGTCGACGACGGCACGCGCACGGTCCGAGAGCACCGGGTACAGCCGCGGCCAGGCGACCGCGGCGTCCCAGCCGTGGTCCCGCCCGGCCGTGTCGCGCAGGGCCGCCAGGACGTTGCCCAGGGCCGTCGGCCGCACGAGGTGGTCCGGGAGCGGGTACCGCCGTCGCAAGGCGGCGGCCGCGGTGCCCGCCCGCTGCACCAGTTCGGGGGACGGCTCCCCCGCCGACCCGGTCAGCTCGGCGCGTGCCGCCAGCCGTGCCTTGCGTCGACGCTGCAACGCCCTGCCCACACCGGCGCCGAGCGCATCGGGCCGACCGCCCTCCAACAGCCGCATGACGGCCAGCTGGAAGGGCTGGAAGACGACGGCGATCACGGTGGTGCCGACGAGGATCCACACCGCCTCCCCGGCACCCACTTCGGTGGCGGTGCGCCACGCGCGCCGCAGGGACACGTCCTTCCCGGGCGCCCCGGCCCAGACCAGGAGAAGGACGAACACCGTCGCCGTGTACGTCGGCAGATAGGCCACCGAGAAGAACCTCACGGAGCCGTCGAGCGGCTTGGGGACGGCGGGCCCGAGGCTCACGCGGGGCTCACCTGAGTTCCATCGGTCCGTGTTCGCCGGCCTGGCAGACCGGACGGTACCGGTCGTCGTAGAAGGCCGCGTAGGCGTAACTCCCGCACATCGCACAGCGGAACGCGATCACACTGAACCGGGTCGACTCCCCGGGAGCCGCGGCGCGCACCTCGTCGCCGGAGCCGCGGGTCGGCTGCATCCCCAGGACGGTGCGCAGGTAGGTGCTCGACGTGACCCCGATCTGCACATCGCCCACGACGATCAGGATCCGGTCCAGGCGCTCCTCCAGGACCAGCAACCGCCCCAAGGCCTCGGCGGCGTCGTTCAGAGCGGTCCCGGCGGGCAGCAACACCCGTTCGGAGCCCTCGACTTCGGCCCTGGGATCCACCAACATCGCGTAACTCATACGGCGTTGTCGCCCTCCGCATCTGCCACGGCTGCCGCGGCCGACCCACCTTAACGCGGCAGGTCCGGAGGTCCGTCGCCGTACCGCCCGCCTCCTCACCGGACGGCGGCCTGCCCGTACGGGATCAGTCGCACGGGGCCCACCAGGCCGTGGTCCTGCCGGGCGACGGCTCCGAAGACCGCCGGCTGGGCGACCCGGAGCCGGTTGACGAGCGGGGTCGCCACCTCGACCTCGATCACGTTGTGGCCGCGCCGCAGCAGCGGGCCGACGTCGACGACCGGGTGGAGCCGGTCGACGGGCGGCGCGCCGACGCCGTTCACGGTGACGCGGACGGTGTCGGAGACCTGGCCGAGTTCCAGGCGCGCCCCGTGCGCGGAGGTCCAGTCGGACGGCAGGTCGATCGTCGTCCGGTAGCGCCCGATGCCCGCGGAGTCGGCCAGTTCCGGGATCCGCGACCAGGGCGTCAGGGTGTCGAGGGTGAGGCTGCGGTGGACGCGTTCGGTTCGGGTCGCCGAGGATCCGGGGTACCAGTCCTCGACGTCCAGCTGCCACCGGCCGGGGGTGATCGGAGCGGGCACGGACGGGATGGTCGTGGTGACGGTACGGCCCGTGGACAGGCGTGTCGTGTAGGTGCCCGCGCTGTCCAAACGGACCGTCAGTTCCCTTCCCTCGAAGAGGACTTCGGGTGCGTCCGTGGCGAGGGCGTGCGGCCGTGCCCCGTTCCGGTCGCCGAAGAGTCCCGGGCGTCCCAGGGCGACGATCGTCGCCTGGCCGGGCTGGAGGGCGACCCGTACGGTGACGTCGCCGCCGTTCTCGGTGTACCGGGCGATCCGGGTGACCTCGCCCGTCCACGGGTCCAGCCGGTACGGGATCGTCGCCCCGTACCGGGTGCGGCGGGTGTGGCGCAGGGTCACCTCGTGGTCGATCGCGGCCACGGGCGGTTTGACCGTCTCGGCGTGCTTGCCGTTGCAGAGGTAGTAGTAGTCGGCGTCCCCGGTGACGCGGTGTGCGTTCAGGAGCGTGGACGCGGTGGCGTGGCGTACGTCGGGGGTGACTCCGAGCCGGGCGAGGGCGTCGCCCACGGCGGCCTTGTCCATGACGTGGACGACGTTGGGCAGGGCGAGGAGACGGGCGAGGAGTCCGCGCAGCCGGTCGGTCTCGCCGTCGTCGGGGATCCCCGGGGTCAGGGCCTGGTCGAAGGCGCCCAGCAGCACGATCGGCAGCCCCGCCTCGGCGAGCCTCAGCAGACGGCGGGCGTCGGCCTCCGCAAGGGTCGGGGTGGAGCCGTAGAAGAAGTCGCCCTCGACGAAGAGGGCCTGGTAGGCGGGTCCGTCCGGGGCGAGTCTGCCTGCCGACACGGTGGCGCTCGGCAGGTCGAGCAGCGGTCCGCTGAGGAACTGGTGGGTCCAGCCGAGCGGAACGCCGGTCGCGGTGAACCAGGAGGCTCCGATGCCGGTCGCCGCGTAGCCGGTCTGCCGGAAGACGGCGACGTCCGCACGGGCGGTGCCGGACTGGAGCACCCCGTGCACCCGGCCGAGGTAGGCGGCGAGATCCGCGATGTGGTGCCAGGTCGGCTGTCGGGGGCCCCACGACTCGCCGTAGCCGGGACCGCCGTTGTACGGGCTGAAGGCGGCGAAGCCGGGCCAGCTCGCGCCGGGGACGGTGGCGTAGGAGAAGCCGTGCACGACGGTCTGGTTGACGCCCGCCGCGTAGGCCCCGCCCATGGTGCGCAGGAAGCGGTCCCAGGTGGTGCTGTACGCGGAGCCGTTGTACGCGCCCGCCTCGCAGGACAGCACCGTGTGGCCGGCCATGTCCCGGCCGCCGGCAAGGCAGCGGAAGTCGTCGAGGTTCTTGAAGCCGAGGGACTCGCCCTCGGGGCAGTCGAGGATCGCCGCCGACGCGATCGCGTCGGTCTGCAGGCCGTAGGGCTGGGCGCGCAGGGTCATGCCGAGGGAGTGGGCCCAGTCCCGCAGGGCGCGGACGTGGTGACGGTTGAACAGGTCCGAGAACGTCTCCCAGAAGTCGTGCCGGATCTGCCGGGTCAGCTGTGCCTCGAAGGCGAACACCTGGTTGCCGTCGCTCAGGATCAGGGCCGGCAGATACGGCAGCAGGGGTCTGCCGGTGTGCTCCTCGAAGGCGCCCGGCAGCGAGGACGTCCAGGTCAGGCCGTCCGTCTCCAGTTCCACGGAGTCCTCGAAGAAGGCGCCGCCGGCCGCCTTCAGCAGGCTCCGCAGGACGGGCGTCAGCAGTTCCCGCTCCCAGAAGCCGGTGACGGCGGCGGTGCCGGCCGGGGCGAGATGGTCGACGACGTAGGCGGCGGGCGTGGAGTGCGGGCCGGACTCGGGCTGCTGACCGCAGCCGCGCGTCCAGTAGGAGATCAGCGTCCACTCCCCCGCCTCGGGCGCCGTCCAGGTCAGGATGCCGTCCTCGTCGACGGTGGGGGTCAGGTCGCGGACGCTGGAGAGGTCGAGCCCGGTTTCCTTGCGTGTGGAGTGCGCGGGGTCGACGCGGGCGGCCTGCACGGCGAGGAGCCGCTGCCGGGTGACGCCGGCGGCGGGCGCGTGCACGGGCGGCGGCACCGGCCCCCGATAGGTGGCTCCGCCGCTCAACGAGGCCCGGCCGTGGACGAGTTCCTTCGCGGCGGCCTCGTCGTCCGGGGTGAGGCCGGGGACCGCGACGGGCCAGCTCGGGCCGAGGGTGAGATCGAGGGTGAGGCCCCGTCTCGCGGCGCGGCGCAGGGCGGCCTCGACGCCGTCGCGCCAGGGTCTGCTGCCCCAGCCGTGGTGCGCGGGGTCCAGGACCGACTTGTCCTTGACGCTGTGGTGGACGGCGGCTATCTCGGCGCCGCCGAATCCCGCGTCTGCGATTCTGTCGACCTCGCGGGCGATCTCGTCGGGGTTCACCAGACCGTCCGGCCACCACCAGCGGAACTTGGGGCGCACCCGGCGGGCGGGGTCGGCGAACCGGTCGGCGGTCGTGCCACCCGCGTCGGCGACGGGCTGCGCGGCCGCCGCGGTCGTCCCGGACGCCAGGGCCCCGACGGTCCCGGCCGCGATGCCCGCCGTCGCCCCGGCGGCGAGGACCGCCCGGCGCGACATGCCGTTTCCGTGGGCGAAGGACTCCCGCGCGGACGGTTCCCGTTCGAACGGTCGCCGCGCGGACGGTTCCTGCGCGAACGGTTGCTGCATGAGCGCCCCCTCAGGTGGTCCTGCATGATCTGCAGGTGGTCCTGCATGATTGAATCGTTTCAATCATGTGCGAACGCGGGAACGCTAAGCCCCGGCTCCGACCGGGGTCAAGATCTACGACGTGTCAGCCGGCGCCCGGGACCGTGCCGCCCTTGAGGCGTTCCAGGTCCGAGGGGCGGACCTGGATCACCACGACCGCGATCAGCGCGGCCAGGACCGTGAAGATCGCCGCCATGACGAAGGCGGCCGAGACGCCGGCGGTGAGGACCTCGTCCGCCCAGGGGTCGGGAAGCTGCCCGGTGCGTCGGAACTGCAGCCGTTCGGCCGGGGTCGCCTGGGCCAGGAAGTCGGGGATCTGGTTCTCCGCCTCGTTGCGGCTGGCCGTGCCGTACATCGTGACCAGGATGGACAGGCCGAGCGAACCGCCCACCTGCTGGGTGGCGTTGAGGAGTCCGGAGGCCGCGCCGGTCTCCCGTGGGGACACGTTGGAGAGCGCCATCAGTGTGAGGGACACGAACTCCATGCCCATGCCGAGGCTGAAGACGAGCATCGGTCCGAGGACACTGCCCGCGTAGGTGGAGTGGATGTCGGTCAGGGTCAGCCAGGACAGGCCGCCCGCCGCGAGGAGGGCGCCCACCACCATGAAGGGCTTGGGGCCGTACGTGGGCAGGAACTTCGAGGCCAGCCCGGCGCCGATCGCGATGACCGCGCTGACCGGCAGGAAGGCGAGGCCGGCCGCGAGCGGGCTGAAGTCGAGCACGTTCTGCACGAAGAGCGTGAGGAAGAAGAACATGCCGAAGATCGCGGCGGCGAGGCACAGCATGATGCCGTACGTGCCGGCCCGGTTGCGGTCGGCGAACATGTGCAACGGGGTGATCGGCTGCCGCGAACGCCGCTCGACCAGGATGAACACCGCCAGGATGACGACGGCGGCGGCGAACGAGGCCAGCGTGAGGGCGTCCCGCCAGCCTTCCTGCGCGGCTCTGATGAACCCGTACACCAACAGCACCATGCCCGCGGTGGAGGTGAGTGCGCCGGTGATGTCGAAGTGGCCGGGGTGACGTTCGGATTCCTTGATGAAGCGGGGTGTGGCGAGGGCGATGAGCAGTCCGATGGGAACGTTGACGAAGAGCACCCACCGCCAGTTCAGCCACTCGACGAGGATGCCTCCCGCGAGGAGTCCGATGGCGCCGCCGCCCGCCGAGACCGCGGCGAAGACCCCGAAGGCCCGGTTGCGCTCGGGGCCTTCCTGGAACGTCGTACTGACCAGGGAGAGCGCGGTCGGGGAGGCGATGGCGCCGCCGACGCCCTGCAGGGCGCGTGCGGCGAGGAGTTGGGCCTCGTTCTGGGCGAGTCCGCCGAGCAGGGAGGCGAGCACGAAGAGCAGCACTCCGAAGATGAACACCCGCCGTCTGCCCAGGATGTCGCCGACCCGGCCGCCGAGGAGCAGCAGGCCGCCGAAGGTGAGCGTGTAGGCGTTGACCACCCACGCCAGGCTGGTGGTGGAGAAGTCCAGGGAGCGCTGGATGTCCGGCAGCGCGATGTTCACGATGGTGATGTCCAGGACCACCATCAGCTGGCACGACGCGATGACGAGCAGCGCCATCAGGTTCCCGCCACCGTCCTGTCGGGCGGAGGCCTGGGTCGCTGAAGTCGGCTGCGGAAGGCTGCTCATAGCGTGTCGCCCGCTCGGGGGCGGGCCCTTGGAGAGGTCAGCGGACGGCTGTGTCCACTGTCGGGTCCACCGTTTGACGGTACGCCCGCGGCCGGGCCGTCACCACTCGATCATCCGCGGGGCTCGGTCGTCCGCGGCCGGTGTGCGGCGGCGGGGCGTCCGTGCCGTGCCAGGACTCCCCCGTCGTCCTGGCACGGCCCGCGTGCTCGCGGCGTGCGCCGCGGTGATCTTCATGGTGCAGGAGAGACGCCCGTTGTGTCGTTGGCGTACCGTCCACGGCTACTTGGCAGAGCGTCCACACCGATGCACTCCACACCGCCGCACTACGCCTCGGTCAGCGCCTGTTCGCGCAGTTCGCTGGGCGGGAGGCCGTAGGCGGTGCGGAACGCCCGGGTGAACTCGGCGGCGCGCGGGAAGCCCCACCGGGCGGCGACGACGTGGATGGGCACTGCGTGCAGCCGGGGGTCGGCGAGGTCGCGGCGGGCCTTCTCCAGTCGCTGGTCCCGGATGTAGGAGGCGACCGCGAGGCCCTCGGCCTGGAAGAGGCGGTACAGGTAGCTGCGGGAGATGTGGTGCGCGGCGGCGATCCTGGCGGGGGTCAGGTCCGGGTCGCTCAGATGCCGGCGGATGTACGACTTGGCCTGGAGGGTGAGGGTGCGGCCGTGGGTCTCCGGCAGGAGCCGGAGGTCGGCGTCCACCGCGTGCGCGAAGACGGCCGTGACGAGGTCGACGACCACCGTTCCCAACCGGGGTGCGTCCGAGGGCTGGTAGGGGGAGGTGTCCGCGACCAGTTGGAGGAGGAACTGCGCCAGCAGCGCGCCGATGCCCTCCTGGCCCGAGACGCGGCCCCCGACGAAACGGTCGTGGCGGTGGCCGGGCACGACCACCAGGGACCGGGGGATCTCCAGGCCGACGAGGGTGACCGGGTCGGGGCCGGTGGCGATGTCCCAGGACCGGGAGGAGGAGTTGGTGTGGAAGTCGTTGATCCGGTAGGCCGCCTGCTCTCTGCCCCAGTCGGCGGCCCCCTCGCCCTTGAGCAGGAGGGACAGGTGGTACGTCTCGGGATCGGACTGCCGGACGAGTTTCGGTGTGCGGCGGAAGACCAGGTGGTCGAAGGTGGCGGGCCATACCGTGACGTCGTCGCCCAGCCCGATCACGCGCTGGTGGCCGCGGTAGTCCGCGGTGCGGTCGCTGGTGAGCTGCATGGGCGCGTGGGTACCGCCCATGCGCTCCGCCCATGCCTCGAACCGCGCGTCCACCGGTAGGTCCGTGGTGCGGAAAACCGATTCGTGCAGCACGGACAGAGTCAACCACACCGCCTGGACGGACTCGTTGACGCAAACGGACGCCACGTTACCGATCAGTCATATTACTGAACCGTAACCTACCGACCGCTACCCGAGGTAACCCACCCGCCGCTACGGTCCTGACAGTTCGTCTAAGAGCGGTGCGGGGCAACGGTGGACGACCGAGGCTCCGCGCCGCTCGGTCGTCACGGTCCGTACCCCACCGGGCCGTCCGCCACCCGAGCCGCAGACGAAGGCTCGGCCTCCCCCTCACCGGAGGTCCGCCATGCCCACCCCCACCCGCCTGCTCGCCGCAGCCGTCACCGCTGCCGCCTGCCTCGGAGTCACCGCCGTACCCGCAGACGCGACGACCCAGTCGGACGCCGTCGTCTCGCGCGGCGTCACCATCCCCACGTTCTACAACCCGCCCGCCTCGCTTCCGCCGGCCGACGGCGCCCTGATCCGATCCGAACCGCTCCCCCTCGCGTTGAGCCTCCCGGGCATCGACGGACCGCTGCCCGGCACCGCGACCCGCCTGATGTACAAGTCCACGGACTCCGCCGGCCGGCCCATGGCGGTCACCGGCGCATACCTCGAACCGACGGCCCGCTGGACGGGCAGCGGGCCGCGGCCACTGGTCGCCCTGGCGCCCGGCACCATGGGCCAGGGCGACCAGTGCGCCGCCTCCCTCGGCCTCGAACACCCGCTCCTCGTCAACGGGCAGACCCTGTCGGTCGGTTACGAGACCCTGGCGATCTACCGTCTCCTCGCCCGGGGCATCGCCGTCGTGGTCACGGACTACACCGGGCTCGGCGCGACGGATCGGCTGCACACCTACGTCAACCGGGTGGACGAGGCCCACGCCGTCCTCGACGCCGTCCGCGCGACCCGCTCCCTCGACGGGACGTCGCTCACGGCCGGCTCCAAGGTGGCACTGTTCGGCTACAGCCAGGGCGGCGGAGCCACGGCCGCCGCCGCCGAACTCCAGCCCTCCTACGCCCCCGACGTCACCCTCTCCGGGACCTACGCCGGGGCGCCGCCCGCCGATCTGGCCGCTGTCACCGAGGCCATCGACGGCAGCGACCTGGCCGGGGCGCTCGGCTGGTCGGTGAACGGCTTCCTGGAGTCCGACCCCGCCCTGAAACCGATCGCCGAAGCCCACCTGAACGCGGCGGGCCGCGCCGCGCTGAAGGACCTGTCGACGATGTGCGTGGGCGACGCGCTGCTCGCCTACAACTCGGCGCGCAGCACCGCCTGGACCACGGACGGGCAGTCCATCAGCGACGTCGTGCAGTCGGAGCCGGCGCTCAAGGCGTTCCTCGCCGACCAACGCATCGGCGCCCTCGAGCCGACGTCTCCGGTCCGGGTGGCGACCGGCACCGCCGACGACCTGGTGCCGCACGCGCAGGCCCGCGCCCTCGCCGTGGCCTGGTGCGCCAAGGGCGCCGACGTCACGTACAAGCCGGTGATCCTGCTGCCCCTCGGCCGGGCCCTGATCAACCACTTCACGCCGTTGCTCGTCGACCAGGGCGATGCGATCTCGTGGCTGACCGACCGGCTCAACGGCAAGCCCGCGAACTCCAACTGCTCCACTCTGCCGCTGCTGCCCTGATCTCAGGGGCGCCGCTCACGCGGTCACGGTCACGGCCGGCGGCCGGGCCCGACGTGCCGTCGTGCACCTGGCCGTGACGGCGAGAGCGCCGGCCCCGCCGGCGAAGACGACGATGAACGCGTTCGTCCAGTCGTAGCCGCCGCTGCTCTCGTACGTGGTGCCGTCGTCGAGTACGCACTCGAAGCCCGGCGGGAAGTAGGAGGCCCGGTGCGTGACGAGGTGTCGGCGGATCTCCTCCGGCACCTCCTCGCCGCGGCAGGCGGGCGCGGGGGACGAGTCCGCGCCGGACCGGGACTCGTGCTCGGCGAACGCCACCGCTCCGGCCCCCAGCAGATAGCAGCCGACGGCCGCCGCAGCCGCCATCTTCGCCGACCAGCGCAGCAGGTCCACGGCCCAGTCCGGCCGCCTGCCGGGCAGGGCGACGGAGACGAGCTTGACGACGACCGCGATGCACCAGACGGGAGCCGCGAGCAAAGTTGCCATTCCTAACAGGGCCAACACGGCTGGGGCACACCTTCCGTCGGGTGCCGCGCGATCGGTGTCGTGCGTCGCGGCATTCGCCGATCTTGGACGGAAGCCGAGCTCCCCAGCCGTGACGGAGGCCACAAGTCCGCGTCACAGGCATGTCACAGTGACACGGCGGCGGCGCTCTCAGCCGAGGTGATAGCTGTCGCCGTACACCTTCCAGTCCAGCGGTGTGTCGAGGTTGAGGTTGCCCTTGCCCAGGAACACGCGCTGGGCGGTGTCGACGCGGCTGGTGTCGCTGTGCGCCTCCTCCTGCTTCATGGCCCAGACCCGGGCGTCGAGGAAGGCGTTCAGGTACGCCGTCTCGCCGCCGCCCTGGGCCGGCGGCTTCGCCTTGGCCAGCGCACGCTTGCGGATGCTGCGGAAACTGGTCGGGTCGGTGCCGTCGCCGTGCATGACGATGGCGTCGTAGTACACGAACTGGCCCAGGACGCCCAGACCGTCCGTCTTGCCCTGGCTGACCGCCGGGTTGAAGTAGACGCGGTCGCGTTCGTCGTTCTGGGCCTGCTGGAACGCCGCGTCCTGGGCGGCCTTGCGCCAGTCCTTGGGGTAGTTCGGGTCGAGGCCGGCGTGCGAGTCGGTGCCGTCGACCGCGCGCAGGGCGGGCAGGTATTTGGCAAGGACGTTGCCGGGCTTGCGGTCGGCGTAGAGCTCCACGAGGTCGAGCATGTCGCTGGTGCCGGAGCAGAAACCGATGATGCCGGCGGTGTAGCCGCGGCCGTCGCCGATGTCCTCGATGTACTGGTACTGGGCCTTCCAGTCGAGCGAGGAGTTCTCCGCGCTCGACACCAGCTTCATGGCGATCTCCTTCTTCGCCGGGTCGTCGAGGCCCTTCGCCTTTGCGGCGGTCGCCGCGCCCGCGCTCTGCGCGTCAAGGAGCGGGATGGCCGCCAGGGCACCGGCGGCGACTCCGGTCAGGGCGAGGAAGACCCGACGAGAGGTGGAGGCGGAGGTGCGGGTGGGGGCGGGGGTGGGGGTGGGGCCGTCGACCGGCCGGGATATGTGCGCCACAGGGGCTCCAGACGAGGAGTGGGGGGTGGGGTGACTTCCGTGTTGCGACCGAGTTCTGACTGACAGGAAAGTTTCCTATCAAGCGCGGGCGACAGAAGTAACCCTGTCGAAGTCATGTTCGTGCGATCGAACAAAGATCCGTTGCGCCGCGGGTCAGGCTAGAGCAGACGGATCATCAGAAACACGAAGAAACCAATGAGTCCGATATGAAAGACGGCCATGCAGATCCACTGGGACACCGGCATACGCCAGGCCGTCGACTCGAGGATCTCCCACTCGCTCACCGCGAAGGCGGCCAGCACCAGACCGAGCACCTCCCACAGCACGATCCACCAGCCGGACGGACTCGCCCCCAACGTGCCGTCGATCGCGGCCGGAATGCGCGTCGCGCGATTCAACAGGAAGAGGCCGATGAGGAGTTTGTGCCAGCCATGACGGGCCTGAGGTGCGGTGGTTGCGCGTGCGGCGGGTGTGGCTGGCGTGTATCCGGTCGACATTCGCACATTTGATCACCCTCCCGCGACAAAGGCACGCCCTCCCCGCCCACTCCCCCGACATGGCGCTGACGGGATCAGCGGCGGTACGGCGTTCAAGCGCCGCTACACCAGCGGACCCGGAAAGGTGGGCGTCGACGGGCCCTATCTGAAGTGGCGCGGCATACGGCCACGTCCACGGCGGCTCATGGGATGTCCCCCCGCCAGTCGAAACGGCGGTCGTCGGCGCCGCGTCGCTCGTACAGGGCGCGGCCGCCGGGCCCGTAGCGGCCTATCTCCGTGGTCAGCGCCACCTCGCGCAGTTCGTGGGCGGAGCGATCCGTGACGTCCAACAGCAGCCCGTCCAGCGGGCCGCCCACCAGTTGGGCGTACACGCGGTCCGGGCGGGGACCCGCGTCGTCGTGATCTGCGCCGTAGACCCGGCCCCGCAAGAACTCAACCTCGTCCATGACCAGCAGCTTGTCACCCACCACTGACAACGGCCCGCCGCGAGGCCCGCCGCACGGCCTGCCGGGAGCATCTTCGGCCAAGGCCATGGCGGAAAAGCGGCGGACGAGCGCAATCCCTGTCGGGGCGGGTATCCACCCGGTACACGTCGTTGTGCACGGGCTGGGGGGAGCCGACCCTGATGGCACGCACGCGGGAGCAGGGGGAGGCGCAGGCGCAGGGCGGCGAGTCGGCGGGTGACCGGCGCCGTCGGACGGTGCGTGAGCTGCGCGCGGCGGGCCGCTACGGGCCCCGGTTGCGCGAGGTGCTGCCGGCCCTCGCCGCTCTGGTCGTCGTCGGATGCGGCGCGGTCGCGGGAGTCGCGCTGGTCTCCCGGAGGTTCGGCGGGCCGGCCGGTGCGCTGGTCCTCGTGCCGCTCGCGGTCGTGGCCGTCGTTCTGCTCCGTCGGTCCCGTCGGCCGAACCGGCGGCGGGGTGGCTACTACACCGCCGAGGAGTTGGCGGAGCTGGACATGCCCGCGCTGGTGGTCGCCGTGGCCCGGATGCTCCGGCGGGACGGCTGGCGGGTGCTGCCGCCGTCGCGGCACGACGCCCTTCATCTCGCCGCCCGCGACGGCCGGGGGCGTCTGCTCGACGTGGCGTTCCGTCCGGTGGCCGAGCCGCTGCCCGACGAGGAGTCGGCCTGTTCGTGCCGGGCGCGGGTACTGGCGCGCGGCCGGGCCGGTCCCCCGCTGCGGTTGGTGGTGCACCGGGGCACGTTCACCCACCGGGACGAGGTGTGGGCCTCGCGCGAGGCCCACACGTATCTGATCGACGGCCCGCGGCTGCGACTGTGGGCGCACGGCACGCCCTTGGCCCAGCTCGCGGGCGGGATCG
The DNA here is from genome assembly GCF_040635845.1 of Streptomyces sp. NPDC006872. NCBI lineage: Bacteria > Bacillati > Actinomycetota > Actinomycetes > Kitasatosporales > Streptomycetaceae > Streptomyces > Streptomyces sp. NPDC006872. The sequence goes on from NZ_JBEYIL010000008.1 coordinate 453,460, forward strand.
TCCCCGCGCCCAGGCGGGCCTGAGGCCCGTAGTCCTCAGGCCCCGCCTGTGTCGTGCGTCCCCTCGGTGCCTGACGCACACCGCCCGGGCCTGGCGGGCCCGGGCGGTGCTGTCGGGACGGACTGCGATCAGGGGGTGAGCTGCCAGCGCTGGATGTAGCCCACGTCGATCGACGCACGGTCCTGGACCCGCAGCTTCCAGGTGCCGTTGAGGGGCTGGGCGGAGGCGTCGACCGTGAAGGTCTGGTCGACGTTGTCGGCGGAGCCGCCGGTGCGGTTGAGGAGCGAGTAGACCGTGCCGTTGGGGCCGACCAGGTCGACGGTCAGGTCACCGCGGTAGGTGTGGACGATGTTGACGTACACCGAGGCGGTGGCGGAGGCGTTCCCGTCACGGCCCGCGATGGTGATCGGGGACTCCACGGCGGCGCCGTTGTCCGGGATGTCCACCCGGGTGCTCGTGGCGTAGACGTAGGCGATCCGCCAGCTGAAGGCCTCCGTGACGGACGCGCCCGTGCTGTCGGTGACCTTGACGGTGACGTCGCTGGTCCCGAGGGTCGTGGGCGTGCCGGAGATCAGACCGCTCGCGCTGAGGCTCAGACCGTCGGGCAGCCCGGTCGCCTCGTAGGTGAGGCCGGAGCCGCTGTTGGTGGTGTACGCGTCCACCTGCAGGCTGACGTCCTGGCCGACGCCGCTGGTCTGGTCGGCGATCGGGGCGACGTTGACGCCGAGGGCTATCCGGCTGCCGACGTTGATGCCGGCCCAGGCGTCGGCGACGGCGAGGTAGGTGGGGCTGTAGGCGCCGAACAGGTCGGTCGCCGCCTGGAGGGTGGCGGTGCGCGCGCCCGCGTAGTTGGTCGACGAGGTCATGTACGTCGTCAGCGCCCGGTACCAGATGGCGGCGGCGTTCTCGATGCCGATGCCGGTGACGGCCTGGCCGTCGGAGGTCGGGCTGTCATAGGAGACGCCGTTGACGGTCTTGGCGCCGCTGCCCTCGGAGAGCAGGTAGAAGAAGTGGTTCGCGGGGCCCGAGGAGTAGTGGACGTCGATGCTGCCCAGCGTGGAGCTCCAGCTGTCGCGCGAGGAGCCGTCCTTGGAGGGCTTGTCCATGTAGCGCAGCGGGGTGCCGTTGCCGTTGATGTCGATCTTCTCGCCGACGAGGTAGTCGCCGGGGTCGGCGGCGAGGCCCGAGTGGAACTCGACGGCGGCGGCGAAGATGTCGGAGGTCGCCTCGTTGAGGCCGCCGGACTCGCCCGAGTAGGTGAGGTTGGCGGTGGCGGCGGTGACGCCGTGGCTCATCTCGTGGGCGGCCACGTCGAGGGAGGTCAGCGGGTGGGTGTTGCCCGAGCCGTCGCCGTAGGTCATGCAGAAGCAGCTGTCCTGCCAGAAGGCGTTGACGTAGCTGCTGCCGTAGTGGGCGCGGCTGTAGGCGGCGACGCCGTCGTTGCGGATGCCGTTGCGGCCGTACACGTCCTTGTAGTAGTCCCAGGTGGCGGAGGCGCCGAAGGCCACGTCGACACCGGCGGTCTGCCGGTTGGAGGGCAGACCGTTGCCCCAGACATCGTTGTCGTCCGTGAACAGGGTCCCGGTGCCGGAGGTGCCCTGATTCAGGTCGTACGTCTTGTGCCCGGCGCGCTCGCCGTCGGTGAGCTGGTACGTCGATCCCGACAGGGTCGTGCCGAGCGGGACCGTGCCGCTGTACTGGCCGGTGCCGGTGCCGGTGTGCACCTTCTCGGCGGCGAGCAGCTGCTTGCCCGTGCTCGCGTCGGTGACGACCTGGAGTTCGCTGGGGGTGCCGTCCTGCTGGACGCCCTCGACGACCGTCTCCCAGGCCAGGACGGACCTGGTCGGGCCGGCCCAGACCACGAGTCGGGGCGCGCGCTCGGCCGCGGCGCCGGTGACCTCGGCGCTCTTCGCGGCCGCGAGGGCCTTGCCGCCGGCGCTCGACGCGGAGAGCTTCGGGGTGAGGGAAGCCGGTGCGAGCGTCGCGTCCGTGGCCTTGGACACGGTGGTCCGGCCGCTCTTGAGGTGGACGACGAGGTCGCCGCCGAGCACGGGCAGTCCGGCGTAGGTGCGCTCGTAGCGGGTGTGCGTGGTGCCGTCGGCGTCCTGGACGACATCCTTCACGACGAGCTTTTCCTGGGCGCCGAGGGCGAGCCGCTGGGCCGTGGTGCCGGCCGTGCTCTGCGCGCTCTTGATCAGTGAGGCGCGCAGGGCCGGTGACAGGGACTTCGCGGCGGCGCCGGCGCGCGGTGTGGCGGTGAGGGTGGACGGGCCGGGGTCGGCGGGCGCCGCGCCGGCGGTGCCGGTGGGGGCGCCCAGGGCCAACAGGGTGCCGATGGCCGTCAGTGCGATGGCGGTGGCGCGTCTGCGCCGGATGGTGGGACGGGGTCGCCGGGGCAACGGGGTCTCCTTCAGTGCGACGGTCGGCCGGTGATGGCGGCCGAGGTGGGGGCGGACCGACGGGGTGGGGCCGGTCCGGAGCGCTGCACGGCAGGCGGGTGGAAGGAGGTGGGGGGTGAATGGGGGGATGCCCCGCATGATGCGGGTGTGAAGGAATGGTGAACTTCGGCAGCAGCGTGGCACCGGGTGCACAGGTTTGTCATGGGAATGCCAAAACATCGGCTTGAATTGACCATGACCTTCTGGGGATTCGCCCTGCTCGGCGCACGTTTTCAGCCGCAGCTGTGCGCGGCCCCTTCCCCGAAAGGATGAATGCGGATACCTCGACGGCGTGTCGCGGCACTGCGCGCCGCACCCTGCGAGTCCAGACCGACCCCGAGTCCTTGCGCGGCCTCGACCCCGCCTCCTACGACCGGGGCATCGTCTGGCCCGTTCGAGTGGTCCCCTTCCGCTCGTCGTCGTAGCGTCGGTAGAGAACTTCTTCGGGGCACGGCACACCGACGGGCCCCTGGTCGGGCGGGCGGGAGCGAAGATGCGACACACGACGAGAACAGCGGTCATGCTCTGTGCGGCGCTGGGCCTCACGGCGGCCGTCGGCTCGGCCTCGGCCGTTCCGGCCGCGTCGCCGCCCACGGCGCGCGAGGCCGTGGTGCGGCAGGCCACGACGCCCGTTCTGGTCGACTGCTTCTGGCACGCTCAGGTGCGGCCCGGCGACTTCATCCTGGCGTGCGGCGACGGCAACAGCCGGCTCGTCTCGCTGCACTGGGACAGCTGGGGCGCGGAGTCGGCGCGGGCCACCGGGGTCAACGTCGTCAACGACTGCGATCCCTACTGCGCGGCGGGCGAATTCCACCCCTACGCCGTCGTGGTGAAGCTGGACCGGCCGCAGCCGTGGAAGAAGGATCCGCAGGTGCAGCACTACAGCCGGATCACCCTGACCTACCCGGGAGCCAGGCCCGAGCAGTTCGGGCAGGTCGTGACGTATCCGCTCTGGAACTGAGAGTGTCCAGGACCGGTCCTAGTCCATCAGGCCGGCCGCCAGCGTCGCGCCCAGTTCCCAGCAGGCCGCCAGGTCCGCCTTGCCCGGTTCCCCGGTGACGGTGACGGGCTCGGCGGCGCGTCGCCAGCCCAGGCCCGTGGTGATGGCCTCGATGCCGCGCACCGCGCCGGTGACGTCGTTGCCGCCGTGCACGTAGTAGCCGAAGGGCCTGCCCCCGGTGGTGTCGAGGCAGGGGTAGTAGACCTGGTCGAAGAAATGCTTGAGCGCACCGGACATGTAGCCGAGGTTGGCCGGGGTGCCCAGCAGATAGGCGTCGGCGGCCAGGACGTCGGAGGGGGTCGCGGCGAGCGCGGCCCGCCGCTCGACGCGGACGCCCTCGATCTCCGGCGCCGTCGCGCCCGAGACGACCGCTTCGAAGAGCGCCTGGCAGTTGGGCGAGGGGGTGTGATGGACGATCAGCAAGGTGGCCACGGCACGGAACCCTGCCCGCTCCCCGCGTCGGCCGCAAGCGGCGACGCGGTCACGGCTGCGCGGGGCGACGGGGCGGCGTCGATGGTCCATGCGACAGGGACGTGGACGGCACGACGAACAGCCCCGGCCGGGCGGGCCCCGCGGCCCGTCGAGCTGACCGCCTGACGGCCTGGCCGCCTGGCGGGCTGGCGGGCTGGCGGGCTGACCGCCTGACGGGCTCGCGGCCCATCGAGCTCACGGCCTGACGGCCCGTCGAGCTGACCGCCTGGCCGCCTGACGGGCTGGCGGCCCGCCGAGCTGACAACCTGACCGCCTGGCGGGCTGACGGCCTGACCGCCTGGCGGGCTGACTAGCTGACGACCTGCCCGGTACAGCGGCTGTCGGATCCGCTGACGGCTGCACGCCGTCGTTCGCGGTTATGCGCCCCGGCGGATCCGGGCGGCCTTGCGGGCCTCTGCCGTCTGGCGGGCCTCGGCGGCTCGGCGGGATTCGCCGCCGGCGCGGCCTGCCCGCCCCGGGCGGGTGCCCATGCCTCGGAACGGGGCGCCGCCGCGCTGCGGGCGCTCCGTGACCGGCGCGCTGCCGTCGACGGGGACCCCGGAAGGAGCCTGGGCGCCGGTGATGCGGCTCAGTTCGGCCTCGCCGGAGCGGACCTGGGTGATCTGCGCGCGGATGCCCGCGGCGGACATGAGACGGGCCATGTCCCGGCGCTGGTTGGGCAGCACCAGCGTGACGACGCTGCCGGACTCGCCGGCGCGCGCGGTACGGCCACCGCGGTGCAGGTAGTCCTTGTGGTCGGCGGGCGGGTCGACGTTGACGACGAGGTCGAGGTCGTCGATGTGGATGCCCCGGGCGGCGACGTTGGTGGCGACCAGCACCGTGAGGTGGCCGTCCTTGAACTGGGCCAGGGTGCGGGTCCGTTGGGGCTGTGACTTGCCGCTGTGCAGCGCCGCCGCCTTGACGCCGCTGCCCCGCAGGTGCCGGGTGAACTGGTCGACGGAGTGCTTGGTGTCCAGGAACATCAGCACGCGCCCGTCGCGGGCGGCGATCTCGGTGGCGGTGGCGTACTTGTCGGCGCCGTGCACGTGCAGCACGTGATGCTCCATCGTGGTGACCGCGCCCGCCGACGGATCGACCGAGTGGACGACGGGGTCGTGGAGATACTCGCGGACCAGAAGGTCGATGTTGGCGTCCAGCGTGGCCGAGAACAGCAGGCGCTGGCCGTCGGGGCGTACCTGGTCCAGCAGTTGGGTGACCTGGGGCATGAAGCCCATGTCGGCCATCTGGTCGGCCTCGTCCAGGACGGTGATCTTCACCCGGTCCAGACGGCAGTCCTTGCGCTCGACGAGATCCATGAGCCGGCCGGGCGTCGCGACGACCACCTCGGCGCCGGTCCGCAGCGCGCCGGCCTGTCGCCCGATCGACATTCCGCCGACGACGGTGGCCAGCCGCAGCTTCAGCAGCCGGGCATAGGGGGTGAGCGCGTCGGTGACCTGTTGGGCCAGCTCGCGGGTGGGCACGAGGATCAGGGCCAGCGGCTTGCGCGACTCGGCGCGCTGCCCGGCCGTGCGCACGAGAAGCGCAAGGCCGAAGGCGAGGGTCTTGCCCGATCCGGTGCGTCCGCGGCCCAGGACGTCGCGTCCGGCGAGGGAGTTCGGCAGGGTGGCGGCCTGGATCGGGAAGGGCTCCGTCAGGCCGTGACCGGTGAGCATCTCCAACAACTCGGCGGGCATGTCCAGTTCGCCGAAGGCAGCCACCGCGGGGAGCTCCGGGGTGACGGTGACGGGAAGCGCGAACTCCCCTTGCGGACGATTACGGTCGTTCGTGCGAGTTGAACGGCTCATGACGAACCTTCCTCGACAGGGCACGCATCGAGGAATTCCCGACAGGACCGCGTCGGATGAATTGCAAGAACGAGCCGAATGCAAAACTGACAAGAATCCAGTGGATTAATGGGAAAGCAGGAGCCGGGGCCCCCACTGGGTGGGGGCCCCGGCTGCTTCATGCTGTTCCGCGTCAGGCGGGGGTGATGTTCTCCGCCTGCGGGCCCTTCTGGCCCTGCACGACGTCGAAGTTCACCTTCTGGCCTTCCTGAAGCTCACGGAAGCCCTGGGCGGCGATGTTCGAGTAGTGGGCGAAGACGTCGGGGCCGCCGCCGTCCTGCTCGATGAAGCCGAAGCCCTTTTCCGCGTTGAACCACTTGACGGTGCCAGTAGCCATGTCAGATCTCCTTCGGGGCAGTGCCCGCGAGCTCACTCTGTGTGAACCCCTGCGTTGCCACAAATGAACCCCGTCCGGATAAGCACCGGAGATACAAAAGTGCCCGACGACATCCAGTCGCCAAGGCACTTGAAGTTTCGGGAACCACAACTGCAACTAGTAACGAGTATAGCACGGCATATTAATACGCGCGTTTTGTCCGGTAGCCGGTCCCGTGGGCCGCAAAATATATGTCGTTCTCGGTCGTGCCGTCCGGGAAGCGCAGCCGCACGCTGCCGTCGGGGGCGAGGACCGCGCTCGCGCCCGTCGGACCGTCCGTCGAGACCAGTGGGTCGGCGGTGAGGACCACCAGAGTCGCCAGCAGCAGCGTGCCCCCCGGGTGGGGTGCGGTGAGGACCGGGACGGCCGAGTGGTCGCCGTAGGCGTTGTGGCCGCGGGCCCGTGCCACCTCGGCGGCGGCGTCGTCCCAGCCGAGCAGGCCGACGAGGGCCGAGGTCAGTCCGTCGGCCCGGCGGGCCACCGCCCAGGTCCGGCCGGTCCGCGCGGCGGGCGGGGCGTCGTCGCAGGCCACGGCCCAGCCGCCGGCCCGGACGGGCGTGCCCGCCGGGGCCTCGACACGGTGCACGCGGATCTCCCACGGTCCGTGCACCACGCTCACGGTGGTGATGTGCGGGCGCCCGTCGCCGTCCGGGCCGAGCGGGGTGTGCCAGGACGCCGCCCGCCGGCCGTCCGCGTACAGCGGGTGGATACGGCCCCGCCGGGAGGGACCGGTGGGGGTGAGCAGGGCGATGCGGTTGTCGGGGCCCGGTTCCTCGCCGGGGGGCGGGGTCTCGGGCGCGGTCGCGGTGGAGTAGGCGAAGCCCGTGTAGTGCGGGCTGTCGTCGGAGGCGGCGGGCGGGGGCGGGAGGCGGTCGCTGCCGTGGTTGGCCAGGCGGACGATCCCGTCGGCGGCCGTCGAGTGCAGCAGCCAGCCCGGTGCGGGCAGGGACAGCTGCCGGTCGGCGGTGTCCACGGGGCCCGCTTCCTCGCGTGCCGTCCAGACGGGGTGGTCGACGGGCAGGAGCAGACCGAGGAAGGCCTTGCTCGCCCAGTAGGGGGAGGCCGGTCCCGAGTACGGCTGGGTGACGGGCAGGTAGGGGCGGTACCAGCCGAGGCTCAACAGGCCCCGTTCGTCGGGCACTCGGTGGTCGGTGAAGTGTTTCAGGGCGCCCGAGGCGAGGCGGCGGGTGCGGCCGGGCGGCAGTGGGGTGGCGTCGGCGAGGGCGCCCGCCCAGAGCGGTGCGGCGGCGGCGTAGCGGTAGGTGAGGGAGCGGCCCTGGTGGACGGGGGCGCCGTCGGAGCCGAAGAAGTACTGGTGGACGCCGAGGAACTCGCGCAGCCGGGCGCGGTGGACGGCGACCCGGGCGGGGTCGGCGCGGGGGCCCGCGACCCGGGCCCACAGGACGGGATAGAGGTGCAGGGCCCACGCGTTGTAGTAGTCGAACTTGCGGCCGTCGCCGTCGGTGTACCAGCCGCCGCCCCGGTACCAGTCGTCGAGGCGGTCCAGGCCCGCGTCGATCTCGGCGCGGTCGTGCGGAGCGCCGACGGAGGCGAGGAACTCCTCGGCGATGACCTGGAAGAGCCGCCAGTTGGAGTCGTTGACGGTGGCGCCGACGAAGCCGTCGAGCCAGTCGACCGCTCGCTGCCTTGTCGTGTCGTCGAGCCGGTCCCAGATCCAGGGGCGGGTCTCGTGCAGGGCGATGGCGACGGAGGCGGCCTCGACCATGGGCTGGCTCCGGTCGGTGATGGGCGGCCAGTGCTCCGGATGGCGGGGGTCGACGCCTGCGGCGAGCCCGGCGGCGTAGCGCTCGACGAGGTCGGGGCCGACGGCTCCGTGCGAGCCGGCGATGCGGAAGGCGGCCAGCAGGAACGAGCGGGCGTAGCCCTCCAGACCGTCCGACCAGGCGCCGGAGTGACCGGTGCGGCCGGGCAGCCGGTACTGGGCGAGGCCGGGGGTGGCGTACGGCCGGAGCGCGGCGAGGAGCCGGTCGGCGGTGGCCTCCCAGTGGGCGCGGGTGTAGCCGGTACGGGGGGACAGGTCGGGGTCGGGGGGCGGCAGGTGGCCGGCGTCGGCCGACGGATGCGGCGCGGTCATACGGGGGCGGTACCTCCGTCTGTCAGTGGGCGCGCCCGGATGGGGGCGCGGCGACGCTGTCGCGTACGACGATGTGGGTGCCGAGCAGATGGTGGGCGCCGGCGGCGTGTTCGGGGTCGCGCAGGGCGATGCGCACGGCGGCGCGGCCGAGTTCCTCGGCGGGGGTGCGGACGGTGGTGAGGGGCGGGTTGAAGTCCTCGGCGAGCGGGATGTCGTTGTAGCCGACGACGGAGAGGTCGTCGGGGACGCGCAGTCCGGCCTCGGCGATGGCGCGCAGCGCGCCGGCCGCGACCATGTCGTCCCCGGCGAAGACGGCCGTGAACTCCGGGCGTTCCTCGAGGAGTCGGGCCATGGCACGCAGTCCTGCGGCCCGGCCGAGGCCGCAGTCGACGACATGGGCGGCCTCGGGCGGCAGTCCGTGCTCGGCGAGGGCGGCCCGGTAGCCGTGGACGCGGGCGTCCAGTGCGGTGTTGCCGGGCAGTCCGCCGAGGAAGACGATCCTGCGGTGGCCGGCCGAGAGCAGGTGTCCGGTGATGGCGTGGGCCCCGGCCTCGTTGTCGAACTCGACCACGAGTGCGGGGATGTCGGGGTCGGGCGCGGGGCGTCCGCACAGCACCAGGCGGGCGCCGGCGGAGTCGAGGGCCTGGGCGTAGTGGGCGACGCGCTCGCGGTAGGCGTCGTCCTCGACGACCCCGCCGACCAGGATCACCAGCCGGGCCCCCTCCTCCCGCATGAGCTGCACGAACTCCAGTTCGCGCTGCGGGTCGCCGCCGGTGGTGCCGACCAGGCAGAGCCGGCCGTGGACGGCGGCCTCCGCCTCGACTCCCTCGGCGACCTGCGCGTAGAACGGGCTGGTGACCTGGCGTACGACGACGGCGACCGTCTTGCGGCCGCCGCCGACGAGGGCACGCGCGTGTGCGTTGGCGACGTAGTCGAGGGCCCGGGCGGCGCGCAGGACCCGGGTGCGGGTGGCGGGCGGTACCGGGTAGTTGCCGCTGAGCACGCGGGAGACCGTGGCCACGGACACGCCCGCCCGTTCGGCCACCTCTCGGATGGTCACCCGCCCCTGTGCCGTCATGTCGCTCCCCGTTCCCCTCGGCCGTGTCCAGGTCCGCCGCTGCCGCCGACTCAGGTGTTGGCGTCGTGCTCCTCGGCGAACTCCCCGGCCATTCTGTCGCCGCCTCGGGAGCGCCAGGTCCGTACCGCCTCGTCGTACTCCGACATCGGAGCGCGGCCGGCGACGACGGCGGTGATCGTGTCGTCCATCAGGGCCTTGAGCGTGGCGCCCTGGGAGGTCTCGGTGCGGGACTTCAGGCCGAAGGAGGCGTTGCGGATCGCGACCGGGACCACGGCCTGTTGCCAGGTGTGCAGGGCTCGTACGGCGTCGGGCAGGCCCGGCAGGAACAGCACCTGGGGGCCCTCGGCGAGGTAGCGGAACGGCAGGTTGGAGACGTTCTCCACCTCGCCGAGCCGGGTCGGCTGCGGGGCGCCGTCCTTGCCGCGGGTGAAGTGGACGCCCTCGAGGCCGTAGTGGACGAGTTCCCACTCCTTGGTGCCGAAGGGGGCGGCGAGGTGGTCGAGGAGGCGCAGCAGCATCTGGATGCGCTCCTTCCCCGCCTTCTTCAGGATCGTGTAGCCGAAGGAGCGGCGGGCGGCGACGATGCCGCCGGGCGCGCCGTCGACGCTGTACGGGAGGGCGGGCGCCGGGGTCAGCAGGCCCTCGGCGTCGGGGTAGCGGGTCTGGTAGGCGCCGAAGCCGTCCTGGAGGGAGGCGACGGTGCCGTTGAGGAAGAGGGTGCTGAGGTCCACCGAGGAGATCGAGGTGGCGTCGGGGTGGTAGGAGCCGTTCTTGCGCAGTCGGGCCTGGAAGGCGACGGCGGCTTTGTAGCGGTCGTCGGTGTAGTGGGGGTGGAAGGCGCCGTTCTTGTCGACGGCCCAGGCGTTGGGGGCGTTGTGGGCGGCGGCGTGGACGGCGTTGCCGAAGAGGGAGCCGACGGAGGCGCCGAGCGCGTACCGCTTGCCGTGGGTGCCCTTCCTGGCCACGGCGGTGAAGTCCGTCGAGGTCCAGCCGTTCTTCATGCCGGCCTCGGTGAACGCGCCCTGGTTGAGCCAGAGGGTGGAGCCGGGCACCGGGCGTTCGAGGGGGATGCCGTAGAGCCGTCCGCCGATGCGGCCCATGTCGCGCCAGGCGTGGGTGGGGATGCCGGCGAGGTTGGGGTAGTCCCGGACCGCCGCGCCGGAGAGGTGCGGGGTCAGGTCCTCGGCTCTGCGCTGCACGAACTGGGCCTCGCGGGGCAGGGTGACCCCGGTGAAGACGTTGATGACGTCGGGCAGGGAATCGGGGTCACCGGCCATGACGGTGGCCATCTTCTTCTGGTAGTCGGCCTGCGGGACCACCGTGAACTCGATCTTCACGCCGAGGGCCTTCTCGACGGCCCGCCAGTACTGGTTCTGGGCGGCCGGCTTGGGCGGGGTGCCGAAGGTGACGGTGAGGACCCTCACGGTGGAGCCGTCGCCGGGGGTCCGGGCGACCGAGGTGACCAGGGAGGAGGGGTAGGAGGTGAACCCGGCCTGGACGCCCGCTTCGGTGGGGGCGAGGTCGGGCCGGGGTCCGGCGGGCGCCGCGTAGGCGGGCCACGGGGTCAGTTCCTTGCCCGCGTTGGAGACGTCTCCGTCGTCCGAACCGGTGGAGCAGGCGGTGAGCAGACCGGGGACGGTGACGGCGGCGCCACCGGCGGCCATGGATCGCAGCAGCGTGCGTCGGGACATGCTGGACATGACGAATGACCTTTCTGCGTGCGGCTCTTGAATGCGGTGGTGTCGCTCAGCTCTTGACGGCGCCGGTGAGGACGCCCTTGGTGAAGTACTTCTGGAGGAAGGGGTAGACGAGCAGGATCGGCACGGTGGCGATCACCAGCACGGCCATCTGGATGGTCTGCGGCGCGTTGACCGTGGCCTCGCCGGTGGTGGTGTCGGTGAGGCCGGAGCCGGCCACGACGTAGGTGCGCAGCACCTGTTGCAGCGGCCACTGGTCGCTCTCGAGGTAGAGCGAGGCGTAGAACCAGGAGTTCCAGTAGGCCACCGCGTAGAACAGTCCGACGACGGCGAGCGCCGCCTTCGACAGCGGCAGCACGATGGACCACAGCACGCGCCAGTCCCCGGCGCCGTCGAGGCGTGCCGCCTCGTACAGCTCTTCCGGGATGCCCTGGAAGAAGCCGCGCAGGACGACCAGGTTGAAGACGTTGACCAGCACCGGGAGGATCAGCGAGCCGTAACTGCCCAGCAGGTCCAGCTCCTTGACCAGCAGGAAGCCCGGGATCATGCCCGGTGGGAAGAGGAAGGTGAACAGGATCAGCAGCAGGACCGGGCGGCCGCCGAACACTCCGGGGCGGGAGAGGGCGTAGGCGAGGGCGACCGTGCAGGCGAGGCTGAGCGCGGTGCCGGCGACGGTGACTCCGGCGCTGACGGCGAGGGCGTGGGTGACGATGCCGCCGTCGAGGATGTCGCGGTACGCCTGCAGGGTGGGGTGTTCGGGCCACAGCACCCAGCCGCCGTTCGCCACGACCTCGCGCGGGGCGGCGAGCGAGGTCGACAGGATGACGAGGAAGGGCACGCAGACCAGCAGGACCACCGCGGTGAGGGCGACGGCCTTCGCGGCCTGGGTCAGCGGTCGCGGCTTCTCCATCCAGCCGGGCCGGACGTGGGCGCTCAACGGTAGACCCCCTGTTCGCCGAGGCGGTGGGCGACCTTGTTGGCCGCGTACACGAGCAGGGCGCCGATCACGCCCTTGAACAGGCCCGCGGCGGCGGCGAATCCGTAGTCGCCGCCGACGATGCCCTGGTAGTAGACGAAGGTGTCGATGACCTCGGCGGTCTGCGGGCCGACGGCGTCGCGCTGGAGCAGCATCTGTTCGAAGCCGACGGAGAGGACGTCGCCGAGCCGCATGATGAGCAGCAGCACGATCACCGGCCGGATGGCGGGCAGGGTGATGTGCCAGAACCGCCGCCAGGGGCCGGCCCCGTCGATGGCGGCGGCCTCGTACTGCTGCTCGTCGACCTGGGAGAGCGCGGCGAGGAAGATGATCGTGCCCCAGCCGGCGTCCTTCCAGATCACCTGGGCCACGACGAGCGGCCGGAAGGCGTCGGGGTTGCCGATGATGTCGACGGTGCCGAGGCCCGCGTCGCCGAGATAGCCGTTCACCAGGCCCGTGTCGCCCAGCACCTGCTGGAACAGGGCGACGACGATCACCCATGAGATGAAGTGCGGCAGATAGGCCACCGACTGCACGAAGCGGCGGACGGTGCTCCAGGTGAGGGTGTGCAGGAGCAGGGCGAGGGCGAGTGGGACCGGGAAGTAGAAGACGAGCTGGAGGACCGCGATCCAGAGGGTGTTGAGGACGGCGTCCCAGAATCCGGCGTCCTCGAACATCCGCCGGAAGTTGCCGAGTCCGACCCAGGGGCTGCCCCACAGGCCGTCGAAGGGCACGTACTCCTTGAAGGCGATGAGGTTCCCGGCGAGCGCGCCGTAGTGGAACACCAGGAAGTAGACGAGCCCCGGCAGCATGAGCAGGAACAGGGTCCGGTTGCGCCGTTCCTGAAAACGTTTCCGATCACTTCGCCGCCGCATCGAGCGGCGGGACGAGCTACTCTCTTCCGTCTTACTGGGGTTCTCACGCAGCAGCGTCGCCACGGAGTCTCCTCCCCTCGGGGGCCGAGTGAGGTGAAGTTAAAACGTTTCCAGAGACCCGGTCAACACTTCTGACACAACTGCGGGTCGGAGCCGCCCGCTTCGGTGAAGGATCGAGACATGCCCCGCACACGACACCTCAACGACCCGGCCACGGGCCGGACTTGGACCAGCCACTGCGCCGACGGCGTCGTCGAGACCCTCGCCGGTTCCCCCGGCCGGGAGCGGCGGACCAGGAAGGAGGGGGCCGGGCCGGAGTACGCGTTGAAGCAGGAGTGGGCCAGGCTGCGGAAGGGGTTCGTGCTCAGCGATCCCACGGCCGCCCCGGGAGAACCGGTCATGCACCGGTATCTGGGCCCCGCCTACACCGGCGCCATGGTGGCCGAGGCGGTGGAGGGACGGCTGCTGTGCAACCGGTTCGACGACACCGACAAGCGTGAGCGGCTGCTCCTGGTCGACGAGGACGGCGGCCTGGCCGACAGCGTGTCGATGCCCGCCGGCCGGCTGGCCTGGCAGGCCCGTCATGTTCCGGAGCTGAAGCGGCTCCTGGTGCGCGGCGACCACCAGATCTTCGCCGGACCGGTCCCGTTCGGCGAGTTCGAGGCCCTGACGGCCCACAACCCGCACCCGGTGAGCTTTCTGGGCGGGGCGGGCACCCGCGCCGTCTGGTACGCCGAGCCCGATGTCGTCGTCACCGAACTCGCCGACGGGAGCGAGCTGTTCCGCGAGACCGTCCCGGCGACGACGCACGGCGGACACTCGCTCCAGATGGAGGGCGCCCTCTCCCCCGACGGCGCCCTGCTCGCGTACTGCGCGCGGCCCGGCGAGGTGGTCGTGCGCGAAGTGGCCGACGGCCGGGTGCGGCACACCTGGTCCGGCGGGTTCGCGATGGTGGCCAAGCTGCTGTTCACACCGGACGGCACGCGCCTGATCGCCCAGGACCGCTACGGGACCTGGCGCTGGCACTGTCTCGACCTCACCGACGGGACGCACCCTGCAGGCTGGCCGCTGCCGTTCGACTCCGCGCGCGGCGATCTGGCGATCGACGCCGAGGGCGGCCGCCTGGCCGTCTCGCACCGGGACGAGGTCCAGGTGCTCGACCCGGCCGAGCTGCGCCCCCTCCTCCGCTTCCCGATCGAGCACTCGGTACGGCGCTCCGCGCTGACCTGGGTCGGCGGCCGACTCGGGGTGCTCACCGACGCGGGCATGGCCAGCCTCTACGCCGTCGAGACGGTGGTCTGAGCCGACGGTGGTCAGTGCCCGCGGAACGCCTCCTCCAGCCACCAGGACCCGCGGTCCTTGACCACCTTGGCGTCGATGAGCAGCGGGGCCGAGCGCGGACCGGACAGCCAGTCCCGCACCGCCCGCAGGTCGGTCCGCTCGCGCACGGTCACCGCCTCGAAGCCGTACCCGCGGGCCACGGCGGCGATGTCGGTCTCCGGGAACTCGACCGTGTCGAGGGGGTGTCCATCGGGGCCGAAGTGGTGCACCTCGGCTCCGTAGCCGTCGTCGTTGTAGACGACGACCACCATCGGCAGTCCGAGCCTGCGTACCGTGTCGAGTTCCGCGGCGCCCATCAGCGCGCCGCCGTCTCCGAGCGCGGCCACCGGGAGCCGGTCCGGCCGGGCCAGGGCCGCGCCGATCGCGGTCGCCAGTCCCAGGCCGATCGACTGGAACGCCTGGGTGAAGCACAGGCCGTTCTCGTCCGGGACCGACAGGTACATGACCGGGTAGCCCATGAAGTTGCCGGAGTCCACGCCGATGACCCGCTCCGCGGGCAGCAGGTCGTCGAGCGCGATGCTCAGCGTGCGGGGGTCGATCCGGCCCCCGCCGCTCGTGTCCTCGTAGGGCACGTCCCGCCACCGCACCCGGGCCGCGACGGCCGCGGCGACGTCGGCGGTCCGGCGGCCCTGCCGCTTCTCGCCGCCCGCCGCCAGCACACGCCGAGCGGTGAGTTCCACGTCGCCGGTGACGCCGAGCCCCACCTTGCGGTGCGCACCGAGCGCCGACGCCTCGTCGTCGACCTGGACGACGGTCGCGCCGGGGCCGATCAGGGCGCCGTGCCGCATCGTCCACATGTTCAGCGCGCAGCCCCAGCCCACAATGGCGTCCGCGGCTCCGATCAGTTCGGCCGCCAGGGGCGAGGCGAAGCCGCCGGAGACGTCGAGCGACCACGGGTTGCCGTGGAAGAGGCCGGCCGCCACGGCGGAGGTGGCCAGCAGCGCGCCGCAGTGGTCGGCCAGCGCCTCCAGGGCGTCCGCGGCACCGGGCGAGCGGGCGCCCCTGCCCGCCACGAACACCGGCCGGCGGGCCTCTTCGAGGAGGTGCGCCAGCGCCGTCACATCGGCCGCCGTCGGTTCGACCGGCGCCCGTGCGGGCAGTGGCCCGGGCTGCGCCGGGACGCCGTCCGGCGCCTGAAGGGCCTGTACCTCCAGGGGCAGGTTGAGCAGCACGGTGCGCCGCTCGTGCACCGCGCGCCGCGCCGCCGCCAGGGCCTGTCCCACCGCGTCCTCGGCCGAGGTGATCCGCATCGGCGCCGCGCCCACCGCACGCGCCAGGGCCTCCTGGCCGATGTGGAAGTTGGAGCGCGGCTCGGTCACCTCCGCCGCCAGGACGAGCAGCGGCGTACGGCTCTTGGCCGCTTCGGCGATCCCCGTCAGGGCGTTCGTCAGCCCGGGCCCCTGGTGGACGCTCAGTGCCGTCAGGGCGCCGCTCACGCGCGCGTACGCGTCCGCCATCGTCGCCGCGCCGCCTTCGTGACGTGCGGCGACGTAGCTCGACCCGGCGGCGACCATGGCGTTGGTCAGGTGGAAGTTGCCCGAGCCGACCACTCCGAAGACCTGGCGGACCCCGGCCGCGGACAGCGCCCGGCCGACGCCTTCGGCGACCTTCATGAGCGCTCCACCAGTGCGAGCACGCGCGCGGGCGCCCCGGATCCCGTGACGATGGGCAGCGGGCCCGCGATGACGACACTGCCGGTGGCCGGGAGCGCCGCCAGGTTCTGGAGCTGGGTCAGTCCGTACTTGTCGCTGCCCATGAGGTAGGAGTGGCAGGGGAACGCCGGGTCGAACGAGTGCCCGCGTCCGGCGTCGGTGCCCACCGTCTCCACTCCGAGGCCGATCACCGGCGACTCCTGCGCCACCCAGCGGGCGCACTCCGGTGACAGGCCAGGGGTGTGCGGGCCGGTCTCGTCCGCGTTGAGGAACGCCTCCTGGGAGTGGCCGCGGGCGTCCCAGCCGGTGCGCAGCAGCAGCCAGCCGCCCTCGGGCAGCGGCCCGTGCTCGGCCTCCCAACGCTGCACGTGCTCCACTTCCACGAGGAAGTCGGGGTTCTCGGCCGCCTCGGCGGTGAAATCGAGCACGGCGGCCGGTGCGATCAGCCGGCCGGCCGGCACGGACGCCACGTCGTCGAGGTCCTTGCCGGTCACCCAGTGGTTGGGGGCGTCGAAGTGGGTGCCGGTGTGCTCGCCGCTGCGGAAGTTGTTCCAGTACCAGGCCGGCCCCCGGTCGTCGTACCGGCTGATCTCCGCGAGCTCGAACACCGCCGTCTGACCGAACTCGGGCGGCAACTGGATCACCGGCGTGGACGACGACAGCGGTGAGGTGAGGTCGACGACTTCGATGGACCCACCGCGCAGCGCGGACACCAGAGCGGCGAGGACGGACGGTTGGGACATGCTTCCTCCCGGGAGACGGCGCAACTCACAGCATGGCACTCTGATATGACGGTTACTCAGGTATCGACACGCGAGGAGTGCGCAGTGCTCGCTCGGAGCTCGGCGATGGTGTGCGCGGCCGGTGTGCTGGCCCTGGTCGGCTGCTCCCCCGGGGACGACGGGGACACGACGAAGCCGACGGACACCGCACGCGCCACGGTGACCGCGTCCCCTTCGTCCCCCGCCGGCCCACCCACGCCCTCCCCGTCCCCCTCCACATCCCCGTCCCCCTCCGCCACCCCGTCGGTCCCGGCGTCCGCGAGTCCGTCGCCGGTGCCCGTCACCGGACCGGATCAGAAGCTGGTCGTCATGACCGTCAGCGGTGGCTTCGCCGGGGTGAACAAGGAGGTGATCCTCCGGGGCGACGGCACCGTCCGCACCGCGGACAAGGGAGAGTCAGCGGTGCGCCGCACCACCGCGGCCCAGTTCACGAAGCTGCGCACGCTGCTCGGGGATCCGGCGCTCGACGACGTCCCGTCGTTCACGATGAACATGGGGGCGGCCGACCTGTTCCAGTACACGCTCCGGTTCGACGGCCGTACGGTCATGACGGACCGCTCCACCGAGGAGCCCGCGCTCGACCGTCTCATCGACGCCCTGGAGAAGTGGCTGCCGCAGAACTGACCCGGCGAGCACGGTGACGGATGCGTCCCCGGATCGCCGACGACCCGCTGGAGTTCTACCGCGGCTCCCCCACCGGCACGGCCGTCGCCTCGCTGCCGGTCGACACCGGCTCGCGGGCCCTGGCGACGGGGGGCAGCCCGGTCCTCGTCCGGCTGCCCGGTGGGCGGCTGGTCTACAACGCGGCGGGCAGTGGCAACGTCTGGGTCAACGAGAGCGGAGGCAGCGACGGCGTCCGGAAGGAGTACCAGACGACCCTGGGAAGCGGTTACAGCCGCAATCTCCGGTACGTCGACGGCACGGGCCGGATCGCGTTCCTGCGGAACCAGGATCTGACCGGCGCGTCCGACGGCGCGGCGCTGACCTTGCAGAACGCGGCCGCGGACGGCTCCCGGGACCGGGAGCTCGTTCAGTGGGCCGCTCAGCGCTCGGCCGCCGTCTGCAGGGCTCGCAGCACGTCGGCGTCCGAGAGCTGCTCGAAGTCGTCGTACCAGAGGCCGACGGCCATGAAGTCGGCCGGCTGATGCAGACAGATCACGTCGTCGGCCTCGGCGCGCAGCAGGTCCACCGTCTCCCGCGCGCCGACCGGCACGGCAAGCAGGACCCGCCGGGGGTCGCGGCGGCGTGCGGAGCGCAGCGCGGCGCGCGCCGTGACCCCGGTCGCGAGCCCGTCGTCCACCACGATCACGGTGCGTTCCCGCAGGTCGGGGGCGGGGCGGCCGTGCCTGTACAACCGTTCGCGGCGGCGGAGCTCCGCGCGTTCGCGTTCCACGACCGGAGTGAGCGCGTCCGCGCTCAGGCCCAGCCGGTCGAGGGCGTCCTGGTCGAAGTGGGCGTCCTCGTCGTCGCCGGTGATGGCGCCGACGCCGAACTCCTCCTGGAAGGGGGCGCCGATCTTCCGTACGACCAGTACGTCCAGCGGGGCGTCGAGCGCCCGGGCGACCTCCGCGGCCACGGGGACGCCGCCGCGCGGCAGGGCGAGCACGACGGGGTCGGGCAGAAGGCCACGCTCCTGCCGGGCCCGCAGGGCGTCGGCCAGTTTCCGTCCGGCCTGCCGTCGATCGAGGAACAGCATGACCGCCGCGTACCCCTGTCGATCCGCTCAATTCACATATCTGTGCGATCAGAAAAGTGCGGGGGTCTTCGTCTTCCGAACCTCCTTGGTCCAGTCCCGGAGCGTGTCACCCGGTCGGGGGACGGGCTCCGTACGGTCGGTGGACCAGCGGGGCCGGAGGAGCCCGGACCCGTGCAACCGGCAGGAGAAACGCCATGGCGAATGTGGAGATCTCGATGAAGGAGACGATGACCGCGGTGGAGGGGGCGCTGGGGGTCGCCGTCGTGGACTACACCAGCGGCATGGCACTCGGCACGCTCGGCGGCGGCAAGGACCTCGACCTGAACGTCGCCGCGGCCGGCAACACCGATGTGATCCGCGCCAAGGTCCGCACCATGGAACACCTGGGCCTGAAGGGCGAGATCGAGGACGTCCTGATCACGCTCGGCAGCCAGTACCACCTCATCCGGCTGCTCAAGGGGCGCGGCGGCAGCGGGCTGTTCCTCTACCTCGTCCTGGACCGCGAGCGGTCCAATCTGGCCATGGCCCGGCACCAGCTCAAGCGCATCGAAGCCGAGCTCGAGGTGTAGGCGACCGGAGGTCCGCGGCTTCGCACGCCATCGAATTGAAGGTTTCTTCATCTCGACACATCCAGATCAGCGCATCACACGGGTGTGCGGAGCCCCCAGCCACCAGGATCGAGAACCAGGCACCGAACGCGGCAGGGAGCGAGCGACCGACCATGCAGGTTCCCCTCTACCAGGCCAAGGCCGAGTTCTTCCGCATGCTCGGGCACCCCGTGCGCATCAGGGTCCTCGAACTGCTGCAGGGCGGCCCCGTCGCCGTGCGGGACCTGCTCACCGAGATCGAGATCGAACCGTCCAGCCTGTCCCAGCAGCTGGCGGTGTTGCGCAGGTCCGGGATCGTGGTGTCGATCCGGGAGGGCTCGACGGTCAGCTACGCGCTGGCGGGCGGTGACGTGGCAGAGCTGCTGCGGGCCGCCCGCCGCATCCTCACCGAACTCCTCGCGGGGCAGAACGAGTTGCTGGCCGAGTTGCGCCAGGCCGAGCTGCCGCTTTCGGTGCCCCAGGGCGGCCCCGGCGGGGTCTGACGGGGCCTGGGGTGGCCTGACGGGGCCTGGGGTGGCCCGGAGGGAGGACCCGGAGGACCTGGTGGGAAGGGCTCGGCGGGCTTCAGGTTTCCTTCAGGTACGTCCTGAAGCTTGGGCTCCATGCACGGACACCGACCACGCACCCCCGAAACCGAGCACAGCCGTCGCTGGTTCATGAACAAGGCGCTGCTCGCCGGCGGAGTCGCCGCGCTGGCGACCATGACCGGCTGCTCGTCCAGCTCCTCCGACGCCGCGGCCTCCGCCTCGTACGGCGGCCCGGGCGGGATGCCCTCCGGAGGCCCCTCCGGCGGCCCCGGCGGCGGGGCCGGAGGCATGGGCCCCGGCGCGAGCGAGGTCAAGTACGCCGACTTCGTCGGGGTCACCACCGACGGCAAGGTGGTGGACGACCTGTACTCGATCCACGCCACGGACGTCTCCACCGACAAGGTGGTCAAGGCCGCCCAGGCCTTCCTGGACGGGCTGACCGCCGCGGAGCGCAAGGCGTCCGTCTTCGAGGTGGACGACGACGAGTGGCTGGCCTGGAGCAACGTCGACGGCTACCAGCGCGAGGGCGCCCGGATGGGCGACCTGACCGAGAAGCAGCGCAACCTGGGCTACGCACTGCTCGGCGTCGCGCTCTCCGCCGAGGGGCTCACCCAGACGCGCAACATCATGAAGCTCAACGCGTTCCTGGGCGACTCCAGCGGCGGCGGCAAGGAGACGTTGACCGAGGGCGCCTACTTCTTCACGTTCATGGGCACGCCGTCGACCACCGAGCCGTGGGGTTTCCAGTACGAGGGCCACCACGTGGCCATCAACTACTTCGTGCTCGGCGACCAGGTCGTCATGACGCCGACCTTCATGGGCTCCGAGCCGACCTCGGCCACCTACAACGGCGAGAAGATCACCCTCTTCAAGAAGGAGACCACGGCGGGGCTGACCGTGCTGCGGTCCCTGACCTCCGCGCAGCAGAGGAAGGTCGTCTCCTCCGAGAGCAAGGCCGGCGACAACTTCAAGGCCGGCGCGGGGCAGGACAACGCCCAGCTCGCCTACCAGGGCCTGGCCGCCAAGGGGTGGACCGACGCCCAGAGGAACAGCCTCCTCGACCTGGTCCGCGTGTACGTCGGCACCATGGACGACGGTCACGCCGAGGTGAAGATGACGGAGGTCGAGGAGCACCTCGACGACACGTACTTCTACTGGATCGGCGAGACCGAGGACAGCTCCGCCTTCTACTACCGCGTGCACAGCCCGGTCGTGCTCATCGAGTACGACGCCCAGTCCCCGATCGCCTACGGCACCGGCCGCACGCCCACCCAGCAGCACATCCACACCATCATCCGCACCCCCAACGGCGGCGACTACGGCGTGGACCTGCTCAAACTGCACCTGGAGAACGACCACTAGAACGACCACCAGAACGGTGGCGCAGAACAACGGCGCAGAACAACGGCGCAGAACGACGGCATAGAACAACGGCGCGAAGGTCGAACGAAAGAGACCGAAACGCCAGGGTTCGCCACCCCTTCCACCCGATAGAAATATCCACCAGCATGCATATGCCCGGTCGGCATGCGGCCGCCGGGGAGGTCACACGGAGCCGACATGAGCGATGCGATGTGGATGCGCGGCGTGGAGTGGCTCGCCGCCGCGGCGACGGACCCACGGGTGTGCAAGCGGGAGTGGGACCAGGGCGAGGGGATCGCCCTGCTGGAGGCGGGCCGCTACTGGGACGTGCTCAGCGTGCCCGACCGGCTGGGCCTGCTCACGCTGGACCTGCTGTGGCAGGCCTCGCGTCCCGCGCCGGGGCCGACGCTGGTGGACACCGTGGCGCACCGGGTGGGTTTCTTCCTGCCGCCCGATCCCGGGAGCCGGTGGATCGGCGCGGGACTGCGGCGCGCGGGCCGGGGTTCCTGGGTGGCGGTGCCGCCGCCGTACCGGGCGGCGCGCTCCCTGGAGTGGCTGGTCCCGCCGGACGGGACCGGTGCGCTGCACGCGCCCGTCACACTGGAGTTCGCGCTGCGCCAGGCCAACGGCACGCTGGCCGTGCTGACCCCGACGTGCCGTCCGTGACGCGTCACGGACGGCGGAAGGGCCGGACCAGGGACACCCAGTGCAGGTCCGGGCGCGCGGGCACGGTCCGGCCGCGGGCGCGCCACTCCGCGACGAGCCCGGCGTAGATCGGCACTCGGCAGTGCGGGCCGCCCGCCCACCGGGCGTAGAGGAGACCGGACGGGCAGTCGTCGCGGGGCGCCACGGGAGGAGTTCGGTCCATGCCGGACCAACGCAAGGGGGCACGCCGGTGGTACGCGCGGGCAGCGCGCGCTCACCGGCACGGGTGAGCACAGCGCCCGTTCGGCGGCCTACGGCATTCCCGACAGTCGACGCAGAAGCGAACAGAAGGCAGGCACTTTCGGAGCCAAGTATCGCTCAACCGTGCGGGAGCGATCGATGACGGTGTGTACTGTGCTGCGAGTGCCCGGTCCGAGCCCGTCGGACCCACCCCTGCCCTGAACTCCGTGACGACGCCCGACCTTTCTGGAACCCAAGCGATGATCGAATTACCGGACCTGGTGGCCGGCGGCCTGGCCGCCGGCACACTGTCCGCGCTCGCCCTCGGCGGCGGGGTGCTGCGATTGCGGCGGCAACAGACCCGGCAGCGGGCGGAGATCGCCGCGCTGCGCACCCGACTCGACGGCTCCTTGAGGGCGTTCACGGCCGAGGTCGAGCATCTGGCCGCGCAGCGGGTGCCCGCCGCCGCCCGTCACGTGGCGCATCCGCACCTGGCCGTGCCGGGCCCGCTCCAGCCGCTCACCGTCGGCACCCCCCTGGGCATCGCCCTGGAGAACGTGCTGCTGGCGCTGCAGTCCGAGGTGGCCGCCCAGCGCACCCGGGTCGACGCCGCGGCGCAGGCCGGGATGCGGGGCGCGGTCCGGGAGATCCAGGCCGCCCTCTACCGACTGCAGGACGCGCTGCGCGGACTCCAACAGCGCTACGACGACCCGGAGTTGGCGCAGACGCTGTTCCGGCTGGACCATGAGAACGAGCAGTCGCTGCGCCGCGCGCAGGTCGCCGCCGTGGTGTGCGGGGCATGGGTCGGGCTGGCCCGCGAGGAGTCCCACCTGGTGGACGCGGTGACCGGCGGCCAGGCCCGGCTCGCGGGCTACCAGCGGGTCCGGGTCCACAACCACCTCGAGGCCGGTACGGCCCTGGTCTCGCACGCCGTGGAGCCGGTGGCCATCATCGTCGCCGAACTCCTCGACAACGCGCTCCGGCACTCGTCCCCGGACACCGACGTCGTGGTGAGCCTGGAACACGTCCACCACGGGGTGTGCGTCACCGTCGACGACGCCGGTCTCGGCATGACCCGCGACGAACGCGACCGCGCCCAGCGGCTGGTGGCCGGCGACGACCTCATCCTGCTGACCGACCTGGGCGATCCGCCGCGTATGGGGCTGGCCGCGATCGGCCGGCTGACCCGGCAGTTCGACCTGGGCGTCGACGTCTCCTCGGCCTCCCCGTACGGCGGGGTGCGCGCGGTGCTGCGGGTGCACAGCCATCTGCTCAGCCACCTCGACCCGGCCGACCGGCCCCCGGCCGCGAGCGCCCCGCGCACGACGCGCAGAGCCGTGCCCGACCGGCCCGCCCCCGCCCACGCGTACGGGACGGAGGCCGGCGTCCCCGAGGCCCCTCCCGGGCATCACGAGCCGGAGGACGCCGAGGGCCTGCCGCAGCGCCGACGCCGCACCCGGACCGCCGCCGCACCGCCGCCGACCCCGACACGGCGCCCCGCGCGCCGCCCGGAGGAGGCCGCGGCCTCGCTCGGCGCACTGCAGTCCGGCACGGCCGCGGCGCGCGCGCAGAACGCCGCCGGGAACACCGCGGCCGACGACATCGACCCGACCGACAACGAAGGGGGTACGGACAGATGACCAGCAGCAACACGGGCGACACGGCATGGGTGCTGGAACCGGTCCTGCAGGTGCCGCACGTGCTGGCCGCCGTCATGCTGACCCGGGACGGCCTCGTGACGGGGTACACCGACGCCCTGTCCCAGCCGTCGGCCGAGCGGGTGGCCGCCATCACCAGCACGGTGCAGGGGGCCTGCCGTACCGCGGCGGCCGCGTTCGCCGACCGGGAGCGGGCCGAGATCCGGCAGATCGTCATCGAGTCCGACCACGGATACGTGCTGATCGTGCCGACCGACCACGGCACCTGTGTGGCCGCGTACGGCGACGACGAGGTGCGGCTGGACCTGCTGGCGCACCGGGTGCACTCCCAGGTGGCGCGACTGGGCGAGAAGGCCATGGCGGCAGCGCCCCGAGGAGCCGACGACAACGCGTCGGCATGACCGGCCGCCCGGCCGGCCGCCCCCTGGTTCCCGCCTATCTGTCGACCGGCGGCGTGGCCCGGCCCAGCCGCCCCCACCTGGAGCGGCTGTCGGTGCTGACCCGCGGCGAAGAGCCGATGCCCGCCGGCCTCCCCGCCGCCGAACTCGCCCTGCTGGACACCCTGGAGGGCGGTTCGCTGGCGATGGTGGAGGCCGCGGCGCTGCTCAGGCTGCCGTTCTCCGCGGTGCGGGTGCTGGCGGCCGGCCTCGTCGACCGGAACCTGATCACCGCCCGTGCGCCGATCCCGCCCGCCGAACGGTTCGACCCCGACCTGTTGAAGAGAGTGGCCGATGGCCTCCGCGCCCTCAAGCTCAGCCCCTAGCACCGCAGCGCCCGGCATCGCAGCACCTGACGCCGCGCCCGGCGTCGTCCACCTCCCCGACACCGCTCGCGACCTGGTGAAGATCCTGGTCGCGGGGCCGTTCGGGGTGGGCAAGACGACCCTGATCGACTCCGTGTCCGAGATCCGGCCGCTGCACACCGAGGAGCATCTGTCCGAGGCGTCCGCGCAGGTCGACGACCTGGCCGGGGTGCGGGAGAAGTCCACGACGACCGTCGCCATCGACTTCGGCCGGATCAGTCTGTCCGGCGACGTCGTGCTGTACCTGTTCGGCACGCCCGGGCAGGAGCGCTTCCGGGCGTTGTGGGACGACATCGCCTACGGAGCGCTGGGCGCGCTCGTCCTCGTCGACAGCCGTCGGCTCGACGCGTCGTTCGACGTGCTGGGCCTGGTGGAGGAGAGCGGGCTGCCGTACGCGGTGGCCCTCAACGCCTTCCCCGACACGCCCCGCCACTACGGCGAGGAGCGGCTGCGCCGGGCGCTGGACCTGGAGCCGGGGACGCCGATGGTGACCTGCGACGCCCGGGACCCGAACTCCTCGATCGACGCGCTGCTCGCGCTGGTCGACCATCTGATCGGCCGCGACCCGGTGGAGGCCCGGTGACGACCTATCCCCCGGACCGGCGCGACTTCTCCCGCTCCGTGCCCGTACGGCTGTGGGAGGACGGTTTCGCGCCCGATCCGCAGCGCTACTACGCCGCCCTGCGCGCCCAAGGCCCCATCGGCTGGGCCGAGTTGGCGCCCGGGGTGCCGGCGTACGTGGTCACCGAGCGGCGGGCGGCGCTGGACGTGCTGCACGACGAGGAGACGTTCTCGCACGACCCGCGGGCCTGGGAGACGACGGTCCCCGTCGACTCGCCGGTGCTCGGCATGATGCGGTGGCGGCCCAACGCGCTGTTCGCCGACGGCGCGGCGCATGTGCGCTACCGCACCACCCTCATCGATGTGTTCGACCTGGTGGAACCGCACGACCTGCGGGGACGCGTGCACCGGGCGGTGCGGCTGCTGGCCGCGCGCATCGGGCCCCGCGGTGAGGCGGACCTGGTCGCGGACTTCTCCCGGCCGCTGATGGCGCTGGTCTTCAACGACCTGTTCGGGCTGCCGGACGATCAGGGCGACCGGCTCGAGGAGGGCCTGGGCAAGATGATGGAGGGCGGCGCGCAGGCCGCCGAGGGCGAGGCGCTGTACGCCCAGTACGTCCTGGACGTCATCGCCGCCAAGGCCGCGCAGCGCGGCGACGATCTGCCCAGTTGGCTCCTCGACCACCCGGCCGGGCTGACCCCTGAGGAGGTCACCTGGCAGGTGTTCCTCACTCTCGGGGCCGGGTACGAGCCGACCGCGAACCTGGTGTCCAACACCCTGTCCCGGATCCTGGGCAACCCGGAGTACTACTCCACGCTCACCAGCGGCGCCCGGCCGGTCATGGACGCGGTGGTCGAGGTGCTGCACCACGAGACGCCGCTGGCCAACTACGGCATCTACTACGCCCGCAGGCCCGTCGCCTTCCACGGGGTGTGGCTGCGCGACGCGGTGCCGGTGGTGGTGTCGTACGGGGCGCTCGGGCTGTTCGCGGAGCAGGAGGTCACCCACGGCCGTCACCCCAACGACGCCTCGCATCTGTCGTGGGGCGCGGGCGCGCACGCCTGTCCGGTGAAGCAGCACACGCTGCTGCTGGTCACCGAGGCGATCGAGCGGCTCACCCAGTGGCTGCCCGATCTCGATCCCGTCCTGCCCCGTGAGCGGCTCGACTGGCGGCCGGGTCCCTTCCATCGCTCGCTGACCGCGCTGCCCGTCCGCTTCAGCCCCCGCACGCCCGCCCCTGTCTCCACCTACTCTCCCGACCAGCCAGGAGTTCGACCGTGACCGTGACCGACCGCATCGCCCTCGACCCGCTGGGCGCCGACATCCCCGGTGAGAGCGCCCGGCTGCGCGCCCTGGGTCCGATCGTGCCCGTGGAGCTGCCCGGCGGCATCCCGGCCTGGGCGCCCACCGGGTACGACACGCTCAAGGAGCTGATCCTCGACCCCCAGGTCAGCAAGGACCCCCGCCGGCACTGGCGGCAGTGGCCGGAGCTGGGCGAGCACCCGTCCTGGGGCTGGATCCTGGGCTGGGTCGGCGTGGTCAACATGCTCTCCACGTACGGCGCCGACCATGCGCGGCTGCGCAAGCTGGTCGCGCCGAGCTTCACCCACCGGCGCACGGAGGTGCTGCGGGGACGGGTGGAGGCGATCACCGCGGAGCTGCTGGACGCCCTGGACGAGGACGGCGCCGAGGTCGTCGACCTCAAGGCCGGGTTCGCGCATCCGCTGCCGATGCGGATCATCTGCGAACTCTTCGGCGTGCCCGAGGAGTTGCGGGAGGCCACCGCCCGGCTGATCGCCGCGATCATGGACACGTCCGACCCGACCCCGGAGCACGCCGCGTTCGTCCAGGAGCAGATCGGCACGGTGCTGGGCTCGCTCATCGCCCACCGCACCGAGCACCCCGGCGACGACCTGACGACCGAGCTGATCCGGGTGCGGGACGAGGACGGCGACCGGCTGAGCGGCGAGGAGCTGGTGTACACGCTGCTGCTGGTCATCGGGGCGGGCTTCGAGACGACCGTGAACCTCATCGGGAACGCGACGGTGGCGCTGCTGCGCCGGCCCGAGCAGCTGGCGGCCGTGCGGCGGGGCGAGATCGGCTGGGACGCCGTCGTGGACGAGACGCTGCGGCTGTACCCGTCGATCGCCACGCTGCCGCTGCGGTTCGCCGTCAGCGACCTCAAGGTGGGTGACGTGACGATCCCGGCCGGGGACGCCATCGTCACCACGTACGCGGCGGCGAACGTGGACCCGGCGCACTACGGACCGGACGCGGAGGTGTTCGACGCGGCACGCGCGGCCGACGACCATCTGGCCTTCGGGCTCGGTGTGCACCGGTGCATCGGGGCTCCGCTGGCCCGGATGGAGGCGCTGACGGCGCTGCAGGCGCTCTTCGACCGGTTCCCCGAGCTGCGGCTGGACACCGGCGGCGAGGAGCTGCGGCAGGTGCCCTCGTTCATCGCGAGCGGCTGGCAGGAGATCCCGGTGCGGCTCCGGGGCTGAACGCACACGGGGGTGCGACCAGTCCCCCGTACCGGTCGTACCCCCGCGGTTCCTTGAACCTAACGGCCCGGCGGGCGGCTTGTGAATCGTGGCCGTGCCCGCTCGCGGGGCCGGAGGGCTCACCCGTGCACAGGTGAGTCCGGATGGCCCGATTCCGCCAGGTGGGAATCCTGGCGGGACTCCCGCTGGGGATGTCCCTGCAGGTCGGGCTGGTCGAGGTCGCCCGCCGCGAGGTGGGCCAGCACGACCTCGTACAGGTCGCTGCCGCCGGCGAGGAGCTGGCGTTCGAGGACGGGTTCGGCGCTGCGGACGTGTTCGCGGACGGTCTGCGCGTGCACGCTCAACCGCTGGGCGGCGCGTTCGGCGTTGCCGCCGGCGGCGATCCAGGCGCGCAGTGTGCCGCGCAGGTCTCGGCCGTCGGTGTCGAGGCGGGCCAGCAGATCCTGCGCCCAGGCGAGCAGCGCGGGCCCGGTGAGCAGCTCGCCGAACCGGCTGGGGGCCGCCGCGGCGCCGATGGGTTCCTGCGCGATGCCGACCTGCGCGTTGAGGGCGAGATGGACGGCGGCCCGGACGGTGAGGTCGGAGAAGTCGGTGCGCAGCAGGTTCTCGACGCGTTCCATACGGGCGCGGACGGTGTTGCGGCTGACGCCGAGCACCTTCGCAGCGTTCACTGCCGTGAACTCCAGGCCGAGCCGGGTGGTGGCGAGGAGCTCGGCGCGGGTGTGGTGCGGGAGGGTGTCGAGGGGGCGCAGCAGACGGGTGGTCCAGGTGCGCAGGACCTCGGGGTCCATCAGGCGTTCGGGGTGGGTGCGTTCGGCGTAGACGGCCGTCTTGTCGGGGCGGAAGCGGGCGACGGCGAGCGCGCTGACGGCCTGCCCGTAGGCGGTGGCGGTGTGGGCGAGACTCTGCCGGGAGCTGCCCCCGAGGAATGCGCCGGGGTTGCGATCGCACAGCGCGCGCAGTGCACTGCCCGCGCTGTCGTCCGGGACGACGACGATGACGTGGCCGTCCAGGGCGGGGCAGCGCACGACCAGTGCCTCGTCCCGGGTCGCCGCCACACAGGCCGCGGCGAGGCGGTCGCGTTCCTCGGGGCCGACCTCGACGACGTAGACGCAGGCGGTGTCGGTGTCGAGGAGGCCGGGCCACAGACCGGCGGCGACGCGGCGGGCGGCGATGGTGTCCTCGACCATGAGCAGTTGCAGGATGGCCAGGCGCAGATCGGCGGTGGCGCGGGCCAGTCGGTGTCCGGTCGCCGCGGTCTGCTGCGCGCGCAGCAGGAGCTCCAGGACGCCCACGGTGTACGTGACGACGTCGGAGGCGCGCCGGTCGAAGGGGCTGGTGCGGGTCACGGCGAGCACCCCGACCGAGCCGGGCCGGGTGAGTTCGACCCTCATCAGGCGTACGAACCTGCCGTCGCCCTCCCAGGCGGCGGAGGCGAGCCGACCGCCGGTGATGTCGGCGGCCAGGGCCTCGTCCAGCGGGGTGAGCGGTCCGGCGAGGGAGGCGCCGGCGTCGTCGCGCAGGGAGACCGTCGCGTCGAGCGTCTTCGCGAGCCAGTCGACGATGCGGCCGACGTCCCGCCCGGTGGGGCGCAGGTGATCGAGGAGTGCCTGCGCCCACGTCGATCCGGCGCCGTCCGCCGCCTCGGTGTGGAGGTTCTCGTCGTCCCGGCCGCCCATGTCGGCGCTCTCCTCGTCGCTCACGGCCCCTGTGAGCCGAACCAGTCATATCGGTCGGGGACGTTACCTCACCTGCCTGGGAGACCAGGCCCGGCGAGCGGGGTGGGCCGGGACGGTCCGTCGAAGGTCACCGTGTCGGCCGATTCCACCCGGCCGGCCGGTCCGCGGGGCGGGGCGGCGGCCTTGCGCGGCAGCGCCCGGTGGCACGGCATAAGCTCAGCCAATGGCCAAGTACTACGACGTGCACCCCGAGAACCCCCAGCCGCGCACCATCTCCCAGATCGCGGCCGCCATCCGGGCGGACGACGCGCTGATCGCGTACCCGACGGACTCCTGCTACGCGCTGGGCTGCCGGCTGGGCAGCAAGGACGGCATCGACCGGATCCGGGCCATCCGCGACCTCGACGACCGGCACCACTTCACCCTGGTCTGCCAGGACTTCGCACAGCTCGGTCAGTTCGTGCGGGTGGACAAGGACGTGTTCCGCGCGATCAAGGCGTCGACGCCCGGCAGCTACACCTTCATCCTCCCGGCGACGAAGGAGGTGCCCCGCATGCTCCAGCACCCGAAGAAGAAGACGGTGGGCGTGCGCATCCCGGACCACGTCGTCACCCAGGCCCTGCTCGCCGAGCTCGGTGAACCCCTGCTGTCCAGCACCCTGTTGCTGCCCGGCGAGGACGAGCCGATGACCCAGGGCTGGGAGATCAAGGACCGGCTCGACCATGTGGTGGACGGCGTGGTCGACTCCGGGGACTGCGGCACCGAGCCGACGACGGTCATCGACTTCTCCGAGGGCGAGGCGGAGATCGTGCGGCACGGGGCCGGCGACACCTCCCGGTTCGAGTAGCGCGCCCTGCGCCGGGGGTCCTCGCGGCCGGGTGGATGGTGCATGCAACGATGACGTTCGCCGTACACCGTGAACCGCGTCAGAGAGGCACCCCCAGATGACCTCCGTACAGGGAACAGCCGTCGACATCCGCACCGAGGACGGCGTCGCCGACGCTTATCTGGCCCATCCGGGGGACGGGGCGCCACGGCCGGGCGTACTGCTCTACCAGGACGCCTTCGGACTCCGTCCGCACCTGCGGGCGATGGCCGACCGGCTCGCCGAGGCCGGTTACACGGTGCTGGTCCCCCATGTGTTCTACCGTCACGGGCGCGCTCCCGTCGTGGAGTTGCCCGAGTTCATCGACCCGGCCGCGCGTCCGGAGATCTTCGAGAAGCTGTACCCGATCATGCTCTCCCTCACCTCCGAACTGGCCGTGCGGGACGCGGGCGCCTATCTGCGGTGGATGGAGGAGAGCGAGCTGGTCACGGCCGGCCCGGTCGCGGTGACCGGCTACTGCATGGGCGCCCGGCTCACCCTGTGGACCGCCGGCGGCCATCCGGACCGGGTCGCGGCCGCGGCCGGCTTCCACGGCGGGCATCTCGCCACCGACGCGCCGGACAGCCCTCACCTGTCGGCCGAGCACATCAAGGCCGAGGTCTACCTGGGCCACGCCGACAACGACTCGGCCCTGCCGCCCGAGCAGATGGAGCGCCTGGAGCAGGCCCTCACCGCGGCCGGCGTCCGCCACACCTGCGAGGTCTACGAAGGCGCGCAGCACGGTTACACCCAGGCCGACACCTCCGCGTACGACGAAAAGGGCTCGGAGCGGCACTGGGCCGCGCTGCTGGAACTGCTGAAGCGGACTTTCTGAGCACAGGGATCCCAACGGGCCGGGCAACGGGACCGGGCTACGGGACGCCCCTGGCACGAGCCGTGCCGAGGGCGTCCTTTCCTTTGCCGTTTCCGTTCACATTGTTGACATGGGCACACCGCGGTGCGACTTTGAGAGCGCTCTCAACATGGTACGGACCAACCCCACAGGCCTACCCGCACGGAGGTGGAGAGTGCTCTCAAGGATCACGCTCGCGCTCAGAATCGCCGGAGCCGCCGCTCTCGTCGGCGCACTGTTCTCGCTCGGTCCCCCGGCTCAGGCGGCCGTCCCCGACACCATCCCGCTGAAGATCACCAACAACTCGGGGCGCGGCGAAGCCCTCTACGTCTACAACCTCGGCACCCAGCTGACGACGGGCCGGCAGGGCTGGGCGGACGCCAACGGCGCCTTCCACGCCTGGCCCGCCGGCGGCAACCCGCCCACCCCCGCGCCCGACGCCTCGATCGCGGGCCCGGCCGCCGGACAGTCCGCCACCATCCGGATCCCCAAGTTCTCCGGCCGGGTCTACTTCTCCTACGGGCAGAAGCTCGACTTCCGGCTGACCACCGGCGGGCTGGTGCAGCCGGCCGTGCAGAACCCGACCGACCCGAACCGCAACATCCTGTTCAACTGGTCGGAGTACACGCTGAACGACTCCGGGCTGTGGCTGAACAGCACTCAGGTCGACATGTTCTCCGCTCCGTACGCGGTCGGCGTGCAGCGCGCCGACGGGACCACCATCAGCACCGGGCACCTCAAGGCGGGCGGTTACACCGGCTTCTTCAACGCCCTGCGCGGTCAGCCCGGCGGCTGGGCGAACCTCGTCCAGACCCGGTCCGACGGCACCGTGCTGAGGGCTCTCGCCCCGCTGTACGGCGTGGAGACGGGAGCCCTCCCGGCGAACGTCATGGACGACTACGTCAACCGCGTCTGGCAGAAGTACGCGACGACCACCCTGACCGTCACCCCGTTCGCCGACCAGCCGGGCACCAAGTACTACGGCCGGGTCTCGGGCGGGGTCATGAACTTCACCAACTCCTCCGGCGCGGTCGTGACCAGCTTCCAGAAGCCGGACGCAGCCAGCATCTTCGGCTGCCACCGGCTGCTGGACGCGCCGAACGACGCCGTGCGCGGACCGATCTCCCGCACCCTGTGCGCGGGCTTCAACCGCTCCACGCTCCTGGTCAACCCCAACCAGCCGGACACCACCACGGCGAACTTCTACCAGGACACGGTGACCAACCACTACGCCCGCAAGATCCACGCGCAGATGGCGGACGGCAAGGCGTACGCGTTCGCCTTCGACGACGTCGGACAGCAGGAGTCCCTCGTCCACGACGGCTCGCCGCGCCAGGCGTACCTGACACTCGACCCGCTGAACTGAAGGGAACCGGACCGGGCGCACACGGCGGCGTCCCGCACCCGGGGGGAGCCCGGGTGCGGGACGCCGGTCAGGAGGAGCCGATCAGCCGGTCGTGACGGCGGTGTCGTCGATGACGAAGCTGGTCTGGAGCGAGGAGTCCTCGACACCGGAGAACTTCAGGGCGACGGTGCTGCCCGCGAAGGAGCCGAGGCTGAAGGACTTCTGGACATAACCGGTGGCCGCGTTGAGGTTGGAGTACGTGGCCAGGGTGGTGGACCCGGCGGTGACCGTCAGCTTGTCGTACGCGGTGCTGGTGGTGGTCTCGGCCGTGTCGATGTGGATGTAGAAGGTGAACGTGGTGCTGGTGCAGCCGCTGGGGATCGTCACCGACTGTGTCAGCGTGTCGGTGTGGGTCGATCCGTAGCCGTCGAGCCAGGCCTTGTAGGAACCGGTGCGGGCCGCCTGGCTGCTGGAGCTGGTGATGACCCCGCTGGTCGCGGTCCAGGTGGTGTTGCCCGACTCGAAGCCCGCGTTGCCCAGGAGCTGCGTCGAGGTGCAGGAGCCGCCGCCCGTCGAGCTGACCGTCCAGGTGAAGGACGCGGTGCCGGTGGCGCCGGTGGAGTCGGTCACCGTGACGGTGGTGCTGTAGGAGCCGGCGGTGGTCGGCGTGCCGGAGATCAGACCGGTGGAGCTGATCGACAGTCCGGTGGGCAGTCCGCTCGCGGCGTACGTCAGGGTGCCGCTGTTGGTGCTGCTGGCCGAGATCTGCAGGCTCACCGCGGTGCCGACCGTGGTGGACTGGCTGCCCGGGTTGGTGACCGTGACGCCGGTCGACGGGACCGTGATGTGGCTGCCGACGTTGATGCCGGCGAAGGCGTTGCCGACCCCGGCGTACTGGGCCGAGCTGGAGCCGTACAGCGCGGTGGCCGCGCTGAGGGCCGCGGTGCGGGCGCCGGCGTAGTTGGTGCTGGACGTCATGTACGTCGTCAGCGCCTTGTACCAGATCTGCAGCGCGGCGGCCCGGCCGATGCCCGCGACGGCGACGCCGTCCGAGGTCGGGCTGTTGTAGGTGACGCCGTTGATGGTCTTGCTGCCGCTGCCCTCGGAGAGCAGGTAGAACATGTGGTTCGCGGGGCCCGAGGAGTAGTGGACGTCGAGGTTGCCGACGCCGGAGTACCAGCTGTCGGCGGAGCCGCCGTCCTTGTCGGGCTCGTCCATGTAGCGCAGCGGGGTGCCGTCGCCGTTGATGTCGATCTTCTCGCCGATGAGGTAGTCACCGACGTCGGAGGAGTTGGCCGCGTAGAACTCCACCCCGGTGCCGAAGATGTCGGAGGTGGCCTCGTTCAAGCCGCCCGACTCACCGGTGTAGTTGAGGCCCGCGGTGTTGGAGGTGACGCCGTGGGTCATCTCGTGGCCGGCCACGTCCAGCGAGGTGAGCGCGTGTGTGCTGCTCGTGCCGTCGCCGTAGGTCATGCAGAAGCAGTCGTCGTCCCAGAAGGCGTTGACGTACGCCGTGCTGTAGTGGACGCGCGAGTAGGCGGCGACGCCGTCGTTCTTGATGCCGCTGCGGCCGAAGGTGTTCTTGTAGAAGTCCCAGGTCGTCT
The DNA here is from genome assembly GCF_040635845.1 of Streptomyces sp. NPDC006872. Taxonomy (NCBI): domain Bacteria; kingdom Bacillati; phylum Actinomycetota; class Actinomycetes; order Kitasatosporales; family Streptomycetaceae; genus Streptomyces; species Streptomyces sp. NPDC006872. The sequence continues at coordinate 487,034 of NZ_JBEYIL010000008.1, forward strand.
GGGCGCCGAAGTGGGCGTCGACGCCGGCGGTCTGGGTGTTCGACCCGGAGCCGGTGCCCCAGGTGTCGTCGGTGTCGGTCATCAGGGTGCCGGTACCGGACGTGCCGTTGCTCAGGGTGTACGTCTTGTGGGTGCCGCGCGTGGTGTCGTTCAGCTGGTACGTCGACCCGGACAGCGTGGTGCCGATGGTGACGGTGCCGCTGTACTGGCTGTTGCCGGTGCCGGTCTGGACGCCCTCGAACCGGGAGAGCTCGGCGCCGGTGGCGGCGTCGGTGATGACGTGCAGCTTGCTCGGCGTGCCGTCGTCCTGCAGACCGCTGACCACGGTCTCCCAGGCCAGCTTCGGCGTGCCCGCGCCCGCCCAGATCACCTTGCGGGCGCTCTGCGCGGCGGGGTTCTCCGCGTCGAGGGCCTTGGCGGCGGTCAGGGCCTTGCTCTCGGCGGCCGACTTGCTGAACGTGGCGGTCGTGGACTTGACCGACACGGTACGGCGGTTGTTGTTGAAGGTCGTGCTGACGGTGCCGGCGGCCAGCGAGGCCGGGGGCGTGTGCACGACGAGGTCGCCGCCGAGGACGGGCAGACCGGCGAAGGTGCGCTCGTAGCGCGTGTGCACGGTGCCGTCGTTGTCCTTCACGACGTCCTTGACGACCAGCTTCTCCTGGGCGCCCAGGCCCAGGGAGTCGGCCGTCTGTGTCGTCTTCGCCTCGGCGCTCTTGATCAGCGTCGTGCGCTGGGCGGGCGTGAGGTCGGCGGGCAGGCCGCCGGTGCGCAGGGGGCTGGGGTGGGGGGCTGCGGGCTTCGCTGCTGCCGGGACCGTCGAGACGCCGACGGCCAGGAGGGCGGCGGTGGAGAGCAGGGCTGCTCCGACCGAGGTCCGCTTGCGGGGGTTGGATCTCACTCGTTCTCCTACTGCGGCGGCCGCGGGGTACGGCCGGTGACAGACCGGACAGACGGGTGTGCTGTCCGGGACGAGCTGAGTTGTGCGGGACCGTGAGGGTGTGCAGGCAACGTGCCGCTGCTTGTGCGGCAGTTGGGAGGGAGAATGGCAGGCTTGACAGTTGCATGTCAGCCACAGCGGGGTGCTTCGAGGGTTATCCCTCGGTACCTGAGGGTGTTGGAGTCGTCACCCGCGGCCGGACTGTGAGCGGTCTGTGCGTTCACTGTCCGGACCGGCGGTTCGCCCGGGCGACCGCTGTTGCGCCAAGTGCCCCTGCAGGAAGTTCACTTGGCGGCGCAGGACCTCTTCGGCGCACACGGTGCCGACCGGCTTTCGAATTTTGGGCGGGCACGCCGGGAGAGGCTACGAGCCCTCCGCCATGCGCTGTCCGGGGACGACCAGTCCGGTCTCGTAGGCGGCGATGACGGCCTGGACCCGGTCGCGCAGGCCGAGCTTGGTGAGGACGTTGCTGACGTGCGTCTTCACCGTGTGCTCGCTCACCACCAGCGCCCTGGCGATCTCCGCGTTGGACAGGCCGCCGCCGAGCAGCCGCATCGTCTCGCGCTCGCGGGCGGTGAGGACGTCCAGGCGTTCGGTCCGCGGCGGCGGCACGGCGGCGCCCGAGGTGAAGGCGGCGATCAGGGTGCGGGTGACCGAGGGGGCGAGCAGCGAGTCGCCCGCCGCGACCACCCGGACCGCGTGGACGAGGTCGTCCCGCCGTACGTCCTTGAGCAGGAAGCCGCTCGCGCCGGCGCACAGGGCGTCGAACAGGTAGTCGTCCTGTCCCCAGGTGGTCAGCATGATCACCCGGCTGTCCGTTTCACGGCAGACGATCCGGGCGGCCTCGATGCCGTCCATCCCCGGCATCCGGATGTCGAGCAGCACGACGTCCGGGCGGTGGGCCCGGGCGGCGCCGACCGCCTCGAACCCGTCCCCGCTCTCCGCGACGACCTCGATGCCGGGCTGTGCCGCAAGGATCATGGCGAATCCGGCGCGCACCAGCTCCTGGTCGTCGGCCACCACCACACGGATCGTCATGCCATCGCTCCCGCTTCCGGCGCGGCCAGGGGCAGCCGGGCCCGCACTTCGAATCCCGGGAGGCGGTCCTCCCGGGGGCCGGCCGTCGCGCTCCCGCCGCAGGCCGCGGCCCGCTCGCGCAGGCCGGTCAGACCGTTCCCGCCGGACGGAAGGTCCCTTCCCGCGCCGCGGCCGTCGCCTCGGCCGTCGTCGACGACCCGTATCTCCAGACCGTCGTGCCGCCAGTGCAGCCGTACCTCGGCGCGGTCCGCGCCGGCATGCTTGACGACGTTGGTCAGCGCCTCCTGCACGATCCGGTACGCGGCGGTGTCGCCGTCGGCGGGCATCGGACGTGGCTCGCCCTCGGCGGTGCAGGACACCTCCAGGCCCGCCCCCGCGACCTGGCGGGCGAGCGCGGGCAGGTCGTGGATCGTCAGCCGCGGGGCGCGCGGGCCGTATCCGTCCTTGCCGCCGCCCTTGCCGCCGTGCTTCCTGTCGTCCTTGCCGTCGTCCTCGTCGTCCCTGAGGACCGCCAGCATCGAGCGCAGCTGGTCGAGGGCGTCGCGGCCGGTGCCCGCGATCGCGCCGAACGCGGCCGAGGCGCGGACGGGGTCCGTGTCCAGCACGACCGGCCCGGCCTCGGCCTGGACGACCATCAGGCTGATCGAATGGGCCAGCACATCGTGCATGTCCCGGGCGATCCTGGCGCGTTCGCGTTCGGCGGCGCGCTCCTCGTCCATCCGGCGGTCGCGTTCGAGGCGGGCGGCGCGTTCGGCCAGCACGGCCGCCTCGGCGCGGAAGCCGGCGGAGGCCCGCCCGAGCGCGTAGGCGGCGACGTACAGGACGATTCCGCGGGTCGCGGTGTCCAGCGAGCCCACCGTGGCCAGGCCGACGGCGCACATCACCAGGAACACCGGGATCCGCACCGGGGACGGGGAGACCGACGCCATCCCGTACAACGCGATGAGGACTCCGTACCAGAGCGGCTGCGGAGCGACCGCGTCGACGAGGTCGTAGAGGCCGGAGACCACGGAGCAGGCCAGCAGGACGGGCACCGGCGCGCGCCGCCGCAGCGCCAGGGGAAGCGATGCCCCGACTGCCACGACATACCCCCACCAGTGCCAGGGGCGGCCGCTGTCGCTCTGCGCGAACAGCAGGGGCGCCGACTGGGCGACGGCGGTGACGACGGCGAGCGCGACGTCCGACCACGGCGAACCCGCGAGGCGGCGGAGCGAGGGGGGTATGGGCAGCGCGGGCATGGCGACCGATTCTTCCACGAGGGCGTCGGGCGGCGGTCGTTCAGCTGCGCGCGGCGGCGCGAGAGGCGCCGCGGCGACCGGGCAACGGCGCGAGTCCGACGTACAGCAACAGGCCGACGGCCGGCAGCGCGTCCAGTCCCAGGAGGGAGACCAGCACGGCGAGCGCCACCGCGACCGCCCGCCACACGGGAACGGCGCGGGCCACGGCAAGCCGGCAGAACATGACGAGCAGACCGAGGAAGAGCAGCACCGGGCCCACGGTGTAGACGACGACGTCCACCCCGGGGACGCTCTGGACGTCGGCGAACATCCCCCGCATGGCCTCGTGATCGGCGGCGCGCGCCCCGACGACGATGTCGATCGTGATCTGTGCCATGGAGCAGACGGCGCCGACGATGCCGACGACGGCCGTGCCCGTGGCGAACGGGCCGCGGCCCGCCAGTCGGCGCAGTGCCAGGAACACCGGGACGAACAGGAACAACGCGGCGAGGAACGCGAGGTGCCCGGTCGTCCAGGCCGGCCCGGGACCGCGCTCGCCGTCCAGGCCGTCCAGGATGCGCAGGCCCGCGTAGACGATGACGAGAAGTGGGGCGGCGGCGAAGGCGATGGTTTTGTCCATGCCGTGGATCCTCGCCGCGGCGGCACCCCCCGGACATCGCCGACGTGACCCATCTGCGGCCTCCCTCGGAAGAGGGAGGAACGACGAATACAGACGAGTACACAGGAATCGCTTGCGTTCACATCTCCCTTACCCGTAGACATGGCTCCCACGAACATCCGTCACTCTGGGGGGAGTTGGCGTGGAAGGCACGATCGACGGGTTTCGGTACGGATTGGTCACCCCGGTGGCGGCTTTTGTGATGGCCTGTTTGGGAGGGGCGCTCGGGCTGCGCTGCATCGTGCGGACGCTGCTCAGCACCGATTCGTGGAAGCCCGGCTGGCTGGCGCTCGGGGCCGCGTCGATCGGCTGCGGCATCTGGACGATGCACTTCATCGCGATGATCGGCTTCCAGGTGGAGGAGACCCGGATCGGCTACCACGTCGGTCTGACCGTGCTCAGCCTCGCCGTCGCGATCGCGGTGGTCGGCGTCGGCGTGTTCATCGTGGGCTACCGGGGCGCCGGCCGCGGGTCGCTGTCGCTCGCCGGAGTCGTCACCGGCCTCGGGGTGGCCGCGATGCACTACCTGGGCATGGCGGCGATGCAGCTCAACGGGGACATCGAGTACGCCCCGTCCACGGTGGCGCTCTCCGTGCTGATCGCGGTGATCGCCGCGACCGCCGCACTGTGGGCCGCCGTCACGATCCGCGGGTTCCTCACCAGCCTGGGCGCGAGCCTGGTGATGGGCGTCGCGGTGTCCGGGATGCACTACACGGGGATGGCCGCGGTCAGCGTCCATGTGCACGGCGCGACCTCGTCGTGGGCCGGCGACACCCCGACCTCGCTGCTGCTGCCGATGCTGATCGGCCCGGTGATCTTCCTGCTGCTGGCCGGTGTGGTGGTGATGTTCGACCCGCTGCTCGTGCTCGGCGACGGCGAGTGGAACCGCGCCGCCCGGGCGGGGCGGGCCGCGGCCGCGGCGGAGGAGCCGGTCGGCCGGCCTGCCGCCGGTCGGTCGTGGAGCGCCGGGCCACGGTGACGCTCCCCGGCGGTCGGTGAGGGCAACAGGGCGACGTGCGGCCGCAGTTCACCAGCGGAGGCGGCCGTCGTCGCCGGTCACCCGAGTCCTGACATGTTCGGGATGATTGCTACGGTGCACCGGTGTCTGACTCCTCACGCGATACCGCCGAAGGCGCCGGCTGGGGCGGCGCCGACCGTGGCGCGTACCAGCGGCTCATGCCGGCCAGGGTCGAGAAGATCTCGTGGCTGAATCCCAGGACCCTGTGGGCCGCCCGCAACGGCGTGCTCGCCTCCTGGTTCGGCGACCCGACGGGCCGCACCCGCGGCCGGTGGGTCGCCCAGCGGGCGGCCGCGGGCGCACCCGCCGACAAGGTGATCCGGCGCAGCGACCCGGACCACTTCTCCTTCATGGTCATCGGCGACACGGGCGAGGGCGACGATCCCCAGTACGCCGTCGTGCCGGGCTTTCTGAGAGCCAGTCAGGGAACGTCCTTCGCGGTCCTCGCCAGTGACGTCATCTACCCGGTGGGCAGCGCCGACGACTACGGCAGCAAGTTCTTCCGCCCGTACCGCGACTACCAGGCCCCCGTCTACGCGATACCGGGCAACCACGACTGGTACGAGGACCTCGGCGCGTTCATGCGGGTCTTCTGCGACGACGCCCCCGCCCTGCCCGCCGAGCCCGCGCCGCGCCTGTTCAGCGGCGCCCGGCTGCGGTCGTGGCTGTGGCACCGACCGAGCGCGAAGGACGGCGAACGTCTCGCCGAGGCGCGGGAGTTGCGGTCGGGGACGGGTCAACGCGCCGTGCAGCCCGGGCCGTACTGGGCGATCGACACCGGACCGGTGCGGATCATAGGCATCGACACCGGTCTGCTGGGCTCCCTCGACGCCGAACAGGGCGCATGGCTGCGCGAGGTGTCCCAGGGGCCGCGGCCGAAGATCCTGATCACCGGTTCGCCGCTGTACGTCGACGGCGAGCACCACCCGTGCCCCATCGACGGGGGCGGCACCGTCGACGACATCGTCAGCGCGCCCGAGCACCGCTATGTGGCGGCGATCGGCGGCGACATCCACAACTACCAGCGCTACCCGGTGCGGTTGGCGGACGGCCGGACGCTCCAGTACGTCGTCTCGGGCGGCGGGGGCGCCTTCATGCACGCCACGCACACCATCCCGCGCGTGTCCGTCGCCGGCGTGACGGAGCAGGACTTCCGCTGCTATCCGCTGCGCGGCGACTCCCTGGCCTTCTACAGCGGGCTCTACGGCCGTCGGCTGCGACTGCGCCGCTTCTTCTCCCTCACCGAGGCGGAGGGCCAGGCGGTCGTCGCCGAGCGGCTGGGCATCCCGGCGACGCGCACCCCGGGTCCGGAGGTGAAGGTGACACGGCGGATCCGGCTGATCGCCGGCCTGCTGGGCACCGGGAGCAGCCCGGACCGCCGCAGACGGTTCCGGCTGCCCGTGCGCAAGATCTACACCCAGCTCTTCTCGCCGAGCTCGGCCACCTACAGCCCGCCCTTCTTCAAGTGCTTCCTGCGGCTGGACGTCTCACCGGAGTCGGTCCGGCTGCGCTGTTTCGCGGCCACCGGCAATCTCGCGCAGGAGCTGAACCCGCCGGTCGAGGACGAGGTCACCATCCCGCTGGGCTGACGCCACCTGGGACGACACGGGGGAATGCGGCGCGGCCCGTACGACTTGTACGACCTGTACGACCGTACGTGCCGCGCACCATGGAGGAGCTCTTGTCGTCGACCTCACGCCCCTTGCGCAAGCTGGGCTTCCTCACCATCGGGCTGTTCGACGGGGACGACCCGGCCCGAGGCCACGAGACCACGCTGGAGATCATCGAGCTGGGCGAGCGGCTCGGCTTCGACAGCGCGTGGGTGCGCCACCGCCATCTGCAGTACGGCATCTCCTCCCCCGTCGCCGTCCTGGCGGCGGCCTCGCAGCGCACCCGCCGCATCGAGCTCGGCACCGCGGTCATCCCGCTGGGCTGGGAGAACCCGCTGCGCCTCGCGGAGGACCTCGCCACGGTCGACGTCCTCTCCGGGGGCCGGCTCAACCCGGGGGTGAGCGTGGGCCCGCCGATGCACTACGACCAGGTCAAGGAGGCCCTGTACCCGGACAGCTCCGGCACCGAGGACTTCAGCTACGAGCGGGTGCGGCGGCTGCTGGACCTCGTGCGCGGCAAGTCCGCCTCCGACTTCAGCGGGGTGGAGGGCTTCGAGGTGTTCTCCGACCGGGTCCAGCCGCACTCGCCCGGCCTGGGCCGCCGTCTCTGGTACGGCGGGGGCAGCATCGGCTCCGCGCAGTGGGCCGGGGAGCACGGGATGAACTTCCTGACCAGCAGCGTCGTCAAGGCCGAAGGGCCCGACGACACACGGGACTTCGCGGAGATCCAGCTCTCGCACGTCCGCGCCTTCCGCGCCGCGCACCCCGACGGCGAGGCCGCCCGGGTCTCCCAGGGCCTCGTGGTCATCCCCACCGACTCCGCCACGCCCGAACAGCGCGCGAAGTACGAGGAGTTCGCCGCCAAGCGGCTCCCGCGCACCACCTCCCCGCAGGGCCCGGCGCGGCTGCTGTTCGCGCCGGACCTGGTCGGCGCCTCGGCCGAGATCGCCGAACGCCTGCACGCGCACGCCGCGTTCCGTGAGATCGACGAGGTCGCCTTCGCGCTGCCGTTCACCTTCGACCACGAGGACTATGTGCAGATCCTCACCGACATGGCGACGAAGCTGGGCCCGGCGCTCGGCCGGCAGCCGGGCGCCTGACGTCACCAGCGGCCGGGCTCGGTCCCCGTCAGCGGCTCCGACGGCCTGCCGTCGACGCCGACGGGGACGTCGCCGGTGAGCATCACGCGGTGCATGGTGCGCGGGAAACCCAGATGGGCGTTGTCGCCGGGGGCGAGGTGAATGGTGGCGCGGTTGTCCCAGAAGGCCACGCTGCCGGGTTCCCAGCGGAAGCGGACCGTGTACTCGGGGCGGGTCGCCTCCTCCAGGAGCATGTCCAGGATCGCCCGGCTCTCGGCGCGCGAGAGGTCGGTGATCTGCTCGACGTAGTAGCCGTTGACGTACAGCACCCGCTCGCCGGTCTCCGGGTGGACGCGTACCAGGGGGTGCACCGAGGCGACCTGGTGGTCGAGGAGGTGGCGCAGATACGCGTCGTCGCCGGGGCGTGGCTGGTAGCCGACGCCGAGCCGGTGTTCGGCGCGCAGCCCGGCTGCGAACTCCCGTACCGGCGCGGAGAGTCCGGCGTACGCGGCGGCCAGGTTGGACCAGGTCGTGTCGCCGCCGTACGGCGGCACGGTCTCGGCGCGCAGGATCGTCGCGGCCGGCGGGTCGATACGGGCGCCGTGGTCGCAGTGCCAGCCGCGCAGGAGGGTGTGCCGGCGGCGCCGGAGCCATTCCTCGTGCTCCATGCCGAACTTCCCGCCCAGTTCCAGCCGGTCGGCGGTCGTCTCGATCTCCGGGAAGTCCGGCGGCGAGGCGCTGCCGCGCCTGCGCAGGACGACGGGTTCGCCGAACCGTCGGGCGAACGCCACGTGCCCCTTGTGGTCGAGGCGCTGACCGCGGAAGAACACCACCTTCCAGCGCAGCACGGCCGCCCTGATCGCGGCGACCTGGGCGTCGTCGAGGCCGGCGGCCAGGTCGACGCCGCCGATCTCGGCGCCTATGTGCCCGGCGACCGGATTCACCTCCACTCCGGCCGACTCCGTCACCCGGCCGTCGAAGTCCGTCGTCATGCCCGCTCCGCTCGCTCGTCGTGGCTCGTCCGAACCCACCCCTGCCCGGGTGTCCGGTTGATCAATCCGCCCCCTGTCCCCGAGGCTGGAGGGACGGCACAGTCGAGGGAAGGTCCCATCGTGATCAGCATCCCGCAGCACACGCTCAACGACGGCACGAAGCTCCCGGCCCTGGGTCTGGGCACCTGGCCGATGGACGACGCGGAGGCGGAGCAGGGGGTGGCCGAGGCGCTCGGCCTCGGATATCGACTCGTCGACACGGCGACGAACTACCGCAACGAGACCGGCGTCGGCCTGGGCGTGGCCCGGGGCGGGGTGGCGCGCGAGGAGCTCGTGGTGACCACGAAGCTGCCCGGCCGCCACCACGGGTACGAGGAGACGCTCGCGTCCTTCGAGGAGTCCCGTCGACGGCTCGGTCTCGAGTACGTGGACCTGTATCTGATCCACTGGCCGCTCCCCCGGGTCGACAGGTTCGTCGACTCCTGGCGGGCCATGATCAAGCTCCGCAAAGAGGGCCTGGTCCGGTCGATCGGCGTCTCCAACTTCACCGCCGAGCACATCGAGCGGCTGGAGAAGGAGACCGGCGTCCTGCCGTCCGTCAACCAGATCGAGCTGCACCCGCTGTTCCCGCAGGACGAGCTGCGCGCCTTCCACGAGGCCAAGGGCGTCCGCACGGAGAGCTGGAGCCCGCTGGGCCGTGGTTCGGCGCTGCTCCAGGATCCGGCCGTGGTGTCGGTCTCCGAGGCGCTGGGCGTGACCCCCGGCCAGGTCGTGCTGCGCTGGCACGTCCAGCTCGGCGCGGTGCCCATCCCGAAGTCGTCCAGCCCCGAACGCCGGCGGGCCAACCTCGACGTCTTCGGCTTCGAGCTCGGCCCGGCCCAGATGGCGGCGATCGCGGACCGGGCGCATCGGCGCCTGGGCGGCGACCCCGAGGTGCACGAGGAGTTCTGAGCGCTCACGCTGCCGGCTCACTCGGGTTCCAGCGTCTGCTCCGCCCAGATCGTCTTGCCCCGGCCGGTCTGCCTGCTGCCCCAGCGCTGGGTGAGCTGCGCGACGAGCAGCAGGCCGCGCCCGCCCTCGTCGAAGGCGTGGGCGCGGCGCAGGTGGGGGGAGGTGGAACTGCCGTCGGACACCTCGCAGATGAGGGTGCGATCGCGGATCAGGCGGAGCTGGATGGGGGCCGCGCCGTAGCGGATGGCGTTGGTGACGAGTTCGCTGACGACGAGCTCGGTGACGAACGCGGCCTCCTCCAGGCCCCAGGCGGCGAGTTGCTCGGTGGCGGCCGCTCTGGTGGCGGCCACGTGGGCGGGGTCCGGGGTGACGTCCCAGGTGGCGACGCGGTCCGTGCCGAGGGCGCGGGTGCGGGCGAGCAGCAGCGCGACGTCGTCGCTGGGCTCCTCCGGCAGGACCGCCTTGAGGACGGTGTCGCACAGGGCGTCGAGGGTGGCGGCGGGTGCGGTCAGGGCGCTGCACAGTTCACCGGTGGCGCGGTCGACGTCGCGGTCGCGGTCCTCGATGAGGCCGTCCGTGTAGAGGGCGAGGACCGATCCCTCGGGCAGTTCCAGCTCGACGGCCTCGAAGGGCAGTCCGCCGACGCCGAGCGGCGGTCCGGGGGTCATGTCGACCAGTCGGGTCGTGCCGTCGGGCAGGACGACGGCCGGCGCCGGGTGGCCGGCCGCGGCGGCGGTGAGACGGCGGCTGACGGGGTCGTAGACCGCGTAGAGGCAGGTCGCGCCGAGTTCGGCGACCTCTTCGCCGCTCTCGCCGCCTTCGTCGTAGGCCGCCAGGTGGGTGACGAGGTCGTCGAGGTGGGTGAGGAGTTCGTCGGGCGGCAGGTCCACGTCGGCGAGGGTGCGCACGGCCATGCAGAGCCGTCCCATGGTCGCCGAGGAGGGGATGCCGTGTCCGACGACGTCGCCGACGACGAGGGCTACGCGGCTGCCGGAGAGCGGGATGACGTCGAACCAGTCGCCGCCGATGCCCGCCGTGGAGCCGCTGGGCAGATAGCGGTGGGCGACGTCGACGGCGGCCTGTCCGGACAGGCCGCGGGGCAGCAGGCTGTTCTGCAGGGCGAGCGCCGTGGTGCGCTCGCGGGCGAAGCGGCGGGCGTTGTCGATGCAGACGGCGGCCCGGCTGGCGAGCTCCTCGGCGAAGACGGCGTCGTCGTCCTCGTAGTCGTCGGGGTGGGCCATGCGGATGCCGACCAGTACGCCGAGGACGGTGCCGCGGGCCCGCAGCGGCACGGAGATCATCGAGTGGACGCCGCGCCGGAAGCGGCGGCCCTCGGGGGCGCGCGCGTCGCGTTCGGCGAGCCAGCACATGAAGTCGGGCTCGCCGGCCTGGCTGCGGATCGCGTGCCCTTCCCGCAGGGCGCGGGCGGGCGGGCTGAACGGCGGATGGCTGTCGCTGTCGCCGAGGTGGACCGCGGCCTCGGGGGTGCCGTCCCGGCCGGAGCCATGGGCGACGCGGCGCAGCACGATCTCGCCGTCGGGCACGGGGGGCGGCTCGTCCGCGCCGAGGACCCATTCGAGGAGGTCCACGCTGGCGAAGTCGGCGAAGTGCGGCACGAGCAGCTCGATGACCTCCTCGGCGGTGCGCACCACGTCGAGGGTGGTGCCGATGGAGGCCGCCGCCTCGTTGAGCAGGGCCAGGCGCTGGCGGGCCAGGTACTGTTCGGTGCTGTCGAAGGCCGCCAGGGCGACGCCGGCGACCTCCCCGGAGGCGTTCGTCACGGGCCACATCTCGGTGGTCCAGGCGTGCTCCCGGTTGAGGGAGGGCGCGCCGGTCCAGCTCTCGTAGCGGATCGGGCGGCCGGTCTCGGCGACATGGCGCAGGTGCCAGTTGAAGCCCTTGCTGTGCTCGGCCTCCTCGACGGTCTCCGGGAAGTAGCGGCCGAGCAGAACGTCCTCGGAGACCCCCATGACCTTGCAGGCGACCTCGTTGAGGCGCAGATAGCGCTGCCGGGGGTCGAAGACGGACATGGACATGGACGCCTGTTGGAAGGCGCGTCCGGCGAGGGTCGGCTCCGGAGCGGCGGGCCGTTCGGCGGTGAGCGTCCAGCCGGTGGGGTCGCCTTCGGGGCCGAGCATCGGGCAGGCCGTGACGGCGAGGGCGACGGGGTGGCCGTCGCGGTGGCGTACGACGACGGGGCCGGTCCACTCGCCGTCGGCACGTCGGGGCAGCTTCTCGGCGAGCAGGTCGACCGCGGCCCGCCCCACGGCCTCCTGGGCCGCATGGCCCGTCAGCAGACGGGCACCCTCGCTCCAGCCCGTCACGATGCCGCGAGCATCGACGACCGCCGCAGCGACGACATGCTCCATGTCGTCCATGTCGTCCAGAATGGTCCCTTTGGCCCGGTGCATCAACCGCGCCGGGCCGGTCAGGCCCGGTGGGCCCGCACCACGTCGAGGGCGCGGTCGGCGTGGGTGTTCATCCGCAGCTCGCTGCGTACGACCTCCAGGACGGTGCGGTCCTGCCCGATGACGAAGGTGGCCCGCTTGGTGGGGGCCAGGGAGAAGCCGCGCTTCACGCCGAACCGTTCCCGCACCGCGCCGTCCGCGTCGGACAGCAGCGGCATGCCGAGGGTGTGCCGGCCGGCGAACTCCTGCTGACGGTCGACGGTGTCCCCGCTGATCCCGACCGGCTGGGCGCCGACGGCGGCGAACTCGGCCGCCAGGTCACGGAAGTGGCAGGCCTCGGTGGTGCAGCCGGGGCTGAGGGCGGCGGGGTAGAAGAAGAGGACCACCGGTCCGTCGGCGAGCAGTTCGGTGAGGCTGCGCACCGTGCCGGTCTCGTCCGGCAGCGCGAAGTCCTCGACGAGGTCGCCGGTCTGAAGAGCCTTGGTCATGCCCGTCCCTCCATGAGGTTCGCGGTGGTGGTGGTGCGGTCGGCGACGCTGCGGGCCCACAGCACGAGGGGCACCTGCAGGGGGAGGCGGCCGACGGCGGCGGCCTTGAGCGGGGTGGGACGGTGCCGCCAGTCCCAGGCCATCTTGACGTTGGCGGGGAAGACGCCGACGAAGAACGCGGCCGTGGCCAGCGCGGCCGTCTTCCGGGTCCGCGGCAGGGCCACTCCGGCCGCCAGGGCGAGTTCGGCGACGCCGCTGGCGTACGTCCAGGCCCTGGGCGAGCCCGGCAGCGCCCGCGGGACGATCGCGTCGAACGGGCGCGGCACGGCGAAGTGGGCTGCGCCCATGCCGGCCAGCAGGCCCGCCAGTAGCAGGGGTGAGCGTTCGGACCGGGGCACGGTTCCTCCTCTGATGACCTGGGGCCCGAGATTACTGGAGGGTAGGCGGCGGTCCGGCGGCGGGGTCCCGGGCCGGGCGTTCCCCAACTCGCCCCTGGTGGCGGCCGGGTGTGTACCCGTAGGCCTTGCGGAACACATCGATGAACGCGCTGGCGGAGGACCAGCCGCAGCGGTGGGCGACCGTGGTGACGGCGGTGTCGTCGGCCAGCAGACGCAGGGCGTGGTACAGGCGGGACTGGGTGCGCCACTGGGGGAAGGTCATGCCGAACTCGCGGCGGAAGAGGCGGCTGAGGGTGCGTTCGCCGGTGCCGGTCGCGGCGCCGAGGGCGGCGAGGGTGCGCTGGTCGGCCGGGGCGGCGTGGACGAGCGCGCAGACCGCGGCCAGCCGGGGGTCGGCGGGGGTGGGCAGCCGCGTCGGCGCCTGCGGCGAGGCGCGCAGCTGGTCGCGGAGGACGGCGAGCAGCCGGACCCGTTCGGGGCTCGTGTCCTCGGGGGCGCGGGTGTAGGCGAGGATCAGCTCGCGCAGCAGGGGGCTGACGGCGAGGACGCCCGGGGCGTCCAGGCCGAGCGGGTTGTCGTCGGCGGGCAGGCCGACCAGGTGCAGGTCGAGATGGCCGTACGCCCGATGCGCGTGGACGGTCCCGGCGGGCACCCACAGGGCGCGGGTGCCGGGCGCGAACCAGGTGCCGGCGTCGGTGGCGACGGCGAGGACGCCGGAGCCCGCGTAGACGATCTGGTGGTCGTCGTGCCGGTGTGCGTCGATGCGCTCGCCGGCGGCCAGGACCTGGGCGCGGGTGGGGGCCTGCGGGGTGTGGCGGATGTTCGACACAAGAGGGCAGTTTATCGGAAGCGCGACAGCCGCCGAGGTCGTGACGATCGCAGGGTGCCGAAAAACCGATCCATCACCCTGATGTCCGTCGCCCATGCCTGCGTGGACTTGTACCAGGGGGCCGTGGCCGCCCTGGTCCCCTTCTTCGTCGCCGAGCGCGCCTATTCCTATGCCGCCGCCTCCGGGATCGTCCTGGCGGCGTCGTTGCTGTCGTCGGTGGCGCAGCCGCTGTTCGGCCTGTTGACCGACCGGTGGGCGATGCCGTGGCTGCTGCCGCTCGGCGTGGCGGCCGCCGGCGCGGGCGTCGCGGTCAGCGGGGTCGGCGGCTCGTACCCGTTCACGCTGGCCGCGGTGGCCGTGTCCGGGATCGGCGTCGCGGCCTATCACCCGGAGGCCGCGCGTGCGGCCAGGGTCGCCTCGGGCGGCCGGCACACGGCGATGGGCTGGTTCGCGCTCGGCGGCAACGTCGGCTTCGCGCTCGCTCCGCCGCTGGTCGCGGCCGTCGTCGCGAGCTGGGGACTGCGGGCCTCGCCGCTGCTGGGGCTGCCGGCGCTGGCGGGCGTGGCCCTGTGCGTGGCCGGCGTGCGCTCGGCGACCGCCCGGGCCGTGCCCGCCCCGGCCGCCGCGGAGGCTGCGGGCCGGGACGACTGGCCGGCGTTCCTGCGGCTGTCGGGCGCCGTGGTGTGCCGCTCGATCGTCTTCGTCGGTCTGAGCGCGTTCGTCTCGCTGTACGTGCGGGAGCGCACCGGCGGTGGGGAGGTCGCCGGTACGGCCGCACTGTGCGTGCTGTACGCGGGCGGTGCGGCGGGGACGCTGGCCGGGAGCCGGCTGGCCGAGCGGCACGGGCGGCTCACGGTCGTCCGCCGCTCGTACGGGGTGACCCTGCTCGCGGTCGCGGGCGTGCTCCTCGTGCCGGGTTGGCCGCTGTACCTCTTCGTGGCGCTGGTCTCGGCGGGGCTGTACGTGCCGTTCTCGCTGCACGTGACGCTGGGCCAGGACTGTCTGCCCCGGCGCGTCGGCACCGCGAGCGGCGTCACCCTGGGGCTGACGGTGAGCGTGGGCGGCGCGGCGGCGCCGGCGATCGGGGCGCTGGCGGACGCCACGTCCCTGCGGATCGGGCTGCTCCCCCTGCTGCTGCCTCCCGTGGCGGCCTGGTTCCTGCTGCGCGGTCTGCGCGAGCCCGCGCCGGACCCGGTCGCCCCGGTCAGGCGGTGACGGGAGGCTGCTCCGGCTCGTCCTCGATCGCGTAGGAGAGGAAGTCGTCGACCATGCGGTGGAAGAGGGCGGCGAGCTGACCGAGCTCCTCCGGGGACCATGCGGACAGCGCCAGCTGCATCCCTCGGGCGCCCGCGTCCCGGACCCGGTCGATGGCGGCGCGGCCGGCCTCGGTGAGCTGGATCCGCTGGGCCCGGCCGTCGTCGGGGTCGGGGACCCGGGTGACGTACCCGGACTTCTGGAGCTGCTGCACCGTGCGGGTCACATGGGAGGCCTCCACGCCCAGGCGCTGGGCCAGCTCCCCGGGCCGCAGCGGCTCGGTGTCGGCGACCTGCCGCAGCAGGGCCACGGCGGCGCGGTCCAGGGGGACGCCGGCCATCGACATCAGCCGGTCGTGCTGGCGGGCGCGGGTGCTCAGGTAGGTGATGCGCGTGAGCGCGCGCTCGATCTCGATCACTTCCGGAGTGGCGACGGAGGGCAGGGGGAGCGGTTCGGTGGACATGCGACCCACTTTACCATCTTGTTGCGTAACTCAAGTAAGTTACTGCGTGGGTTTACGGCGATCTACTGCGGACGGATGACGCGCACACCGCCCGCCTGCGGTACGCGGATGGTACCGACACGACGGGCCCCGGCAGGCTCGCACCGCCTGCCGGGGCCCGTCGGCCGTCGGTCGACGCCCGCGTTACGCGCGCACGCGCACGTGCTCGGCCCAGGCCGCGCCGGCCGCGATCGTCTGACGCCACAGCCGGATCGCCTTCGGCGGCATCCCGACCGCGAGCGCCCCGCTCACCCGGTCGCCGGTGCGGTACACGGCCACGAACCGGCGTTCGGCGAGGTCGCCCTCGACGACGGCCACCTCGTCGTGGCCGCGCAGGAACCCGTACGCCTGGATCTTCATGTCGTACTGGTCGGACCAGAAGTACGGCACGGGTGCGAACGGCTTGCGGGCGTCGGGGGCGAGCAGGTTCCGGGCGGCGGCCATGCCCTGCTCGGCCGCGTTGGTGCGGTGCTCGATCCGCATCGACGTCCCGAACAGCGGATTGTGCCAGCGGGCCACGTCCCCGGCGGCATACACGTTCTGCACAGCCTCCAGGTACTGGTCGCAGACCACGCCGTCGCCCACCGTCAGCCCGCTGCCGGCCAGCCAGTCGGTGTTGGGCGTGGAGCCGATCGCGACGAGCACCTCGTCGGCCTCGACGATCTCGCCGTCGCCGAGCCGTACGCCGTCCTCGGTCACCTCGGTCACGGTGACCCCGCAGCGCAGGTTCACCCCGCGGTCGAGATGGGCCCGCGACAGGACCCGTCCGACCCGCTCCCCGACGGCGTGGGCCAGCGGCACCGCCGCCGGTTCCAGAAGAGTGACCTCCGCCCCCAGCCGCCAGGCGACGGCCGCCGCCTCCGCGCCGAGGAAGCCGGCGCCCACGACGACCAGCCGCCGTCCGGGCGTCAGCCGCTCCCGCAGGGTGAGCGCGTCCTCCAGGGTGCGCAGCACGTGTGCGCCCTCGCCGGGCAGCCGGCGCGGCCGGACCCCGGTGGCGATGATCAGTCCGTCGTAGGGCACCTCGGTCCCGTCGGCCAGCCGCACCCCGCGTCCGGCCACGTCGAGTCCGGTGGCCGCCACGCCGAGCCGCAGGTCGAGGTCGAGGGCGGCGAGGTCGCCGGCCGGACGCAACGGGAGCCGGTGCTCCTCCCATTCGGAGGCGAGCACCTGCTTGGACAGCGGCGGCCGGTCGTACGGCAGGTGCGGTTCGTCGCCGATCAGGGTGAGGGGGCCGGTGTGGCCCTCGCGGCGGAGGGTCTCGACCGCCGCGAGCCCGGCGGCCGAGGCGCCGACGACGACGATCCGGTTCACTGCTCGACCAGCCGGATCGCGGCGGCGGGACAGACGGCGACGGCCTCGCGGACGTCGTCGAGGAGTTCGGGCGCGGGCTGCTCCTCCAGCAGGATCGCGATGCCGTCGTCGTCCTGATCGAAGACCTGCATGGCGGCGACCACGCACTGCCCCGAGGCGACGCACTTGTCGGCTTCCAGCTCCACCTTGACGGCACTCATGGGATTCCCCTTCTTCACGGTCTTCACGGTCGGTCGTGTGGTTGCGCTTCGGGACGGAAGGCCGTCACCAGGTCACGGGCAGGGCGTGGACGCCGTAGATGAAGGCGTCGTGCTTGAAGCGGACGTCGTCCAGCGAGCCGGCCAGCCGCAGGGTGGGGATGCGCTTGTAGAGCGTGCCGTAGACGACCTGGAGCTCCATGCGGGCCAGCGGCTGGCCCAGGCACTGGTGGACGCCGAAGCCGAAGGCGACATGGCGGCGGGCGTCGCGGGTGATGTCGAGCCGGTCCGGGTCGGGGAAGACCTCGGGGTCCCGGTTGGCGATCTCGTTGGCCATGATGAGACCGTCGCCGGCCTTGACGACCTGTCCGGCGATCTCGATGTCCGCGACGGCCGCCCGGCGCCGCCCGAGGTGGGTGATGTGCAGATAGCGCAGCAGCTCCTCGACCGCGGAGGCGACGAGCTTGGGGTCGTCGCTCTCGCGGAGCAGGGCGAGCTGGTCGGGGTTCTGGAAGAGGGCGAGTGTGCCGAGGGCGATCATGTTCGCGGTCGTCTCGTGTCCCGCGATCAGCAGGAGCAGCGCCATCTCGGTCGCCTGCTGGTGGTCGATCTCACCGGCGGTGATGCGTCCGGCGATGCTCGACAGCAGGTCCTCGCGCGGGTCGGCGAGCCGTTTGCCGATGAGCGCGGCGAGGTAGCCGGCCACTTCGCGGCCGGCCTGTCCGCGCTGTTCGGGGGTGGCGTCCCGGTGGACCATCGTCTTGGTGTTGTCCTGGAAGAAGGCGTGGTCGTCGTAGGGCACGCCGAGCAGTTCGCAGATCACCAGCGAGGGCAGCGGCAGGGCGAACCGCTCCACCAGGTCCGCCGGTCGGGGGCCGGCCAGCAGCTCGTCGATCAGGTCGTCCACGATGCGCTGGACGGCGGGGCGCAGGGCCTCGACCTTCTTGATGGCGAACGGGGCCGTCACCATCCGGCGCAGCCGGGCGTGTTCGGGGTCGTCCATCATGATGAAGCTGAGCTTGCCCTCGCCGCCCTGGGGGCTGGCCTTGGTCGGATAGCCGGGGCTGTCGGTGTCCGCGCTGACCCGGGGGTCGCCGAGGATCGCCCGCTGTTCGGCGTAGCGGGTGACGAGCCACGACTCGCTGCCGTCCCAGAGCCGCACCTTCGTCAGGGGCGCCTGTTCCTGCAGGTCCTTGAGGGCGGGTGGGGGGTCGAAGGGGCAGCGGGCCGCCCGGGGCATCGGGAACTCGGGGACGGCGTCCGTGACTTCGGGGACCGCGCCGGTCAGGGTTTCGGCCATGGGCTCTCCTCGGTGGTGGGGGCTCCGGGGAGGCCGGAGCGCCGGGGGAAGGTGTCGAGGCCTCGATGAGCACATGCAAACAGAGGGGGCTGACGCGTTCCGGTCAGTTCCCTGACAGAAGCCTGACGTGACGTGGATCACATGGGGAGTTGGGGTTCGTCCCACGTGTGAAACGTTTCCTCAACTCACCTGCACAGCCTGCCGATTGACCCGATCACGACGGGTTCGCCGCGAACGCGAACGGGCGGCGCCGCACCCTCACGACACCGCCCGTCACCCGTCGGCACACCGCTTCTTCAGCGTTTGCACCGTCGACTCTCAGCCGTCGCCGTCCGCCTTTCCCAGCCAGTAGCCGAAGCCCCGGCGCGTATGGATCAGCGCGGGCGCGTCGCGGTCCACCTTGCGCCGGAGCCGGGAGACGAGTTGCTCGATCGCGTTGTCGCCCCGGAAGTCGCCCCAGACGTACCGGCTGATCTGCTCCTTCGACAGCACCCGGTGCGCGTTGCCCAGGAGGTGACGCAGCAGGCGGTACTCGGCGGGCGTCAGGTCGAGGCCGCGGGCGCCGCGCCGGGCCCGGCACAGGGTGTCGTCCAGGACCAGGTCGCCGTAGGCCGGGGCGTGGTCCGGGCGACGGCCCGGGGAGGCCGCGCGCAGCAGCAGCTGCATACGGGTGAGCACCTCGGCCACCCGGAGGGGCTTGGTGACGTAGTCCTTCTCCCCCAGGCCCAGTTCGGGCAGCAGGCGGCCGAGGGAGTCGTAGGCGGTGAGATAGAGGACCGGCGGCCGGTGGACGACCACCGGCCGGCCCGCCGCGCCCAACCCGGCCAGGTCCGGCAGATCGGCGTCGACGACCAACAGGTCGAACCGGAGCGCGTCGAGGTGGACCAGCGCCTCGACCGCCGCGCCCGTGAGAGTGATCCGGTAGCCGGCCAACTCCAGGGTGGTGGCGAGCAGTTCGGCGATGTCCGGCTCGCCGGCGACGACCAGGACATGCTGTCCGGCGCCGCGGGCGAGGGACGGCTTCCCCCTCACATAGGACGTTGTCTCACTCGCGTCGCCGTACATGGCCGCAACCGTTCGTCGGGGACTCGGGTTCGGATTCGGATTCGGGTCGAGGCTCGGGCTCGGGCTCGGGCTCGGGCTCGGGCAGGTTGACGGTTCGGGGAGGTCCGTGTCGCCCATGGGGTCCGCGTGGCCGAACCGCGGGTCGTCACGCCCTGGATGACGCGGCGCCCGCATCGGACACACGCCTTTCGCCGTCAGGGGGGTCGAAGACGTCCACCATCCGGTGGAACAGGTCGGCGAGCCGCCGCAGTTCGCACGGCGACCAGTCGGCCAGGACCAGTTGCATGCCCCGGGCGCCCGCGTCGCCCAGCCGCGCCACGGCGTCCTCGCCGAGCGGGGTGAGACGGATGCGCCGGGAGCGGCTGTCCTCGGGATCGGCGACCCGGGTCACATAGCCGGCCTTCTGCAGCCGCTGCACCTGACGGGTGACATGGGAGGCCTGGACGGCGAGCACCTGGGCGAGCTCCCCCGGGCGCAGGGGGTCGTGGTCGGCTATCTGGCGCAGCATCGCCACGGCCGCCCGGTCGAGCGGCACGCCCGCCAGGGCGACCAGCCGGCCGTGCTGCCGCGCGCGGACGCTCAGATAGGCCACCTGAGTGAGGGCCCGCTCTATCTCGACCGCTGCGGGCGAGGCGGGGGGCACTGCGGGCGGTGATGGGGACATGACTCTCACCCTACCTTTCTGCTTGCCTGACTCAAGTAAATCTCGGCGCTTGCTTGACTCAAGTAATCCAGATGTGTTTGCCTAACTCAAGCAATCCCGTGGCGGAGCTGAACCGAACCGCCGCGGACCGACCCGAACCACGTCGACTTCAAACACATCGACCCGAACCGCACCGACCGGAGCCGCCTTGAGCGGAGGCAGGCTCCCAGGCGCCGAACCCGTGGGGACGGGGATCGGCGCCGTCCCCGGGCCCGGCAGCCGGCTCACTCCCCCTGCCGGCGCCGGGTCCCGGGACACCCCTTCCACCCCCTTCACCCCTCCACGCCCGCTCGGCCGCCCCGGCCGTCTCTCCCCCGGCCGAGCAGGGCTCCCCGACCGGAGCCCCACGGCGTGGATCACCCGGGACGACAGACAGGACCTCCCATGAAAACCTCGGTACGAGCCGCGCTGGCCGGGGCGCTCGCCTGCGGCGTGCTGACCACCGCGATCGTGGTCGGCCGACCCGACGACCACCCCGAGTCCGACCCGCCGAGCGGCCCCTACGTCGCGCTGGGCGACTCCTACACCGCCGGCCCCGAGATCCCCGGCCAGAACGGCAGCCCGGCCGGGTGCGAGCGCTCCGACCGCAACTACCCGGCGCTCGTCGCCCGCCGGCTGGGCCTGCCCGCCGCCGACTTCCGTGACGTCAGCTGCAGCGGAGCGACCGTCGCCGACCTGACCGCCGCCCAGTCCACGGACCGGGGCACCAACCCGGCGCAGCTGTCCGCCCTGTCGGACCGGACCCGGCTGGTCACCCTCGGCATGGGCGGCAACGACATCGGCTTCGCCTCGCTCGTGAAGACCTGTGTGAAGTCCGGAGTGCTGAACTTCGCGCTCAGCGGCCTGAAGGGCCTGAAGGACCTCAAGGACCTCGATGCCGACAGCGGGGACGCCCCCTGCAAGGACCGCTACGTCTCCGACGGCGCCGACGAGGTGGAGCAGCGGATCGAGACGGCGGACGAACGGCTGGCCCAGGCCCTCGCCGAGGTCAGGCGCCGCGCGCCCGAGGCCCGGGTCTACGTGGTGGGCTACCCCGCGATCCTGCCGTCGCACACCACCGGCTGCGGCGACGCGATGGGCCTCGCCGCCGGTGACGTCGCCTACCTCCACGACAAGGAGCAGCAGCTGAACGGCATGCTGCGCGAGCGGGCCGAGAAGGCGGGGGCCGACTACGTCGACACGTACACGCCCTCGGTCGGGCGGGACGCCTGCGCCGACCGTCAGGTGCGCTGGATCGAGCCGCTCGTGCCGCTCGCCCCGGCCGCCTCCGTCCACCCCAACGAGCGCGGCGAGCAGGGCATGGCGGACGCCGTCCTGAAGACTCTCGGCGCCTGACCGTCCCACCGATGTCCACACAACCGATTCCGATACCCGATACCCGATATCCAATATCCGAAAGAGGCCCCCATGAGCACGATGAAGTCCGTCCGGACCGGCGGCGTCGACAAGATCGAGGTCGTGGACGTCGAGCGACCGACGCCCGGCCCCAAGGACGCCCTCGTACGGATCCGCGCCTGCGGCATCTGTGGCACCGACGTCACGTTCCTGCACATGGGCGGCATGCCCGCCCGTGCCCACCTGGGCGGCGAGCTGGTCCCCGTGCCGCTCGGCCACGAGCCGGCCGGTGAGGTCGTGGAGGTCGGCGCCGAGGTGCAGGGCCTGAAGGCGGGCGACCGCGTGGTCGTCAATCCGCAGGACGCGCCCACCGGCATCATCGGCTGCGGCGGCAGGTTCGGCGGGATGAGCGAGTACCTGCTGATCGAGAACGCGGAGGTCGGCAGGAGCGTCGCCGTCTTCCCCGACACCGTGCCGTTCGACGTGGCCTCCCTCAACGAGCCGATGGCCGTGTCCCGGCACGCCGTCAACCGCTCCGAGGCGGGGCCCGGCGACAAGGTCGTCGTGTTCGGCGCCGGGCCGATCGGTCTGGGCGCGGCGATCTGGCTGAAGCTGCGCGGTGTGCAGCACGTGGTCGTCGCGGACGTCATCCCCTCCCGGCTGGAGAAGGCACTGGCCGTGGGTGCGGACGCCGTCGTCAACTCCGCCGAGGAGGACGTGGCCGCGCGGCTGACCGAGCTGCACGGCCAGAGCGCCAACGCCCTCGGCCAGCCCCGGCCGGGCACCGACATCTTCATCGACGCGGCCGGCGCCCCGGCCGTGTTCAACACCGTGGTGCAGTCGGCGAAGTGGCACGCGAAGCTGGTCATGGTGGCCGTGCAGAAGAAGGGCGAGATCGACCTCGGCGGCATGCTCCGCAGCGAGCTCACCCTGGTCGCCTCCCAGGGCTACCCGACCGAGATCTTCGAGGTGACCCCGGAACTGGTCGAGCACCAGGAGCGGTTCGCCCAGCTGATCAGCCACCGCGTCCCGTTCGCCGAGGCCGAGCACGCCTTCGAGCTGGCCCGGACGCCGGGCGCGGCGGAGAAGATCGTCGTCACGCTGGACGACTGACGCTCCGCCGGACGTGCCACGAGGCGCCGCCGTTCGTCTGCGGCGCCGTCGTGGCCGGTCGCACAGTTCCCCGCGCCGTTTTCAGGGCACGGCCGAACCGCAGCGGATCTCATCCGCCCCTCCCCCGCTCTCCTGCTCCCCCTCACCGGAAACGGCACTCCATGCGCGCGACCCTGCGACAGGCGGCGCGGGCCACGGTCCACCTCTTCCTGGCCGCGGTCATGGCCTTCGGGTCGTACCTCTTCATCACCGTCCTGCTGATCGCCGCCACGGGCACGGTCGCGGTCGTCGGGATCTGGCTGCTGCCCGAGACCGTGCTGCTGATCCGCCGGATCGCCGGGGCCAAGCGGCGGTTGACGGCCGACCGGACCGGCCGGGAGATCCCGGAGGCGTACCGGCCGATCACCGGGCCCGTGCGCGAGCGGGTGCGGACGGCCGTCACGGACCCCGGGACGCTGACCGACGTGCGCTGGCTGGCGGCGTACTACGCCTACGGCTGGCTGACGGTGCTGATGCTGCCGTTGTGGCCGGTGGGGCTCGTCGTCGACGGTGTGTGGAGCGGGCTGCTGGGGCGCGAGGCGCTCGTCCTGCCGTTGATCGTCAGGCTCGCGGACCTGGAGGCGCGCTGGTCGGCCGCCCTGCTGCGGCCCTCCCCCAAGGCGCTGCTGGCCAGGCGGGTGGAGCAGCTCACCGCGACCCGGGCGGACGCGGTCGCCGCGCACGGCGCCGAACTGCGCCGGATCGAACGGGACCTGCACGACGGCGCGCAGGCCCGCCTCGTCGCGCTCTCCATGCGGATCGGGCTGGCCCAGCGGGCGTACGGGGCCGACCCGGAGGCGGCGCGCAAGCTGCTCGGCGACGCCCAGGACCAGGCCGAGGAGGCGCTGACGGAGCTGCGGCACGTGGTGCGCGGCATCCATCCGCCGATCCTCACCGACCGGGGGCTGGTGGGAGCCGTCCGGGCCCTCGCGGCCGGCAGCGGCCTCAAGGTGGCCGTCCGGGCGGACGACCTCGAGGACGGGCCGGCGGACGAGCCACGGGCGCCGGCCGCGGTGGAGGCGGCCGCCTACTTCGTGATCGCCGAGGCGCTGACCAACGCCGCGAAGTACAGCGGCTGCGACCGGGCGGAGGTCGTGCTGGCCCGCACCCGGACCGGACTCGGCGTGCGGGTGCGCGACGAGGGGTGCGGCGGGGCCGACGAGAGCGCGGGCTCGGGGCTGCTGGGCATGCGCCGCAGGGTCGCCGCGCTCGACGGGACGGTACGGGTGAGCAGCCCCGTGGGCGGGCCGACGGTGATCGAGGTCGAGCTGCCGTGCGTGTGGTGAGCGGCGCCCCCGTCGGGCCTTCCCGGCGCGAAGTGCGGTCCGAGCCCCGACCGGAGAGCCGATGATCATCCCCTGGCAGCGCTATGCGGACGACCACGCCCGCACCGTCGACACGATGGCGGCCGTCCTGCTCTTCGCCGCCTTCCTCTTCGGCAGCGAGATCAGCGTGCCCGTCACCGGCCGGCCGGTGGCGGCGGGTCCGACGATCGCCCTCGGGCTGGTCTCCTGCGGTGCGCTGCTGCTGTGGCAGCGCAGCCGTCCCGGCGGGGCGGTGGCCGTGACGGCGGTCTGTGTCACCGTCGCGATCGCGTGCGGCGATCTCATCACCCCGCTGCTGCTGGGGCCCCTGATGCTCGCCCTCTACCGGCTGACCGTGAGCACCGGCCGCCGGACGGCCCGCCGCCATTTCCTCGCCGTCCTCGCCCTGATCGTGCCGACCGCCCTGGTCGCGGACCCCGCCGGGCACCACCCCTGGCCGTTGAAGACGATCAGCCCCGCGGTCTGGCTGCTGTTCCCGGTCGTCACCGGCAACCTGGTCCGCCTGCAACGGGCCTACGTCGACGCCGTCCAGGCCCGCGCCGAGTACGCCGAGCACGGCCGCGAGGAGGAGGCGCAGCGCCGGGTCGTCGAGGAGCGGGTCCGCATCGCCCGGGAGCTGCACGACGTCGTCGCCCACCACCTGGCGCTGGCCAACGCCCAGGCGGGCACGGCGGCCCACCTCGCGCGCACCCACCCCGACCGCGTCCAGGGCCTCCTCACCGACCTCGCCGGCACGACGTCCTCGGCGCTGCGCGAGCTCAAGGCCACCGTCGGTCTGCTGCGCCAGGCGGGCGACGGCGACGCGCCGCTCGCACCGAGCCCCGGCCTGGCGCAGCTGGCCGAACTGACGCAGGCCTGCGCGTGCGCGGGCCTCGACGTCCGGATCGCGACCGAGGGCACGGCGCGGCCGCTCACCCCGGGCGTGGACCTGACGGCGTATCGCATCGTGCAGGAGGCGCTGACCAACGTCAGCAAGCACGCGGGCGCGCGCACCGCCCGGGTGCGGCTGCACTTCGGCCGCGACCGGCTGACGATCACCGTCACCGACGACGGGACCGCCGTGCCCGCCGCAGCCCCGGGCGGCCGGGGTTTCGGCCTGATCGGCATGCGCGAGCGCGCCGAGTCCGTGGGCGGTGTCCTGCAGGCCGGGCGCCGTCCCGGGGGCGGCTTCCAGGTCACCACCCGGCTTCCCCTCCACCCCGACACTCCCGCGCCCCGAGAACGGACCCCATGACCATCCGCGTGCTGCTCGCCGACGACCAGGCCCTGTTGCGGGCCACCTTCCGGATCCTCATCGACTCCTGCGACGACATGGAGGTGGTGGGCGAGGCCACCGACGGGGCCGAGGCCGTCGAACTCGCCCGGCTGCACCGTCCGGACGTCGTCCTCATGGACATCCGCATGCCCGGCACCGACGGCCTCGCCGCGACCTCCGCCGTGTGCGCCGACCCCGCCCTGTCCGGCACCCGGGTGCTGATCCTGACGACGTTCGAGATGGACGAATACGTCGCCCGGGCGCTGCGGTCCGGCGCGAGCGGCTTCCTCGGCAAGGACGTCACCGCCGACGCCCTGCTGGCCGGCATCCGCACCGTAGCCTGCGGCGAGTCCCTCCTCTCGCCGCTCGCCACCCGCTCCCTGATCACCCGTTTCCTGGCCTCCCCGGCGGAGGGCGCCCGGCTCGCCGCCCCCGACGACCTGACGGCGCTGACCGCCCGCGAGCGCGAGGTGATGGCCTGGGTCGCGGAGGGCTGCTCCAACGAGGAGATCGCCGAGAAGCTCTTCGTCAGCCCGCTCACGGTCCGCACCCATGTGCACCGCGCCATGACGAAACTCGGCGCCCGCGACCGCGCCCAGCTGGTCGTCGTCGCCTACCGATCGGGCCTGGTCCAGGCGCCCGCGCCGCCGACCGGCGACCACTGACGGCTCGTCGGGCACAGCGCCGTTCAGGCGAAACCGGGGGGTCGGCCGCGTGCGGCGGCCCGGCGGCGTCCACAACTCACCCGTGACCCTCCCGCGCATCGCCCCCATGCTCGCCTCCCCGGGCCGGCTGCCGCCCGCCGCCCAGGACGCCCGGTGGGCCTACGAGACCAAGCAGGACGGGCAGCGGGCCGTCGTGTATCTCGCCGGGGACGGGAGCATCACCCTGCGCGCCCGTTCGGGGGAGGACATCACCGGCGCCTATCCCGAGCTGCGGCCGCTGGGCGCGGCGCTCGGCGCGACGCCGGCCGTGCTGGACGGGGAGGTGCTCGCCCTGGACGAACACGGCCGCGCCGACTTCCAGTTGCTGCAGTCCCGGATGGGGCTGGTGCAGGCGCCGGGCAAGGCCGCGCGGCTGGCGGCGGCAGCTCCCGTGCACCTCGTCCTGTTCGACGTGCTGCACCTGGGCGGGCGTTCCCTGCTCCCCCTGTCCTACACGCGGCGCCGGGCCCGGCTGGAGGCGCTGGAGCTGGAGGGGCCGTGCTGGTCGACGCCGGGCGCCCTGGTCGGGCACGGGCGGGAGGCGTTGGAGGCGACCCGCGCGCACGGGCTGGAGGGGCTGGTCTGCAAGCGGCTCGACTCGGTGTACGAACCGGGCGTGCGCTCCCGGTCCTGGATCAAGATCCGGAACATGTCGGTCGCGGACGTCCTGGTCGGCGGCTGGCTGCCCGGCAAGGGGCGGCTGACCGGGCTGCCCGGCGCCGTCCTCGTCGGACAGCGCGCCGCGACGGGTCTGCGGTACGTCGGCAACGTGGGCACCGGCTGGAGCGAGGCCGAGCGCGTCGAACTCGCGGCGCTGCTGCGGACCGCCGAGACCGGGGTGTGCCCCTTCGACTCCGTGCCGCCGGCGGCGGGCGCGCACTGGGTCGTGCCGCGGCTGGTCGGCGAGGTCCGCTACCGCACGCGCACCCGGGCGGGGTTGCTGCGCCAGCCGTCGTGGCTGCGGCTGCGTGCCGACCTGACGCCCGAGGAGTCGGCGGCGGACCTTCCGGACACTTCCGCCTGACCCGGCACCAGGTGACCAAGTATTGGGCTGTCCTTCATCACTGATACGCCTGCGACCTCTTGGCGCGGAAGTGAAAACCCTGGAAGCTGAACTTCCTTTTCCCCCACAGCCGTTCGGCTGCGCCCCCTCACGAGGAGAACGCCGTGTCCTCAGCCACGTTCAAGGCCCACCGCAGGAGATGGCTCACCGGTCTCGCCGGTGCCGCCGCGCTCGTCCTCGCCGTTCCCTCGGCCGCCTTCGCCGCTCCTCCCCAGGCACTGCCGCAGAACGCCGAGGCCGCCGAGCTGACGTACCAGCCCGCCTTCGACTACGACACGGACGGGTGCTACCCCACGCCCGCCATCGGACCCGACGGCACGATCAACGGCGGTCTGAAGCCGACCGGTTCGCTCAGCGGCGACTGCCACGACGCCTCCGACCTGGACAACACCAACAGCTACTCGCGCTACAAGTGCAACAACGGCTGGTGCGCGTACATGTACAGCCTGTACTTCGAGAAGGACCAGGCGCTCGCGAACAGCAGCATAGGCGGGCACCGGCACGACTGGGAGCACGTCGTGGTCTGGGTGCAGAACGGCGCGGTGCAGTACGTCTCGACGTCCAACCACGGTTCGTTCACCGTGCACGCCGCGTCCACCGTGCGCTTCGAGGGCACCCACGCGAAGGCCGTCTACCACAAGGACGGCATCAGCACGCACTGCTTCCGGCTGGGCAACTCGGGCGACGAGCCGCCGGAGAACGCCAAGGGCACCTGGCAGTACCCGCCGCTGGTCGGCTGGAACGGCTACCCGTCGGGCCTGCGGGACAAGTTGAGCGCGTACGACTTCGGCAGCGCCAACTTCGGTCTGAAGGACGCCAGTTTCGCCGGCAACCTGTCGTCGGCCAAGCCGTCCGGGATCTCCTTCGACCCCAACGCGTGACCCCGGGCCGGGATCGGCCCCGAAGCGGGACCCCGTGTTCGGGGCCGCCCCGGGGCCGGTCCGCGGCCATACTGAACCGACCGGTCCGTACCTCGACCGTGGACGGCGGCGCACGTACGTCGCATGATGTTCGGATGGATCTTCACGACGAACTGCCGTCGGCCGTCCCGGCGAAGGAGCTGCGCACGCTCGCCGAGGGTCACCACGCCCGCGCCGTCCGCCCGTTGGGCGCCCAGGAGGTCGCCGGACACCTGGTCAAGGCGTACGCGATCGAGGCGCCGGGGCGGACGGTGACGGAGCGGGACGCCCAGGAGGCGTTGCGGATCGCCGAGGGCCACCTGGCGCTCGGCGAGCTGCGGGGCTCGCTCGGCCTGGCCGTCGTGCTGGTGCACGCCGGCGGCGACGGGGACTACCTCCTGATCCACACCTGGATCGAGGGCCATATGTCGGACCTGGCGGTGTTCACCGGTCCGGCCGGCCGGCCGGAGGCTCTGCGGCCCGCGAGAGCGGGGCTCGCCCCGTGCGTGTGGGAGGCCGCCGTCCTGGCCCATGAACGCGACGCCTTCGCACGGCAGGTCCTCGACGGCGTCGGCTCCCTCCCGGAGCGGCTCGCCGCGTGGGGCGCGGACACCGTCGAGGGAGACGTCAGGTGAGCGCCGCCCGGGTCCGGCACGCCGAGCGGTCGGATCTGCCGCGGGTCGCCGAACTGGCCGCCCAGCACGCGGAGTACGAGCGCGCCGCCCCGCCGGTCCCCGATCTCGCGGGGCGCCTGGCCGTGCTGCTCTTCGACGACCCCGCCCCCCGGCTGTGCTGTCTGGTCGCCGAACTGCCCGACGGCGAGCTCGTCGGCTACGCCACCTGCGCGCCCGAGCTCTCCACCTGGGAGGGCCGCGAGTACCTCCACATGGACTGTCTGTTCCTCGCCCCCGGCCACCGCGGCCTCGGACTGGGCCCGCTGATGATGGACGCGGTCGCGGACCGGGCCCGCAGCCTGGGCCTGGCCGAGGTGCAGTGGCAGACCCCCGCCTGGAACGACGGCGCGATCCGCTTCTACGCCCGCAACGGCGCCCTGGGCACCGACAAACGGCGCTTCAGCCTGCGGGTGAACCCCTGAGGCGCGAGGGGATGGGCGCCCGTCGGCTGTACGAGGCGCTGCGCGACGGAACGGCGGACCGCGACCCCGCCCCGGTCATGGCGGCCTGGCTGGCCCGCGCCGAGGGCGCCTACCGCACCGAACTCCTGGCGGGCGCCGGTGTGTTGGCCGCTCGCACCGGCCCGCAGGACCGACGGGCGGAACTGCTCTGGGAGCTGTACGCCCTGAGCCGGGTCAGCGATGTGCTGCTGCTGTCCCGGCAGCCGCCGCCCGCCCCCGGCGAGGAGGACCGCCTCCACCACTGGCCCACGGTGGGACCGGACGAGTACGCGACCCTCTTCGCCGGGCTCGGGATGACGCCCTTCGAGGAGAGCGGGGCGTTCGACCCGTTCCGGCACGAGATCGTGGCCGTCGAGCAGGCCGAGGACCCCGACGAGCCGGTGCGGATCACCGAAGTGGTCTGGCCGGGGCTCCGGCTGGGACCCGTCCTGTTCGGCCGTGCCGGGGTCCGGGTGCGCGCCGGCGCCCGGCACGCCGAACGCGGGGTCGCCGACCGCTCGCCCCTGTACTGGACGTTTCTGCGCCGGCACCGCCCGACCGTCGACGAGTCCCTGGGCTGGGGGCACAACTCCCAGTGGCGTACGGACTTCAGGGTGGACGTCCGCACCGCCGAGGGCGACCTGCTCAACGCCGAGGGACGCGACGACACCCACTCGGTGCGGGACGACCCCCACACGGCACTGCTGACGCCCGCCGAGCGGAGCGACCTGCTGCGCCACCGCTGTCTGCTGCGCACGCCGGCGCGCGTCGCCGAGCTCGACGCCGTCTCGCCGGACTGGGCCATGGACCTCTACCCCTTCGACTGGCGAGCGAAGCGGTGATGCGTGGCCGAAACCTGCAAGCGGTGCGGGGCACGGGCCGTGAGGGTCTATCGTGTCCCGCATGTCCGTTCCGGAACTGATCCGCATCGTCTCCCGCGACTCGCCCATGGCCCTGGCCCAAGTGGAGCGGGTCCGCGCGGAGTTGACCGTCCTGTATCCCGCTGTGCGCACCGAGGTCGTCCCCGTGAAGACGACCGGCGACAAGTGGATGGGCGACCTGTCCAAGGTCGACGGCAAGGGCGCGTTCACCAAGGAGGTCGACGCCGCGCTGCTGGCCGGTGAGGCGGATCTCGCGGTGCACTGCGTCAAGGACGTCCCCGCCGACCGACCGCTGCCCGCGGGCACGGTGTTCGCCGCGTTCCTGCAGCGCGACGACATCCGGGACGCCCTCGTGCACCCGGGCGGCCTCACCCTGGACGAGCTGCCGGCCGGGACCCGCATCGGCACCTCCTCGGTGCGCCGGATCGCCCAGCTCGCCGCCACCCACCCGCACCTGGAGTGCGTGCCGTTCCGCGGCAACGCCAACCGGCGGCTGGAGAAGCTCGCGGCGGGCGAGGCGGACGCGCTGCTGCTCGCGGTGTCCGGCCTGGAGCGCATCGACCGGCGTGATGTGATCAGCGAGGTGCTGTCGCCGGAGACGATGATGCCGCCGATCGGCGCGGGCATCCTCGCCCTGCAGTGCCGTGAGGGCGACAGCGAGCTCATCGACGCGGTCAGCGGGCTCGGCGATCCGGCCACCCATCGGGAGGCCACGGCGGAGCGCATGTTCCTGCACGTCCTGCAGGGGCACTGCAACAGCCCGATCGCGGGCTTCGCGCGGGTCGACCGCAGCGGCGAACTGTCCCTGCGGGCCTGTGTGTTCACCCCGGACGGCAAGACCCGGCTGAACGCCCACGAGTGGGCGGGCCGCCTCGACCCGGCGACGCTCGGCACCTCGGTGGCGGTGTCGCTGCTGCGTCAGGGCGCGCGCGAGATCATCGACGGCATCCCGCACTGACCGTCCGGTGACCGGCCGAGCCGGTCACCGCAACCGCAGGAGAGGGCGTCGCCGGTCAGGCGGTGCCCTCTTCGGCCTGGTCGCGCAGGAAGTTGCTCACCTGGCCGGCCAGGCTGTCGCGGGCGGCCCCGGCCGAAGCCCCACAGGCCCCCTCGTGCAGCCCCATGCCGCCCGTCCACAGCCGGCGGTCGGCCCAGTCGTCGTCGACCCGCAGCTGGATCTGGACGTCCACCTGTCCGAGGGACGCCTCGGGTCCCGCCGCGTACAGCACGGCGGTGACCCGGCGCAGCGGATAGACGTCGAAGCCCTCGATGAACTGCGAGTTGCGCCAGTCGATGAACGCGCTCTCGCCGTCCGGCCCCAGCCGCACGTCGATCTGGCCGTCCTCGAGATGGATCGTGGGGTTCAGGCTGCCCCGGTTCTCGACGGTCACCCGCAGGCTGAAATAGGTCAGCCCCTCGGCTGCGTCGTCGCGCCCCCGCGGCGGCTCGCTCTGCTCCATGCGGTGGACGCGGACCCGCAGACCGGCGTACTCGTCGTACTCGTGCCAGTCCCCGACCACGTTCGGCTCGTACACAGTCCACCTCTCGACTTGATACCGGCTGCTTCCTATCCGTGCGCCGAGCGCACTGTCAAATGAGCAGAATGCGCTGTGGCCAGGGAATTCACCCCCTTTGATCACTGATCAAGCCGTGCGCAGGGACAATCCGCCGACAGGCCGGGAAAGGGCTTGCCGGGGGCGTGCCGCACATCACGTCCCCGGGCCAAGATCAGCGGGCCAGCCGCCCCAGGAGCGAGGAGGCCGCGGTGATGCCGAGCGCCGCCGCCACGATCAGCACCCCGAAGTCGAGGGCGAGGTGCGCGGGCGTGCCGAGGAGCAGCCCGCGCAGGGCGTCCACTTCGTAGCTGAGCGGGTTGACCCTGCTGACGGCCTGGAGCCAGCCCGGCATGACGGCGACCGGGTAGAGGGCGTTGGAGCCGAAGAACAGCGGCATGGTGATCGCCTGGCCGATGCCCATCAGCCGGTCGCGGCTCAGGACGATGCCCGCGATGGTCATCGACAGACAGGAGAAGAAGGCCGAGCCGAGGACGACGATCGCGGCGACCCCGAGCAGCTTGAGCGGGTTCCAGGTCAGGGCGACGCCGAGCAGGGCGGCGATGACGACCACGACGACCGCCTGGATCACCGACTTCACCCCGGCCGCGAACGCCTTGCCGGTGATCAGCGCGGAGCGCGGAGTGGGCGTCACCAGCAGCTTGTTCAGGACGCCGGCGTCCCGTTCCCAGATGATCTGGATGCCGTAGAAGATGGCGATGAACATCGCGGACTGGGCGATGATGCCGGGTGCCAGATAGTCGATGTAGGGGATGCCGCCGGTCGGGATCGCCTTGATGCGGGTGAAGGTCTGGCCGAAGATCAGCAGCCACAGGGCGGGCTGCACGGCCCGGGTGTACAGCTCGGTGCGGTCGTGGCGCAGCTTCTGCAGTTCGACGGCGCACAGGGCGGCGATCCTGGCGGGCAGCAGCAGTCGGCCGTCGCGGGGCCGGGGCGGCACCAGCAGCAGCTCGATGCCCTGGGCACGGGCGCGGTCAGCCGACGCGTTGGGCGGTGCGGCGGGTGCTTCGGACATCGCGGAAACCTCCTGCCTGCTCGTCGAGGCCGCTGCCGGCGACCTCCCGGAAGACGTCCTCCAGGGTGGGCAGCGGATCCGTGGCGGCCGCGCCCTCGGCCCGTCGGCGTTCGCCGAGCCCCTGCCGGAGCTCGACGGGGGTGCCGAGGGCGCGAATCCGGCCGCGGTGCATCAGGGCGACCCGGTCGCAGTACTGGTCGGCCTCGTCCATGTAGTGCGTGGTCACCAGGACCGTCATGCCGGTGGCCTCGCGGACGGCGGTGATGTGCTCCCAGACACTCGTTCGGGCGATCGGGTCGAGGCCGATGGTCGGCTCGTCGAGGATCAGCAGCCGGGGCGCGCTGACCAGGGCCTGGGCCAGTTCGAGGCGGCGGACCATGCCGCCGGAGTAGGTGCCGGCCAGCCGGTCGGCGGCCTCCGAGAGGTCGACGGCGGCCAGCGCCTGCCCGACGCGTGCGGCCCGCTCGCGCCGGGGCACGTCGAAGACCCGGGCGAACAGGGCGACGTTCTCCCGGCCGGTCAGGCCCGCGTCCGCGGAGAGCTGCTGCGGCACATAGCCGAGCAGCCGGCGTACGGCCATCCGGTCCCCGGCGGCGTCGTGGCCGAAGACGCGCACCATGCCGGAGGGGACCGGCAGCAGCGTGGTGATGCAGCGGATGGCGGTGGTCTTGCCGGCTCCGTTGGGCCCGAGCAGGCCGAAGACCTCGCCCTCCCGGACGGTCAGCTCCAGCCCGTCGACGGCCCGGGTGTCGCCGAACGCGTACGCGAGCCGCGTACAGGCGACGGCGTCCGGGGCGGTGTCAGCGTCGGTGTCGGTCGTCATGAGTCCTCGGCCTCCTCGTGCAGATCGACGGCGAGCGCGCGCAGGGCCGGGAGCGCCGCGCGCAGGGCCTCCCGGTCGGCGGCGTCAAGGCGGGCGACGTGTCGGCCGACGAGCTCGGCACGCCGTGTCTGCCAGGCCCGCAGCCGGGTCTCGGCCGCCTCGGTGAGCAGCAGCCGGGCGGCCCGCCGGTCGGCCGGGTCCTGCTCCCGGACCAGGTAGCCGTCCTTGACCAGCTGGTTGACGAGGGTCGAGACGGAGTTGCCCGCGAGGTACAGCTCCTTCGCGGCCTCCGACACGCCGATGCCGGGCCGGGTCTCGACCAGGCGCAGCAGCTCGACCTCGGCGCCCCGCAGCCGCGGCACGGTCAGCCCGGCCCGCAGCCGCCTCCTGAGCAGCCGCTGGACGCCGACGAGCGCATCGGCGAGCTCTTCCGGGAACGTCTCGTCGAACGTCTCGTCCTGCGCATCGCCTTCCACACGGTCGACGTTACCTCTGTGTCAGAGGTAATGAGCCAAGGGGAGGTCAAAAGGGCCGCCAGAAGTGGGCACCAGGAGCGGGCGTCAAGAACAACACTGTATAAATAGGTCAAAACCGTTTCAAAATGCTCGATGCCGGGAATCGGGCACGAAGTGCTTCGGGCAGGAGGCACGTCCGTGGGACCCGGCACCCCTCCTGAGGGAGGCGCGCATCATGCGTACGACGACCGTCCGATCCAAGCAGCACCCCCACGACGACGCCCCGGACACCACCGATGCCTTCGTACGGCTGACCGGGCTGCCCGACGGGCCGGAGCGCCAGGCGCTCAAGGACGAGCTGGTCCGCCTCTGGCTGCCCATGGCCGAGCGGATAGCCGTCCGGTTCCGGGGGCGCGGCGAGGCCCTGGAGGACCTGTACCAGGTCGCGGCCCTGGGTCTCGTCAAGGCCGTCGATCACTACGATCCGGACCGCGGCCGCGCCTTCGAGGCGTACGCGGTGCCGACGATCACGGGGGAGATCAAGCGCCACTTCCGCGACCACATGTGGACGCTGCACGTGCCGCGCCGGGTCCAGGACCTGCGCAACCGGGTCCGGCACGCCGCGAAGGAGCTGTCCCAGACGACTCCGGGACGGCCGCCGACCGACGCCGAGATCGCCGCGTACGCGCAGCTGACCGAGGACGAGGTGCGCACGGGCGCGGAGGCCCTGGAGTGCTTCACCGCGCTGTCGCTGGAGGCCGAGCTGCCCGGCACCGACGGCTACGCCCTCGAGGACGCCCTCGGCGTCCCCGACCCCGGCTTCGACACGGTCGTCGACCGGGTGGCCGTGGCGCCCTGTCTGCGGGCTCTGCCCGAGCGCGAACGGACCATCCTCTACCTGCGGTTCTTCGCGGGCATGACACAGAGCCGGATCGCGGAGCAGCTGGGCATCTCGCAGATGCACGTCTCGCGGCTGCTGAGCGGCTGCTTCGCACGGCTGCGCGAGGAGATCGAGGGGATCGCCGCGGAGACCGATCGGCCGGCCCCGAACTGACCTCGCCCGGATCACTCGGCAGGCGCCTCGGACGGTTCCGGCCGGACACTGGTGGTGAACCGCCCGCCCGCCGACCGAGAGACCAGGAACGCGAGTGCCATGAACCATCGCCCGACCCCCGCCTCCGGTGCGCGGAGAGCCGTCTCCACGCAGTCCGTGTTCGGTGCGCCCTGCTGGGTGAGCCTGACCAGCCGCGATCTGGAGGCCACCCAGGAGTTCTACGGCGCCGTGCTGGGCTGGGAGTGGCGTCGGGGCGTGCTCGGCGACCACTTCCGCACGGCACTGGTCGGCAACGTCCCGGTCGCCGGGGTGGCCGCCGTCGCGTCGATGTGGCAGATGGCGGTCGCCTGGACGCCGTACTTCGCCGTGCCCAGCGCGGACGAGGCGGCGTCCCGGGCCCGGGAGCGCGGCGGGACCGTGGCCGTGGGGCCGATCTCGCTCCCGCCGGGCCGGGCGGCGCTGCTGGCCGACCGGGACGGCGCGACCTTCGGCGTCTGGGAGGGGGAGCTGATCGGCAACTGGGAGGCCTGGCGGCAGGCGGCGCCCGCCTTCATCAGACTCCACACGCGCGACGCGTTCGACTCCGCCATCTTCTACGGCGAGCTCCTCGACTGGGCCACGGACCGTCCCGGCGCCTGCGAGGTCCGCTACGAGGGCGGCGAGGTCGTGCTGCGCAGCCGGGGCGATGTCGTGGCGCGGATCGAGTCGGGCGCGCTGGAGGCGGCGCCCGACCCGACGATCCGTCCGCACTGGCAGGTCCACTTCGCGGTGGCGGACGTGGCGGCGTGCGCGCGGGCGGCGGAGAAGCACGGCGGCAGCGTGCTGGTCGAGACCGAGCACGAGGCGGTCCTGCGGGATCCGGACGGCGCACAGTTCACGGTGACCTCGCGCCGGGAGCACTGAACTCCGGCTCCCGCTCCCCTACCCCGAACGCTTCGGGGGCCGCGCCAGCACGATCAGGCTGCGGGCCTCCAGCGTCACTTCCGCGCCCGCCTTGTACTCCGTCTCGTCGGGCCCGCCGTCCGGCTCCACGGTGTCGGCGCACACCGTCCAGCGTTCGCCGTACGCGGCGCCGGGCAGCCGGAAGTCGACCGGTTCCCAGTAGCTGTTGAACAGCAGCAGGAACGAGTCGTCGACGAGCGGCCGGCCGCGCGGGTCGGGTTCGGCGATGGCGTCGCCGTTGAGGAAGACGCCGACGCTGTGCGCGTCGGCGCGTTGCCAGTCACGGGCGGTCATCTCGCGGGCGTCCGGCAGCAGCCAGACCAGGTCGGGCAGGGGCTGCCCGGCGGTTCTGACGGTCGCGCCGCGGAAGAAGCGCCGCCGCCGCAGCACGGGGTG
Organism: Streptomyces sp. NPDC006872; assembly: GCF_040635845.1. Taxonomy (NCBI): domain Bacteria; kingdom Bacillati; phylum Actinomycetota; class Actinomycetes; order Kitasatosporales; family Streptomycetaceae; genus Streptomyces; species Streptomyces sp. NPDC006872. The sequence goes on from NZ_JBEYIL010000008.1 coordinate 523,000, forward strand.
GGCGGCGCGCAGCGCGACGAGGCTTCGGCAGAAGTCGGTGAGGGTCCGCTGCTCGTCGGTCAACCGCCAGTCGGTCCAGGAGACTTCGTTGTCCTGGCAGTAGGCGTTGTTGTTGCCGCGCTGGGTGCGGCCGAGCTCGTCGCCGTGGGACAGCATCGGGATGCCCTGCGACAGCAGCAGCGTGGCGAGCAGGTTGCGCTGCTGCCGGGCGCGCAGCGCGAGGACCGCCGGGCGGTCGGTGGGGCCCTCGGTCCCGCAGTTCCAGGACCGGTTGACGCTCTCGCCGTCCCGGTTGCCCTCGCCGTTGGCCTCGTTGTGCTTGTCGTTGTACGAGACGAGGTCGCGCAGGGTGAAACCGTCGTGCGCGGTGACGAAGTTGACGCTGGCGCGCGGGCGGCGCCTGCTGTGGTCGTACAGGTCGGAGGAGCCGGTCAGCCGGGAGGCGAACTCGCCCAGCGAGCCGGGTTCCGCGCGCCAGAAGTCCCGTACGGCGTCGCGGTAGCGGCCGTTCCACTCCGACCACAGGGGCGGGAAGTTGCCCACCTGGTAGCCGCCCTCGCCGACGTCCCAGGGCTCGGCGATCAGCTTGACGCGGCTGATCACCGGGTCCTGCTGGATGAGGTCGAAGAACGCGGACAGCCGGTCCACCTCGTGGAACTGCCGGGCGAGGGTGGCGGCGAGGTCGAAGCGGAAGCCGTCGACGTGCATCTCCGTCACCCAGTACCGCAGCGAGTCCATGATCAGCTGAAGGACGTACGGGTGCCGCATGAGCAGGCTGTTGCCGGTGCCCGTGGTGTCGTAGTAGTGCGACCAGTCGCCGTCCACGAGCCGGTAGTAGGAGGCGTTGTCGATGCCGCGGAAGGAGAGGGTGGGGCCCTTCTCGCTGCCTTCGGCGGTGTGGTTGTAGACGACGTCGAGGATCACCTCGAGTCCGGCCGCGTGCAGCGCCTTCACCATGGTCTTGAACTCGGTGACCTGTCCGCCGCGGCTGCCGTGGGCGGCGTAGGCGTTGTGCGGGGCGAAGAAGCCGATGGTGTTGTAGCCCCAGTAGTTGGACAGCCCCCGGTCCTTCAGCACGCCGTCCTGGACGTACTGGTGTACGGGCATCAGCTCGATCGCCGTCACGCCCAGCGAGGTGAGGTGCTCCGTCACCGCGGGGTGCGCGAGACCGGCGTAGGTGCCGCGCAGCGCGGGCGGCACGTCGGGGTGGGTGCGGGTCAGCCCGCGCACATGGGCCTCGTAGATCACCGTGTCGGCGTAGGGGCGCCGGAGCGGTTCGTCGTCGCCCCAGTCGAAGGCGGGGTCGGTGACCACGCCGAGCAGGGTGTGTCCGGCGCTGTCCGCCGGGTCGGGGCTCCCACCGGCCCGTTCGAGGAGCGAGGCGTGGTTGTCGATCTGCCCGTCGACGGCCCGTGCGTAGGGGTCGAGGAGCAGTTTCGCCGGGTTGCAGCGGTGGCCGGCGTCGGGGTCCCACGGCCCGTGCACCCGGAAGCCGTAGCGCTGCCCGGGGCCGGTCCCGGGCAGGTAGGCGTGCCAGACGAAGCCGTCGACCTCGGTCAGCGGGACCTCGCGGGCGGTGCCGTCGTCGTCGACGAGGACGAGGTAGACGCGCTGGGCGACCTCGCTGAACAGCGCGAAGTTGGTGCCCTGTCCGTCGAAGTCGGCGCCCAACGGGTAGGGGTGCCCGCTCCAGGCGGGCACCCCTGCACTGCGGTGTGTCCGGTTCCGCCGTGAGGTCACCGGGCGGCCGCCAGGACGCCGTACGCCTCGGGCGCCGGGGCGGCCAGGGCCGCTGCCGGCAGTTCCCTGGGCACCCGCAGCACCTCGCGCAGGCTCGGCGTCGGCGCGGTCGGCACGAGCGGCACACGTTCGCCGGAACGGGCCCGCTGGGAGAACCAGATGACCTTGCTGCCGGTGTCGGTGGCGCAGCAGCCCCAGCCGTCGCTCATCGCGGCGATCCGCTCCAGACAGGAGCGCAGGTCCTGGTCGGGGCGCAGCCGGCGGTCGTCGCCGCCGACGGCGGTGATCAGATGCTGGCCGTTCCACCACATCTCGATCGAGATGCGTTTGTCCGTGGCGTGTTCGTCGATGGCCCTCAGCAGCAGCTCGGCGCCGCGGCAGACGGGCTCGACGAGCGTCTCGAGGTCCCAGTACCTCAGATGAGCGGCCAGTATGCGCCTGACCTGGGCGACCCGTTCCGGACTCACGTCCACGTCGAGGTGGTAGTAGCAGGGGACTGCGGTCTTCATCTCGTTCGCTCCTCACCGGCGAGGCTCCCGCTCCTCCTCGGCCCGACAGGTCGAGTTACCCGACACGAAGCGTGAGCGGCAATCGCTTCTGAGTCACAACCACAGTGGGGCTGCTACGCCATTCGTGCAACACGAGCACACCACAACCAAGATCCAACAGGACGTTGGGTGATGCGCCGTGCACCATAAGTGAAGGCCTCGGGAGGTTGGACGCTTTCGCGCCTCTGTGTGAAGGGCCTCGATGCATGAGCCGACCCGCTCGCCTCGAGCGACGTACCTCTTGAACTCCCGGAAGGTGAACCGCGCGATGCTGCAACCAGCGAAGACCGAAGTCGCCAGAACCCTGCGCAGTTACCGCGCCTGGGAGCGGGCCATGCTCGCGCGCCCCGGCGACCGCACGGCGCGGGCGACCTTCGAGGACTGTGGCTACACGTTGTGCGTGCTGATGGGCAAGCGCTGCGCACGGGAGGCCGCCGAGGCCGCCGAACAGTATCTGCGGGCCGGTGCGGACGCCCGCCTTCTGCAGCGCAGGGCGCCGAGCCGGAGGAACGGCGTCGCGCGCCTCGCCGTGACCCGCCCGCTGCGCTGCCTGCCGGCTGAGACGTAACGCCACGCGGGTGCAGGTCGTTGGCCCAACACCGGGCGAACAACGCCATTTTCAGCAAGCGGAGGTGCAAGGGTGAAGTCCACCAGGGCGATCGGCCGTATCCCGGTGAGGGACGTCGAACCGCGCGTGGAGTGCGGCAGGCGGCCGGCGAAAGCCGTGACCGGGGAGACGGTGCGGATCTCCGCGACGGTGTTTCGCGAGGGCCACGACGCCATCGGCGCCAACGTGGTCCTCAAGAGCCCGGACGGCGACCGCGGGCCCTGGACGCCGATGCGCGAACTCGCCCCCGGCAGCGACCGCTGGGGCGCCGATGTGACCCTGGAGACCATGGGTCGCTGGACCTACGTCGTGGAGGCCTGGAGCGACCCGATCGCCACCTGGCGCCGCCACGCGGAGATCAAGATCCCGGCGGGGATCGACACCGGTCTGGTCCTGGAGGAGGGCGGCCACCTCTTCGAGCGCGCCGCCGCCAAGGCCCCGCGCGGGCCGGAGCGCACCCTGCTGCGGGAGACGGCGAAGAAGCTGCTCGACGACTCGGCGCCGGTCGCCGAGCGCTACGCGGCGACGTCGACGCCGGAGGTGGTCGCACTCCTCGCCCGGCGCCCGCTGCGGGAACTGGTCTCCGCCTCGGAGCCGCTGCCGCTGCTCGTCGAGCGGGAACGGGCCCTGTACGGGGCCTGGTACGAGTTCTTCCCCCGCTCCGAGGGCACCCCCGAGCGCCCGCACGGCACCTTCCGCACGGCCGCGCGCCGGCTGCCCGCGATCGCCGCGATGGGCTTCGACGTCGTCTATCTGCCGCCGATCCACCCCATCGGCACGACGTTCCGCAAGGGCCGCAACAACACGTTGAACGCCGAGCCGGACGACGTCGGCGTGCCGTGGGCGATCGGCTCGCCGGAGGGCGGGCACGACGCCGTCCACCCGGAGCTGGGCACGTTGGAGGACTTCGCCTGGTTCGTGGACCAGGCCAAGGGCCACGGGCTGGAGATCGCCCTCGACTTCGCCCTGCAGTGCTCCCCCGACCACCCCTGGGTGCACAAGCACTCCGAGTGGTTCCACCACCGCCCGGACGGCACGATCGCCTACGCCGAGAACCCGCCGAAGAAGTACCAGGACATCTACCCGATCGCCTTCGACGCCGATATGAAGGGGCTGATCTCCGAGACCGTCCGCGTGCTGCGGCACTGGATGTCCTACGGGGTGCGGATCTTCCGCGTCGACAACCCGCACACCAAGCCGCTGGTGTTCTGGGAGCGGGTCATCGCGGACGTCAACCGCACGGACCCCGACGTGATCTTCCTGGCCGAGGCCTTCACCCGCCCCGCGATGATGCACGCCCTCGCCCAGATCGGCTTCCAGCAGTCCTACACGTACTTCACCTGGCGCAACACCAAGGAGGAGCTGACCGAACACCTCACCGAACTGTCGGGCGACGCCGCCTCCTACATGCGGCCCAACCTCTTCCCCAACACCCCCGACATCCTGCCCGCCCACCTCCAGCACGGCGGACGCCCCGCCTTCGAGTCCCGTGCCGTCCTGGCCGCCACCCTCTCTCCGACCTGGGGCATCTACAGCGGCTACGAACTCTGCGAGAACACTCCGCTCGTGCCCGGCGGCGAGGAGTACCTCGACTCCGAGAAGTACCAGCTCAAGCCGCGCGACTGGGCGGCGGCCGAACGTGAGGGCCGCAGCCTCGCTCCGCTGATCACGAAGCTCAACGCGATCCGGCGGGCCAACCCGGCGCTGCACCGGCTGCGCAACCTCCGTTTCCACGACACGGACAACCCTGCCGTCATCGCGTACAGCAAGCGCGCGGGTTCGAACACGGTTCTGGTGGTGGTCAACCTCGACCCCCACCACACCCAGGAGGCCACGGTCTCGTTGGACATGCCGCAACTCGGCCTGGACCACGGCACAGCTCTGTCCGTCCGCGACGAACTGACAGGGGCCACATACGCCTGGGGAAGCACGAACTATGTGCGCCTGGAGCCCGGCCGGACGCCTGCCCACGTGTTCCACGTCCGGTGACCCGCACCGCCGATCGGAGGCTCCAGACCGCCATGACCGTCAACTCGCCCGTTCCGGACACCTTCGAGGACACCCCCGCCAAGGACCGCGACCCCGAGTGGTTCAAACGCGCCGTGTTCTACGAGGTCCTCGTCCGCTCCTTCCA